>NZ_JBHFIZ010000015.1:0-304 GCF_057334535.1 Achromobacter colocynthidis
GCCCGTAGGATGGGTGGAGCGCGCAAGGCTCAAGGCAAGAACCCAACCGCCCAACGCGCGAAACCCATCAAGCAGCGCAGGGTTCTAAACACGATTGGCCACAGCACAACCGCGTTCTAACGAAGCTGGCTACAGCGCAAACGCGTTCTAAACAAAGTCAGCCACAGCGCAGGGTTCTAAACACGATTGGCCACAGCACAGCCGCGTTTTCAACGAAGCTGGCTACAGCACAGCCCCCGTTTCTAAACGACGCCTGCTACAGCGCAACCGCTGCTTGATGGGTTGCGCGCGATCCGCGGTCGGG
>NZ_JBHFIZ010000016.1:0-1200 GCF_057334535.1 Achromobacter colocynthidis
GGGGGACTCCTGGGGCAACGCGTTCGTCGTGGCGTCGTGTCGTGCCGCGTCGGCGACGCGGAATTGCAGGCAAGTCTACCGCAGGGCGGGATTGCCATCATTGGCCGACCGCGACTTACACGCCACGGTTCTCGACAGCGTACTTGATCAGCGGGTCGAGGGTGTCGCACTTTGCCTGTCTTGCGAGGGGCGATCTGTGGTTCGTTGGGGGGGGGCGGTTGATGGGTTACGTGCGTTCGGCACTTGTTTGCGCGGGTCGAGGGTGCCGCACTTCACCCATCCTACGAAGGCGGTCTGTGGGCCGTCGGGTGGATGCTGCTGATGGGTTGCGTGCGTTGGGCACCTGTTTGCGCGGGTCGACATTGCCGCACTTCACCCATCCTACGAAGGGCGATCTGTGGCCCGGCGGGGGGATGCTGCTGATGGGTTACGTGCGGCCGGCACCTGTTTTCGCGGGCCGACGTTGCCGCACTTCACCCATCCTACGAAGGACGATCTGTGACGCATCGCGTGGATGCGGTTGATGGGTTACGTGCGGCGGGCACCTGTTTGCGCGGGTCGACGGTGCCGCACTTCACCCATCCTACGAAGGCGATCTGTGGCCGGTCGGGTGGATGCGGTTGATGGGTTGCGTGCGGCGGGCCTCTGTTTGCGCGGGTCGAGGGTGCCGCCCTTCACCCAACCTACGAATCGCGGTGCGTAATCGTAGGATGGGTGTAGCGCGGCAGGTCCGTCAGAAAAAGAATCGCCGCACAACGCGCGTAACCCATCAAGCAACCTCACATCCCCAAACAATCATTCAACACTCACCCCCGCGACACCGCCGGCGTATTGCCCGCGCCCAAATCCCAATACAAGCCCGTCATCAACCCCAGCGCTTGCCGCAGCAGCTCCGGCGGCAGATGCTCATTCGGCGCGTGCTGCGAACATCCAGGATACGAATGCGGGACCCAGATCGTGCGCAGGCCCAGCACGTCCGTGAAGATGTCATTCGGCAATGATCCACCCAAATTCGGCAGCAACGCCGTCTTCTGCCCCGACGTGCGTTCCAGCGAATCCACCGCCCAGCACACCCAGGCGTCATCAGGATCAATGCGTGTGGCGCGGAACATGGATTCGCGCGTCAGCGCAATCTTCACCATCGGGAAGCCTTCGCGGTCCAGATGGCGGCGTAGCGCTGGGATCAGGTCGTCTGGGTCC
>NZ_JBHFIZ010000016.1:1220-61137 GCF_057334535.1 Achromobacter colocynthidis
TTGCCGCACTTCACCCATCCTACGAAGGGCGATCTGTGGCCCGGCGGGGGGATGCTGCTGATGGGTTACGTGCGGCCGGCACCTGTTTTCGCGGGCCGACGTTGCCGCACTTCACCCATCCTACGAAGGACGATCTGTGACGCATCGCGTGGATGCGGTTGATGGGTTACGTGCGGCGGGCACCTGTTTGCGCGGGTCGACGGTGCCGCACTTCACCCATCCTACGAAGGCGATCTGTGGCCGGTCGGGTGGATGCGGTTGATGGGTTGCGTGCGGCGGGCCTCTGTTTGCGCGGGTCGAGGGTGCCGCACTTCACCCATCCTACGAAGGCGGTCTGTGGGCCGTCGGGTGGATGCTGCTGATGGGTTGCGTGCGTTGGGCACCTGTTTGCGCGGGTCGACATTGCCGCACTTCACCCATCCTACGAAGGGCGATCTGTGGCCCGGCGGGGGGATGCTGCTGATGGGTTACGTGCGGCCGGCACCTGTTTTCGCGGGCCGACGTTGCCGCACTTCACCCATCCTACGAAGGACGATCTGTGACGCATCGCGTGGATGCGGTTGATGGGTTACGTGCGGCGGGCACCTGTTTGCGCGGGTCGACGGTGCCGCACTTCACCCATCCTACGAAGGCGATCTGTGGCCGGTCGGGTGGATGCGGTTGATGGGTTGCGTGCGGCGGGCCTCTGTTTGCGCGGGTCGAGGGTGCCGCACTTCACCCATCCTACGAATCGCGGTGCGTAATCGTAGGATGGGTGTAGCGCGGCAGGTCCGTCAGAAAAAGAATCGCCGCACAACGCGCGTAACCCATCAAGCAACCTCACATCCCCAAACAATCATTCAACACTCACCCCCGCGACACCGCCGGCGTATTGCCCGCGCCCAAATCCCAATACAAGCCCGTCATCAACCCCAGCGCTTGCCGCAGCAGCTCCGGCGGCAGATGCTCATTCGGCGCGTGCTGCGAACATCCAGGATACGAATGCGGGACCCAGATCGTGCGCAGGCCCAGCACGTCCGTGAAGATGTCATTCGGCAATGATCCACCCAAATTCGGCAGCAACGCCGTCTTCTGCCCCGACGTGCGTTCCAGCGAATCCACCGCCCAGCACACCCAGGCGTCATCAGGATCAATGCGTGTGGCGCGGAACATGGATTCGCGCGTCAGCGCAATCTTCACCATCGGGAAGCCTTCGCGGTCCAGATGGCGGCGTAGCGCTGGGATCAGGTCGTCTGGGTCCACGCCCACCACGAAGCGCAGTTGGCAACGCGCCCAGGCGCGTGGCGGAATCGCGTTGACGGGCGTTTCCGGGTTGCCGGTCTTATACGCCAACACTTCAAACGAGCACCAACCAAAGACCCGCTCCGCCGGCGACAGGCCGGGTTCGCCCCATTCCGGTTCAATCTCGGGGCCGTCCGTGCCGCCATCCACCTGGCAATCGGCCAGCGCGCGGCGCACGGCGTCGGGCAGTTCGGCCGGCACCCATTCCTTGATGCGGATCTGGCCGGTGGGCGACACAATCGTGGAAATGGCGTGGGCCAACTGAATGCCGGGGTTGGAAATCAGCCCGCCCCAGTTGCCGGAATGATGCCCACCCGCACGCGCCTCGATCGTCAGATCAAAGTTCAGGCTGCCGCGCGCGCCCAGGAAGATGGTGGGCCGCTGGGGCGCCAGGCGCGGGCCGTCGGATGCGATCAGCAGGTCGGCGGACAGCGTGTCGCGATGTTCCGCGCACAATTCCCGCAAGCCCATCGACCCGGTCTCTTCGCCCATCTCTATCAAATACTTGGCGTTGAAGCCCAGCTTGCCGCGCGCTTCCAGCACCAGTCGCAGCGCTTCCATATTGATGGTGTGCTGCCCTTTGTTGTCGGCGATGCCGCGGCCGTACCAGCGGCCTTCGGCCTCGGTCAGCGCCCAGGGCGACAAACCTTCCTTCCATTCCTTCTCCAAGCCCCGGATGACGTCACCATGCCCATAGCCCAACACGGTCGGTAACGCCGGGTCTTCAATCCGTTCGGCATACAAGAAGGGCGCCAGTGCCTTCGGATGCGTCAAGGTTTGGCAGGTGAACCCCAGCGCCTCGAACGCGGGGCGGATTTCCGATTCCAGGTAGTCCGCCAGCACGGCGGCGCGTTCGGGGTTCTGGCTTTCCGTGGGCAGCGCCAGCCGGCGCGCCAGCAGCGCGCGGAAGGCGCCCGAATCAAAACAGTGTTCCGCCTGGGCGATGGCTTGCTCGCGGCTCATGATGGTTGGACTCCGGTCAGGGTAGGGGAAACGGGGGAAGACACGGCGGGGTACAGATGGCAAGCCACCACGGACTCATCGCGCAAGGTCAGCGCGGGCCGTTCGGTCTTGCATTGCGCCATGGCGTACTGGCAGCGCGGGTGAAAGGGGCAGCCCGGCGGCGGGTTCAGCGGGTCGGGAAACGACAGCCCCAGGCCCATGTCGGGTATGCCCAGCCCGGGTTCGGGCGTCAGCACCGACGCCAGCAAGGCCTGCGTGTACGGGTGGCGCGGGTCGTGGAATAGCTTGGCGGTGTCGGCGGATTCCACCACGCGGCCCAGATACATCACCGCCACGTGCGTGGCAATGTGCTCCACCACCGCCAGGTTATGGCTGATGAAGACATAGGTCAGGTTGAATTCGCGGCGCAGGTCCATCAGCAGGTTCATGATCTGCGCCTGCACCGACACATCCAGCGCGGACGTCGGTTCGTCGCAAATCACGATCTCGGGGTTCATGACCAGCGCCCGCGCAATCGCCACGCGTTGCCGTTGCCCGCCCGACAACTGCCCGGGCGTGTTGTGCGCCAGGCGCGGCGGCAGGCCCACGCGCTCCAGCATTTCAATGGCCTTGTGCAGCTTGGGGTTGGGGATGCCGTGCACCTCCAGCGGCAGCGACACGATCGACGCGATGGAACGGCGCGGGTTCAAGGACGAATACGGATCCTGAAAAATCGGCTGCACGCGGCGGGCCAGCGCGCGCCGGTCCATCTGACGGATGTCTTGCCCTTCCAGCTTGATCACCCCGGCGCTGGGTGGCGTCAGCCCCAGCAGCATGCGCGCCAGCGTGGATTTGCCGCAGCCCGATTCGCCGACGATACCCAGCACCGCGCCGCGTTCCACCGCCAGGTCCACGCCATTGACCGCATGCAAGGTGCTGCGCGGGCGAAACATGCCCGAGCGGATGGAAAACTGCCGGCTGACGGCTTCGGCTTGCAAGAGCACGCTCATGCCGGAACTCCTTCTTCTTGGCGGATGCAGCGCCATTGCTGGTGCGGCGGATGGCCGTACACAGGGACCGTGTCGCGGCATTGCGGCTGTACATACTGGCAGCGGGCGGCGAAGGCGCAGCCGCGCAGGTCGCCCACCAGCGACGGCACCACGCCGGGTATGGTGCCCAGCGATTCGCCGGGCGGGGTGCGGCCGGGCACGGGAATACAGCCCAGCAGCCCCTGCGTATACGGATGACGCGGCGTGGCGAAGATGTCTTTCACCGGGCCTTCCTCGACGATCTGCCCGGCATACATCACCGCAACCTGCTGCGCAATGCGCGCCACCACGCCCAGGTCGTGGGTGATCAGCACCATCGCAATGCCCAGCTCGGCTTGCAGGTCGGCCAGCAAGCGCAGGATCTGCGCCTGAATGGTGACGTCCAGCGCGGTGCTGGGCTCGTCGGCAATCAGCAATTCCGGGCCGCACATCAGCGCCATCGCGATCATCACGCGCTGGCGCAGGCCGCCCGACAACTGATGCGGATACTGCGTCAGGCGCTGTCCGGCCGAGGCAATGCCCACTTTCTCCAGCAGTTCCACGGCGCGGTCGCGCGCCTGCTGCTGGCTGGCATGACGATGATGGATGTAGTGCTCGGTCAGTTGTTCGCCGATGGCGTACGCCGGGTTCAGCGCCGTCATCGGTTCCTGGAAGATCATCGCCATCTTGCTGCCGCGCAGCGCATTGATGCGGCGGCCGCGCGCGGCGGACAGGTCTTCGCCCAGCACCGCCAGGCGGCGCGTCGTGCGCTTGGCGGCCTTGGGCAGCAAGCCCATGATGGCCAGCGAGGTCATCGACTTGCCGCAGCCCGACTCACCCACCAGGCACAGCGTTTCGCCGCGCCTGACCTGGAACGACACGTCGCGCACCGCATGCAGCGGCCCGCGTGGCGTGGCGATGTCCACCGTCAGCCCTTGTACGTCCAGAACAATTTCTTTTTCGTTCATGGTCAGGCCCTCTCTTCAGGCGTCAGCAGTTGATGCAGCCCGTCGCCGGCCAGATTGATCGCAAAGATCAGCAGCGCCAACGCCGACCCCGGAATGGCGATCAGCCAGAACGAGAAGAACATATAGGCCTTGGCTTCCGAAATCATCAGCCCCCAGGACGGCAGCGGGGGCTGCACGCCCAGGCCCAGGAACGACAGCGAGGCCTCCAGCAGAATGGCGCTGGCGGCTTCCAGCGTGGCAATCACGATCAACTGCGGCACCACGTTGGGCAGCACTTCGCCCCACACGATGCGCCAGGTGGACGCGCCCGCGGCCTGCGCCGCCGCCACGTATTCCAATGACCGCACCTGCTGCGTGGCGCTGCGCATGACGACGGCGTAGCGGTCCCACTTCAACAGGCCCAGCACCAGGATGACGACCCACAGCGAGCCGCCCACGATGGCCACGGTGGCCAGCGCCACCAAAATCACAGGCATCGACAAGCGTGTCGTGATCAGGAACGACACGGCCATGTCGACCTTGCCGCCGAAGTACCCGGCGGCCATGCCCATGGCGGTGCCGATGATTCCCGAAATCAGCGCCACGCTGATGCCGATCAACAGCGAGATGCGGGCGCCGTAGAACAGGCGCGACATATAGTCGCGGCCCAACTGGGCGGTGCCCAGCGGATGCAGCCAGGTGCCTTTTTCGTACCAGACGGGCGGCGCGGTGCGGTAGGCCAGGTCCTGGAAGTAGGGGTCGTGCGGCGAGATCCACGGCGCCAGTAGTGCAATCAGCACAATGATCAGCAGGATGCCGCCGCCCGCCAGCAGGGCCTTGTTGCGGCGCAGCCGGCGCCAGCGCAAGGTGGACGCGGACAGCTCCATCGCGGCGGGAGCGGGCGCGCCGGGAACGGATGGGGTGAGGATAGGCGTAGTCATGTCAGGACACCCGGATGCGCGGATCAAGCCACGCGTTGGCGATATCGGCGGCAAGCGTCAGCAGCACATACAGCACGGACAGCAGCAGCACGATCAACTGCATCACCGGAAAGTCCTTGTACGTAATGCTTTGGTAGGCCAGGTAGCCCAGCCCGTCCAGCGCGAAAATGGTTTCAATGACGACCGAACCGCCCAGCAGATAGCCCAACTGCACGGCGGCAAGCGCCACCACGGGCACGATGGCGTTGCGCAGCGCGTGCTTGAAGATGATCTTGCGGGCCGGCAGGCCCTTGGCGCGCGCGGTGCGGATGTAGTCGGCGCCCAGCACTTCGATCATGCCGGCGCGTATCAGCCGCATGAAGGCGGGCGCCACGTAGTAGCCCAGCGCAATGGCGGGCATCACGAAATGCTGCCAGGTGCCGCTGCCCGATACCGGCAGGATGCGCAGCGAGATCGAGAACAGCATGATCAGGATCAGCGCGAAAAAGAAATTCGGCAGCGCCTGGCCCAGCACGGCGATGGCCAGACAGGCGCGGTCGATCACGCTGCCTTTATAGATGGCGGCCAGCACGCCCAGCGGAATCGAAATCAGCAGTGCGAAGCCCAGCGCTCCCATGCCCAGCATCAAGGTGGTCTTGAGCTTGGACAGGATCAGCGGGCCGGCGTCGGTCTTGAAGTACACCGAGGTGCCGAAATCGCCTTGCGCAATATGCCAGAGCCAGTCGGCGTACTGCACCACCAGCGGCCGGTCCAGCCCGTAGGTTTTGCGGATCATGTCGATGTCGGCCTGGCGCGCGCCTTCGCCCGCCAGGGCCAGGGCGGGGTCGCCCGACAGGTGCAGCAGCAGGAACGCCAGGACCGATACGGTCAGCGCCACCAGCGCTGCCAGGCCCAGACGCCTGATCGTGAAATACAGCATAGGACTTCCTCTAACGTTTCAGCACGCCGGGCGCGCTTGCCGCACGCCCGGCGCCAAGCCTGCGCCTTACTTCCAGCTCATGTCCCAGAAGCGGACGAGTTCATCCGAGTAGGGCTTGAAGTTCACGTCCTTGGTGGCAACGTAGTAGGCGGGCAGCGTCCACAGCGGCACCGCATACGCCTTCTCTGCAATCAGATCCAGCGCTTCCTTGTAGGCGGCTTTGCGGGGCTTGGCTTCGATGGTGTGGTCACCCTTGTTGAGCAGTTCGCGCACCTTGGGGTCGCGGGTGACGTCGTCGTTGCCGAAGGCAAAGTACACGGGCGTGGACGCCGACACGTCGTTGACCAGGTTGGAACCCCAGGTCTGGTGCGTCAGCGACGCCTTGTTGGCGCGGATCATGTCGCGCATGGCGGCGTACTGCAAGAAGTTCAGCTTGGCGCGGATGCCCACGGCGCGCAGGTAATTGATGATGGCTTCGGTTTGGTTGCGCTCGCGGTAGGCCACGATGTCGATGTCGAAACCGTCGGGGTAGCCCGCTTCGGCCAGCAGCTTCTTGGACAGCGCCGGGTCGTACTTGTAGGTGGGCGCGCCATCTTGTGTGCAACCCACTTGCGAGGGCGTGCAGATGGTGTTGATGAGCCCGCCGCCTTCGCCCACGATGTTCTTCAGCATGGATTCGCGGTCGATCGCGTGGATGATGGCCTTGCGCACGCGCTCGTCTTTCAGTTGCGGCGCGGGCGTGCCTTCCTGGATGTTCATCTGCATGAACACGATGCGCATGGTGTTGCCGGTGACCATCTGCAGGTTCGGCATCTGGCCCAGCTGTTCAGCCTGGTCCTTGGGCACGCTCATGATCAGGTCTTCGCCACCCGAGATGACTTCAGCCATCTGGGTCTGGCGGTCAGGAATGAAGCGGATGACGACCTTGCCGATCTTCGGCTGCGCCTTGGGCGAATCCTTGAAGTAATCGGTGTTGCGTTCCAGCGTGATGGACTTGCCCGGCTGGTAGTCCACCACCTTGTACGGGCCCGAGCCCACCGGCTTGGCGTTCATGCCCTTGGGGCCGACCTCCTGGTAGTACTTGGCCGGGTGGATGGCCACGGTGGTGGACAGGTATTCCTTGGCGGCGGGGAAAGGCTCCTTGGTGGTCAGGCGCACCTTGTACTTGTCGATTTTCTCGACCTTGTCGATCCACGACACGTTCTGCTGCGTGACGGCCTTGTTCTTCGGGTCGGCCACGTAGTTCAGCGTGTACACGACCGAGTCCGCGTCGAACTCTTCGCCGTTGTGGAATTTCACGCCCTGGCGCAGTTCGAATTCCATCGTCTTGTCATCGACCTGCTTCCAGCTCTTGGCCAGTTGCCCGCGGTACTCGTTGGACACGGGGTCGTGATAGAGCAACGTGTCCCAGACGTTGGCGGCAATGATCACGCCGATCCGCACGTTGTTGAAGTACGGGTCCACGCTTTCCGGCGCCTGGTCATACGCCATGCGCAAGGTGTCGTCCTTCTTGCCGGCCAGCACGGGCGGGGCGGCCAGCGTGGCGCAAGCCAAAAGGGCGGCGGCAACGGCGCGCATGGGGGTGATGCGGCGGGCGCGCAAGGCGGGGGCAGAGATACGGTGCTGCGGTGTGAAGCGACTATCAGCCATGGTGAAGGCTCCTGTGGAAGGCACTACAAGTACTGCGTATCCAACGTCTCGCTCCGGGCCGCGCCACCCGTTTTTATCGTTATCGTCCTAGCGCTGGGAGGGCAAGCTCAACCAGAGTCGGACGATTGCGCGGGCGGGGGCGCCGCATCGGGGTTCAGGCTTTTCAGCGCGGCCTCGCATTTGCGCTGCAAGTGCTGCCGCATGATGCCCGCCAGCCGGTCCGCGTCGCGCGCGTCCAGGGCCTCGGCCATCTCGATGTGTTCCCGCATGGCCAGGTCCCACTTCTGCCGGTTCTCGTTCGACACAAAGCGCAGGTTCTGGATGCGCGCGTTTTGCGCGTCGTACAACTGCTTGAGCAGGCTGTTGTGCGAAGCCAGGCTGATGCGTTCGTGGATCTCGCGGTTGGTGTGGAAGTAAGTGGGCAGGTCGTGGCGCGCGTGGCTGGCCATCATTTCGTAGGTCAGCGCGCGGATCTCGGCAATTTCAAGGTCGGTGGCGCGTTCGCACGCCAGCCGGCACGACATGGCTTCCAGGCCGCCGATGACTTCAAAGGCCTCGCGGATGTTGGCTTCCGACAGCGCCACGACTTGCGCGCCGCGGTTGGGTTCGATCTGCACCAGGCCTTCGGCCGCCAATACGCGGAAGGCTTCGCGCATCGGAGTGCGCGATACGCCCAAGAGATCGCACAGGGCGCGTTCGTTCAATCGTGAACCGGGGGGGAATTCACCTTGGATGATGCGTTCGCGCAGCGCGCCGGCAACCGCGCCGGGCAGCGTGCGGCCGTTGCCGGCGGCGCGTGGCGCGGCAGGCGCGGCGGCGTCTGGCAACGTGTCGGGCGTGGCGGAATCGGCGCGTGCCGACCTGGCCAAATCCGGCATCAGGCTAGGATTGCTGCTCATTGGTATACCAACATTTCCCCGTGTTTTTTTGCACTATAAACCTGTCGCCGCGACTTCCATGATGGGTGTATACCCTAGGTTATCGATGCAAAAACAATGGGATAGAGTGGCGCATGCCGCAAGTCCGCCTGCCCGGTCCATGCCGTTTAAAAAGCCGTTTGAACCGCCGCGCAGCTTTCGTTGGTATACAAAAAATTCCACTCTGGGGCGACGCATGCTTTCCCTGAATTCCCATCTGTCCGGCCGGCACTTCTTGCAGATTCCGGGGCCCACGAATGTGCCCGACCGCGTCTTGCGCGCCATCGATCAACCCACCATCGACCATCGCGGACCCGAATTCGGCGCGCTGGGGCGGGCCGTGCTGGAAGGCGCAAAGCACGTCTTCCAGACGCAATCGCCCGTGGTGATTTTTCCGTCGTCGGGCACGGGCGCGTGGGAAGCGGCGTTGGTCAATACGCTGTCGCCGGGCGACCGCGTGCTGATGGTGGAAACCGGCCACTTCGCCAGCCTGTGGAAGAAGCTGGCAGGGCGCTTGGGGCTGGAGGTGGATTACGTGGAAGGCGACTGGCGCCATCCCGTTGACGCCGCCGTGATCGGTGCGCGCCTGGCCGAAGACACGCAGCACCGGATCAAGGCGGTGTGTGTCGTGCATAACGAAACGTCCACCGGCGTCACCAGCAACATCGCCGCCGTGGGGGGCCGCGATCGACCGCGCCGCGCACCCCGCGCTGCTGATGGTGGACACGATTTCTTCCTTGGGCTCCATTGATTACCGCCACGACGAATGGGGCGTGGACGTGACCGTGGCCGGCTCGCAAAAGGGCTTGATGCTGCCGCCGGGCCTGGCGTTCAATGCCGTCAGCGCGCGTGCGCTGGCCGCCGCCGACACCGCGCGCCTGCCGCGTTCGTATTGGGACTGGGGCGAAATGCTGACGGCCAATGCCAAGGGCTATTTTCCGTATACGCCGTCCACCAATCTGCTTTACGGCCTGCATGAGGCGCTGGCCATGCTGCAAGCCGAAGGCCTGCCGCGCGTGTTCGCGCGCCACGAACGCCACGCGCGCGCCACGCGGCTGGCCGTGGCGGGTTGGGGGCTGGAACTGCTGAGCCTGGACCCGGCCGCCCACAGCCCCGCGCTGACCGCGGTGATGATGCCCGAGGGCCATAGCGCCGACGCGCTGCGCAAGGTGATTCTGGAGCGCTTCGATATGTCGCTGGGGCAGGGTCTGGGGAAATTGTCCGACCGCATTTTCCGCATCGGCCACCTGGGCCACTTCAACGACCTGACGCTGTGCGGCACGTTGGCCGGCGTCGAAATGGGACTGGCCGCCGCCGGCGTGCCGCATCGTTCCGGCGGCGTGCAGGCCGCGATGGAATTTCTGGCGCGCACGCCCGAGGGCGCGGCGGCGGCTTGAAGATCAAGCAAGACAAAAGACAACACGAAGGGAAACCATGAACACGCTTATGCAGCAGGCGATTGAATTCGCCAATGAACACGAATCCACCTGGGACCGCAGCGTCAAGGGCAACTTTGGCGTGCACCTGAACGACCCGCCGCCCTGGAACCGCCTGCTGGGTCCCATTCACGACCGTGGCCCGGTGTCGGGCGTGGTGGTGGTGGACGGCAAGACGGTGGCGTCCTGGGGCGAGCCCGAGCGCGCCGACCTGACGTTCAGCGTGGCCAAGCTGTACCTGGCCATTCTGGCCGGCGTGGCGCATGACCGTGGCCTGTTGCCCGACGTGGACGAGCCCGTGGGCAAGCGCGTGCCGGGCATTGGCTTTGACGAAGGCCAGAACGCCGACATCACCTGGCGCCATCTTTTGCAGCAGACGAGCGAATGGGAAGGCGAACGCTTTGGCGTGTCGGACCAGGCAGACCGCTATCGCGCCGTGACCTTCGGCGTGCCACCCGACGGCAAGAAGGGCGATGCGCGGCCGTTGCAGCGCCCGGGCACGTATTGGGAATACAACGACGTCCGAATCAACCAGTTGTCGTATGCGCTGTTGCACCTGTTCCGTAAGCCCTTGCCGGACGTCTTCCGCGAAGCCGTCACGCGCCCCATCGGCGCCAGCGAAGATTGGCAATGGGTGGGCTACGACACCGCCTGGGTCGAGATCGACGGCCAACGCATGCCGTCGGTGCCGGGCGGTTCGCACTGGGGCGGCGGCATGTCCATCAGCGCGCGCGACCAGGCCTTGATCGGTCAGATGCTGTTGAATGACGGCCAGGCCGCCAATGGCAAACAGATCTTGTCGCGTGAATGGATTCAGGCGATGCGCACGCCCTGCGAGATTGCGCCGTATTACGGTTATCTGATTTGGCTGAACCACGAAGGCCGCGTGTTTCCCAGCGTGCCGGCTTCCAGCTTCTTCGGCGTGGGCGCGGGCAGCTCGTTCACGTGGGTGGAGCCGGAGCGGAAGATGGTGGTTATCGTGCGTTGGCTGAATTCGGCGCACGCTGATGCGCTGTTTGGAAAAATCTTGGCGGCGGTGGATGCGGGCTAGGCGGCTTGATATTGCGACCAGGGCGACGCTGCTTGATGGGTTACGCGCGTTCCGCTTTATTTTTCTTCTGACGTGTGTCTTCGCGCTTCACCCATCCTACGTGTGTCTTCGCGCTTCACCCATCCTACGTGGGGATGCGGGCGACGAGGTGTAGGATGGGTGAAGCGCGCGAAACCGCAACATAGCAAGCAGGCGTCGAACGCGCGCAACCCATCAAGCAGCGCAACGGTTTTCTTGCGACGATTCCTATCCGGTTTTCTTGTGATGGCCTCTATATAGGAACAATCGTCGCGAGGCCTGGGCCGCCCGATGGGTTGCGCGCGTTCCGCCTTAATTTTCTTTTGGCGTGCATATTCGCGCTTCACCCATCCTACATTTGAAAGGGAAATGTCCCATGAAATACCGTCGACTGGGAACCAGCAATCTTCGCGTTTCGCCCTTGTGCCTGGGCACCATGATGTTTGGCGAGCAGACGCCGGATGACGAGGCCGCGCGCATCGTTGCGGCGGCGCGCGACCATGGCGTCAACTTCATCGATACGGCCGATGTCTACAACGAAGGCCGCTCGGAAGAAGTGGTGGGCAAGCTGCTGCAAGGGCAGCGCCATGACTGGGTGTTGGCCAGCAAGATCGGCAACCCGGTCGGCAAGGGGCCGAACCAGTCGCATTACTCGCGCCAGTGGCTGATGCGCGGCGTGGAGCAAAGCCTGGCGCGCATGGGTACGGACTTCATGGACATCCTGTACCTGCACCGCGACTTTCACGAAGAAAATCTGGAAGAGGCGCTGTGGGCGCTGGGCGACCTGATCCGCGCGGGCAAGCTGCGCAGTTTTGGCTTGTCGAACTTCCGGGGATGGCGCATTGCCGAAGTGATGCGTCTTTGCGAAAAAATGGGCGTGCCGCAGCCGGTGGTGTGCCAGCCGTACTACAACATGCTGAACCGTGGCCCTGAAGTGGAAATCCTGCCGGCGTGCAAGCACTACGGCCTGGGCGTGGTGCCCTACAGCCCCATCGCGCGCGGCGTGCTCACGGGCAAGTATCTACCGGGCCAGGCGCCCGCCGCCGATACCCGTGCCGGGCGCGGCGACCGCCGCATGCTGGCCACGGAATTCCGCGAAGAGTCGCTACAGATTGCCCAGCAACTGGTGCAGCACAGCGCCGCGCGTGGTGTGCTGCCGGGCCATTTCGCGACCGCCTGGGTCTTGGCCAACCCGATCATCACCGGCGTGATCGCCGGCCCGCGCACGCTGGCGCAAATGGACGACTACTACGCGGCGCTGGACGTCACCATCACGCCCGAAGACGAAGCCATCGTGGACGGTTGGGTCGTCCCGGGCCATGCGTCCAGCCACGGCTATAACGACCCGAACTACCCGTTCTTCGGTCGCCCCGTCGCCAGCGCCTGATCAGGCCGGCGTGCCCTGGGCCGGTGCGCGCACCGGCTCGCTGGCGATGCCGTGCAGCATCATCTGCTCGACCACGGACGCAATGCCCAGCCGTGCGACGCGCCCGCGTCGTTCGGCGTCCACCATGCTGGTCAGCACGCCAAAGAACATTTCCGTCAGCGCCGCCGCCGGAATGTCCACGCGGAAGGCGCCTTCGCGCTGGCCGCGCAGAAAGAACGCATCCAACGACTCCTGATAACCCGACCAACTGCTCATGATGTCGGGCTGCTGCTCGTTGTCGGGCTTCCAGTGGTACATCAGGAACGCCGTCAATTCCTTGTGCGCCATGTTTTGCTGAATCAGGTTGCGTAGCGCCTCGCGCGGCGGCGCGGTATCCAGATGCGAATCCGCCATCGCCTTCTTCATGATGTGCGCGCAATGCGTCGTAAGCCGCAGGACCAATTGGTCCCGCGTCTGACAGAAGCGGTATAGCGTCGCCTTGCTGACGCCCACGGCCTTGGCCAGTTCCTGCAAGGTGGCGCGCGGCTGGTCCACCATCGCCAACGCCAACGCGACCAAATACCGTTCGTGCCCTGCGTCGTCAGACATCGCCTTCCCTCTGTTATGTGTGTGAGATCCCCATTTGCGGGGTATTGGAGCACGCGAGATTCATCTTGTGCAAACTTTTGCGTTTTTGACAAGCAAAAGCTCTTGAAACTTCTTTGATGAACTTTTGATAATCAAATGAATCGTTATTGATTCAAATCAATCTTTCCAGTAGCATCCGCCACTTGGTGAAAAAACAGTGCCGCGGGGCGCAAGGTAAAAAAATGAAGATTCAGATGAAGCGGCGCTTGCCTGCAACGGCATTGGTGGCGGCCCTGGGCTTGACTTTGGTTCTGGCCGGCTGCGGCGGCGAAAGCTCCAACCAGGCGCAGGCGGACACGCCACGTCCGGTGCAGGTGGTTGAGGTGCAAGCGCAGCGCTACGCGCTGTCCAGCACCTTGCCCGGGCGCGTCGAACCGGTTCGGGTGGCCGAAGTGCGTGCCCGCGTGGCGGGCATCGTGTTGACCCGCAACTTTGAGGAAGGCGCCGATGTGAAGGCGGGCGATGTGCTGTTCCGCATCGACCCCGCGCCGTTCAAGGCCGCGCTGTCGCGCGCCCAGGGCGAGCTGGCCAAGGCGGACGCCGCCGTGGCCGACGCGCAGGCCATCTTGAAGCGCTACACCCCCTTGGTGAAGATCGAAGCCGTCAGCCAGCAGGATTTCGACACCGCCACCACCACGCTGAAAAGCGCCCAGGCCGCGCGCCGGTCGGCCCAGGCCGACGTCGAGACCGCGCAACTGAACCTGGACTACGCCACCGTCAAGGCGCCGATCTCTGGCCGCATCGGCCGTGCGCAGGTGACCGAAGGCGCGCTGGTTGGCCAGAACGAAGCCACCGCCATGGCAACGATCCAGCAACTGGACCCCATCTACGTCGACTTCAACCAGCCCGTGGCCGACATGCTGCGCATGCGCGCGGCGTTGCAGAACGGCAGCCTGGGGCAGGGCGAGGGCGCCAGCATCTCGATCACGATCGACGGCACGGACGAACGCCGTAGCGGCAAGCTGCTGTTCTCGGACATCGCGGTAGACCGGACAACGGGCCAGGTGTCGGTGCGCGGCGAATTCACCAACCCCGATGTGTTGCTGTTGCCCGGCATGTACGTGCGCGTGGAAACAAAGCAGGGCGTGGACCCGAACGCCATCCTGGTTCCGCAGCGCGCGGTCACGCGCAGCACCGATGGCAAACCGCAGGTGATGCTGGTGGGCAAGGACGACGTGGTGGAATCGCGCGCCGTGCAAACCGGCACGATGCGCGGCTCGGACTGGCACATCGTCGACGGCCTGGCGGTGGGCGACCGCGTGATCGTCGGCGGGGTGTCGGCCGCCGTGCCCGGCCAGAAAGTCAGCGTGGCGCCGCCCGCTGAACAAGCACGCGTTGCGGTGAACAACGCGGCAAGCAACGCGGCCACCGATCCGGCCGCCAGCCATGCCGCGAACTAAGCAGCCGCCCACGCACTGCGTGCATTCCCAAAGGTAGATCATGTCCAAGTTTTTTATTGGCCGCCCCAATTTTGCGTGGGTGGTGGCCATCTTCATTTCGCTGGCGGGCTTGCTGGCGATTCCGTCGCTGCCGGTGTCGCAATTTCCGGTGGTGGCGCCGCCCCAGGTGACCATTGCCGCCACCTATCCCGGCGCATCGGCCTCGGTGCTGGTGGATTCGGTGACCAGCGTCATCGAAGAAGAGCTGAACGGCGCCAAGAACATGCTGTATTACGAGTCGTCCAGCAGTTCTAGCGGCAGCGCTGAAATCACCGTCACGTTCGAACCGGGCATGGACCCGGACCTGGCGCAGGTGGACGTGCAGAACCGCATCAAGAAGGCGGAAGCACGCTTGCCGCAGGCGGTTACGCAGCAGGGCTTGCAGGTGGAGCAGGCCAGCTCGAACTTCCTGATGATCTACGCGCTGACCTACAAGGGCGAAGACGCGCACAAGGACGTGGTGGGCTTGTCGGACTATGCCGCGCGCCACATCAACAACGAAATCCGCCGCGTCAAAGGCGTGGGCAAGGTGCAGTTCTTTGGCGCCGAAGCGGCCATGCGCGTGTGGATCGACCCGCAGAAACTGCTGGGCCTGGGCCTGTCGGTGGCGGACGTCAACGCGGCCATCGCGGCCCAGAACGTGCAGGTGCCGGCCGGTAGTTTCGGCAGTCGCCCCGGTTCGGCCGAACAAGAGCTGACGGCTACGCTGGCCGTCAAGGGCATGCTGGATTCGCCGGAGGAATTCGGCAACATCGTGCTGCGCGCGAACGCCGACGGCTCGGTTGTGCATCTATCGGACGTGGCGCGCCTGGAAGTGGGGCGCCAGAGCTACGACTTTGAAACGCGCTTGAACGGCAAGAAGTCGGTGGGCGCGGCGGTGCAGTTGGCGCCCGGCGCCAACGCCATCGACACGGTTAAGGCCGTGAAGGCGCGCTTGCAGGAATTGTCGGCCTCGTTCCCCGAGGACGTGGAATTCTCGGTGCCTTTTGATACCTCGCGCTTTGTCAGCGTGGCCATCACCAAGGTCGTGCATACGCTGCTGGAAGCCATGGTGTTGGTCTTCCTGGTGATGTTCCTGTTCCTGCAGAATTTCCGCTACACGCTTATCCCGACCATCGTCGTGCCGGTCTGCTTGTTGGGCACGTTCGGGGTGATGTCGGTGCTGGGCTTCTCGGTCAACATGATGACGATGTTCGGCATGGTGCTGGCCATCGGCATCCTGGTGGACGACGCCATCGTGGTGGTCGAAAACGTGGAACGCATCATGGCCGAAGAGGGCCTGCCCCCGCGCGAGGCCACGATCAAAGCCATGGAGCAGGTATCGGGTGCCATCATCGGCATCACGCTGGTGCTGTCCGCCGTGTTCCTGCCGCTGGCCTTCATGAGCGGCTCGGTGGGCGTGATTTACCAGCAGTTCTCGCTGTCGCTGGCGGTGTCGATTCTGTTCTCGGGCTTCTTGGCGCTGACCTTCACGCCGGCGTTGTGCGCCACCTTCCTCAAGCCTATCCCGAAGGGGCATCACGACGAGAAGAAGGGCTTCTTCGGCGGCTTCAACCGCATGTTCAACCGCCTGACCGGGCGCTTCGAAGCGCTGAACTCGCGGCTGGTCAAGCGCACCGGCCGCTACATGGTGATCTATGTGGCCATCGTGGCGGTGCTGGGCGTGTTGTACGTGCGCGTGCCGGAATCCTTCGTGCCGGCCGAAGACCAGGGCTACGTCATTGTTGACGTGCAGTTGCCGCCGGGCGCTACCTACAACCGCACCGACAAGGTCGTGGCGGATGTCGAGGAACACCTGATGTCGCTGGACGCGATGGGCGACGCCTTTACCGTGATGGGCTTCAGCTTTTCGGGCACCGGCCAGAACGCGGGCATTGCCTTTCCCACGCTGAAAGACTGGTCTGAACGCGGCAAGGGCCAAGCCGCCTCTGACGTCGCGGCGGGCGTGAACGAACGCTTCGCGGTGATCCCGGACGGTTCCATCATGGCCGTGAACCCGCCGCCCATCGACGGCCTGGGCAATTCAGGCGGCTTTGCGCTGCGCCTGCAAGACCGGGGCGGCTTGGGCCGCCAGGCGCTGACCGACGCACGCAACCAATTGCTGGCCAAGGCCAATAGCTCGCCCGTCATCGCCTACGCCATGATGGAAGGCCTGGCCGACGCGCCGCAGCTGCGCCTGGACATCGACCGCCAGAAGGCCGAAGCGCTGGGCGTGGGCTTTGACACGATCAGCACGGCGATCTCGTCGGCCTATGGGTCGGCCACCGTCAACGACTTTGCCAACGCCGGGCGCTTGCAGCGCGTGGTGGTGCAGGCCGACGTGCGTGACCGGATGACGCCCGAAAGCATCCTGATGCTGAACGTGCCGAACAAGTCGGGAGGCATGGTGCCGCTGTCGGCCTTCGTCAAGACCGATTGGGAAAATGGCCCCGTGCAGATCTCGCGCTACAACGGCTACCCCGCGTTCAAGATCGCGGGCGACGCGATGCCGGGGCACAGCACGGGCGAGGCCATGGCCGTGATTGAAAAGATCGTGTCCGAACTGCCCAACGGCATTGGCTACGAATGGACCGGCCTGTCGTACCAAGAGAAATTCGCTGGGGCGCAGGCGCCCATGCTGTTCGCGCTGGCGTTCCTGGTGGTGTTCCTGCTGATGGTCGCGCTGTATGAAAGCTGGGCCATTCCGGCGTCGGTGATGCTGATCGTGCCGATCGGCGCGCTGGGTTCGGTGTTGGCGGTAACCGTGCTGGGCATGTCCAACGATGTGTACTTCAAGGTGGGCCTGATCACCATCATCGGCTTGGCGGCCAAGAACGCCATCCTGATCGTGGAGTTCGCCAAGAGCCTGCGCGAACAGGGCCATTCGTTGGCGGACGCCGCCATCCAGGCCGCCAAGCTGCGCTTTCGCCCCATCGTGATGACGTCGCTGGCGTTCATTCTGGGCGTGGTGCCCCTGGCGCTGGCCAGCGGCGCGGGCGCGGCCAGCCAGCGCGCCTTGGGCGTGGGCGTGATCGGCGGCATGCTGACCGCCACCTTGTTGGGCGTGATTTTCGTGCCCATCTTCTTTGTCTGGGTGCTGTCGCTGCTGCCCAAGAACCGCAGCAAGCCGGCCCCCGATGCCTTGCCTGCCACGCGCACGGCCGAGGAATGACCGTCATGATGCAAACTTCTTTTTCGCGCACCCTGGGCGCCCTGATGTTGACGGCGGCGCTGGCCGGCTGCTCGATGGCGCCGGTCTATCAACGGCCCGATGCGCCCATCCCCACGCAGTTCGGCCAGCCGGAAGCCTCGGCGCCGTCGGCGGCCGGCACGCTGGACTGGCAGGCCTTCGTTACCGACGAGCCCTTGCGCCAACTGGTGTCGTTGGCGCTGGACAATAACCGCGACCTGCGCCAGGCCGTGCTGAATATCGAGGCGGCTCGCGCGCAGTACCGCATTGAACGCGCCGACCGCCTGCCGGGCATCAACGCGCAAGGCACGGGCACGCGGCAGCGGGTGCCGGGTGACCTGAACAGCACGGGCAGTTCGGCCGTGCAAAGCAGCTACCAGGCCGGTATTGGGCTGACCTCGTTCGAGATCGACCTGTTTGGCCGCGTGCGCAGCCTGTCGGACGCCGCGCTGCAAAGCTATCTGGCCACCGAGGAAACCGCGCACAGCACCCGCATCAGCTTGGTGGCTGAAGTGATCCAGGCGTATCTCACGCGCGACAGCGCGATGCGCCGCCTGCAAGTCACCGAGCAGACGCTGGCCAGCCGCGAGGCGTCGCTGCACCTGACCGCCCAACGGCGCCAGGCCGGCGCGGCCACGGCGCTGGACTACCAAGAGGCCTTGGGCCTGACCGAACAGGCACGCGCCGAGCGCGAGCGCATCGACCGCGAAGTCCGCCAGGCCGGCAACGCGCTGGCCCTGTTGGTGGGTGTGAACGATTTGCGTCCGTACCTTCCCACGCAGTTGCCCACGTCGCCCGTGTTGGTGCAGGAGATTGCGGCGGGCGCGCCGTCGGAACTGCTGGAACGTCGGCCCGACATCCTGGCCGCCGAACATGAACTGCAAGCGCGCAACGCCAGCATCGGCGCGGCGCGGGCGGCGTTCTTTCCCAGCATTACGCTGACGGGCCTGTTTGGTTCGTCCAGCGCGGACCTGTCCGACCTGTTCGGCGGTGGTCAGCGGGCTTGGTCGTTCACGCCGCAGATCACGCTGCCCATTTTCTCGGGCGGTCGCAATGTGGCCAACCTGGACCTGGCGACGGTGCGCAAGGACATCGCGGTGGCGCAGTACGAGCTGGCGATCCAGACCGCGTTCAAAGAGGTGTCCGACGCGCTTGCCGCCACGGACACCTTGCGGCGCGAAGAGGCCTCGCGGCGGGCCTTGGCCGAGTCCAGCCAGGAAGCGATGCGGCTGTCGGAAGCGCGCTATCGCGGTGGCGTGGACAGCCATCTGCGCTATCTGGACGCGCAGCGCAGTGCGTTCACCGATCAGTTGACCTATATCGAGGTCAGTACGCAGCGCCAGATTGCGCTGGCGACCTTGTTCAAAGCGCTGGGTGGCGGCGGGACCGGCGTCCAGCCGCCCGTGGCGCAAGCCAACTGAACGGCCACGCTCAGGCCTTGCGCAAGCCCGCGCGAGGCAGGGGCGCCGAAGACTGCGCGACCGGGTCTTCGGCGGGCTTGCCACGCCCGATCAGCCACGCGCACCACGCCGATACCGCGCCGGCAAACAGCACGTACAGGCAGATCAGCCATGGCTGCCCACCGCCCGTCTTCAGTAGCGCGGTGGCGATGATGGGCGTGATGCCCGAGGCGAAGATGCCCGAGAACTGGTACACGAACGAGATCCCCGTGTAGCGCACCTTGGCGTCGAAGAGCTCGCAGAACAGCGCGGCTTCGGGTCCGTACACGGCGGCGTAGAAGATGCCGAACGGGATGATGATGGCAAGCCAGATCAGCATCACGTTGCCCTGGCTGTTCAGCATCAGCCAGAAGCCTGGAAACGATGCCAGCGCCGTGATCAACGAGCCCCAGAAGTAGACGCGCGTGCGGCCGATGCGGTCGGACAAGCGGCCGAAGAAGGGGATGAAAAAGCACATCACCAGCGCGGCGGCCATGACGCCGATCAGCGCCTCGGTGCGGGTGATCTGCACGGTCTGCGTCAGGTACGAAATGGAAAACACGCCGAACACGTTGAAGAACACGCCGTCGATGTAGCGCGCGCCCATGCCCTTGAACACGTTGCCGGGGTAGCGCTTGAGCATGTCGAAGAACGGAATGCGGCTTTCGGCATTGTTGGCCTTAACGGCCGTGAACTCCGGCGTTTCCTTGATGTTCAGCCGGATGTACATGCCCACCAGCACCATGGCGGCGGACGCCAGGAAGGCGATGCGCCAGCCCCAGGCCATGAACTGTTCGTCGGTCAGCAAGGTGGACAGCAGCGCCACCGTGCCGGACGCCAGGCACAGCCCGATCGCCAGCCCGATCTGCGGCAGCGACGCATAAAAGCCTTTCTTGCCCGGCGGCGCGTATTCGTAGGCCATCAACACCGCGCCGCCCCATTCACCACCCAGGCCGATGCCCTGGAAGATGCGCAGCAGCAGCAACAGGATGGGCGCCCACACGCCGATGCTGTCGTAGGTGGGCACCAGGCCGATCAGAAAGGTGGACACGCCCATGATCATCAGCGTCATTACCAGCATGCTCTTGCGGCCGATGCGGGCGCCGAAGTGGCCGAAGATCAGCCCGCCCAGCGGCCGGGTGATGAAGCCCACCGCGAAGGTGGTGTAGGCCAGCATGGTGGAGACCAGCGGGTCGCCGGTGGGAAAGTACAGCTTGTTGAATACGATGCCGGCCACCACACCGTATAGAAAAAAGTCGTACCACTCGATGGTGGCGCCGATCAGCGATGCGGTGACGACCTTGCGTACCGCGGCTTCGTTTTGCTTGGGCATTGCAGTCTCCTTTGATGGGGCGGGGCGCTCTGCGGCGCCGTGCGCGGGTCTGGCTTGAGCTTCGTTGGGGACTTCCTTGTCGATGGGGTGCGATCAGGCGGTGACAAGATCCGCCCGGCGCCGGGACAGCTTGAAATCTTCCAGCATGAAATCGGCCGCGCGTTCGGCCAGCATCACCACGGGCGCATTGGTGTTGCCCGAGACCAGCGTGGGCATGATGGAGCAGTCCACCACCCGCAGTCCGGCCACGCCATGCACGCGCAGGCGTTCGTCCACCACGGCCATCGGATCGCTGCGCG
Source organism: Achromobacter colocynthidis (assembly GCF_057334535.1). Taxonomy (NCBI): domain Bacteria; kingdom Pseudomonadati; phylum Pseudomonadota; class Betaproteobacteria; order Burkholderiales; family Alcaligenaceae; genus Achromobacter; species Achromobacter colocynthidis. Next base: position 22,044 of record NZ_JBHFIZ010000016.1, read on the forward strand.
GCCCCATCTTGGCCGTGCCCGAGGGGTGGAAGATGGTGGCCCCATGTTCGCGGCAGAAATGCAGGATGTCGTCATCCGTGCGCACGGCGGGCCCGGGCCGGAACTCGCGTTTCATCAGCCCGGCTAGCGGCTCGGTCGCGGCCAGCCGCCGCGCATGCTTGACGGCCGCCACGGTCATGCGGCGGTCCAGTTCCGTGGACAGGTAGTTGGCCTGCATGGACGGCGCTTCGAACGGGTCCGCGCTGCGCAACCGCACCTGGCCGCGCGACGTCGGGCGCAACTGGCAGACGGAGTACGTGCATCCTGAAAACGGATGCACCTTGCCGCCGGCCATGTCGGCCGACAGCGTGGCGAAGTGGTACTGGGTGTCGGGCGTTTGGCTGGCCGGGTCCACCCGGCAGAACAGGCCGCCCTGGTTGATGCCGACCGCCAGCGGGCCGCCCCGGAACAGCAGCCATTGCAAGCCCATGCGCACGCGCCCATGCAGGCTGCGCAACTGGTCGTTGGTGGTGATGGGCCGCGTGGTTTCGTAGATCAGCCGGATCTGAAGATGGTCTTGCAGGTTTTCACCAACGCCGGGCAGGTCGCGCACGACGCGGATACCAAACTGGCGCAGCAGCGCGGCCGGCCCCACGCCCGATAGTTGCAGCAACTGCGGCGATTGCAGCGCGCCCGCGCATAGCACTACCTCGCGCCGCGCGCGTAGCGTTCGCACCTGGCCGCCTTGCCGGTAGCGCACGCCGCAGGCGCGTCCGCCTTCAAACAGAATCGCCATGGCGTGGGCATCGGTTTCCACGCGCAGGTTGGGGCGGTCTTCGGCGGGCCGCAAGTAGGCCACGGCGGTGGAGCAGCGGCGGCCGTTGCGCGTGGTCAGTTGGTAGTAGCCCACGCCTTCCTGGTCGCCCGTGTTGAAGTCCCGCACAGCGGGCACGCCCAGCGTTCCGGCGGCGGCGATCATCGCTTCCACCAGCGGGTGCGGCGTCTTGATGGACGTGGCGTGCAAGGGGCCGTCCACGCCCCGGGTGGGTCCTTCGCCCAGGTCGTTGTTTTCCAATTTTCGAAAGTAGGGCAGGCAGTCGTCCCAGCCCCAGCCGGGGTTGCCCGCGCGCGCCCAGGCGTCGTAGTCGGCGCGCTGGCCGCGTATGTAGATCAGGCCGTTGATGGCGCTGGAGCCGCCCAAGGTGCGCCCGCGCGGCCAGTAGATGCGGCGGCCCAGCATGTTGGGGTCGGGGTCGGTGTAGTAGCCCCAATTCACCACCTTGTGGAACATGGTCTTGCCGTAGCCGATGGGGATGTGGATCCAGGGGTAAGTGTCCCTGGGGCCGGCTTCCAGCAGGCAGACGGCGTGCGCGCCGTCGGCGCTAAGCCGATTGGCCATCACGCATCCGGCCGAGCCGGCGCCCACCACGATGACATCCACGGTATCGGACATATCGCCTTGTCTCCCTGTTGTTGTGCCGCCTGTGCCCAAGCAACCCGCACCGCAACCCGCACCGCGCCATGACGGCGCGTTTTCCCTGCTTGTTGCGGCGGGGCGCACTTATATACTGGCTCGATCCCATCCGGTGTTGAGGCGGGAACCGGCTGGACATCTGTGGCGATTCTAGAAAGCAGGCGCGTAGAACAAAGCACAACGCGCGTGGGGGCGGACAAATGGAACGGAACATGCAACTTCGGTTTCAAAATCGCAGTGCAGCATCGGCGTCCAAGCCGGAGGCGGGGGTGAAGTCGAGTGGGGAAGGCGACACGCCCGAGCAGCAACAAGAGGCCGCGCGTTCACTGCGTGCCCTGGTGGTGCTGGAACACCTGGCGCGCGCCCAGCATCCCCCCACCTTGGCGCAGCTTGCGCAGCGCTTGAACATGCCCAAGACCACGCTGATGCGGCTGCTGGCCGCGATGCAGCGCGCGGGTTTCGTGGCGTCCACGCCTACCGAACATGGCTTTGTGCCGGGGCCGCAAGCCACGTCGCTGGCGCTGGCCACCTTGCACGCATCGGCGTTTACGCGGGCCTGCCGCGCGGTGCTGGCGCAACTGGTGGGCACCCTGGGCGAAACCTGCAACCTGACCGCACCCGACGGCGACCGCGTGGTCTATATGGAACGCGTGGAAACGTCGGAGCCCTTGCGGCTGTTCTTCGCGGTGGGCAGCCATGTGCCCATGCATTGCACGGCCAGCGGCAAGCTGTTCCTGGCGTCGATGAACCGGCTGGAACGCGGCCGCGTGCTGGCCCGGCTGCCGCTGACGCGCAACACGCCACGCACCTTGACCGACCCCGCGCAATTGGAAGAAGAACTGGAACGCCTGGCCGCGCGCGGCATTGGTATCGACAACGAAGAATTCGTGCGCGGCATGAGCGCGGTGGCGGTGCCGGTGAAGGATGCCGAGGACCGGGTGGTGGCGGCGGTGGCGTGCCACGCGCCCACGGCCCGCGTCATGCTGGACGACCTGCTGCGCGCCGTGCCGGTGCTGCAACGCGCGGCGCAATCGCTGCACGATGTGCTGGCGTTGCATCGGCCGGGGGCTTGAGGCACTGACGGCGTGGCGGGCAATCCCGCGGCGGGCAATCCCGCGGCGGGCGACCCCGTGCCATGCCACACACGCCTTAATGCGTGATCTTGCCGCCGCTGACCATCCAGCGCGTTCCAAATCGGTCCAGCAACGCCCCATACGCGTCTGCCCAGAATGTTTTCTGCAATGGCATCGTCACGTTGCCACCGTCGGCCAATTGGTCGAAGACGCGCTGGGCGTCGGACACGGTGGGGTAGACCAGGGCCAGGGCAATGCCCTGCTTGCCGGGATAGGGATGGCCGCTGGTGGCGTCGCTGCCCAGCAGCGTCTGCTCGTCCAGCACCAGGCGGGCCACCATGACGCGCTCGGCGTCCTCGGGTGACAGGGCGGGCATTGCCGCATCTGAAGGCGCATCGGCGTAGCGGATCAGGGTTTCAAGGCGGCCGCCCAGCACGCGCTCATAGAAGCGCATGGCGTCCGCGCAGTTGCCGTCAAAACTGAGATAGGCGGATAGCTGGGGCATGATGTTTCCTTTTTTTGGGGGGCGGGTGCGCGCTGCGCTGCCGCACTATGATGGAAAACCCGGCCCACGGTACCCGAAGGAGCCGGCAAAGTACGCACTGTAGCCGCTTGACGGTAAATTTCGCCTGACAGAGGTCTTCGCAAAGGAAAAAATGGCATGAGCACGGTCAAACTGCTATCGGATGACGAGGTCCGCAACAGCCCCCAGGCCTGGGCGGTATTCGAAGACATCCGGGCGACGCGCAAGTCTGATTTTGTGAATAATTTCTGGCGCGCGCTGGCGAACGATCCCCCGCAGTTGCAGCGTGTGTGGGCGCAGTTGAAGCAAGTCATGATGGCCGACGGTGAACTGTCGCCGCTGGTGCGCGAGATGATCTATATCGCCGTGTCCACCGCCAATGGTTGCTCGTACTGCGTGCATTCGCACACGGCGGCGGCCAAGGCCCGGGGCATGACCGATGGCCAGCATGCCGAGCTGCTGTCGGTGATCGGCATGGCGGCGCAGACCAACGCCATGGTGACGGCCATGCAGGTGCCGGTGGATGCCGCGTTCGACGTTGGCGGATTCAACACCAACGGGGTCGACAACACCGGGTTTGACCCTACCGCTTCCCCCCTCAAATAAGGAGCCGGCCATGGCGCTGATTCCGCTGTTTCCCTTATCCAACGCGCTATTTCCCGCCGGCGTGCTGCATCTGCGCATTTTCGAGGTGCGCTATCTGGATATGATCCGTCGCTGCATCGCGGATGGCAGCGAGTTCGGCGTGGTGGGCTTGTTGGCGGGCAACGAAGTCCGTTCGCCCGAGGGCGTCGAGACGCTGGCGCCGCTGGGCACCATGGCGCGCATCGCGTCGTGGGACGCGCCCATGCCCGCCTTGCTGCAAGTGCGCTGTATTGGCGGCAGTCGGTTTCGGCTGCTTTCCAGCGAAGTGGCAAAATACGGCCTTTGGATGGGTCAGGCCGAGCCCATTGCCGACGATCCGCCCACGCCCGTGCCAGCCTCCATGCAGCCCAGCGCCGATGCGTTGGGGCGCCTGGTGGCGCAATGGCAGCAAGAGGGCGTGCCTGCCGACAAGATGCCGATTGCACCGCCGTTCCGGCTGGACGACAGCGGCTGGGTGGCGGACCGCTGGTGCGAACTGCTGCCGCTGCCGCCTGACGACAAGACCCGTCTGCTGGGCCTGACGGACCCGGTGGCAAGGCTGGCGGCGGTTCAGGATTTTCTGCGCGGCCAGGGGCTGACGTAGCGTCAGCCCGACAAGATCAACGAATTGGACACCATGGAAATCAGGATAGACGAGGGCCTGCGCGCCTACATAGACCCCTTGACCGAAGACGAGCACGAGGCGCTGGAACGCAGCCTGCTGGCCGAAGGCTGCCGCGATGCGTTGGTGCTGTGGGGCGACCTGCTGGTGGACGGGCACAACCGCTACGCCCTGTGCAAGAAGCACGGCATTGAATTCCAGACGCGCCAGAACACCACGTTCAAGTCGATGGAAGACGTGCATCTGTGGATGATCGAAAACCATCTGGGACGCCGCAGCGTGTCGGACTTCCAGCGCGGCGTGCTGGCGTTGCGCAAGAAGGAAATTTTGCTGGCGCGTACACCGCCCGAGGCACCCGAGGCCGCGCCCGACGCGCAGCAGGCGGATGGATCACCGCCTTGGGATGAGGACGACGGCGCGCCCGCCGCCGATGGCGCCCCGCGCCTGCCGCCCAACATGTCATGGACGCCGCCCGTGCCCAGCCGCCAGGCACTGGCGCGCGCCGCGCGCATCAGCAGCAACACCCTGGGGCAGATCGAAAAGATTCAGAAAGCCGCCGCGCCGGAACTGGTGCGCGCTGTGAAAGAGGGCGCCATTTCCATCAATGCGGCAGCAGCGGTGGCGTCATTGCCGCCCGAGCGCCAGGCCGCGGCCGTGGCGGGCGGCAAGAAAGAACTGCAACAGGCTGCGCGCGAAGTGCGCCTGGCCAAGGCGCCGCCGCCCCGCGAAGCCCCGCCCGAAGTGCCCATCGAACACATCGCCGACCTGCCGGCGGAAGTGGCGCGCTTGCGCGGGGTGCTGGCGCGCGTTACGGAAGAGCGCGACCAGCTGAAGAAGAAGGTCGTCAACCTGACGATCGCACTGTCGGAAGCGCGGGCCGCCAACGGCGGCGGGGACGATTAAGCACTCGTGATTACGAATAAGGGATAACCCTTAACAGGCGTATGCACGAAAAAAATTCCTGGTTCGCTGGGAATTTATATCGTTTTGAGGAAAGGTGCGCGGGGCTTTGTAATGCGTATTCGCTTAACCGCTTGACGCATTCACCCCCTCGACTTTCTTATGACTCCCATCGGATTTCGCATTCTTTCTCGGGCGGCGCCGGCCGTGGCCGCCGACGTGCTGGCCAGCTTTGCCGATATCGGCTCCGCCCAGATCAGCGACTGCATGAATCGCCTGTACGGCGTGTCGGGCCTGCGCCCGATGCATGGCGGCACGCGCCGCATGGTTGGCCTGGCGCTGACCGTCAAGACCCGTCCCGGTGACAACCTGTTGATTCATCAGGCAATTTCGATGGGCGCCGCGGGTGACGTCATCGTTGTCGATGGCGCGGGCGACGCCAGTAACGCGCTGGTTGGCGAACTGATGATGATGGACGCACAGTCCCGCGGCATCGCGGGCTTTGTCATCGACGGCGCGGTGCGCGACGTGGACGTCTTCGGCCAAGGCGAATTCGGCTGCTTTGCGCGTGCCGTGTCGCACAAGGGTCCGTATAAGGACGGCCCGGGCGAAATCAACGTGCCGGTGTCCGTGGGCGGGCAGGTGGTCAACCCGGGCGATGTGGTCGTGGGCGATGCCGACGGCGTGGTGGTGATTCCCGCCGAACACGCGGCCGCCGTGCTGGCCCTGGCGCAAAAGAAGGAAGCCGACGAAGCCGTGGCCAAGGAAAAGCTGCGCGCCGGCACCTACACCAAGCCGTGGTTGGCAAAGACCATTGCCGAAAAGACGGGCGGCGCCAAATGAGCATCATTGCCGACCGCATCAAGCGCATCAAGCTGTCGCCCAGCGTCGCTGCGCGCGCCATCATCGCCGAACTGCGCGAACAAGGCCGCCGCATCATCGACCTGACGATTGGCGAACCCGATTTTTCAACGCCGGAACATATTCGCCAGGCCGCCACTGCCGCGATGAATCGCGGCGAAACCAAATACCCGCCTGCCCAGGGCACGGCGGCGTTGCGCCGTGCCGCGCGCGGCCATGTGCAAGCCGCCACGGGCGTGGACTATCCCGTGGCGCGGATCATTGTGAGCACCGGCGCCAAACAGGTGATTTTCAACGGTCTGGCCGCCACGCTGAATGACGGTGACGAGGTGCTGATTCCCGCGCCGTTCTGGGTGTCGTACCCCGACATGGTGCTGGTCAACGGCGGTGTGCCGGTCGTGGTGCAGACCTTGCCGGCAACGGACTACAAGCTCACGCCCCAGGCGCTGGAACAAGCCATCACGCCGCGCACCAAGTGGTTGATGATGAACGCGCCCAGCAACCCTACCGGCTCGGTCTATACCGCCGACGAATTGCGCGGGCTGACCGACGTGCTCAAGCGCCATCCGCACGTCTGGCTGATGACGGACGACATCTACGCCCGGCTCAATTTCACGGACGAGCCGACGGTGCACCCGCTGCAGGTGGCGCCCGAACTGGCCGACCGCACGCTGGTGGTCAACGGCGTGTCCAAGGCCTACGCCATGACGGGCTGGCGCATCGGCTATGGCGCGGGGCCCGACGAATTGATCAAGGCGATGGCGATTCTGCAATCACAAAGCACGTCGGGCGCGTCGTCGGTCAGCCAGGCGGCGGCATTGGAGGCCTTGTCCGGCCCACAGGACTGCGTGACCGAATTCGCCAAGGTTTTCAAAAAGCGCCGCGACCTGGCGGTTGCCGAGCTGTCCGGTACGCCGGGCCTGAGCATCGTCGTGCCGCAAGGCGCGTTCTACGTGTTTCCGGACTGCTCGGGCCTGCTGGGCAAGAAGACACCCGCCGGCGACGTGATCGCCACCGACACCGACCTGACGCATTACCTGCTGCGCGAGGCGGGCGTGGCCGTGATCGATGGCAACGCCTATGGCGCGCCGGGCACGTTCCGGCTGTCGTTTGCCGCGTCGCTGGAGGATATCAAGCAAGGCTGTTGCGCCATCCGCGAGGCCTGCGCCAAGCTGGCCTGAACACGGCGCCTTGCTACGCTAGACCGTTTGACCACCACACAACACACAAGGGGAATCAACCATGAAACGCCACACTTTCTTCGCGGCCTGCCTGGGCCTGGCCACGCTGGCGCTGGGCGCCGCCGCGCAAGCGGATCAAGTCGACGACATCAAGGCGCGCGGCGAACTCGTCTGCGGCACGCTGGGCACGTCGCAACCGTTCAGCTTCCAGGACGGCGCCACCCGCCAGTTGGTGGGCTATGACGTGGACGTGTGCAAGCTGGTTGCCGACAAGCTGGGCGTGAAGATCAGCTACAAGCTGCTGTCGGTGGCGGCGCGCGTGCCGGAATTGAACGAAGGGCGCGTGGACATCCTGGCCGCCAACCTGGGTTATTCGCCGGATCGCGCCGAACAAATCGCGTTCAGCCACGCTTACTACGTCAGCCCGCAAAAGCTGTTGGTGCGCAAGGACTCGGGCCTGGACAGCATCGAAGCGCTGAACGGTCACCGCATTGGCGCCACCAAGGGCTCCAGCTCGGAGCGCGAGATCAAGCGCATCCTGGACAAGTCCAAGGTGATTGGTTATGGCGACAGTTCGGCCACCTACCTGGCCTTGCAGCAAAAGAAGGTGGATGCGCAGTTTGCGTCGGAACTGGTGCTGGTGCGCCTGGTGCTGCAAAGCCCGCCCACGGCGCCCGTCAGCGTGATCGGCAAGTCGGTGTTTGACGAACCCTGGGGCCTGGGCGTGCGCAAGTCCGAGACGCGCATGCTGCAAACCGTGAACCAGGCGCTGGACGAAGCCGAGAGCTCGGGCGTGGCGGCCAAGCTGTTCGACAAGTGGTTCGGCCCCACCACGCCCTACAAGCTGGAGCGCGGGTTCAAGATCGGCCCCATCGCCGGCTGATGGCCGCGCAATTGCCAAGGGCCGACGCTTTATGAGCTTGCTAGATGCATCCCAATACCAGCTGCTGCTCAGCGGCATGGTGGTTACCGTGCAACTGTTCCTGGTGGCGTGGGTCATGGCCTTCGCCATCGCGGTGACGCTGGTCGTGGTGCGGGCCACCAACCTGGCGCCATGCCGCTGGGTGGTGGACGCCTATGTGGAATACCACCGCAACGTGCCGCTGTTGGTGCAGGTGTTGTTCTGGTATTTCGGCATGCCGGAGCTGCTGCCCGAAGGGCTGAGGTTGTGGCTCTACGATCACAACGCGGAAATGTCGCTGGCGGCGATTGCGCTGGCGTTGGGGTCGGCCGCGTACATCGCCGAGGACATCCGCAGCGGCCTGCGCGCCATTCCCTGGACGCAGTTCGAGGCGGCGCGCGCGCTGGGCGCAAGCTACCTGCAATGCATGCGTTACGTGATCGTGCCGCAGGCGTTGCGCATTTCCATTCCGCCGCTGGTCGGCCGCGCGTTGCTGCTGTTCAAGAACACCAGCGTGGCGATGGCGATCGGCGTGATGGAGCTGACCTATCAGGCGCGCGAAATTGAAAACGAAACGTATCGCACCTTCGCCACCTTCGGCGCGGCCACGATCATGTACCTGCTGGGATCGTTCCTGATCATGGCGGTGGGGTCGCGCGTCTACGCCCGTTATCGCTTGAATCGCGGAGGCCACGGTGCTTGACCTGCTGATGCAATACTGGCCGACGCTGCTGGTCGGCCAATACCCCAACGGGCCTTTGGGCGGACTGGCGCTGACGCTGATCCTGGCGGCGCTGGGCTTGTTGATGTCGCTGCCGCTGGCACTGTTGATCGCGCTGGCCCGCGTCAGCCCGTTCGGCGCGCTGCGGGTCGCCAGCAAGGGGCTGGTCAACGTCGTGCGCGGCATGCCGCTGCTGATGCTGATCTTCTGGGCGTACTTCGTGGTGCCCAAGCTGACGGGGCAGGTGGTCAGCGGCTTCTGGACGCTGATCTTCGCGCTGGTGGTCTATGAAAGCGCCTACTTGTCCGAGGTGATTCGGTCGGGCATCGAGGCGGTGCCGCGCGGCCAGATTGAAGCGTCGCGTTCGCTGGGCGTGGGCTACTGGACGACGATGCGCAAGGTGGTGCTGCCCCAGGCGCTGTTCAACGTGCTGCCCAGCATGACAAGCCAGTTCGTCTCCACGATCAAGGAAACGTCCCTGGGCTACGTCATCAGCGTCAACGAGCTGACCTTCGCGGCCAATCAGGTCAACAACCTGGTGCTGACCCAGCCGCTGCAGGTGTTCGGCATCCTGGCCATTATCTATTTCCTGGTGTGCTTCAGCCTGAGCCGCGGCTTGAGCTGGCTGGACCTGCGTATCCGCCGCTCGCGCGCCATGGCTTAACGGAAAGAATCATGATCAAGCTTGAAAAAGTGAACAAGTGGTATGGCGACCATCACGTGCTGAAAGACGTGGACCTGTCCGTGGCGCGTGGCGAAGTGCTGGTGGTGTGCGGGCCGTCGGGCTCGGGCAAGTCGACCATGATCCGCACGGTGAATCGGCTGGAGCCTATTGAGAAAGGTCGCATCCTGATCGACGGCGCGGACATCTACCAGAAGGGCGCGAACCTGAACGCGCTGCGTCAGAAGATCGGCTTTGTGTTCCAGCAGTTCAACCTGTTTCCGCACATGAGCGTGCTGGAAAACGTGATTTTCGCGCCGGTGAACATTCGCAAGCAGCCGCGCAAGCAGGCGGTGGAATTGGCGCGTGCATTGCTGGAGCGGGTAGGGCTGTTGAACAAGATCGACGCCTACCCTGGTGCGCTGTCGGGCGGCCAGCAGCAGCGCGTGGCGATTGCGCGCGCGTTGGCATTGCAGCCGCCGGTGATGTTGTTCGACGAGCCGACCAGCGCGCTGGACCCGGAAATGGTGGGCGAGGTGCTGCAGGTGATGAAGGGCCTGGCCAAGGACGGCATGACGATGGTGTGCGTGACTCACGAAATGGGCTTTGCGCGCGACGTCTGCGACCGGGTCGTCTTCATGGACGGTGGCGAGATTCTTGAGGTGGACACGCCCGAGCGCTTTTTCAGCGCGCCCTCGCATCCGCGCGCTCAGCGTTTTCTGGCCGACATCCTGCACCCACGCGGCTAGGGCCGTGGCGGCGATGGTAACGTGAGGGTTTCCATGCGTTTCGCATCAACCGCCGCGATGTACACCCTTAAACAGTTAGAGGCGTTTTACTGGAGCGCCGAGCTAGGCAGCTTCAGCGCATCTTCGCGCAAACTGCACACCACGCAATCGGCGGTGGCCAAGCGGGTAGGGGAATTGGAAGCCTTCGCCGGGTCGCCGTTATTCGAGCGCCGGGCCAAAAAGCTGTTCATGACGCCGCAAGGGCGCAAGCTGTTTGAGCTGGCGCGTGAAATGCTGGACCTGAATAGCCGCATCGTGCAAAACATGGCCGACCCGGCCAGTTTCGAAGGCGTGGTGCGGCTGGGGGTGACTGAGCTGGTCGGCATGACGTGGCTGGCGCGGCTGATCAATCAGATCAGCCTGCGTTATCCGCGCGTGCAACTGATGCCCGAGATCGACGGCGGCATTACGCTGTACGAAAGGCTGGACCAGGACCAACTGGACCTGGCCATCATGCCCGGCCCGTTCTGGAGCTATCAATACGATGGCACCCATCTGGGCGCCGTCACCAACGTCTGGATGGCCAGCCCCGCGCTGGATATCGATTTGCAGGCGCGTTTGTCGCCGCAGGACCTGGCGCCGTATCCCGTGATTTCGCAGCCGACCAATTCCGCGCTGTCTCATCTGTACGACGCCTGGTTCGCCGAACAGGGCTTGTCGGTCAAACGGGTGTTGACCTGCAACAGCCTGGGGATGATGGCGCAACTGACGATGCTGGGGCTGGGCATCAGCTATCTGCCTGGCGCCTACTTCGCGCCGCTGGTCGAACGCGGTGCGCTGTGCCAGCTGGACGTACAGCCGGATCTGCCCACCATCAATTACTACGCGGTACACAAGAAGAACATCGTCAACCCGATCGTGTCGCGGGTGATCGAGATCGCTCGCGAGGAATGCGCGTTTGAAGTGGCAGGGGCCTTCCTGCCCCACGTGCCGCCTGCGGCGTTGCCGCGCGAAGGCTGAGACGGCCGGCGAGGGTAGGCGCCGGCCGGCTTGGGATGGGGTAGATCAACCGCAGCGAATGGCGGTCATGACGTCTTTGTCATCCACGATCAGGTTCAAACGGGTGGCGTTGTATTCCATGGTGACCAGTTGGCCGGGGCGCAGGATGCGGGCCGTGCTGCTGCCGCTGCGGGTACGCAGGTCTTCCATCGAGGACGTGGTGGCCTTTTGGCCAATTTGCGATTGCAGCGCGGCCGCGTCGCAGGTTTTGGTGCCGTAGCCCGGCATGGCCGAGCCCGACCCACCATAGGAAGCGCCGCCCGACGTGCTGGCGCCGGACGAGGACGATGAACTGGAGGAGCTGGAGGCTGCCGGTGCGCTGGACGACGACGTTCCAGTGTTGGCGCATGCGGTCAGGCTGGCAACCAGAATGAAAGGGATCAGCTTGCGGATCATGTATAGCTCCTTACAACACCACTACGAAAAAAGCCATGATAGACCAGCCTAGGCGCGCTGTAATCTGGCGTTGCGGCGGCGCGCCAAAAAGTGAAAAGCCCGCGTTGAGATGGGCTCAAGACGGGCTGCAATAACGGGGTAGTGAAAGGGGGATCAGATTACGTCGGGCAAGGTGGGATAAACGCGGCGTGCGGTGGTCGGCTGTCGGGCGTAGGCTTCCAGTCTGGCCCAAGCTTCCTCTGTGACCACCGGAATGCCCTTCATGGATATCTTGAACACATGGCCCGGCTTCGTGCGGTGCATGGTTGTGGTGGTGGCGATACGTTTCGATGTGGTTTGATCAGCCATTGAGACCTCCTCCCGACATGACTTTTGTATCGAAGCAGGGTACTAGCTTTTCCCATGAGGCGCTATGGGGTGCCAAGTCGAAAACCATCGGCCTTTGTGTCCCTTTCCTGATCCACCACGCTTCGTCCGCAGCCAGCACTTCCTGCACTGTCGCGCATTCCGACAACCGCGCTTCGCCTGATGTTTCTTCGGGAAGCAGGCGAGCATCAAAGCCCAGTCTGGGCCAGATTTGATAGCCGATATAGCGGTCGGGGTAACCGATACCGCCTGCTGCGACTAGTGAAATTTTAGACAGCCCCCATAAATAGGCTGTGATGGCGCAGAGCGCGAAGGCGATCCGCCCCAGGTAGCGTGGTGCCAAGCTGGCGTTCAGATAGTAGTAGTCGATGTGGAGTGCGTAGCCCGCCGCCCGGGGCGGTCGGCGTTGCTCCGTGTACAGCCCGATTCTGTTTTTGTAGGGAGCCTGAATAAGACGATTGTTGATAACGGTGAAGTACAGTCCGGCCGGCGCATCATCCGGCCCTGCTTTTCGTTCCGCCTGTTGATGCACACGGCTGCCGTTGAAAATGGAAAGCAAATGGGTCAATTCCAGAACGGAGATATCGCCAAAGGGCATGGAAAACACGTTGTCCGGCAGCAGGCGAATACCGTCATACCGGATCTGTTGTCCGCTTAGATGTTGGTGCACGACGGGATGCAGCATCAGTTGCTGATGAAGTTCGGCCAGGCGCTCCCGATAAAAGCGCGATCGCGGCGGTGACATGCTGAGTCCTCGAGGGGGCGTTGATAGAGGCGCAGAGCATAGGCCGCTCGAGCATGGTGGAGCGGGCGGATAGTGATCCAAATGTCATCAGGAACGGGTACGTGCCTGCCGTGATACCGGCCAGTTGGCCCCTCAATGAAAATTCCGGCTATGGGCCGCCAGCCCGCCCAGCAGGTCGGACAGGTCCACCAGGCGTTGCGCGATCAGGTGGCGTACGCCGTCCACGTTCTGCCAGGCGCCGTAGACGCCCAGCAGCTTGGCGCCCAGCAGTTCGCGGCGTTGGCGTTCGATGAGTTCCGGGCGCACGACCACGTTGACGGGGCCGGTTTCGTCTTCCAGCGTGACGAAGATCACGCCCTTGGAGGTTTGTGGCCGCTGGCGCACGGTGACGATGCCGCAGGCGCGGGCCACGCGCTTGTCGGGATAGCCGTTCAGGACCTCGGCCGGCTGGAAATTGCGGGCGGCAAGTTGCGCGCGCAACAGGGCGACCGGGTGGCTGTGCAGCGTCAGCCCCAGGCTGCGGTAGTCGGCGGCCACGGTCTGGTTTTCCGAAGGGGCCGACAACTGGGGGGCCTGGGTTTCCACGATGGCGGCGTCACGCAGCAGGTCGCGGCTTTGGACGCTGGCGGCGGCTTGCCAACTGGCTTGGCGGCGGTGGCCGGCCAGGGTGCGCAGCGCGTCGCCGGCGGCCAAGGCGTTCAGGTCGTGGCGGTTCAGCCCGGCGCGGCGGGCCAGGTCGCCGGTGTCGGTAAAAGGCGCCTGCCCGCGAGCCTCTTCGATGCGGCGCGCGGCGTCTTCCCGCATGCCCTGGATCAGGCTCAGGCCCAGCCGGACAGCGGGGCGGGTGTCTTCGGCGGGTGGGGAGTGCGGGCGCGGGCGTCGCTGGGCGCCGGGGTGACCGTCGGGCAGGGTTTCCAGCGCCGAATCCCAGCCGCTGACGGTAACGTCGGCGGGCAGCACGCAGACGCCGTGGCGGCGGGCGTCCTGCACCAGTTGCGCGGGCGCGTAGAAACCCATGGGCTGGGAATTGAGCAGGGCGGCCAGAAAGGCTTCGGGCTCGTGGCGCTTGAGCCAGGAACTGAAGTACGCCAGCAACGCGAAGCTGGCGGCATGGCTTTCCGGAAAGCCGTATTCGCCAAACCCCTCTACCTGCCGGAACAGGGCTTCGGCGAATTCCAGCGTGTAGCCGTGCGCCAGCAGGCCGCCCACCAGCTTGACGCGGAATTTGTCCACGCCGCCCTTGCGTTTCCAGGCAGCCATGGACCGGCGCAACTGGTCGGCCTCGCCCGGCGTGAACCCCGCGGCCACCACCGCGATCTGCATCACCTGTTCCTGGAAGATGGGGACGCCCATGGTCCGGCTGAGCACGCCACGGACTTTTTCGCTGGGATAGGTTTCGTCTTCCTTGCCCTGGCGTCGGCGCAGGTAGGGGTGGACCATGCCGCCCTGGATCGGGCCGGGGCGCACGATGGCCACCTGCACGACCAGGTCGTAGTATTTGCGCGGCCGCAGGCGGGGCAGCATGGTCATCTGCGCGCGCGATTCAATCTGGAACACGCCCACCGTGTCGGCGTCGCAGATCATGTCGTAGGTGGGGACGTCGCCTTCGGGAATGTCTTGCAGCGCCAGCGGCTGGCCCCGGCGCTGGCCGGCCAGCTCCAGGGTGCGGCGCAAGGCCGACAGCATGCCCAGCGCCAGCACGTCGACTTTCAGCAGTTTCAGCGCGTCAAGGTCGTCCTTGTCCCATTGCACGACGCTGCGGTCTTGCATGGCGGCGTTTTCAATGGGCACCAGGCGCGACAGCTTGCCGCGCGAAATCACGAAGCCGCCCGGGTGCTGCGACAGGTGGCGCGGAAAGCCCATCATGGTTTGCGCCAGCGACGCCCATTGCCGCGCCACGCGGGATTCCGGGTCCAGCCCGCAGGTGCCCAGCGTACGCAGCATTTCCTTTTTACCGTCCCACCACTGGTGCGCACGCGCCACGGCGTCGATCACGCCCAGGTCCACGCCCAGCGCGCTGCCGGTGTCGCGCAGCACGCTGCGTGGCCGGTACGAAATAACCACGGCGGTCAGGGCGGCGCGGTCGCGTCCGTATTTGTTGTAGATGTACTGGATGACTTCTTCGCGGCGCTGGTGCTCAAAATCTACGTCTATGTCGGGTGGTTCGTTGCGCTCTTTACTTATGAAACGTTCAAACAAGTTGTTGCCGCGTACCGGGTCCACCGCGGTAATGCCCAGGCAATAACAGACGGCGGAGTTGGCGGCCGACCCCCGGCCCTGGCACAGAATGCCCTGGCTGCGCGCGTACTGGACGATGTCGTAGACGGTCAGGAAGTAGGCTTCGTAGCGCAGGTCGCCGATCAGGTCGAGTTCTCTTTCGATCTGGCCGGCCACGTTTTCCGGGACGCCGGCGGGAAAGCGGCGGGCGGCGCCGGCCAGGGTTTCCTGGCGCAGATAGGTGGCGGGCGTGTGGCCGGGCGGCACGACCTCGTCAGGGTATTCGTAGCGCAGTTCGTCCAGCGAAAACGCGCAGCGGCGCGCCACCACCAGCGTTTGCGCCAGCGCGTCGGGTGGATACAGATTGGCCAGGCGCATGCGGGTGCGCAGATGCTGTTCGGCGTTTTCGGATAATTCGTAGCCGCATTGGGCCACGGGCTGGCGCGTGCGGATGCCGGCCAGCGTGTCGTGCAGGGGCTTGCGCGATCGCACATGCATCTGCACCTGGCCCACGGCCACGATGGGCAGATCGGCCTGGCGGGCGGCGTGTTCGACGGCGGCGCGGTGCTGGTCGTCGCGTGACCGGTACAGCAGGTTCAGTCCGACCCAGGCGCGGTTGGGAAACACGCGCGTCAACCAGCGCGCCTGCTCGGCCAGACGGTCGGCGTCGATGCCGTAGGCGGGGGTCAGGATGGCCAGGCATTCCGGTACCTGGCGCAGGTGCTCGGAGCCCTTGGGCGGATGGGTCAGGGCGTCGGGGGCCAAGCGGTATTCGCCCTTGGGGGCGCGGGTGCGGGCCAGCGTGATGAGTTCGGACAGGTTGCCGTAGCCTTCGCGGGTTTGCGCCAGCAGGGTCAGGCCCAGCGGGCCGGCGTCGGGCGCGGCGCGCAACTGGAACGTGGCGCCGATGATCAGCGGCAGCTTCTGGGTCTTGGCTTCCATGTGGGCGCGGACCACGCCGGCCAGCGAACATTCGTCGGTCAGCGCCAGCGCGGCGTAGCCCAGTTCGGCGGCGCGCGCGACCAGCTCTTCCGGGTGCGAGGCGCCTTGCAGGAAGGAAAAGTTCGACTGGCATTGCAGCTCGGCGTAGCCGGGCAACGTTGCCAAAAGTTCGGACGGATCGGGGGCGTCGTAGGGGGCGTCGTAAGGGTCGTCTTGCATGCGCGAAGCCTCAGGCGTAGAGCCCGTGCAGGAACCAGCGCGCGTGTTCCGCGTCGCGTTCGCGGTAGATCCAGTAGCGCGCCGCCGCCGCGTCTTCGGCGACGAAGTAGTCGCGCACGGTCAGGGCGGGGTCCCACCAGCCGCTTTCGATGCGTTCGGGCCCCCGTACCAGCCGCAGCGGCTGGCCGCCGTATTGGGGGCGATGGCCCGACAGCTTCAGGGCCAGCGGCGTTTCCAGCAGCCAGAAGGGGCGGTCCAGCAAAGGGGGCAGGGGCTGGGGCGGGCGCGGGGTGGCCAGCGCGTCGCCCCAGGAATTCGCGGCTTCGGGGCGGTGGTCGGGCGTGGGGTGGGCGTGGCGCACCTGATCGCGGCCCAGCCGGGCCACCAGCAGGTCCAGCAGGCGGGCGTGGTCGGCCGCGGTGCCGCCGGGTTCGGGAAACAGCGTGGTGCTGACGGCGGGTTGCTCAACGGTGTCGGGCGCCAATAGGGACACGGCGATGACGGGCGCTTCCAGCGTGACGTGATTCAGCTTTTCGCGCAGCAGGTGCAGGATCTGCGGCGCCTGCCAGACCGGTTGCGCCAGCGCCAGTTCCAGTTCGGTGGGCGGGCGGGCATGGCGGCCGCGTTCGTGTTCCATGCTGAGCACTACGCGCCGCACCGCCAGTTGCCGCGCGGTGAGCCACCCGCCAAGTTGTTCGGCCAGGCGGCGCGCCACGGCCAGCACGGCGTCGGTGTGCTCGACGTAGTCCATGAGTTCGATGCGCCGGGAGAACTGGTTGGGCGGTTCAATCCAGCGATACAGTTCCGGCGCCTGGCCGTAGGCGGCGTCCAGGGCGGGAAGCAGATCTGGCGTGCTGCGCCGTTGCAGGCCGGCGCGCGGCAGGGCGCGCAGGTCAGCCAGGGAGTGGCAGCCGATGTCGCCCAGCCAGTCCAGCCGCGCCTGGGCCTGGGGCAGCAGCGCCAGCGGCAGCGCGTCCAGCCGGCGGGTCAGGGTGGGCAGGGTGAGGGTGCGCCGGGGCACGCGCCGGCCCGGGCGGTGCGCCAGCAGCCAGGCGCCCCGGGCGGTGGGCGCCATGCCCAAGGACACCCGCACATCCAGCGCGTCCAAGGTGGCGCGTATGCGCCGGGCCAGCGCGCGCGGGCCGCCGAAGAACATCAGGCTGGCGCCCACGTTCAAGAGCACGGTGTCGGCATCGCCCAAGGCAATTTCGGGGGTGTATTGCAGCAGCGCCAGCGCCGCGCCGTGCAGGGTATCGGCTTCGGCCTGCGGCTGGCGCGGCAAGAGTTCCACCTGCGGGGCGATAGCCGCGGCGCCCGCGCGGCGCATGCCCGGCTTGACGCCGGCCTGGCGGGCGGCGGGGGTGAGGGCGGCAACGCGTTCCTGGTCCAGGACGGCGAAGGCGTGTTCCTCATGCGGCCAGTGCGGGCGTAGTACGTCCAGCGGCAGGCAGCGCAGGAAGGCGGCGATCCAGAGGCGCATGGTGGGGGGAAGACGGTGTCAGCGCGCCGGGCTCCAGGCCCACGTACAGCGGGGTGTCGCAGACAGGCCCCCGGCGCTTCAGAATATGGACGGACAAGCCGCCCGGGGCCGGCGCAAGCGCCAGCCGCAACGGGGCGGCGGTGGCATTCTGCGCGGCCTTGGCCGGGCGGATGGCAATGAAGAGCAGGTCGCTGGCCTGGGCCGCCAGATGCAGGCGGCGCAGGGATTCAGGGCGCACATGCGGCAGCCAGCAGATCAGGGCGCCGCAACTGCCGTTTTTCAGGATTTGTTCCGTGGCCCAGAGGGTATCGACGGGTTTTTGCGGGGCCACCCACAGCAATTGCCGGGGATCCAGCCGCCAGCTCATCCAACTGGCGATGTGGGGCACGTGCGGCGGTTGCACCAGCGCAATGGGGCGGCGCGTTTCCAATTGGGCCAACGCTGGGCGCAACAGGCGGATTTCGCCCACGCCGGGGTGCGGGGTCAGCAGTTCGATCAGGGATCCCAGCGGCCAGCCGCCGTCCGGCAGCTCGGCGGAAAGCGAAGCGTGCCCGGTGGGCAGGGTGCGCGCGGCGCCTTTGGCCAACTGGGTGGCGCGCCACAACGCGGGATGGATGCGTTCAGGGGTCATCATTACTGTATGAATATACAGTATTGTAGCCCCGTTTTGTGGGCGGCTTTTGAGCGGCTATGGGCTGGCTATGAGCCGACTATGACCCGTCCCTGGGCCAACCATGGGCCGCCTGGTGCACTGTTTTGCGACCTGATCCGGCGGACCCGCGCCTAGCCGTGGTCCCGATCCAGCCCATAAAAGCGCATGTCCCCGTAGCGCACCCAGCGCGACTTCTTCACCACGCGGTGCCCGATCCACAGCGCCAGGAACAGCGGAATGGCCAGATACGTGGACACCACCCCGATCCAGTCGATGCGATCTTGCAGGAACGCCTGGTAGTTCTGCCCCAGCGTCACCACCAGGCACAGCACAAAGGCCAGCACCGGGCCAAAGGGAAACAGGCCGGCCTTGTAGGGCAGGTCGGCCGTGTCGTAGCCGTGCCTGACGTAGCCCTGGCGAAACCGGTAATGGCTCATCGCGATGCTCAGCCACACGATGAATTCCGTCATGCCCGCAAAATTCAGCAGCCAGATATAGACCGCCTTCGGGCTGTACACCACGCTGAACAGGCACAGGCAGGCCAGCGCCGTGGTGGCCAGCAGCGCGTACAGCGGCACGCCCTTGGACGTCAGCCGCTTGAACAGCGCCGGGGCCTGGCCTTCGGCCGCCATGTTGAACAGCATGCGGGTGGCGGCGTACATGCCCGAATTGCCGGCCGATAGCACTGACGTCAGGATCACCGCGTTCATCACGGTGGCGGCCGACAGCAGCCCCGCATGCTGGAACACCAGCGTGAAGGGGCGGACGGCGATGTCTTCGACGTCGTTGCGCAGCAATTGCGGGTCGGTATAGGGCAGCAGCAGGCCGATGATCAGAATGGCCAGCACGTAGAACAGCAGGATGCGCCAGAACACGCTATTGATGGCGCGCGGCACGTTGCGGCGCGGGTTTTCGGATTCGCCTGCTGCCACGCCCACCAGTTCGGTGCCCTGGAAGGAATAGGCCACCACCATCGCCACGCCCACCCAGGTGGCCGCGTTGCCCACGAAGGGCGCGTCGCCGATGGTCCAGTTCGCCAGCCCGACCTGGTCGCCGCCGTGGATGATGCCCACCAGCATGCCCAGGCCGACGGCAATGAAGCACAGCACGGCCACCACCTTGATCAGGGCGAACCAGTATTCGGCTTCACCGAAGCTGCGCGCCGAAAAGGCGTTCAACCCGAAGGTCAGCGCTAAAAACGCCACGCTCCAGATCCAGCCCGGCGTATCCGGCAGCCAGTAGGCCATGACCAGTTGGGCGGCCACCACGTCCACGGCGACGACCGTGGCCCAACTGACCCAGAAATTCCACCCCAGCGCGAAGCCGAAGCCGGGGTCCACGTAGCGTGATGCATAGGTGCAGAACGAGCCCGACACCGGCATGAAGGTGGCCAGTTCGCCCAGGCTCGTCATGATGAAGTAGACCATCAGGCCAATCACCAGGTAGACGAGCAGGGCGCCGCCCGGACCCGCTTCGGCAATGGCCGCGCCGGAGGCCACGAACAGGCCGGTGCCGATGGCTCCGCCCAGCGCTATCATCGTCAGGTGGCGCGCCTTGAGCACGCGGTGCAGCTGATTCTGGCTGGCGGGCGGGGCGCCAGAATCGGAAATCGGTGTTTGCATTGCAACGGGGAAAAGTGGCCGCCGCGGCGGCATTCAGGCAGGGTCCGCGACAAGGGACTGCCAGCAAGGGGCAAGGGCATCCCCAGGGAACCAAAGGGGGGCGCCAGGGCCAACGCCGCGCATTTTACAATGCTGTGACAGCGGCGCAGTCCCGCGGCCCCAGCCAGCACGGAGCAGTTTCATGGCATCTACCGGTTCACTTGAATTCCTTCCCGAGGCGGGCGTCGACGTGCGCCAATTGTTCATCCTCCTGCACGGTGTGGGCGGGTCACCCGATAACCTGCGGCCATTGGCCGACGCCGTGCGCGCGGCCTTCCCGATGGCGGCGGTGCTGGCGCCCGAAGGCTTCGAGCCCTTTGACGGCGGCGGCGCGGGGCGCCAGTGGTTTTCGGTGCGCGGCATCAGCGAAGACAACCGCGCCGAGCGCGTGGCGGCGGCCATGCCGCCCCTGGAGGCCTATGTGCGCGAGGCGCAAGCGCGCTTCAATCTATTGCAGTCGGACACCGCGGTGGCGGGATTTTCGCAGGGCGCCATCATGGCTCTGGAACTGGTGCAGGCCCACGACGGCATGGCCGGGCGCGTCATCGCGTTTTCGGGCCGCTATGCGCAATTGCCGAAGGCCGCGCCGCAATTCACCACCCTGCACCTGCTGCACGGCGCCGACGACCCTGTCATGAACGTGTCCCACATCCAGGCCGCGCAAGCCCGGCTGGAAACGCTGCACGGGGATTCCACCATCGACATCGCCAGCCACGTCGGCCACGAATTGCATCCCGCCCTGATCGAACGCGCCATCGTCCGCTTGCAGACCTGCGTGCCGCTGCGAAGCTGGGAAGCGGCCCTGGGGCTGAACCAGACGCCGCCTGATGGCACCACGGTGCATTGATCGCGGGATGAACACAGCCCGTGAATGCAGCCCGATGATTCACAGCCCGATGATCCGCACCCAATGAGCACCGCCCGTTCTTCCGTGCCGACCTCGCCGCGCGCCGCCGATGCGGTCGGTGGCGCGCAAAGCATCTTCCGCGTGCTGCGCCTGCTGAAATACGTGGGGGCCGCGCCCGCGCGGGGCGTGGGCTTGAGCGACGTCGTGCGCGACCTGGGCCTGACCCCGCCCACGGCGCATCGCATGTTGGCGGCCTTGTTGCAGGAAGGCTTTCTGTCGCTGAACGCCAAGCTGAAAACGTACAGCCTGGGGCGCGAGTCCTACATCCTGGGCCTGGCCGCCGAAAGCCGCCACGGCATCAAGGCGATTGCGGAATCCGCCGTGCTGCGGCTGGCCCAATCCACCGGCGACACCAGTTTCCTGTCCGTGCGTTCCGGCCACGAGGCCGTGTGCGTGGACCGCAAGACGGGCGACTTTCCCATCAAGATCCTGACCCTGGAAGTGGGGCACAGGCGGCCCTTGGGCGTGGGGGCGGGCAGCCTGGCGTTGCTGGCGTTCCTGCCCAACGACGATATCGAGCGGGTGCTGGCCCGATACGACGCCACCAGCGCGCCCGACCTGCCGTCCACCGACATGCTGCGCGACGACATCGCCGCCGCCCGCAAGCAGGGCTATGCGCTGAACCCGGGGCGCATCATCCCCGACATGCTGGGCGTGGGCGTGCCGGTGTTGGACCGCGAGCAGAACGTGGTGGCCGCCTTGAGCGTGGCGGCGATCCGCTCGCGCCTGTCGGGCGCGCGCCTGCATGACGTGGTGGCGGCCTTGCAACGCGCCGCGGCCGAACTGTCGGCGGACCTGCTGCCGCGTCCTTGAATTTGCGCCGGAGCACGCCCCTGAATGTGCGCCGGAGCGCGCCCCTGAACGTGCCGCGGAGCCGGCCCCAAAGCCGGCCCCAAAGCCGGCCCCGCGGCACGAAGGGCTAGCGCCCCGCGCAGGCCTTGCCGCCATCCACCGGCAGGCACACGCCGGTGATGTACTTGGCTTCGTCGCTGGCCAGGAACAGCGCGGCGTGCGCCACGTCCCAGGCATCGCCCATGCGGCCCATCGGGCTGGCGGCGTTGCGACGCTGGCGCATCGCTTCCACGTCCTGGAACTGGCCGGCAATTTGCTGGTAGATCAATGGCGTGTCGATCACGCCCGGCAGCACCGCGTTGACCCGGATGTTGTCCGGCGCATAGCGCACGGCCAGGGAACGGGTCAGATGGTTCAACCCCGCCTTGGCCGCGTAATAGGACGTGTACGGGTAGCTGTTGACCTGTATGGAGGCCAGCGACGAGATATTGATGATGCTGCCGCCGCCTTGCGCCAGCATCGCGGGCAGCACGTGCTTGCAGGTCAGGAACACGCCGGTCAGGTTGGTGTCCAGCACGCGGTGCCAGCTTTCCTCGCTGGCCTCGATGGGGCCGCCCATTTCGGTGATGCCCACATTGTTATGCAGGATGTCGATGCGGCCCGCTTCGTCCAGCACGCGCGCCACCACCGCCTGGATCTGCGCGGACTGCGTCACGTCGGCCACCAGCGCGGTGCATTGCCCGCCCTCGGCTTCGATGACGCGCCGGGTTTCCTGGGCCGCTTCGGCGCGCAGGTCCACGGCGTAGACCCGCGCGCCTTCGCGGGCATACAGCGCGGCGGCCGCCTTGCCGTTGCCCCAGCCCGGTCCCGACGACCCCGCGCCGAACACCAGCGCGACCTTGTCTTTTACGCGCTGGCCCATGCTATTGCACCGAGATGTGGGCGAAGTCGGCCACCTTCTTCCACTTGGCTACGTCGGCCTGGATCATCGCGCCAAACTCCTCGGGCTTGTCCGCTACCACATAGGCGCCCACCCCCGCGTACTTGGCCTGCACGTCCGGGTCCGCCAAGGCCTTGCGTGAAGCGTCACTCAGCTTGGCCAGCACGTCCTTGGGCAGGCCGGCGGGCGCCAGCAGGCCATTCCACATTTCGGCGTCGTAATCAGGCAAGCCCATTTCCGCGAAGGTCGGCACATCAGGCAGTTGCGGCAGGCGCGTCTTGGCCGCCACCACGATCGCCCTCAAATTGCCCGACTGGATGTGCGCCATGGACGACGCCGCCGTGTCCCACAAGATGGGCACCTGGCCGGCGATGACGTCGTTCAGCGCCGGGCCGGTGCCGCGATACGGTACATGCATCATGTCCAGCCCGGACAACGACTTGTAGTACTCCATGGCCATGTGCGTGGCGCCGCCATTGCCCGACGATGCATACGAATACTTGCCCGGCGCGCCTTTGACCAACGCGAAGAATTGCGCGTAGTCCTTGGCCGGGAAATTCTTGTTGACCACAATCACGCCCGGCACGCGGATGATCTGCGTGACAGGGGTGAAGTCTTTCACGGCGTCATACGACAGGTTCTTGTACACCGCCGAATTGGTGCCGTTGGTGCTGGACGTGCCCAGCAGCAGCGTGTAGCCGTCGGGCGCGGCGGACGCCACCGCGCGCGTGCCGACCGTACCGCCCGCGCCACCCCGGTTTTCCACGACCACCGTCTGGCCCAACTGCTTGCCCAGCGCCTCGGCGAAGATGCGGCCCACCACGTCGGACGTGCCGCCCGGCGGAAAAGGCACGATCAGGCGGACGGGGTGGTCGGGGTAGCTGCCTTGCGCCGTGGCGGCGCCCGTCAGCGACAGGGCCAGCGTTGCGGCCGCCAGGCTCATCCAGGTTCTTCTCTTCATGGTGTTGTCTCCTCGCTTTGGTTTGTTGTGCGTGTTGTCGTTGTTGTTGTCGTTGTAGTTGCTGACTGATATCAGGCGATGCGGTCGCCCGGCTTGATCTTGGCGGCGCGGCTGTCCACGCCCGGCAACATGTGCGCCGGGTCGCGCGTGACGACGACGTCCAGGATGGTGGGGCGGTCCTTGCAGGCGTAGGCGCTGGCCAAGGCCGCCTTGATGTCCGCGGGGTCTTCCACGCGGATGCCGTTGCAGCCCAGCGCGCGCGCCACGTTGGCGTAGTTGGTTTCCACCAGGTCTGACGATTGATAGTTGCCACCACCGTACATCAGGTGTTGCAGCGCTTTGATATAGCCCGACGCCGCGTTGTTCACCACCACCAGCGTGAAGGCCAGGCCCATGCGCACCGCCGTTTCCAATTCACCCAGCGACATATTGCAGCCGCCGTCGCCGGTCAGGCTGACGACCTGCCGCCCCGGCGCGGCGGCAGCGGCGCCGATTGCACCCGGAATGCCGTAGCCGATGGAGGCAAAGCCCCGGTCGGGCACGAAGCCCCGGCCCGCGCGCTTGGTGTCGAACAGCAGGCCGCCCCAGTGCGCGGCAAAGCCGCCGTCGGCCACCAGGATGCCGTCTTCGGGCAGCGTGGCGTTGATCTCGTGCATCAGGCGCGCCATGCCGATGGGGCTGTCGGACGACGTCAGCTTGCCCTGCACGGATTCGCGCCAGGCGTGCATGGCTTGCCCGACTTCATCCGCATAGGCCTGGCGATCGGCTTGTGACGCTTGCGCCGCCATGCGTTCGCCCAATTCCTCAAGCGTGGCGCGCGCGTCGCCCCATAGCCGCAGGGCAGGGGTGGTGGTGCGGTCGAACTCTTCGGCCACGATGTCCAGATGAATGATCGGCACGCCCGCGTTCAGCAGGTCATAGCGCCGGGTGGCCACTTCGCCCAGCTTGCAGCCGACGACGAACAGGCAGTCGGCCTTGGCGATCAGGTCGTTGGCGATGCGGCTGTAGCGGCCGAAGAGGCCCGCGTTCAGCGGGTCGCTGCAAGCAATGGCGCCCTTGCCGCTCATGGTGTGCGCCACGGGGATGTTGAAGCGGCGCGCAAAGGCTTCGACGGCCAAGGCGGCCTCGCTGATGTGCACGCCGCCGCCGCACAGCATCAGGGGGCGCGCGGCGCCGGCCAACATGCTGGCCGCCTGGGCCAGGTCATCGGCGGCGGGCCGGCAGCGCAGCGCGGGGGCGCGGCGTGCGTTGGTGCTGGAATAGAACTCGTCGGCGTCAAAGGCGTGGATGGCGTGCGCGATGTCTTCGGGCACGTCCAGCACCACGGGGCCGGGGCGGCCGCTGGTGGCCACCGCAAACGCGCGGCGCACCAGCTCGGGAATGCGCTCGATCATCTCCACGCGCAGCACGTCCTTGACCACAGGGCGCAGCACTTCAAGCTGGCGCGCTTCCTGCGTCATGTTCTTCCAGGAATGCAGGCGGTGCGAATCGCCCACCAGCGCCACCAGCGGCGTGCCGGCGTTAAAGGCTTCGGCCAGACCGGTGACCAGGTTGGTGGCGCCCGGGCCCAAGGTGGCGTCGCACACGCCGGGGCGTCCGCTGACCTTGGTGTAGGCGTCTGCCGCGAACACCGCGCAGCGCTCGTCGTTGATCAGGTTGTGGTTCAGCTTCAAGCGCCGCACGGCGTCGTAGAAGGGCAGCAATTGAAAGCCGCCCATGCCAAACATCAAGCCGACGTCATGCGCGGCGAACATGCGGGCGATGGCCTCGCCGCCTGTGATTTCCAGTTTTTCCGACATGCGGATGTGCTCCTCGTTTTAGTGATTGTTGTAGTGATCGTTTCTATTGATTGACGCGCCCGTTCAAGAGGGCGTCGATAAAGGTCTTCAAGGGCGTGCCGACACGGCAGCCCAGTTCGCGGGCGCGCGCGTTCGCGCAGGAAATCACGCCCTCGTCGTAGCAGGACCTGGCGTCTCCGATGCAGGCGCTATGGGCCGACACCGTCAATGCCGCAATGCCGCGCTGTTGCAGCAGCGGCAGGCGGCCGACGCCCGCGCCGTCCTGGCCCATGCCGGCGTCGTTGAACGTCACCAGCCGGGGCGCGGCCTTGACGCCGTCGGTCGGCAGCCCGGCCAGGCGCTCGCCATGCGATGCCGTGACGGCGATCAGGCCGTTGTCGCGTTCGTCCAGCAGCGACACCGAGTCCAGGCCGACGACGCAGGGCGTGCCGGCGGCGTCGGTGCGCAGCACCATGCGGGATTCTTCGCGCTCGGCGGGTGGTGCGGGCCGTGCTGGGGAATGCGGTGAGGCGTGGGGCAAAGAGCGACCCAAAGACTGACCCAAAACCGCGGCGCATTCGGCAACGCGCATCCCGGGGCGGCAGCCCAGGGCTTGAGCCAGTGGGTTGGCATGGCTGATGACGCCACGGCGCAGCATGTCGGCGCCGTCGCCGATGCGGCAACTGCGGTAATCCGCCGTGGCGGCGGGCACGCCCCAGAGTTCCAGGTCTAGCAGGCCCGCGATGCCGGCCTCTTGCCAGCCCACGCCCGCATCGTTGAGCACTACGGCGTGAACCCGGCCCCGGGCGGCGCAATAAGCCGCATAGCGGCCGCCATGGGATCCCGCGATCACGACCCGGCCGATATCCGCGTCGCCAAGCTTGGTAATGCTGTCGAGCACTCGGGCGTCGACGCTGTTTGTGTATTCCATATTATGGATTTTTGTTCTTTGTGTTTTACGGCTGTGCGTATATGTGGCCGCCGTTGAGCATTTGCGCTCAACCGATTTCAACTGATTTGTCTCGGAATTATTCTAAAGGCCGGAAAACGTACGCGGCAATGCGCCATCCATATTGTGGAAATGGATTTAGCCAAGAAAACAGGAAGAAGCCCCAGCTTGAAACGCCGGGCAAAAAAAAGCGCCCCACGTAGGGGCGCCGATGCGGGGCATCCGCTGGCTAGTCTTCCCAGCCGCCGCCCAGCGCCAGAAAGACGGCGATCTGGTCGTTGCTGAGTTCGGCCTGCGAGGCCGCCAGCGCGCTTTCATTGCTGGCCAGCGTGCGCTCGGCGTCCAGCACGGTCAGGTAGTCGGTCTTGCCGTACTGGAACAACCGCCGCGCTTGCGAGGCGGCTTCGGCGCTTTGGTCGCGGGCGGCGCGCAAGGCGGTGTCGCGATCCAGTTGCCGCGCGTAGACCACCAGCGCGCTTTCGGTTTCGCGCAGCGCGTTCAATACGGTGGCGTCAAAGCGCGCCACGGCGGCCTTGGTGTTGGCTTCGGCCTCGGCAATGCGGGCCTGCACCGCGCCCGTGTTCGGGATCGTCCACGAGATCAGCGGACCCACGCTCCAACTGAAGGTGCCCCGGTCGCCCAACATGGCGGCGGGGCCGCCCGACGCGGCGGACAAGCCCAGCGTGACCTTGGGGTACAGGTCGGCGGTGGCCACGCCGATGCGGGCGGTGGACGCGGCCAGCGTGCGCTCGGCCTGGCGGATGTCGGGGCGGCGGCGCAACAGCGCGGCGCCGTCACCCACCGGAATGGTGCGGGTCAGGCGCGGCGCGGTGGCGCATTGCAGCAGCGACGCGGGAATGTCGTTGGGGGTCTGCCCCGTCAGCGCGGCCAGGCGGTACAGCGCCGTGCGCTGCTGCGCCTGAAACGGCGGCAGGTTGGCCTGCAACTGTTCAAGCTGGCTGCGCGCGCGCGTGACGTCCAGCGTGGTGCCACGGCCGGCGCGTTGCAAGCGGCTGACGGCATCCAGCGATTCCTTTTGCACCTGCACCGAATGCTGGGCCGAGGCCAACTGCATGCCCGCCGCGCACATATTGGCGTAGGCACGCGCGGTTTCGGCGGCGACGGTGACGCGGGTGGCGTCGTAGGCGGCTTGCGCGGCCTGGGCATCACCGCTGGCGGCTTCGATGGCGCGGCGAATCTGCCCGAACAGGTCCAGTTGGTACGACACGCTGGCGCCGGTGGAATACGACCAGCGGCTGGGCGGGTTGACGTCCGGTTGCAGTTCCTGAAAGCCCGACACGTGGCCGAAGGTGGGCGATGCGTTCACGCCGATGCTGGGCTGCTGCTGCGCCTGGGACTCCTGCACGGCGGCCTGCGCGCGTTCCAGGTTGGCGCTGGCCACGCGCAGGTCGGTGTTGGCCGACAGGGCCTTGTCGATCAGGCCGTCCAGCACCGGGTCGTTATACAGGCGCCACCAGTGTCCGGCCACCGGCTCTTGCTGATACACGCCGGGTTGCGCTTCGATGAAGGCGCCTTGCGCGCTGGGCCGTTGCACGGCGGACCCGGCGGGCGTTTGATAGTCCGGGCCCACGGTGGTGCATCCGGCCAGCGCAAGCGCCAGGGCCAAGAGAGGGGGGAGAAGGTGCCGGGCGTTCATGCTGGGTCTACCGACACGGTGGCCGTCTGGCCGGCGACCAGGCGCACGCCCTCCGGCACGGCGTCGATCTTCACGCGCACCGGAATGCGTTGGGCCAGGCGCACCCAGTTGAAGGTGGGGTTCACGTTGGGCAGCAGATTGGCGCCCGTGCTGCGGTCGCGGTCGGCAATGCCCATGGCGATGCTTTCCACATGGCCGCGAATGTGGCGCGAATCGCCCATCAGCGTCACCGTGACGGGGGCGCCTTCGTGGATGCCGGGCAGCTTGGTTTCTTCAAAATAGCCTTCCACATAGAAGCTGCCGGCGTCCACCAGGGCCATCACGCCGCGCCCAGCGGTAGCGTAGGAACCCGCGCGCAAGTCCAGGTTGGTGACGCGGCCATCGCTGGCGGCCACCACGCGGCTGCGCTCCAGATTCAGGCGGGCGGTGTTCAGTTGCACTTGCGCCTGCGCCAGCGCGGCTTCGGTCTGCTGCACCTTGGTCTGGCTTTGCTCGACCGCTTCCGCGGCCACCAGCTGGCCCAGCGAGCGGTTGCGCTTGGCGTCACGCAGTGCCTGGTCGTGCGCCACTTGCTGCGATCGCACCGACGCCTGGGCCTGGTCGAAGGCCAACTGGAAGCGGGCGCGGTCAATTTCAAACAGCAGGTCGCCGGCCTTCACGTCCTGGTTGTCGTGCACGGGCACGCTCGTCACCAGGCCGGAGACGTCGGGCGCCACCTGTACCACATAGGCCTTGACGCGGCCATCGCGCGTCCAGGGTTCAACTTCGTAGTGCACCCAAAGCTGCCAGCCGGCGTAAGCGGCGGCGGCGACGACGATGGCCGTCACCGCGAACTTGCCGATAGCAGCAGGGCGAAGGGCGTTGGGGAGTTTCATACCTATCTCTGTAAAAAATATGGGGAAATCAGGGACACGCCATACAGCAGCACCACGAACAGCGCCAGATCAAACAGCGCGGGATGCCACACCAGGCGGTACAGGCCGACGCGCGCCAGCACGCGGCGCAATGCCCAGGCCACGCCGAGCGTCACGACGCCCAGTACCAGCAGCCAGGGGAAGTAAATGCCGTACAGATTGAATTCACCGATCATGATGCGTGGCCCTCCATGGTGGGATGGGCGGGTTGGTAGTCGGGGGCGTCGGGAAAGAAAGCGCGGCGGATGCCCACCAGCGCCACCACCGCGCGGTCGCGGGCGGCCAGGCCTTGCGGCGTGGCGGCCACGCTGGACAGCGCGCGGTCGATCTGCGCCAGGAACTCGGGCGTCTTTTCTCCGACGCGCCACGCGGAGCGCGCGCGGAAGAACTGCGCCAGGCTGTTCAACACGGGCTGGATCGTGGCATCGGCCATCGGCAGATGACGGCGGGCGCGCTGCAATTCGGTAATGTCGCGGCCCACGCGCAGGTCTTTCAGCGCGTCGGCGGCCACCAGGTCGTCGGGCCGCTGGGCCAGCGCCAAGCGCGGTTGCAACAGGCCGATGCGGTCCAGCATGCGGGCGGTGTAGGTGTGGCGCGACGGGGCGCGCGACGAGGCGGCCAGCGTCGCCAGTTCCTTCCAGTTGGCGGCCTGGATGCGGCGGGCGCTCCAGTCGGCGCTGACGGTGCGGAACACGGCGGCAATGATGGCGGCGGTGGCCACGCCCATGCACTGGGCAACCTGCGTGTCGATGAAGGACACCACGTCGGCGGTGTGGGTGTCTTGCAGCGCCATGGTGCCCAGAAAGCCGAACAGCATCGCCATGCCCTTGCCGGTGCTGGCGGGCCGCGCAATGAAAATGCCTAGCACGAAAGCGGTGGGCAGCATCGCCAGGGCCAGCATTTCAAAGGAATGGATGGCCGGCATGATGCCCAGCAGATACAGGGCCGACAACGGAATCGAATACACCGTGTAGGTCAGGAACTGCATGATGCCCGGCACGGGATTGTCTTGCGACGCAAAGAAGCAACTGAAGATGGCGGCCATCAACGCGGCGGTGGCGCCGTTGCTCCAGGCCGTGCCGATCCAGAACGCGCAGCACACGGAAATGGCCACGCCCGCGGCCAGCGCCGACAGCAGCGCCATGCCATGGTCGCGGTGCAGCGCGGCGTTGGGGTCGCGGGCAGCGTGGGCCTTGTGTGCCGAAGCCCGTTGTGGCGCGCCTGCCAGGCCGGCGTGGATCTCGCGGCGCAGGGCCAGGCATTCGTCATACGTGTCGATCAGCTCGCGCAGCCGCGTCATCAGGCTGGCCAACAGTGCGTCGCGCCAGGTGGAATGGCTGTCGATGGCGGGGGTCAGCCGCGAGACGGCGGCGCGTAGCTGCACGGCGGTGTCGTGCGAGGCCTGGGCGCCGGCATTGATCCATTCCGAAATATCGTTCAGCAGCGCGGACACGGGTTCGGGCAGCGGCTGGTCATTGGCCTGAAGCGCCCGCAGGCGGTCTTCCACGGCCGACACCGCCGGCGTCAATGCTGAAATCTGGTCCTGCATGGCGCGCACCGCGCCGGACGTCCAGCGCAGGTTGCTGGTGTCGAACGGCACGTGGGTGGACAAGAGCCGCAATTGGGTGATGTCGTTGGCCAGCACGCGGCGGTCGCGGTCGCGCTGTTCGGCGGTCTTGCCGCTAAGCGTGTCGTGCATCCAGTTGCGGGCGTCGCGCACGGCTTTATCCAGTTGCAGCGTCAAGGCGGGCGCCAGGCCCCGGGGCAGCACAATGCTGTGGACCAGCGTGGCGCAGACGATGCCCAGGGTGATTTCCTCAACCCGGGCAAGCGCGGTGTCGAAGACCAACGACGGGTCGGTCACGCTGGGAAAGCCGATCATGGCGGCGGTGTAGCCCGCCAGCATGAAGAGGTAGGAGCGCGGCGTGCGGTCCAGCACCGACATATACAGGCAGGCGCCCACCCACAGCACCATGGCGGCGGTCATGACGACGGGCGAATTCGACAGGCGCGGCACCAGGTAGACGGTGGCGGCCGAGCCGGCAAAGGTGCCCACCAGACGGTACAGCGCTTTGGAACGCACGGCGCCGGACCAGGGTTGCGCCACGACGTAGGCGGTGGTCATCGCCCAGAACGGACGCGGCAAACCCATGCTGTAGGCCAGATAAAGCGCCATGATGGCGCTTAGGTAGCTCTTGAGCGAAAAAAGGGTTTCGCGGACGTTGGGCAATTTCACGATGCGTTGTCCTGTTGCTGCTGTGGCTGCGCGCTGGCCGCGCCGCGTCCCAAGGACACATTCAAGGCGTCGAACACGCGCAGGCAGGCTTGCAGATCGGTTTCGCTGACGCCGCTGAACAAGCGCCGGCGCAGTTCCACCAGCACGTCTTCAACCTGTGCGCGCAGCGCATGGCCGGCATCGGTCAGGTGCAGTGTTTTGGCGCGGCGGTCATGCGCGTCTTCGCGGCGTTCCATCAGGCCGGCGGCGACAAGTTGGTCCAGCACGCGAACCAGGGACGGACCTTCAACGCCCAGCGCCTCGGCCAACGCGCCTTGGCGCACGCCGTCGCCCAGGCGTCCGGCCAAGATGACCGGCCAGGCCGTGGCTTGGGATAAACCGTAATCGGCCAAGGCCTTGTCGGCCGCCCCGCGATAGGCGCGCGACAGCACCATCAGGTGAGCGGTGGTTGCCATGAGTTGGGAGTCTGAAGGAGTGTGCATGAAATCGATTGTATCCTATCTATTAGCTTACTAATGATTGAATGTGTCGAATGGGACGATAGGAATTTTTAATCGGCGGATTCTTGTGTCTTATCTTGCGCGCGCTGTACTGAACCCGCGGCAACGCACGTAGGATGGGTGGAGCGCGAAATGACCCGTGGCAAGGACCCCTCCGTTGAGCGCGCGTAACCCATCGAACCACCGCCAGGATGTGGCCGGATTGTTTCGGGTTTTGGCGTTGATTGATGGGTTACGCGCGAACGGCAATTGGGTTCTTGTGCCTTTTCTTGCGCGCTGCACCCATCCTACGATGGTCGGCGATCCACCGGCGATCCATCCGCGATCTATCGGCGATCCATCCGCGATCTATCGGCGACCCATCCCGCGGCCAACCCTCAACCGTTGCAGTCCGCCCAGCAATTCGGGGTTTCATACAGGCGCACGCGGGACAGGCGCAGGTCGGCGCCGTAGTGGCCTTGGTAGTGCGGGACCAGCGTGTCGAACACGATCTTGGCCAGGTTTTCCGCCGTGGGAATGCGGTCCAGCACGACGGTCTTGTGGTCGGGCAGGGTGTCCAAAAAGCCGCGTACGGCGGCGTCGCCTTCGTACACCAGGAAAGCATGGTCCCAGACGTCCACGATGTGGGTCTTGGCGATGTGCTTGATCTCGGAAAAATCCATCAACATGCCGTTGTCGGATTCGCCGGGGGCTTGCACCACGTCACCCGTCAGGGTGATTTCAAGCACATAGCGGTGGCCATGCAGGTTGCGGCATTGGCTGCGGTGATCGGGGATACGGTGGCCGGCGTCGAATTCCAGCCTGCGGGTAACGGAAATCATCGCGCGGTCCGCCGCGCGTGGGGGGTCATCATGGAATGCCTATGTATTTGTGGGTCTGCAAACTCAGCCGCCATTGCGGATGCTGCATACAGTACTGAACGGCACGCTCGGTATTGGCCACGCGCGCGGGGCCGTCCATGGGTTGCAGGAAAAAGTGCTCGAAATCCAGGTGCGCGAAGGTCTCGGGCAACGCATTCAACTGCGGGTAGACCAGCTTCAACTCGTCGCCGCGTTCGATGACCAGCGGCGCCGTGCCCTTGGGGCTGACGCAGATCCAGTCGATGCCGGCGGGCGGCTTGACGGTGCCGTTGGTTTCGATGGCCACGGTGAAGCCGCGGGCATGGATGGCGGTGAGCAGCGCCGCGTCCAGTTGCAACAGCGGTTCGCCGCCCGTGAAGACCACGTAGCGGTCTTGCGTGCCCGGTCCCCAGGTGGTGGCGATGGTGTCGGCCAAAAGGTCGGCCGTGGCGAACTTGCCGCCGCCTTCGCCATCGGTGCCGATGAAGTCGGTGTCGCAGAACGTGCAGGCGGCGCTGGCGCGGTCGCTTTCGCGGCCGGTCCAGAGGTTACAGCCCGCAAACCGGCAAAATACCGCCGCGCGGCCTGCGTGGGCGCCTTCGCCTTGCAGGGTCTTGAATATTTCTTTGGCGGAGTAGGTCATAAGGTTGCTGGCGGCCGGAGGCGCCGCGAAAATCGGGCAAAAGCGGATTATTTTACTTGGTATAGACTCCCGCCCTATGTTTCATGTCCAAGATTCCCTGTATATCGACGAACGCGACCTGACGTTCAGCATGATCCGCGCCCAGGGCGCGGGTGGCCAGAACGTCAACAAGGTGTCCAGCGCCGTCCATCTGCGCTTTGACGTGCGGGCCTCGCGCCTGCCGCCCGAGGTGCAGGACGCCGTGTGCGCGCTGAGCGATCACCGCATCTCGAAAGAGGGCGTTATCGTCATCAAGTCGCAGTCGTTTCGCAGCCAGGAAAAAAACCGGGCCGAAGCCATTGAACGGCTGGTGGCGATGGTGCGCGCCGCCATCCAGGTCGACAAACCCCGCCGCGCCACCAAGCCCACACGATCTTCCCAACGCCGCCGCGTGCAACGCAAAGTCCTGCACGGCGAGGTCAAGCGCCTGCGTGGCCGGGTGCAAGGCGACTAGGCAAAACCCCGTAGCCCAAAGGGGCATGACCATATATCGAATACTTTCGATTTAAGATTCGATAAATTGCGATATACCAATATGACTCGCTCCGCTTCCGCTTTGTCCTCCGATCAGACCGGCGCAGAACCCGGAATTGATACCGACGCCATCATCAAGGCGCTGGCCAATCCGGTGCGGCGTGACATCCTTGCGTGGCTGAAGACGCCGCATGCGTATTTCGAGGAACGCCCGGGCCACTCCTTTGAACATGGGGTGTGCGCGGGCCACATCGATGACCGCTGCGGCTTGTCGCAGTCGACCGTGTCTTCGCACCTGGCCGTCTTGCAACGCGCGGGCCTGATTACGTCGACCAAGGTGGGGCAGTGGGTCTTTTTTCGTCGCAATGAAGCCTTGATTGCCGCGTTCCTGCGGCAGTTGAACCAGGATATGTAGTCAGCCGGCAGGCGTGTGCCAAGCCACGCCACGCTGTATGCCGCTGCGCACCGCGCCCCATCGACCCGGGGCGGAAGGACTTTGCATGAGCACCCTGTTTGAACCCCTGCGCGTTGGCGCGCTGACGCTGCGCAACCGCCTCGTCATGGCCCCCTTGACGCGCCAGCGCGCTAGCGAAGGCCGCGTGCCCAACGACTTGATGGTCGAGTACTACACCCAGCGCGCCGGCGCGGGCCTGATCTTGACCGAAGCCACCGCCGTGACCCCGCAAGGCGTGGGCTACGCCGACACCCCCGGGCTGTGGTCCACCGAACAAGTGAAGGGCTGGCGCAAAGTGACGGCGGCCGTGCACGAAAAAGGCGGCTTGATCGCGGCCCAGCTTTGGCACGTGGGCCGCATTTCCGACCCCATCTTCCTGAACGGCGAACTGCCCGTTGCGCCCAGCGCCATCGCGGCCGGCGGCCATGTCAGCCATGTACGCCCCAAGCGTGCCTACGTCACCCCGCGCGCGCTGGAAACGGCCGAGCTGCCCGGCGTGGTCGAGGCTTACCGCCATGGCGCGCAAATGGCCATGGAAGCGGGTTTCGACGGCGTTGAAGTGCATGCCGCCAACGGCTACCTGCTGGACCAGTTCCTGCAAGACAGCACCAACCAGCGCACCGACCAATACGGCGGATCGCTGGAAAATCGCGCCCGCCTGCTGCTGGAAGTGGTGGATGCGTGCGTGGCCGTCTGGGGCGCCGACCGCGTGGGCGTGCACCTGTCGCCGCGCGGCGATATCCACACCATGGGCGATTCCGATCTGGCCACCACCTTCTTGTACGTGGCCAGCGAACTCGGCAAGCGCGGCATCGCCTTCATTTGCGTGCGCGAACATGAAGCCGAAGACAGCCTGGGCCCGCGCCTGAAGGCGGCCTTTGGCGGCGTCTACATCGCCAACGAGGGCTACACGCGCGAATCCGCCGAAGCCGCCATCAACACCGGCCGCGCCGACGCGGTGGCGTTTGGCGTGCCGTACATTGCCAACCCCGACCTGGAACGCCGGTTTGAATTGAACGCCGAGCTGAACACGCCGGTGCCGTCCACGTTCTACGCGCAGGGCGCGCTGGGGTACACGGATTATCCGGCGCTGGCGTAAGCCGTTCGCCGTGCGGGAGCACGGCACCGGGGCAGGGCACTAGAACACCGCCCTAGAACATCGCGCGCATCGGGTAGGTGAACAAACCGAAGTGCGCGGCGTTCAGTCCCAAATGCGCCAGCACCGCGGCCGCTAGTCCGCCATGGCGGTAGGCCACGCCATAGGCGGCGCCGGCGATGGTGGCCAGCAGCATCCATTGCCAGCCGCCCGCGAAATGCGCCAGCCCGAACAGGATGGCGGCCACGCCCAGCGCGGCCCCCGCGCCCCAGGCATGATGCCGCCAGCGCGCGGCCAACTGCTGCTGCACATAACCGCGAAACAACGCTTCCTCGGCCAGCGTGACCAGCAACGCATTGTTGATGAGCCAGATCCAGCCCGAGTCCGGCCACTTGGGCGCCCAGCCCACCACGCCCATCGCCAGCGCAATACCCAGGCAGGCCAGCACCGCCGCGCCACAAGCCAGCACGGCCGCCAACAAGGTGCGGCGCAGGTCGGCGCCCGCCATGGGCGGCGCCAAGGCCAGGACTACCCAGAAGGCAACCAAGGGCTTGTCCAGGTTCAGATACATGCCAAACGCCACCGCGTCCGCCGTCAGCGGCGCGGGCGCAATGACCAGCGGGTTGTGAAAGCCCGGCGCCAGATGCAGGAAGAGCGCGCCAGCCATCAGCAGGAACAAGACGTGGCCGGCCACGCGCGCCGCGTCGCCCGATCCTGGCCGCACCCAGGTCGCCGCCAGGACCAGCAGCGCCGGCGCGGCGAATGCCACGGGATCAACGATGCCGTCAGCCCAAGCCCACCCCCATGCGACCGCCAACGGCGCCAGCGCCCAGCGTCGAGTGGCGGGCGGCCAAAGCAGGGCGGCAGCAAGGAACAGGGCGGGCCAGGGGCTGAGCAAGGTCATGAAGCAGGCGGGCGGAAAGCAAAGCGCAAAGTGTAAGCGCGCATGCCCGCTCTACCCACGTTCCAGGCTTTTCATTTCGACGCTTTCAGGCGACCATGCCGCAGCGGCGGCCAAACGCCCGTCACCCCATCCGGCCCAGCTTTGGGCGGCGCTTCAGGAGCCAGTATGAAAATGATCGCGTGGTTGATGTTGGCAGCGGCATTGCTGCCCTTGGTATCGACAATCATCGCCAAGGCGGGGGGCAACAAGTTCGACAACAACGACCCTCGCGCATGGCTTGCCCGCCAGGAAGGCTGGCGCGCGCGCGCCAACGCGGCGCAGATCAATGCCTTTGAAGCGCTGCCGTTCTTCTTCGCGGCGGTGCTGTTTGCGCTGTACACCCAGGCGCCGCCCGCCCATGTGGCCACGCTGATGGCCTGCTGGATAGGCGTGCGGCTGGGCTATCTGGCCATGTACGTGGCGGGCTGGGGCGCGTTGCGATCGCTGGTCTGGGCGATCAGCGTGGGCTTCGTGATCGCCATCCTGTTTTCCGGGGTCTAAGGGAAACAAACCCCTGGAATCAAGCCCTTGGGAATCAAGCCCCTGGATATCAACCGCTGGAGCTCAAGCCCCAGCGTCACTTCCATTCAAAAACGGCGCGCGCGGTGCCCGTGCCTTGCACGGTTATCGCGCGTTCCTGTGTCTTGCCCTCAAACGTTGCTGAAATCTTGTAGCTGCCCGCAGGCAGCTTGACCAGCATGTAAGGGCCTTCGGAGGTCGCCTTCAAGACCTCCTTGCCTTGTGCGTCGAGGATGGTGACGGCGACGCTGGCCACATAGTCGGCCGTGCCGTCGCGCTGCGCCGCGAAAGTCAGCGCCAGCGGATAGTCTTTCGCGGCGGCCTTCATGGCTTCGGATTCATCGATGCCGATGCCGCCGCTGACGTATTGCACCGAGCCCTGGTGCTTGACCGGCGGCAACGCCGCTTGCGCGGTGGACAGCACGCCGGCGATGGCCATGCTGCCCAAGGCCATCATGGCGGACAGGGTGCAGCGTTCAATGCGTTTGTTCATCTGATTCTCCAGACGTGGATGATTGAGCTTCGACCCGGGCGACGGCACGGAGTTCGCGGCAGTGCGTCTCGGAGCTCAACCGTTTGTTTCCGTAGCCGTGATTCTGCCGCTGCCTTTCTGCCCGTCGCGTCACCCAGCATATCCCCGCGCTTTCACGCTTGCCAGGAAAATGCCAGCCGGCTTTCACCGCTGACCGTGCCGTCGGGTGCAAAGCGCCGTTCGTCCAATTGGCCCGCGCCACCCTCGCGCAGCACCAGCACGCTGGAGGCGCGGGTGCCGTAGTCGGGGCTGACGATGAACGGGCTGCTCAACAGCCTTTCGCGGTCGGGGGGCAGGCCGGTGGCGGGCATGTCCTCGTCCGTGGCGGTCTGCCGGTCCGCCAGCGCCTCGAACAAGGCGGGTAGATCGGGTTGCGGCGTTCGGCCCAGCACCTCGGTAAACGCCGTCTTGGTGCGGGCCAGCTTGGGCCAGGGCGTGTCCAGCAAATGGTTGGACAGGGCATAGATGCCGGGCGCAAGCGGGCGCGGCGGGCCGTCGCGGTTGCTCAGGTACCAGGCCTGGCGGGTGTCGCCCACGATCAGGTTGAAGCCGTTGTACGCCTGATCCGATTCATGCGTGCGGGCCAGGTACGCCTGCGGCGAGTCGTTGCCGCGCAGGTAGTCCTCAACCAGCGCGCCGCGCGACGGGGCGGGGGCCAGATACCGGCCCGGTTCGCGAAAGTTGGTGACCAGCGCAAAGCGTCCTTGCGCCGTCACGCCCATCCAGGTGCCGCCGGCAAGCCCGTCGCGCCCCGCGTACAGGCCGGGCGCATCGGCCCATTGCGCGGCCGGATGCGTGGGGCGCGCGTGGAATTCGTCGCGGTTGGCGGCGATCAGGACGGGAATGCCCGGCAAGGCGTGCAGGGCCAATACGGCAAGACACATGGTTCAGACCTGGTTGGGTGGAGGGGTAAGGGGATGGGTGGAGCGGCGCTTGGGCAAGGCGGCGAGGGGCGCGGCGGCAAATTCCGGACCGGCCAGCACAGCGCGCAAGTTCTCGATTTCGGCGGCCACGTCGGCCAGCGCTGGTGAGGGGGCGGCGATGGCCGCAACAGGCGGCGCCGCGCCTTCCGCCACTGCGACGCTCAAGGCGTGCAAGGCATGCGCCAGTTGCCCGACCTCGGCGGCGCGGGGCGTGGGCTGGTCGGCGGGCAGCGACCAGGCCGTGTCCGACACGGTGTTGGCCACACGCTCCAGCGCCACTTCCACCGGCCACCAGGCCAGCGCGCGGCGGCTGACCAAACGCGGCTCGGACAGGCCGCGCTGTAGCGCAATGCGCAAGTCCGACAGGCTCGCATAGGCGCGGGCGCGCAGGGCGTGGCGCTTGGCGGGGTCCGCCTGGAACACCGTATTGACATAAGCGGCCAGCGTGTCCATCGCGGTGGCGACGGCGTGATCCAGGTTATTGCGCTCTATGCGGATCCACGGCAGATAACCCACCAGCAGCACGATGCCGGCCGCCACGCCCACATCAAGCAGGCGCGCCAGCGCGATGGCCCAGGTACCGGGCTGCAAGGCCCCGATCAGCAGCATCAGGATAGGCACCAGAATGGCGGAAAACAGCCCGTAGTTGCGTCGGATTGACCAGGGCAGCAAGGCCGCCAGCGCCGCCACCGTCAACACGCTGGCAATGCCGTTCTGGTCCACCGCCAGCACGGTCGCGCTGATGGCTACGCCTACCACGCTGCCGCCGCAGCTTTGCAGCGCCCGCGCAAATACCGAGCCGAAGTTCGGCTTGAAGATCACCACCACAATCAAGGGCACCCAGTACGAACGCGGCAGTGACGCGGCCAGCGCCACGGCTTCGGCGGCGACCAGGCATAGCCCCAGCCGAATCAGGTAGCGCACGGTGGTCGGACCGGGTCGGTAGGTGCGTGCAAGCACCCGCCAGGGCGTGCGCGGAGGCACCGGCGCAAGCAAGGCTGCGGGGTCGGCGT
>NZ_JBHFIZ010000017.1:0-465 GCF_057334535.1 Achromobacter colocynthidis
TCTTGCATGCCATGCAAGCGCTCTCCCAGCTGAGCTATACCCCCACAGGGCGCCTTGGTGTTCCGAACGGCAAACAACAAGGTCTCACACTCTATAAAAGCAAAAAGCCCCGAAGACGGAGCTCTTGAAAGACCGAGAGCGAGAGAGCTTTTGGCGGAGCGGACGGGGCTCGAACCCGCGACCCCCGGCGTGCCAGGCCGGTATTCTAACCAACTGAACTACCGCTCCGCAGCGGTTTACTGAACTTCATCACTACACTGCGGTGTCAAGGCAGCTTGGAACTACATGCCAGTGAACTGGCGTCCCCTAGGGGATTCGAACCCCTGTACTCACCGTGAAAGGGTGATGTCCTAGGCCTCTAGACGAAGGGGACTTGGACTTGCTGTACTGCATTACTGGTACTGCATTCTTCGCTGTTGACTGGTGGAGGTAAGCGGGATCGAACCGCTGACCTCTTGCATGCCA
>NZ_JBHFIZ010000018.1:0-439 GCF_057334535.1 Achromobacter colocynthidis
AAGCCGTTCCCCGGCGAATCTCGCTGACCGATCCGCAGTCACGGTGGACGGCCGCCCCTGGCGGTCCCGCATTCTTCGCTTATTCGACAAACTATCTGATCGATACCGAGCATGGCGTGATCCTCGACGTCGAAGCCCCCCCTGCACATCGCACCGCAGAAGTGGACTCTACCAAGACGATGGTGGATCGCGTCGAGGAACGATTCGACATTATCCCTGATCGGCTCATCGGCGATACTGCTTACGGCACGGCTCCGATGCTGGCGTGGATGGTGCAAGACAAGGGGATAGAGCCGCACGTCCCCGTCTGGGACAGAACCCAGCGCAAGGACGACAGTCTATCGAGCAGCGACTTCGAATGGGATGGAGAGGCCAACGAATATCGTTGCCCCGAGGGGCATGCACTGCGCAGCGAGCGGCGCATGTTCAAGATCGAACG
>NZ_JBHFIZ010000019.1:0-304 GCF_057334535.1 Achromobacter colocynthidis
CATTTCCTTGTCGGCCGGCAGCTCGATCGTGCCCGTCACGTCCGGCGTGCGGAAGTAGAACTGGGGACGATAGCCTTGGAAGAACGGAGTGTGACGGCCGCCTTCTTCCTTGGACAGGATGTACACCTCGGACGTGAAGTCCGTGTGCGGCGTGATCGAGCCCGGCTTGGCCAACACTTGGCCACGCTGGACGTCTTCACGCTTGGTGCCGCGCAGCAGAATGCCCACGTTGTCGCCGGCTTGACCTTGGTCGAGCAGCTTGCGGAACATTTCAACGCCCGTGCAAGTCGTCTTGACCGTCGGC
>NZ_JBHFIZ010000020.1:0-5021 GCF_057334535.1 Achromobacter colocynthidis
GCCGCCGAGATCTCGCCCATGATGTCCGTCACGCGCTTCACCGACGCCACGATTTCCTGCATCGTTGCGCCCGCGCGTTCCACCTGCTGCGAACCCGCGCCGACCTTGTTGACCGA
Organism: Achromobacter colocynthidis; assembly: GCF_057334535.1. Classification (NCBI taxonomy): domain Bacteria; kingdom Pseudomonadati; phylum Pseudomonadota; class Betaproteobacteria; order Burkholderiales; family Alcaligenaceae; genus Achromobacter; species Achromobacter colocynthidis. Next base: position 117 of record NZ_JBHFIZ010000020.1, read on the forward strand.
GTCTTCGATCAGGCCCTTGATTTCCTTGGCGGCTTGCGCGCTGCGTTGCGCCAGCGAGCGCACTTCGCCCGCCACCACCGCAAAGCCCTTGCCCTGCTCGCCTGCACGCGCGGCTTCCACCGCCGCGTTCAGCGCCAGGATGTTGGTCTGGAACGCGATGCCGTCGATCACGGAAACAATCTCGGAGATCTTGCGCGAGCTGGCCGAAATGCCCTGCATCGTGCTGACCACTTCCGACACCGCCGAACCGCCGCGCTCGGCCACGTCCGACGCGCTGGCGGCCAACTGGTTGGCCTGGCGCGCGTTGTCCGCGTTCTGCTTCACGGTAGAGGCCAGCTCTTCCATCGACGCCGCGGTTTCCTCAAGGGAAGCCGCCTGCTCTTCGGTACGGCTGGACAGGTCCGTGTTGCCGGCCGCGATTTCACGCGAACCCACGGTGATCTCGTCCACGCCACGGCGCACCGTCGTCACCGTACGCGACAGGCTTTCCTGCATGCGCTTCACGGCAGCCATCAACTGGCCGATTTCGTTGTGCGACTTCACTTCCACGCGGCTCGTCAGGTCGCCGGCGGCGATCTTGTCGAAGTGCTGGCCGGCTTCCACCAGCGGGCGCACGACCAGGCGGCCGAACAAGATGCGGCAGAAAATCATCAGCAGCAATGCCACGCCCACCGCAACGGCCACGGCCACCATGGCGCGGTTGAAGTTCGCTTCAGCCTGATCGATAGTCGCTTGCTGCTGGTCGCCGATGTACTTGCTGAAGTCGCTGATCGCCTCGATGAAGGCGGCGCTACGCGGCGTGCCGTATTCGTTGTTCACCATGTAGAACGTCGAATAGTCTTCGCTGCGCAGGGCTTCCACCATCGTGTCCACACCGTCGTCGATGTAGGAGCGATAGCGGCGCACCAGGTTCATGGACAGTTGGCGGCCGGTGTCGTCCTGAAGCATGTTCTTCTGGAAGTCCGAGAAGCGGCTGCGCACGCCGGTCAGCAGATCGGTGGCGGCCTTCAAGGCGGCCGCCGCGTCGCGGGCCGAATTCTCGCCGCTGCCCCAACCGGATTCCTGCAAGTGGCGCGCGGCCACCATCAGGCTCACGCGGGCGCGCAGCATGTCGCTATTGATCATTTCGACTTGCTTGGCACGCTCGGTCAGCGCGTTCACTTCGCGGATGGACTCGTAATTGTGCTGCAAGAAAAATGCGGCCAGGCCGCCCACCGCCGCGATCAGAATCGCGAAGAACGCCATCACCCACAGCAGCATCGTACCGACGCGGGCGTCACGCAGCCGCAGCTTGCGTTTTACCTTGGGCGCGCGCGCGGCCGTTTTCCTGCCTTTGCCGGCCTTTGCGCCGGATTCGAGACTCGCTTCCATATTTTTCCCCATCCCTCAGGAACTGCTCTGACCAAATGAAAAACCACCTTGCGGACACGCCCTGTTACACGGCGGGTACATTCAAGGCGACGTACATTGCGGCGCGCGCCGCAATGTTCTCTGCTGGACTACCAAGGCCTACTGCTTACCCTGCGGAGCCAACCCGGCCGGCTCTCCCGGACCGGGTATGTAGATAGTTTGCACCTCGGGTTCCGCCACGGGTGCCGGCCAATCCTGACGCGCGTCAGGCATGGGCGCGGGACCCAGCAATTTCTGGCGTTCCCAAGGTTCCAGCAGAATATTGGTGCTATCAACCAGCCGCATCAGGCGGCCGTCCGGGCCGAACTGCAGCAGCGCTTCCTTGCGGCTGTAGAGCCCGTCGGTGATAAACGTGATCTTGTGCGACCAGAGGGCCAACTGCGTGCCGTCGGACTGTCGGTAAATCTTGTCGGGCGGCGCGGTCAGCGCCCGCGAGGCTTCTTCCAGCGTCGTCTGGCCAGGGGTCAGCGTGCTCAGTTTGCCCGGGTCGAAGTTATGGCCCGTGGCCGCGCAGCCGCCAAGCAGCAACGCGATGGCGGCAGCCGCCAGAAGATGTCTATAGCCTCGCATACCCTACCTGTGCGCCAGCAGTGCCGGCATCAAAAAGATTCCCAATCGTCGTCGGACGGTGCTTGTCGGCGGCTTGCCGCCGGCGCCGGTTTGGCCTCGCCCGCAGGCGCTGTCGGACGCGGAGCCGGACGGCGCAACGGACGCGCGGCGGTCGCGCCCTCGGCGGCGGCGGCCGGCTTGGCACGCGCGGCGTGGGTCAGACGCACAGCGGGCGCCGAGCGCGCAGGCGCTTCGGCGGGTGCATCAACCGGGGCCTTGGCCGGAGCCGGCGCGGCAACTCGAGGCGCGCGCGGCGGCGGGGCTTGCTGCGCCAACTGGCGTGCCGGCACCTCAATCACTTCGCCCGCGTTGATCTTGAACACCGCCACGGCTTGCACCAGGCGTTCCGCCTGCTCTTGCAGCGAACCCGCCGCGGCCGCCGCTTCTTCCACCAGCGCCGCGTTCTGCTGCGTCACTTCGTCCATCTGCGACACGGCGCGGTTGACCTGGTCAATACCGCTGGACTGCTCATCGGACGCCGCCGAGATCTCGCCCATGATGTCCGTCACGCGCTTCACCGAGGCCACGATTTCCTGCATGGTCGCGCCCGCGCGTTCCACTTGCTGCGAACCGGCGCCGACCTTGCTGACCGAGTCTTCGATCAGGCCCTTGATTTCCTTGGCGGCTTGCGCGCTGCGCTGCGCCAGCGAGCGCACTTCGCCCGCCACCACCGCAAAGCCCTTGCCCTGCTCACCCGCGCGCGCCGCTTCCACGGCGGCGTTCAACGCCAGGATGTTGGTCTGGAAGGCGATGCCGTCGATGACGGAAACGATTTCCGAAATCTTGCGCGAGCTGGCCGAAATGTCGTGCATGGTGTTGACCACTTCCGACACCGCCGAACCACCGCGCTCGGCCACGTCCGACGCACTGGCCGCCAACTGGTTGGCCTGGCGTGCGTTGTCGGCGTTCTGCTTCACCGTGGACGCCAGTTCTTCCATCGATGCGGCGGTTTCCTCAAGGGAAGCCGCCTGTTGTTCCGTGCGGCTGGACAGGTCCGTGTTGCCGGCGGAGATTTCGCGCGACCCCACGTTGATCTCGTCCACGCCACGGCGCACCGCCGCCACCGTACGCGTCAGGCTTTCCTGCATGCGCTTCACGGCAGCCATCAAGTGGCCGATTTCGTTATTGGCCGTGGCTTCCACGCGCACGGTCAGATCACCGCCCGCGATCTTGTCGAAGCTGTCGCTGACGGCGCGCAAGGGGCGCAGCACGACGCGGTTCATGAACAGGAAGGCGCCCAGGGACACGGCCAGGATCAACGCGGCCAAGCCCAGGTACACGTAGGTCATCATCGTGGACTCGGCGCGCGAGGCTTGCACCTGCCGCTCGCTATACGCGCTGATGTTGTCGGCGAAGGCCGTCAGTTCCTTGAAGAACGCACCGCTGGCGGCGCCCGCCTTGGTGTTCTTCAAGCTCAGGTAGGTGGCGGCATCGCCCTTGTCCAGCGCGCCCATCATCGACTGCAGCGCATCGGAGAAGCCGTTGAACGACGAAATCAGTTGGCCTTCGGAGGCCTTGCCCATCTCCGTCATCTTCGGAACGGCCTTGAAGGCGTCCATCTTCTTCTTGGCGTCGCCGATCAGTTGCTGCACCGTGCGCGAGTTGTCGGCCGCGCCAGTGGCGTCACCGGCCGCGCGCTGCGCGGCGGCGATGTCGGCCCGCACCGTGGCGCGCAGCATCTGCGTGTAAGCATCCTTGATCAGGTTGCTCTGCTGCACGCTCAGCGAGTCGAGCGCGTTGATCGTCACGGCGCTGGCACGCATGCTGTTCCAGCCCAAACCAATTGCAACCAGTGCGGCCAGGGCAACTGCCAACTGAGCGAGCATCAAGCCCGTACGCACCTTCAGATTGCTGAACATGTTCCGATAGTTCCGGTAGTCGTCCCGGCGGCGCGCGATGGCCGCCGGTCCGTAAAGGGGAATGACCTGTTTGTAATCGACTGCCTATTCAATGCACTGACGCGGGATTCGTCAGAAGGACTCCCAATCATCGTCCGCGGGCGCGGACCTGCGGTTGGATGCTGAAGTGGCCGGCTTGGGCTCGGTCCGGGTAGCCGCGTTGTCCGCGCGCGTGGCCGGACGTCGCAGCGGGCGCACCACCGTGGCCGCCGTGGCGGCCGGCTTGGGACGCGCGACCTGCGTCTTGCGCGGCGCGGGCTTCGGTGCGGCGGGCGCTTCGTCAGCGTCCTGCGTCGATGCCTCGGCCTGCGATGCGGCCGTGGCGGACGTTGCTGCCGCGCCTGCCGGCTGCGCCGAATGCGGCAAATGCTGGGACGGCGACGGCGCGCGCGGCGCCGCTTGCGGCGGCGACACGCGCGGCGCGGCCTGCTGGCTGGCCAGATGCTGCGCCGGCACTTCAATCACTTCGCCCGCGTTGATCTTGAACACCGCCACGGCTTGCGCCAGACGCTGGGCCTGTTCTTGCAAGGAGCCCGCCGCGGCGGCCGCTTCTTCGACCAAGGCCGCGTTCTGCTGCGTCACTTCGTCCATCTGCGACACCGCGCGGTTGACCTGGTCAATACCGCTGGACTGCTCTTCGGACGCCGCCGAGATCTCGCCCATGATGTCCGTCACGCGCTTCACCGAGGCCACGATTTCCTGCATCGTTGCGCCCGCGCGTTCCACCTGTTGCGAACCCGCGCCAACCTTCGTGACCGAGTCTTCGATCAGGCCCTTGATTTCCTTGGCGGCTTGCGCGCTGCGTTGCGCCAGCGAGCGCACTTCGCCCGCCACCACCGCAAAGCCCTTGCCCTGCTCGCCTGCACGCGCGGCTTCCACCGCCGCGTTCAGCGCCAGGATGTTGGTCTGGAACGCGATGCCGTCGATCACGGAAACAATCTCGGAGATCTTGCGCGAGCTGGCCGAAATGCCCTGCATCGTGCTGACC
>NZ_JBHFIZ010000021.1:0-162073 GCF_057334535.1 Achromobacter colocynthidis
GGGCTTGAAGCGACCGAGGGCGAGATTGGCATGCAACTGATGTGCATCGGCCATGGCATGGCCACGGCGACCATCATCCAGAGACTGTGAAGCGTTATGAACAAGACCGTGGCCGCCGCGCCGCGCGATGAAGGCACGGAGTCCGAGCGCCGCCGCGAGCTGGTGCTGACGGCCGGCAGGTTGTTCTGCAAGCATGGCTACGAGCGCACCACCGTGCGCGAACTGGCCCGCGCCGTGGGCTTGCAGTCCGGCAGCCTGTTTCACCATTTCCGCAGCAAAGAAGAAATTTTGGTGGCGGTCATGAACAACGGCATCCAGGAAGTGATCGACGGCGGCGAGCGGGCGCTGGCGCATTACGACGCGCCGGCCGACCGCCTAGCGGCGCTGTTTCGCGTACACATGTGGAGCATGCTGCAAGGGGCGGGGGGCGACGCCATGAACGCGCTGGTGTACGAATGGCGCAGCCTGTCCGCGCCCAGTCAGTCGGCGGTCAAGGCGTTAAGCGATCGCTACGAGGCGATGTGGCAGTCCGTGGTGGCCGGCGCGGTGGATGCGGGCATGATCAAGGGCGATGCCCGCGTCATCAAGCGTTGCGTGCTGGGGGCGATGAACCTGACGGTGCAGTGGTACAAGCCGGGCGGGCGCCTGGCGCCCGCCGAGTTCATTGATGCGATGTTGCTGGCGTCGTTGCCGGCCTTGCCCGCGGGCGCGGGGGCTTGGCCCTTGCCGGCTCAGGCTACCGACGCTTGATATAGGCGCCCACGGCGCAGGCCACGGCCAGCGCCAGCAGGCATCCCGCCACGGGCAGCAGGAAGTCGGCTTCGCCGTGATAGCCGCCACCGGTGACGCCGCCCGCCACGCCGCCCATCCACAGCAGCGCGGACAGCAGCGATGCCACCGCGGAGATCGCGGCGGCGATGCACAAGGCAATGAACACCGGCCGGCGCGGCCGCGCGGAGACGTAGGGCGAAGCCGGCAAGACGCGGCGGGGTTGCTTGATCCAGTAGATCAGCCCCGCCGCAATCAGCAGCAGCATCAGGATCTTGAAGATCATGACGCTGCCCCGGCCAAGCAGCCTTTAGTCTTCACGACGCAGGTGCGGGAACAGGATGACGTCGCGGATGCTGGGGCTGTCGGTCAGCAGCATGACCAGGCGGTCGATGCCGATGCCGCAGCCGCCCGTCGGAGGCATGCCGTATTCCAGGGCGCGGATGTAGTCCGCGTCGTAGAACATGGCTTCTTCGTCACCGGCGTCCTTGGCTTCCACTTGCGAGCGGAAGCGTTCGGCCTGGTCTTCGGGGTCGTTCAATTCCGAGAAGCCGTTGGCGATTTCGCGGCCCGTCATGAACAGCTCGAAGCGCTCGGTGATGCCTTCGCGCGTGTCGGAAGCGCGCGCCAGCGGCGACACTTCAACCGGGTAGTCGATGATGTACGTGGGGTTCCAGAGCTTGGCTTCGGCCGTCTCTTCGAACAGCGCCAGTTGCAGCGCGCCCAGGCCGGCGCGCGACAGCACGGGGCCGTCGGCATCCGCGCCCAGCTTCTTCAATTCGGCGCGTACAAAGGCGGGGTCGTCCAGTTGTTCCTGGGTGTAGCCCGGCGCGTACTTCAGGATGGCTTCGCAGATGGTCAGGCGGTCGAACGGCTTGGACAAGTCCAGCTCGCGTTCCTGATACGTCAGCACGGCGCTGCCGGTGGCCGAGATGGCCGCCTGGCGGATCAGTTCTTCCGTGAAGTCCATCAGCCAGCGGTATTCCGCAAAGGCCGCGTAGAACTCCATCATCGTGAATTCAGGGTTGTGACGCGGGCTGACGCCTTCGTTGCGGAAGTTGCGGTTGACTTCGAACACGCGCTCGAAGCCGCCGACGATCAGGCGCTTCAGGTAGAGCTCGGGCGCGATGCGCAGGTACATTTCCATGTCCAGCGCATTGTGGTGCGTGACGAACGGCTTGGCCGCCGCGCCACCCGGAATCGGGTGCAGCATGGGCGTTTCGACTTCCAGGAAGCCGGCGTTCAGCATGAACTGGCGGATGCTGCCCACGGCCTTGCTGCGCGCTTCGAACGTGCGGCGCGTGGCGTCCGTCATGATCAGGTCAACGTAGCGCTGGCGGTAGCGCAGTTCCTGGTCGGCCACGCCGTGGAACTTGTCCGGCAGCGGGCGCAGCGACTTCGACAGCAGGCGGGCGGTGGCGGCGTGCACCGACAGTTCGCCCTTGTTGGTCTTGAAGACCGACCCTTCGATCGCGATGATGTCGCCGATGTCCCATTGCTTGAACGCGGCGTAGTTGTCTTCGCCCAGCGTGCCACGGTCCAGGTAGATCTGGATGCGGCCGGTGCTGTCTTGCAGCGTGGCGAAGCTGGCCTTGCCCATGACGCGCTTGAGCATCATGCGGCCGGCGACCTTGACGGTGACGGCGGCGGCGGCCAGGGCTTCCTGTTCTTCGCCGTCGTACTTGTCGTGCAGCGCGGCGGCGCGGGCGTCCGGAACGAAATCGTTGGGGTACGCGACCCCGGTTTCGCGCAGTTTGGCCAGCTTGGCGCGCCGTTCGGCGATCAAGCGGTTTTCATCCTGGGCGGGTGCCGGAGTGGTCGAGTGGTCGGTCATGGTAAGGGGATCAGTCGTAATTGCGGATGTCGTCGATTTCGGTCGTGCCGAAATCTTCGCGATCCAGGTAGGCAAGGATGCGGGCGGCCACGTTGGCGGGCGAAGCGAGCTTGCCGGTGGCGTGGAAGTCCTGGAACTTGGCCAGCGCCGGGAAGCTGTCGGGGTCGCTGGAACGGATGGCGACCTGCATGTCGGTGTCGACGATGCCGGGGGCCAGCGCGACGATGCGCGCGCCGTCATCGCCTTGTTCCTGCTTGACCACGCGCGAATACATGTCCAGCGCGGCCTTGGTGGCGCAGTAGACGCCCCAGCCGGCGTTCGGGTTGCGGCCCGCGCCGGACGAGATGTTCAGCACGCGGCGGTCTGCCTTCAGGTCTTCGACGGCGGCCAAAAAGCGCGCGGTCAGCAGCATGACGGCGGTGACGTTCAGATTGAACGCGGCGGTGATGGCCGCGCTGTCGATCAGGGCGTCGGTGCCGGCCACGGGGTGGACCGTGCCCGCATTGTTGATCAGCAGATAGCGCTTGGCATCGCGCGGCAGGGCCGAGCAGATGCGTTCGGCCGCGGTTTCCGCCGCCTTCAGGTCCGAGAGGTCCACGGACAGTTGTTCCAGTTGCACATCCTGCGACCGGGCGTAGGCGGCCAGTTCAGGGTCTTCGCGGCGCGCCAGCGTGATCAGGCGGGTGCCCGGTGTGAGCAGGCCGCGCGCCATGGCGGCGCCGATGCCGCGCGAAGCGCCGGTAAGGATTGCGATGGTGTCAGACATTCGTGGACCTCTGGGTGCGGTTAGCGGAAGTATCGCGACAAACTTAAACGCCTTGCTTCAGGCTGGCCTGGATGAAGGGATCCAGGTCGCCGTCCAGCACTTTTTGCGTGTTGGAGATTTCAACGTTCGTGCGCAGGTCCTTGATGCGGCTCTGGTCCAGCACGTAGGAACGGATCTGGTGCCCCCAGCCCACGTCGGTCTTGGAGTCTTCCAGCTTCTGCTGTTCGGCCATGCGGTTGCGCATTTCCAGTTCGTAGAGCTTGGACTTCAGCATCTGCATGGCTTCGGCGCGGTTGCGGTGCTGCGAACGGTCGTTCTGGCACTGCACCACGATGCCCGTGGGGATGTGGGTCAGGCGCACGGCGGAATCGGTCTTGTTGATGTGCTGACCGCCCGCGCCGGACGCGCGATAGGTGTCCACGCGCAGGTCGGCGGGGTTCACTTCAACTTCAAACGATTCGTCTACTTCCGGGTACACGAAGACGCTGGCAAACGACGTGTGGCGACCGCCGGAGGAATCGAACGGGCTCTTGCGGACCAGGCGATGCACGCCGGTTTCGGTGCGCAGGTAGCCAAAGGCGTATTCGCCTTCCATCTTGATGGTGGCCGACTTGATGCCCGCGACGTCGCCTTCAGATTCTTCCAGCACTTCAACCTTGAAGCCCTTGCGCTCGGCGTACTTGAGGTACTGGCGCAGCAGCATAGAGGCCCAGTCCTGCGCTTCCGTGCCGCCCGCGCCCGCCTGGATGTCCAGGAAGCAGTTCAGCGGATCGGCCGGATTGGAGAACATGCGGCGGAATTCCAGGTTTTCGAGCTTTTCCTGGAACGCGTCGGCGTCTTTTTCGATGGATTCAAGGGTGGAATCGTCGTCGTCGGCCTCAGCCAGTTCGAACAATTCATTGGCGTCGGCCAGGCCCGTGCCCAGACCGGTGAGCGTTTCCACCACGTCTTCCAGGGCTTTCTTTTCACGGCCCAGGTCTTGGGCGTGCTTGGGGTCGTTCCAGACCGCCGGGTCTTCAAGCTCGGCGTTTACAACGTGCAGGCGTTCAGCTTTGGCATCGTAGTCAAAGATACCTCCGTAGAGCCTGTTCGCGCTCCGCGTAATCGGCGAGGCGGGCTGCGAGCTGGTTCTGACGTTCGGCTTCCATGATGATTCCTGATGACTTTTGTGCGAAACCTGGCATTTTACCGTGGTTGGGGCAATAGCGCGGGCGGGGGTTGTAAGACGGGGGGGGCGGATGGGGGCGAGCGGGCGCGCACCTCGTAGGATGGGTGAAGCGCGGGAATGCGCGGGCAAGAATTCAGGTGCGGGACGCGCGTAACCCATCAGCCGGCCGCCACCGTGTAGGTACCGCCCATGAGAATTTAGGTACGGCCCATGAGAATTCGGCGTTGTTTGATGGGTTGCGCGCGTTCTACACCTTCGTTCTTGCGCGGACTTTGCCGCGCTTCACCCATCCTACGGATGTGAATCCGCTTTTTACCCCGCGTGTTCGATCACCAACTGCACCGATACCATCCCGTTCCACACGTTTTGTTCCAGTCGGTACGCCGCCTGTATATGTTCCGGTAGCGACTGGTCGTGGCCGAACCAGATCGCGTCAAAACGCTGATGGCCGCGTTCCAGGGACAGCTTCAGGTGCTTTTCACCGACCAGGCGCTGGTTGCGCACGGTGAATTCGTCCAGGAACAAGGGGGCGGCAAAGCCCGCGCCCCAGACCTGTTGCTGCAACATGCCCGCGACTTCGGCGTTGGCGTAGCCCGACTCCAAAGATCCATCGGTTTCGATGACGGGTTCGAAGGTGTCGCGGCCGGTCAGCTCGCGCACGGCCGCGTCGAAAGCGGGGGCGAAGGCGGGGAAGTCGGCGCGGCCCAGCGTCAAGCCGGCGGCCATGGCGTGGCCGCCGAATTTGCGGATCAGGTTGGGATGGCGCTTGGATACGAGGTCCAGCGCATCGCGCAGGTGCACGTCGGGAATCGAACGGCCCGACCCCCGGATTTCGTCATCGCCCGCGGGGGCGAACGCCAGGGTGGGGCGCCAGAATTTTTCTTTCAGGCGCGAGGCCACCAGGCCCACCACGCCCTGGTGCCAGCCGGGGTCGAACACACAGACCGTGGCGCCCGCCGATGCGTTGGGTTCTTCCATGGCGGCCAGGGCCTGCTCGCGCATTTCGGCTTCGATGGTGCGGCGTTCGCGGTTGATGTTGTCGAGTTCGCGCGCCATTTCCAGCGCCTGGGCTTCGTCGTCGGTGGTCAGGCAGGCAATGCCCAGGCTCATGTCGGCCAGGCGACCGGCCGCGGTGATGCGGGGGCCCAGCGCAAAGCCCAGGTCGAAACCATTGGCGCTGCGCGGTTCGCGGCCGGCCACGGCAAACAGCGCGCGCAGGCCGGGTTGCAGGCGGCCGCTGCGCATGCGTTGCAGGCCTTGAGTGACCAGCAGGCGGTTGTTGGCGTCCAGTTTGACCACGTCGGCCACGGTGCCCAAGGCAACCAAGTCCGATAGCGCATCCAGGCGCGGGCCGCCATCGGCCGGGTAGACGCCACGGCGGCGCAGTTCGGCGCGCAAGGCCAGCATCATGTAGAAGATCACGCCCACGCCCGCCAGGTTCTTGGACGGGAAACCGCAGCCGGGTTGGTTCGGGTTCACGATGGCCAGCGCGTCGGGCAAGGTGTCGCCCGGCAAGTGGTGGTCGGTGATGACCACGCCGATGCCGGCATCGTTGGCGGCGGCCACGCCGTCAACGCTGGCGATGCCGTTGTCCACGGTGATGATGATGTCGGGCTTGCCGCTGCGGTGGCGCACGGCCAGCTCGACCACGGCGGGCGACAGGCCATAGCCGGTTTCAAAGCGGTTCGGCACCAGGAAGTCGACATCGGCGCCCATGGCGGATAGGGCGCGCAGGCCAACCGCGCAGGCGGTGGCGCCGTCGCAATCGTAGTCGGCCACGATCAAGAGCTTCTTGCCGGCCTGGATGGCATCGGCCAGCACGCCGGCGGCGTGCGCGGAATGGGTCAGGCCGGCGGGCGGCAGCAGCGACGGCCACGCCAGCTTGGTTTGATCAGGATGGGTGACGCCGCGCGCGGCCCACAGGCGGGCCAGCAGCGGATGGATGCCCGACGCTTCCAGGATGCGGCAGGCTTCCAGGGCGGCGGGTCGGGTCGTTAAGCGGGGTGAGACCACCAGGCGCTCCAGTTTTTCTTGGGCGCGGGCAGCAAGCCAAGCAGGCCCCCGCGCGGTTTCAGGGTCAGCGCGGCTTGGCGGTCGTCGCCCAGCAGCAGCAGTTCGGTGGGGGCGGCGGGCAGGCCATGCTTGCCGGCCAGCGGGCGCAGGTGCTGCGCATCCAGTTCGGCCAAGGCGTCCAGCCAGCCGGACCAGTCGCCCGTCCGTTGCGGGGCGTCCAGCCCGGTCAGCACGTACTCGGCACCGGCAGGCGTGGCCGTCCAGGGCGTGCCGCCGCCGTACAGCCATAAGGCGTTGACCGGGGGCAGGCCGCGCGCGGCGCGGTCGTCGTTGACGGGGTGTTCGTGCCACGCCATCTGAATTTCATTGAGCAGCCGGCGCCAGGGGCGGGTTTCGGCGTCTTGGCGCCACCATTCGTTCAGCCGGTGGCCGGCCACTACCTGCGGCGACGCGGTCTGCGGACGCAAGCCCTCGGGCAGCGTCAAGCGCCAGCGTTGGGGTGACAGCGCGTGGACGGTGAAACCCGTGCCGTCAAACAGCGGGCGCGCCGTGTCCAGCAGGGCGTCGGATTCCTGCGCGCGCAATTCCATTTGGCCGGGGTCCAGCAAATTGGCTTGGTCGGCCCCCAATGCCAAATGGACCAACTCGGCCAGCCACACGGCCTGGCCGGCAGGGGCTTGGTCGCACGCCAGCAAGGGCCCCAGCCCCGCGCCTTGCAGCAGGCCGGGTTCGGCCTGGTAGCCCGCGCGGTTCAGTTGCCAGGATTCGAACGCGGTACAGCCGTGGGCACGGACATCAAACGGCGTGGCGCGGGCGGAGCCGGCCAGCAGCCAGTGGTGCAGCGTGGGCGCGCGCTCGGGTAGCAGTTTGGCCAGTTCGGCGGCAACGGGAAGGGCGGGCAGGGCGCCCGGAATGACGATCAGCATGGGCGGGATTGTAGTCTGGCAAGGCGGCGGGAACTAAGGGGCGTTGGCGCCTGCCATAGCTTGACACGGCTGGTCGTGGAACCGCACATCCGCGGCGCGATTTCCAGGCCGTTAATGCAATAATGCGCACGTGCTGAAAATACCCTACGAACTCTGGATAGGCGCCCGCTATGCCGGGATGGCCCGAATCCGCCAGCGACGCGGGCGCCGCGATCGCTTCATCTCATTCATTGCCGCCAGTTCCATGGCGGGTATCGCGCTGGGCGTTGCCGCCCTGATCGTGGTGCTATCCGTGATGAACGGGTTTCAAAAAGAAGTGCGCGATCGCATGCTGTCGGTGCTGCCGCACATCGAGCTCTACATCCCCGGCGCCTTGCCCGAGCGGGTGCTTGAGCAGTGGCAGCAGTTTGCCACCGCCGCCAAGCAGAACCCCGAGGTCAAGGCCGGCGCGCCCTTCGTGGCGGCGCAGGGCATGCTGGTACGCGGTCAGGCGCTGCGGGGCGTGCAGGTACGGGGCATCGATCCCGCCACCGAAGGCAACGTGTCTGACCTGCCGCGCCAGATGGTATCGGGCAAGCTGACCGACCTGAAAGCCGGCGGCTTCGGCGTGGTGCTGGGCAACGAGCTGGCCGATGGCCTGGGCGTGAAAGTGGGCGACACGCTGCTGATGATGGCGCCGCAGGGCTCGATCAGCCCGGCCGGTTTCGCGCCGCGCATGCGCCAGTTCACCGTGGTTGGCGTGTTCTCGTCGGGCCACTATGAATACGATTCGTCGCTGGCGTTCGTGGACAACCAGGACGCCGCGCGCGTGTTCCGGGAAAGCGGCACGGCGGGCGTGCGGCTGCGCATTGCCGACATGCAGAAAGCGCCCGAGGTGGCGGTCGAACTGAAGAAGGTCTTGCCGCCCTACGTGATGGCCAGCGACTGGTCGCGCAACAACCGCACCTGGTTCGCCGCCGTGCAGACCGAAAAGCGCATGATGTTCCTGATCCTGGCGCTGATCGTCGCCGTGGCCGCGTTCAACCTGCTGTCGTCCTTGGTGATGGCCGTGAAGGACAAGCAGTCGGACATCGCCATCCTGCGCACGCTGGGCGCCGGGCCGGGCGAAGTGGCCCGCATCTTCCTGGTGCAGGGCGCCTTGATCGGCGTGATCGGCACCTTGCTGGGCGTGGTGGGCGGTATTGCCATCGCCTACAACGTAGACGTGATCGTGCCGTTCATCGAACGCATGCTGGGCGTGCATTTCCTGCCGCGCGAGGTCTATTTCATCAGCGCGTTGCCGTCCGACCCGCAAGTGGGCGACATCGTCACCATTGGCTTGACGTCCTTGGTGCTGTCGCTGCTGGCCACGCTGTATCCCAGTTGGCGCGCTTCGCGCCTGCAACCGGCACAGGTGCTGCGTCATGATTAAGATTCCCAACGCAGACGCTTTGACCCCCGCGCTGCAAGCCGAAAACATCGTCAAGTTCTACGACGATGGCGCTACCCGCATCGACGTGCTGAGCGATGTCAGCCTGACGGTGGCGCGCGGCGAAATGGTCGCCATCGTGGGCGCGTCGGGCTCGGGCAAGAGCACGTTGCTGCACATTCTTGGTCTGCTGGACGTGCCCAACAGCGGCTCGGTATCGGTGGACGGCAAATTGGCCGTGGGCCTGTCGGAAGCCAAGAAGAGCGCGGTGCGCAACAGCAGCCTGGGCTTTGTGTACCAGTTCCACCATCTGCTGCCGGAATTTTCGGCGTTGGATAACGTGGCGATGCCGCTGATCGTGCGTCGCGAAAACCGCGACAAGGCCCGCGAGGCCGCGCGCGAGGTGCTGGCGCTGGTGGGCCTGGCCGCGCGCGAAGACCATTTTCCGGGTCAGTTGTCGGGCGGCGAACGCCAGCGGGTGGCCTTGGCGCGCGCGCTGGTGACGCGCCCGGTGTGCGTGCTGGCCGATGAACCCACTGGCAACCTGGACCGCAACACGGCGCACAAGATGTTTGAGCTGCTGACCCGCGTGAACCAGGAGTCGGGCACGGCGTTTGCCATCGTCACGCATGACCCCGAACTGGCTGCTCGCGCCGACCGCCAATTGTTGATGGAAAACGGCAGGCTGGTACCGGAATAAGCCGGGCAGGGGAGCATAATTCCGCCAAGGAGGCCATGCCCATGCTGATCGACACCCACTGCCACCTGGACGCCGCGGAATTCGACGCCGACCGCCAGCAGGTGGCCGACCACGCTTGCGAAGCCGGCGTCCGGTCCATCGTCATCCCCGCCATCGAACGCGCCAATTTCTCCGTGGTGCAAAAGCTTGCCGGCCAGATCGCCGGCGGCGCCTACGCGCTGGGCATCCATCCGCTCTTCGTGCAGCGCGCGCAAGAGTCCGACTTGGACGTGCTGCGCGACACCATCAAGCATTGCCTGGGCGACCCCCGCTTTGTGGCCATCGGCGAAATCGGCCTGGACTTTTTCGTGCCCGAGATTTCCGCCGGCGAAGCGCGCGAACGGCAGGAACGGTTCTATGCCGCCCAACTGGACATGGCCGCGGAATTCAAGCTGCCCGTCTTGCTGCATGTGCGCCGGTCGCAAGACATCTTGCTGAAATACCTGCGCCGCCATGGCCCCATCGGCGGCATCGCGCACGCCTTCAACGGCAGCGCGCAGCAAGCCCAAGCGTTTATTGATCACGGATTTGCCCTGGGCATGGGGGGCGCCATGACGTATGAACGCGCCCTGCAGATTCGCCGCCACGCGGTGGACGTGGATCTGGCGCACCTGGTGCTGGAAACCGATGCGCCGGATATTCCGCCTGCCTGGCTGCACCCGCCCCAGCGCCGCAACCGGCCGGGTGAGTTGGTGCGTATCGCAGCCGTTCTGGCTGAGCTGCGCGGCATCACGCCCGCGCAGGTGGCGCATGCCACCACGGCCAACGCGATGCGGGTATTGCCACGCCTGCCGGCTGCAATTCTGACTGACGACGACTAAATCCGTCCCCGAATGTTTAACGCAGATGACAGTGGTTGTCGTCTTAATGCATCACAGATCTAAGAAATTTCTGAAAGCTTTCTAAAAACTGAATGAAAGCTGGCAAAAGGATGGATCGCTTATTGGGAATGCCTATCATTGGCGTTCTTTAAAAATCCCAATCAGCGCGATGCGCGCCGCCCGGCCCGGGTGGTTCCCTGCGATTCCTTATGTCTACTCAGAAAAGCGTTACCGGCCTCGGGGTCGTTCGCCCCACAATCCTCCCATCCTTCCGCCCGGCGCCGCTGGTTCTCGCCATCGCCATGACCGGCGCGGCCCACGCGCAGACGGCCAACCGGGGCATGGAAGACACCCTGGGCGTTGCGCAACTGGATACCGTGGTGGTCACCGCTGCCGGCTTCGAGCAGGAAATCAAGAACGCGCCCGCGTCCATTTCCGTGATCACGCGCGAACAGCTTGAAACCAAGCCGTTCCACAACCTGGCCGATGCAGTGGCCGACGTGGAAGGCGTGACGGTGGAACGAGGTGGCAAGGCGGGCGGCATGAACATCAGCATTCGTGGCCTGCCCAGTGATTACACGCTGGTGCTGGTTGACGGCAAGCGGTTGAACCAGAACAGTTCGGGTGCGCGGCCCAACGGCTTTGGCGACGTGGACACCAACTTCATCCCGCCCATGGCCGCCATCGAACGCATTGAAGTCGTGCGCGGCCCCATGTCCACGCTGTATGGCTCGGACGCCATGGGCGGCGTGATCAACATCATCACGCGCAAGACCAGCCAGGAATGGATCGGCCAGATCACGCTGGACGGCACCGCGCAAGGCGACAACACCTACGGCAACAACTACGGCGCGGCGTTTTACCTCAGCGGCCCCATCAAGACCGACAAGGTGGGCCTGACCCTGCGCGGCGGCCACTACCGCCGCCTGAGCGCCCATGGCAGCTATCCCGTCAACCAGGCGGAAGCCGACAGCGGCAACTACACCGGCAACATCGCCGCCTTCTCCGGCCTGGGCGACAGCACGCAACAGAACGTGGGCCTGCGCCTGGCGCTGACGCCCAACCGCAACCACGACGTGCTCTTCGACGTAGACAGCAACTGGCAAACCTATGACAACGGCAACGAGGAACTGGGCACGCTGAACAGCAGCATCGCGCCCAAGCGCCAGGGCGGCGGCTACGAGCCCGAATTGAAGTTCAACCGCCAGCGTTACGCGCTGACGCACCTGGGTCGCTACAGCGGTTCGGTCAGTTCCGACACCAGCATTGTTTACGACACCACCGACACCATCGGCCGCACCAACCCCATGAACTGGCCGCGCCGCCCCACAGACGGCGACAAGCGCGACCTGGAATACGACAACTGGGTGTTCGACACCAAGTGGACAACGCCGCTGTTCAACGAACGGCACAACCTGACCGTGGGCGGGCAGTGGCGCGAGCAGCATTTCAAGGACACGCTGGGGGCCGCGCCGCTGGACCAGCGCCAGTATCAATGGGCGCTGTTCGCCGAAGACGAATGGCGCATTGTCGACGACCTGGCGCTGACGGCCGGCGCCCGCTACGACCGCAACGAGCAGTTCGGCGGCAAGTGGAGCCCGCGCGGCTACCTGGTCTGGAACGCCACGCCTAAGTGGACGGTCAAGGGCGGTGTCAGCAAGGGCTACAAGACGCCCGACATCAACCTGATGACCGACGGCATCATCGGCCTGGGCGCGCAGGGCACCAAGCCCTTGCTGGGCAACTCGCAACTGAAGCCGGAAAGCAGCACCGCGTCTGAATTGGGCCTGCTGTTTGACGACGGCGAGGGCCTGTCCGGCAACCTGACGGCATTCCATACCAAGTTCAAGGACAAGATCGACAGCCAAAGTGTGCCCAATTGCCTGGCCGTGGGTGGCCCGGTGGCCGGGTGCCTGGACTTGGGCGTCTGGGGGCGCAACGGCATCCCCGTGGCCGACTTCTCGCAGCGCGTGAACGTGGATACCGCCACCATCCAGGGCTTTGAACTGGGCGGCCGCGTGCCGTTGGGCGGCGGCGTATCGTTCAACGGCAATTACACGCTGACCGCCAGCGAAGTGACCTCGGGCGATAAGGAAGGCCAACCGCTGGGCTCACAACCGCGCCACGCCCTGAACCTGGGCCTGAACTGGCGCATCAACGACCAGTTCAATGTCTGGGCGCGGGGCGAATACCGCGCCAAGCAGTTCAACAACATGAACTGGGAAAAAGAGCAGGTGTTCTACGACCCGTACTGGCTGGCCAGCACGGGTGGGTCGTATATCGTCAACAAGAACGTGACCTTGTCGGCGTCGGTGTTCAACCTGTTCGACAAGAACTTCGTGAACTACGGCCCGACGAAGGTGGGTTCCACCACGCCCGCCGCGAACGCCAACTGGACCAACTCGTACCGTCAGGTGCTGGAAGGCCGCCGCTTGTGGGTATCGGCGAACATCACGTTCTGACGCCGGTGGGCCGCCCGGTGGGCAAGGGCGGCCGTGCCTCGCGCGGCAGCTCGATGCGCACGCTCAAGCCTTGCGGCGAGACGTTGCGCGCCCGGATGCGGCCCTTGTGCGCGGCCACCGCGGCCTGGGCGATGGACAGTCCCAGGCCCGCGCCGGAACCGGGTGTGTTGGCGCCCGACGCGGCGCGGAAAAAAGGTTCGAACAGGGATTCCAGGTCTTCCTGCGCAACCCCGGGACCCCGGTCTTCAATTTCAACGCCAACAACGTCGGCGCTTTCCAGCAGCCGCACCCGGATGGCGCTGTGGGCGGGCGCGAAGCGCAGCGCGTTGCGCATGACGTTTTCGATGGCGCTGGACAGGCTGTCGCGGTCCCCGATGATGGGCACCGGCGCTTGCGGATCCCACACGATGCGTAGTTGCTGTTCGCCGGCTTCAAAGCGGGCGTCGTCCACCACCGCGCTGACGATGTCGGTCAAGTCCAGCAAGTCGCGCGGTTCGGGCAGGGCGCCCAGGCGGGCCAACCGCAAGGTGCTGCCGACCAAGGCATCCAGCCGCTCGCATTCGCGTTCGATGCGGTCCAGTTGCAGGTCCTGGCGTTCGTCCTTGCGGCGCGCCAGTTCGCTGGCAAGACGCAAGCGGGCCAGCGGCGAGCGCAGCTCGTGCGCGATGTTGTGCAGCAATTGTTCGCGCGTATCCACCACCGCCTTCAGGCGGTCCGCCATGGCGTTGAAGTCGCGTGCCAGCAGGCCAAGTTCGTCTTTGCGTCCGGCCAGCTTGGCCGGTGTATGGGCGTCCAGGTCGCCCGCCGCCAAGGCATGCGTAGTGTGGCGCAACTGGGTCAAGGGCGCGGTGACGTGGCGCGTCAGCGCCCAGCAGAAGGGCGCCGTGACCGCCAGCGCAAACAGCAGCAAGGCCAGCGCCACGGGCGACAGCCCCAGCACCTCCCAGTGCGAGGAATCAAACGGCAAAAACAGCATCAGCCGTTCGGAGCCATCAGGCAGCACCAAAAGCTGGGGTTGCCACCATGACACGCGCTGGCCCGAGGTCTCGGGCGCCAGCAGTTCCGCCTGCGTGGGCCGGTCCGACGCGGCGCGATAGGCGCTGAGCCAATCGTGCATGCGGGCGGGCAGCGTGCGGCCCAGGATTTCGGTGTCGTTCGCATCCAGGATGTAGATCTTCAGCGCCGAATAGCGCTGGTCCATCGCTTCAACCCAGCGTTGCAGGCCGCCTTCGCCATGAATGCGCGCCACCTGCTCCGCGTCGTGCGTCAGGCTGGCGGGATTAAGGCCGTCCAGGGAATTGATGCGATACCAGGCGACGGCCGCCGTGAACAGCATGCCGCACACCAGGATGATGGCCATGGCGGACCAGAACGTCAGGAACGCGCGCCAGAACAGCGACCGCGTGGGTAACAACCACCGCATCAGGCCGAACCCGCCAGCACATAGCCCAGGCCGCGCAGGTTGCGGATCGATAGCGTGCCGTTGGCCTGGTCCAGATGCAGTTTCTTGCGCAAGGCGCTGATGTGGGTGTCGATGCTGCGGTCGTAGCGGTCAGGCCGTCGGCCCAGCGCGTACAAGCCGATCTGCTCGCGTGCCACCACCTGGCCGGGGGCGCGCATCAGCAGTTCCAGGATGCGCTGCTCGGCGCCCGTCAGCGGCACGTCTTCGGTGTCCAGCCGCGCGCGGCCCGTGGCGGGGTCCAGCGACAAGGCGCCCACCGTCAGGTTGGGCCGGGTGGGTTCCGGCATTTCTTCAAAACGCCGCAGCACCGCCGTCATGCGCGCCTTGAGCTCGCGCGGGCTGAAGGGCTTGGCCAGATAGTCGTCGGCGCCGAACTCCAGCCCCAGCACGCGGTCGGTTTCACCGCCGTGCGCCGTGAACATGATGACCGGGCGCCGCGACCGTTGCCGGTATTGCTTGAGCAGGTCCAGGCCATTGCCGTCCGGCAGCATCAGGTCCAGCAGGATCAGGTCGTAGTCTTGCTGCGCCAACAGGGCAAGCCCGTGGGCGCCCGTGTGAGCCAGGCTGAGCAGGCAATGATTGGGTTCCAGGTATTCCTGCAGCATCTGCGCCAGTTCGACGTCGTCGTCGATAAGCAGGATGCGGCGCGCTACCGCTGATTGGGAATAAAGCATTCGTAGAGGGTTCCGCACCCGGTAGTGTGGCCGATGGCCGCCCGCCGGAGTGTCAAGAAGTGCGAAGAAGATAAAAGTTGCGGAAAGGTGTTTGCCGGGTTCCGAAGGCCTCAATTCTAATATGAGAATAGTTTTCATTAAGAAATAAGAGGCAGGCCCAAGGCCGCGCAAGGGGCGCGGCAAGGTCTGGTACGGGAGCAAGCGACCATCATGAGCAGCAACGATCTGGCCTTGGGCGGCCGTGGTTTGACACCGCGCACGCAGTTGGCGGCGGCACTTTGCGCAGCGGGTTTGGGCATGGGCCCGGGGGCGGCGTGGGCGCAGAACGCCAGCGACACCAAGACCCTGGAAACCGTCGTGGTGACGGCCAGCGGCTACGAACAGCAGATTCAGGATGCGCCCGCCTCCATCAGCGTGATCACCCGCGAAGACCTGGACAAGAAGTTCTACCGCGACGTGAACGACGCCTTGCTGGAAGTGCCGGGCGTCATCATCACGGGGGGCGGTGACCGCCAGGACATCAGCCTGCGTGGCATGGGCCCGCAATACACGCTGATCTTGATCGACGGCAAGCGCCAGAGCTCTCGTGAAACCCGCACCAACTCGGATTCCGCCGGCGTGGAAGGCGGCTGGACGCCGCCGCTGGCCGCCATCGAGCGCATCGAAGTGGTGCGCGGCCCGATGTCGTCGCTGTATGGCTCGGACGCCATGGGCGGGGTGATCAACATCATCACCCGCAAGGTTCCCGATGAATGGGGCGGCGAGATCCGCATGGATACGACCATTCAGGAAAGCAATAAATCGGGCGACATCTACCAGGGCAACTTCTACCTGGCGGGTCCCATCAAGAACGATTTGCTGGGCTTGCAGATCTACGGCCAGGCCTCGCAACGCGACGAAGACGACATCGTCAATGGCTTTCGCAAGCGCAATTCGGATAGCGTCACGGCCAAGCTGGCGCTGACGCCCAACCGCGATCACGACATCGTGCTGGAAGCCACCACGATGCGCCAGAAAATGCAGGAAACGTTGGGCAAGACGGTGGCCCCGCTGGCGCCGGGCGTGGCGTGCCCGCGCACGGGCTGCCCGGCGTCGGGCCAGAACGACTACCGCAGCAACAAGTGGGCGCTGTCGCACACCGGGCGTTGGGGTTGGGGCGTGTCGGACAGCTATGTGCAGCAGGAAGAATTCGACAACCGCTCGCGCCAGATGAAGGTCAAGAACCTGAATCTTCAAACAAGCTGGACCCTACCGTTGGGCTCGCACATGCTGACCCTGGGCGGCACCTACCTGAGCCAGCGCTTGAATGACCAGACGGGCAACCAACTGTCGGGTGGCCCCAACAAGATCGACCGCTATCAGTGGGCCTTGTTTGCCGAAGACGAATGGCGCCTGACCGAATCGTTTGCCGTTACCACCGGCCTGCGCATGGACGAAGACGAAAACTTCGGCACCCATTTCAGCCCGCGCCTGTATGGCGTGTGGCACATGGCCGAGCGCTGGACCTTGAAGGGCGGCGTGTCCACGGGTTTCCGCGCACCGGACCTGCGCCAGACGGTGGCGGGCTGGGGCCAGGTCAGCCGGGGCGGCAACATGTACGGCAACCCGGATCTGACGCCCGAGAAGTCGGTTACCGAGGAAATCGGCATTCTGTATGACGACGGCGAAGGCTTCAACGCCGGCCTGACTTTGTTCAACAACGACTTCAAGGACAAGATCACCCGCGTGGCTTGCCCCTTGTCGCAATGCACGGAAGGCCCCAACCAGTTCGGCTCCAATCCCACCACCTACATGAACGTGGACAAGGCCGTGTCGCGTGGCGTCGAAGCCAGCATGAAGCTGCCGTTGGCGCGCGATTTGTCTTTGACCAGCAGCTACACGTTCACCAAGTCGGAACAGAAGTCGGGCCAGTACAAGGGCGAACCGCTGAACCAACTGCCCAAGCACTTGTTCACCACCACGGTGAACTGGCAGGCGTCCGATGCGCTGGAAGCCTGGGCGCGCGTGAACTACCGCGGCAAGGAAAGCCAGCCGACCACGGGCGCGTCGTCGTCATCCGTGGTGGCGCCGTCCTACACCTTCGTGGACATGGGCGCGTCGTACGCGGTGAACAAGACCGTGTCGGTGTACGCCGGCATCTACAACCTGTTCGACAAGCAGGTCACGTATGACGACTACGAGTACGTGGAAGACGGCCGCCGTTACTGGCTGGGCGTGGGCGTGAAATTCTGATCGCAATGAACAAGGGGGGGCGCTTCTCGTCCCCCCGCACTACACAGAGGGCTCTATGACGATGTTGGAAAAAAAGGGCTGTGCCCGCCGTTGGTTGCTACAGGCGGGCGCCGCGTTGGCGCTGAGCGCGGCGGTTGGTGTGTGCGCGGCGCAGGCCACCGTGCCCGTCAAGCATGCGCGCGGCGAGACCAACGTGCCGGCCAATCCGAAGAAGACCATCGTCATGGACATGGCGGTGCTGGACACGATGCACGCGTTGGGCGTGGAAGTGGCGGGTGTGCCCACCGTCGCCAAACTGCCGCCGCAATTGGCGCAGTACGCCGACGAGCGCTACCTGAAAGTCGGCTCGCTGTTTGAACCCAACTACGAGGTGATCCACGCCGCGCAGCCGCAGGTGATCTTCGTGGCCGGCCGGTCGGCGCCCAAATACGATGAGCTGTCCAAGCTGGCGCCCACCGTTGACCTGACAGTCAACCCGCGCGATCTGGTGGGCAGCGTGACGCGCAACACCGAAACCCTGGCCGCCATCTACGGCAAAGAGGCGCAGGCCAAGCAGCAGTTGGATGCCTTGCGCGCGTCCATCTCCGCGCTGCATAGCCAGGCGGCCACGGCCGGCACGGCGCTGATCGTGCTGACCACCGGCGGCAAGATGAGCGCCTATGGCCCGGGTTCGCGCTTTGGCGTCATCCACGATGCGTTCGGCATCAAGCCGGCCTCCAAGGATTTGAATGTGTCGAACCACGGCCAGGCCGTCTCGTTTGAATTCATCGCCGAGATGGACCCGGACTGGCTCTTCGTGATTGACCGCGATGCCGCGATTGGCCGGGAAGGCGTGTCGGCGCAGCGCATGCTGGACAACGAACTGATGCGTCCCACCAAGGCGTGGAAGAACAAGCGCGTGGTGTATTTGAATGGCTTCAACTGGTATTTGCTGGGCAGTGCCGGCTTGACGGCCATGCAGCAGAACGTGGACGACATCGCGGCGGCGTTGGCGGCGGGCAAGTAAGCAGCATGGAAGTAAGCAGTATGAAAGTCAGCGGTATGAAAGTCAGCAACCTGAATGTCAGCAACATGGCGGCTGTACAAGAAGGGCGTTTGTGAACTGGCGGCGGGTGCTAAGCGGTTGGGGCGGCCTGGCCGCGGTGTTGATGCTGCTGGCGGCGCTGTGCGTGGCCAGCGTCAGCCTGGGCGCGGGCACGTTGTCGCTCACGGCGCTATGGGGCGGCGGCGAAGAGGCCGAGCGCGCCTGGCGCCTGCTGATGGTCAGCCGCGTGCCGCGCACGCTGGCCTTGCTGCTGGCCGGCATGGCGTTGGCGGTGGCGGGCCTGATCATGCAGATGCTGGTGCGCAACCGCTTCGTGGAACCCACCACCGCCGGCACCGTGGAATCAGCCACGCTGGGCATCCTGGTCATCACCTTGCTGGCGCCCGACACGCCGGTGATCGGCAAGATGCTTACCGCTACGGGCTTTGCCTTGGCCGGCACCTTGCTGTTCCTGGCGCTGCTGCGCCGCGTGCCACTGCGCACGCCCTTCATCGTGCCGTTGATCGGTTTGATTTTGGGCGGCGTCATCCACGCGGCAACCACCTTCCTGGCTTTCCGATTCGACCTGCTGCAATCGCTGCACGCCTGGACCACGGGCGATTTCTCGGGCGTGTTGCGCGGCCGCTATGAATTGCTGTGGATCGGCTTTGCGCTGGCATGCGCCGCCTACGCCGCCGCCGACCGCTATACCGTGGCGGGCATGGGGCGAGAATTCGCGTCCAACCTGGGCCTGAACCACGCGCGCTTGACCTTCGTGGGCCTGCTGATTGTGTCGGCCATTTCGGCGGTGGTGGTGGTGACGGCGGGCGGCATTCCGTTTCTGGGGCTGATCGTGCCCAACGCCGTCAGCCTGGTGCTGGGCGACAACATGCGGCGCGCCATTCCGTGGGTGGCGGCGCTGGGTGGCGTGTTCGTGCTGGCCTGCGACATCATCGGCCGGCTGGTGATCCACCCCTACGAAATCCCGATCGGCACCGTGGTCGGCGTGGTCGGCAGCATCCTGTTCCTGGGCTTGCTGCGCCTGCGGAGGAATCGCCTTGGTTGATACCGCTTTCTATGGCGCTACCCGCGCCGTGCCACGCGCACCGCAACGCGCGCGCCTGCTGTGGCTGGCCGCCGCCGCGCTGCTTTGCGTGGTGGCGTTCATGACCTTGGGCGCCAACGGCCAGTGGTCGTTCGTGATTCCGTTTCGTGGCGGCAAGCTGCTTGCGATGCTGCTGGTGGCGTACGCCGTGGCGGTGTCGTCGGTGCTGTTCCAGACCGTCACGCACAACCGCATCCTGACGCCCGCCATCATGGGCTTTGACGCGCTGTACCTGTTGATCCAGGCGGTGGTGGTGTTCGGCTTCGGCCAGGCGGCGGTTGCGGCCGAGCATCCCGTGGCCGCGTTTCTGCTGGAAGTCTGCGCGATGACCGCGTTTGCCTGCCTGCTGTTTCGCTGGCTGTTTTCGGATGCGGTGCGCAGCCTGCATCTGATGATGCTGGTGGGCATTATCTTCGGACTGCTGTTTCGCAGCTTGTCCAATTTCGTGGTGCGCCTGATCGACCCCAACGAATTCCTGGTGCTGCAAGACCGCATGTTCGCCAGCTTCAATACGGTGCGCGTGTCGCTCTTGCCGATTGCGCTGGCAGCCGTCTGCGTGGCGACGCTGGTGGTGTGGCGCTTGCGCCATCGCTACGACGTGCTGGCGCTGGGGCGCGACATCGCCGTGAATCTGGGCGTGGACTATCGCCGCAGCCTGATGCTGACGCTGGCGGCCATTGCGGTGCTGGTGTCGGTATCCACGGCGCTGGTTGGCCCGGTGACGTTCTTTGGCCTCTTGGTCAGCAACCTGGCTTACCAGGCCATGGGGTCCGACAAGCATAAATACACCGTGCCCGCCGCGACCCTGTTGGGCGTCATCTTCCTGGTGGGCGGGCAGACATTGCTGGAGCGTGTGCTGGGCTTGAACACCACCGTCAGCGTGGTCATTGAATTCGTGGGCGGGGTGATGTTCCTTGCCCTGATCTTGCGCAAGGGGCGCCGATGATAGACATCGCAAAAGTCAGCAAGCAATACGGCGATAGCGTGGTGGTGGATGACGTCACCCTGCAACTGCCGGCCCAGGGCGTAACCGCCATCATCGGCCCCAATGGCGCGGGCAAGTCCACCTTGCTTTCCATGGTGAGCCGCCTGCTGCCCGTGTCCGCCGGGCAGATCCGGGTGGACGGGCTGGACGTGACGCGCGCGGACAGCCGCGAGCTGGCGCGCCGCCTGGCCATCCTGCGGCAAGACAACCACCTGCCGCTGCGCCTGACCGTGAGGGACCTGGTGGCGTTCGGCCGGTTTCCGTACACGGGCGGCCGGCTGACGCTGGACGACAAGGCCCACATCGACCGCGCGCTTGCGTACCTGAACCTGGAACCGCTGGCTGACCGCTATCTGGACGAGATGTCGGGCGGACAGCGACAGCGCGCCTTTGTGGCGATGGTGCTGTGCCAGGACACGCGCTACGTGTTGCTGGACGAACCCTTGAACAGCCTGGACATGAAGCACGCGGTGGCGATGATGGGCACCTTGCGCCGCGCGGCGGATGAGCTGGGCAAGACCGTGGTGCTGGTGCTGCACGACATCAATTTCGCGTCCAGCTATGCGGACCGCATCGTGGCGATGCGCCAGGGCCGCGTGGCCCACCAAGGCACCCCGGCGGAACTGATCCGGCCCGAGGTGCTGAGCCCCCTGTATGAACTGCCGATCGATGTGCATGACATCGGTGGCAAGCGCATCTGCGTGTATTACCGCTAGGCAGTGCAGGGCCTGTTATGCCGATTCCGTGCTGGCGACCAGTTGAGCCTGGCGCGCGGCGCGGTGGCGTCGCTCCAGCATCACGGCCCACAGCCACAAGGGCATGCTGCCCAGGGCCAGCAGGCTGCCCACCCAGCCGGTGGACGTCCAGCCGTAGCCGGCGGCAATCGCCAGGCCGCCCAGAAGGGGGCCCAGCGCATTGGCGGTGTTGAAGGCGGAATGGTTCAGGGCGGCGGCCAAGCCTTGGGCGTCGCCCGCCACATCCATCAAGCGGGTTTGCAGCACCGTGCCCAGCGCGCCGCCCACGCCCACCAGAAAGACGTTCAGCGTGATCAGCCAGACGTTGTGCGCCATCAGCGGAAACAGCGCCAGCACCACGGCCGACCACACCAGCAGCAAGCCCGCCGTGCGCATCACGGCGCGGTCCGCGAAGATCGGCACCACCATGTTGCCCACCGTCAGCCCCACGCCAAACGCGCTGAGCACGAAGGGCACGGTGCTGGGCGCGACTTGCGTGACGGCGGTCAGCGTGTCGGCCAGGTACGTGTACACCGAGAACAAGCCGCCAAAACCCACCGCGCCGATCGCCAGCGTGATCCAGACCTGGCCCCGGCCCAGCGCGCTTAGTTCGCGCAGCGGGCTGGCCTTGTGGTCGGCGGGCGTGTCGGGGGCGTAGACGGCCACGCTGATCATGGTCAGCACCGCCAATAGCGACACCAGGCCGAAGCTCCAGCGCCAGCCGACCACCTGGCCCAGCCAGTTGGCCATGGGCACGCCGATGATAGTGGCCACGGTCAGGCCCAGAAACACGCGGCCCACGGCCATGGTGCGGCGGTTGGCCGGCACCAGCGAACTGGCCACCAGCGACGCAATGCCGAAGTACGCGCCGTGGGGCAGCCCGCTGAGAAAGCGGAAGAACAGCATCCAGTGATAGTCGGGCGCGATGGCGCTCAGGCCGTTGCCCACGGCGAACAGCCCCATCAGGGCGATCAGCAGGCGGCGGCGCGGCATCTTTGCGCCCAGCACGGCAAGGATCGGCGCGCCGACCACCACGCCCAGCGCATAGGCGCTGATGACGTGGCCGGCCGTGGGCGCGTCGATGCCCAATGACTGCGAAAAATAAGGCAGCAGGCTCATCGTGGCGAACTCGGTGGTTCCGATGGCGAAGCTGCCCACAGCTAGGGCAAGCAGCACCAGCGCGGGCCGGTGCTGCGGGGAAGCAGGGTGAGACATGGGGATGGCTAGGGGTGATTCGAGGAATGTTGCAACGCAACAGCGCTATTGTAAGCACCCCAAGCTGTCATCCACATGTCTGCCGCGCTTACTGGCTGAGATCCACCGCGTAGCGCGACAACTGCGTCGTTGCGTCCGGGGTGGCGTCATACACGCTGACATTGGTCACGCCGTGCGCCACCGCCATCGGCAGGGTGCCCGGCACCGACCAGAACACCACGGGGCCCGCCAACGCGCTCAACGGCTTGAAGCGCCAACTGCGGTCCAGGCCGTAGGTGGCCAGGTCCAGCGTCGGGTTTTTCTTGATGAAGCTAATCAGCACGTCGCGGCTGGCGTCCGGGGCTTGCAACACGATGTCGCCCTTGCCGCCCGCCAGGCCGGGAAAGTCGCCGCCGCCGCTGGCGCGGTAGTTGTTGGTGACCACCAGGAACTCTGCCGCCGGATCCACGGGCGCGCCCTGGTAGGTCAGGCCCGAGATGCGCGAGCCCTTGGGCTGGCTCACATCGATCTCGTATTTCAGCGCATTGCCCGGTGCGTACAGCACGTCGAAGTTGAACGTGGGGAAGCTTGTGTCGACCAAGTCTTGCGGCGCGACCTGGGCAGGGTCGATCTGCTTGAACTGTTCGGCGGTCTTCTCCAGCCACAATCGCACGGTGTCGCCCGTGACGCGCACCACCTGCAAGGTGTTCGGGTACAGGTACAGGTCGGCCGCGTTGTTGATGGCCACATTGCCTTGCTTCACGAAGGTGAAGTCGCCCGGCCCATTGCGCCCGCCCTTGAACGGCGCGGCGGCCGACAGGATGGGCAGGGCGGCGTAGGCCGGGTTGTTCTTGGCGATGTAGTCCTGCAGGTAGTCAATCTGCGCCATGTTGACGATTTGCAGCGCCGACACGTCACCCGTCAGCGCGTAATAGGTCGCCATGTCGAACTGGCTTTGGCCGATCGGCGTCTTCACGTAGTCGATGGTGGCGGCGTGCTCGGTCTGCACCAACTGCTGCACGGCGGTGTCGGGGGCAACGTAGGTGGCCGGCGTCGAACCGCTTTGCGCGGTCAGGCGCGTGGAAATGCGCTGCACCGTGGTCGCGTCCTGCTGCACGCGCCAGCCCTTGTCGTAGGCCAGCTTCAGCGTGATCTGGCCCAGGTTGTTGCCCCATTGGCCCGCTTGCACGGCCGGCACGCCGTTGACCAGGCCGCGCACCGGGTCCACGCCGGGCTGGCCAACGAATGTCGACGTGGCGCTGGTGTCCGGAAACAGCAAGTGCTGGTGGCCGGTGATCAGCGCGTCGATGCCGGGCACCTGGCTCAAGTAGCCCGCGCCGTTCTCCATTGCGGGGTCGTAGGCGGTCTTCATGTCGATGCCGCCATGCGCCAGCGCCACGATGATGTCGGCGCCCGCCGCCTTCATGTCGGGCACGTAGCGTTGCGCGGTTTCTTTCCAGCCCGTGACTTGCACATGGCCTTCCAGGTTGGCCTTGTCCCATTGCAGGATCGGCGGCGGGGCAAACCCGATCACGCCCACCTTGAACGGCACGTCGATCGCGTTGCCGGCGGCGTCCGTGGCCTTGAAGGTTTTGTCCAACAGCACCCAGGGCTTGAAGATCGGTTGCTTGCTGGCGGCCGACACCACGTTGGCCGACACAAACGGGAAGGCCGGCGCGGCGCAGTCCTTGGCGCCGGCGGGGTTGGTCTGGGCCGTGCCCTTGCCGATGCCCGCCAGGCCGAAGTCCACGTTCGTGATCTGCGACAGATAGGGCAGACCGTAGTTGAATTCGTGATTGCCCATCGTGCCCGCGTCGTAGGCCAGCAGGTTCATCTGCTTGTAGATGGCGATCATGTCCGAACACTGCACGGGCGCCACCAGCGCCTGGTAGTCGGACAGCGCGGTGCCCTGGATGGTGTCGCCATTGTCGAACAGCAGCGTGTTGGCGTGCTGCTTGCGGGCGTTGGCGATCAGCGTCGCGCTGCGGTCCACGCCGTAGCTCTTGTCTTCGGCCAGCTTGTAGTAGTCGTAACCCAGCACGTTGGCATGCAGGTCGGTCGTGGCCAGAATCGCCACTTCCAGCGCGGCGCCTTGCGGCACGCTGGCAACGGGCGGGGTCACCGCGCCGGTGTCATCGTCATCGGCGTCATCGCCGCCGCAGGCGGTCAGGCCCGCCATGAGCGCAACGCTGGCGGATACCGCGAACAGTTTTCGTACGTGTGGCTTCACCGTCATTCCTCCGTGTCATGAAGGAATCCGAGTGTGGGGATGGTGTGTGACCTGGGCGTGACATGAATCGCGTGGGCGCGCAAACGCAGCCCGTATTAGCGCAGCGGCGATTCCCTGGTCAGGCTGTCGGTCTCCAGCGACGCCAACGCATCCAGGAAGCGCCATGCGAATGAACCGGGTCCTTCCGACAGTGCGCCCGCGCGCCGGCCCGCGATGGCAAAGCAGGACAGGGCGGCGACTGCCGCCGTATACGGATCGTCTTTGGATACCGCCGCAAAGGCGCCGACCAGCGCCGTCAACGCGCAGCCGGTGGCGGTCACGCGCGGCATCAGCGGCGACCCGCCCGTGACGCGCACCGAACGTTGGCCGTCGGTGACGTAATCGGTTTCTCCGGTCACGGCCACCACGGTGCGATGCGCGGTGGCGATGTCGCGGGCCGATTGTTCCGCCTGCGCCACGGCGTCGCGCGCGTCCACGCCCTTGCCGGCACTGTGGCCGCCCGCCAACGCAATGATCTCCGACGCGTTGCCGCGCACGATGGTCGGCTGCAAGGCCAGCAGTTGCCGCACGGCGTCGCGCCTGAAGGCGGTGGCGTGATGGGCCACGGGGTCCAGCACCCAGGGAATGCCGGCCTGGCGCGCGGACGCGGCGGTCAGCAGCATGCTTTCCAACCAGGGCGCGGACAGCGTACCGATGTTGATGACCACCGCGCCCGCCACGCACGCGAACTCCGGCGCTTCGTCGGTGGCGTGCACCATCGCGGGCGACGCGCCCATCGCCAGCAACACATTGGCCGCGATGTTCATGGACACGAAATTGGTCAGGCATTGCACCAGCGGCGCGTCTTGCCGCAGCGTGGCGTACAGGCTTTGGCACGTCCGCGCCAGGGCAGCGGTGTCAGTGGGGGATTCAGCCATGCCAGAAGGTCCTTGCAACGCGTTTCGAGGGATCGGCGTATGTTCTGGCGTCGCAAGCAGGGCTGTCAAGTTGGCGCGCCATTGCTCGACTGGCTGGTGGCCGGCGCGTTCCTGCTATTCGGCCTGATCCGGCCCATCCACATACACCAGCCCCGCCGCGCGCAGCTTGTCGCGCATGCCGTAGATGTCCAGGCCCAGCTCGCCGGCGGCCAACCTTGCGCGCGTGGCGTCTTCTTTCTTCAGACGCGCCTCGCTGGCATCCGCCACCGACAAGGCGTGCTGGCGTTCCACCACCACCACGCCATCTTGATCGGCCACGATGATGTCGCCCGGCCGCACCAGCGCGCCGGCGCACACCACCGGCACGTTGACGCTGCCTGGCGTGGCCTTCACGGTGCCCTTGGCCGACACCGCGCGCGACCAGACCGGAAAGCGCATGGCTTCCAAGGCCATCACGTCGCGGCAGCCGGCATCGATGACCAGGCCACGCACGCCGCGCGCGGCGCAGGACGTGGCCAGCAGTTCGCCAAACATGCCGTCGTGATTCTCGGTGGTGCAGGCCACGACCAGCACATCGCCGGGTTGGCACAGTTCCACCGCCACGTGCAGCATCCAGTTGTCGCCCGGTTGGGCCAGCACGGTGACGGCGCTGCCCGCGATGGCCGCGCCGCGCCAGACGGGGCGCAGATACGGTTGCAGCAGCCCGGAGCGGCCCTGGGCTTCATGCACGGTGGACACGCCGGCCGCCTGCAAGCGAGCGATCACGGCGGGTTCCGCACGCGGGATGTTGCGTACGGCGATGGCGCGTGTGCTCATGCGAAGGCTCCCGTCACTTGCGGGAATATCCGCTGATAGCCCTCGGCATGCGTGATCTTCAGGTCGGAATTGCGCGATGCCTGCACCCCGCGCTGCAAGGCCACGCGCGTGTAGTACTCCCACAAGTGTTCCTGCGCGGCCATGGTTTCAAAGGCGCGGCGCTTCACGTCCCATACAGATGAAATGTCCAGCAGCACCTCGGGCTTCCATTCGCATTGCTCGGGCTGGTGCGGCTCGAACAGGAACACGGGCGGCGCGCCCAGCACGGGCTGGTCCGGCCGATGCCCGTGCGCCTGGGCGATGATGCGCGCCTCTTGCGCCACATGGGTGGCAAGCGGGTGGTCGAAGTTGTAGGGGTCTTTCAGCGAGTGCGTCAGCACGAAAGCCGGCCGCAGTTCGCGATAGATGTCGGCCAGTTGGAACAAGGCGTCGTCGCTGACGCGCAGCGGATAATCACCGCAATCCAGAAAGCGCACCGACGCGCCCAATATCGACGCGGCGCGCGTGGCTTCTTCGCGCCGTGCCGTCTTGACCTTTTCCAGCGTCATGCCCGGCTCACGCCAGAGCTTGGCCGATTCGCCGCGCTCGCCGAACGACAGGCACACCACGGTCATGTTGAAGCCGCGCTGCGCGTACAGGGCAATGGCGCCGCCCGCGCGCCAGACGAAATCCGCCGAATGGGCGCTGACGATCAGGCCGTTTTGAGTTGTGCTGCTCATGCTTTCTTCCTGAAAAATAAAGGCCGTTCAGTCTGCGCTGATGCCGGCGTCGCGGATCACCTTGGTCCACTTCACCGATTCATCGGCCACGAAGCGACCAAAGTCCGCGGCGCTACCTGGCGTGACTTCGGCGCCGATCTCGCTCATGCGTTGTTGGAAGGCCGGGTCCGCCAGCGCGGCCTGCAATGCCTTGTTCAAGCGCTTGACCACGGGCTCGGGCATGCCGGCCGGGCCAACCAGCCCCCACCACACGGTGGCATCCGCGCCCGACATGCCTTGGGATGCGGCGGTAGGCACGTCGGGCAGCAGCTTGGCCGGATGCGGGTTCAGCACGGCCAATGCGCGCAGCTTGCCGGCCTGGACGTGCGAGACCACTTCCAGCGGGTTGATCGACATGAAGGACAGCCGGCCGCCCAACAGGTCGGTCACGGCGGGCGAGCCGCCCTTGTACGGAATGTGCAGCGCCTTGAAGCCGCCCTCGGACTTGAGGAGTTCGCTGCCCAGATGGCCCGAACTGCCGTTGCCCGCCGAGCCATACGTCAGCTTGTCGGGGTTGGCGCGGCCTTGCGCGACCAGGTCTTTCAAGGTCTTGGCGCTGGCGTCGCTACGCACCACCACGACCAGCGGCGCGAAGCCGATGGCGCCGATGGGGGCGAAATCCTTGGCGGGATTGAAGTTCAGTTTCGGGAACAGCGCCGCATTGCTGGCCAGCGTGTTCGAGGCGGTAAGCAAGGTGTAGCCATCCGGCTCCGCGCGCGCCACGTGCTCCATGCCGATGTTGGTGGCGGCGCCGGGGCGGTTGTCGACGATGACCGGCTGCTTGAGTTCTTCGGCCATTTTCTGCGTGATCAATCGCGTCACGATGTCCACGCCGCCACCCGCCGCGTACGGCACGACGATGCGCACCGGCTTGTCGGGAAAGGTGTCCGCGGCATACGCGCCCAACGGCGCCGCCAGCCCCGCAACCATTCCCAGGGCCACGCCAAAACGGGCGAGATATGTCTTCTGCATCAATGTCTCCTGTGTGCTTGTTCTAGTGTCGACATGGTGCTGGGGCAGGACTAATATCGTCCAATACTTTTTCCGCCAGCGACTTATTTGGTTTTCAAATAAATTGGACTTCCGCCAACTTCGCTATTTCGTTGCCGTGGCCGAGGAGCTGAGCTTCAGCGCCGCCGCCCGGCGCCTGCACGTGAGCCAACCGCCCCTGAGCTTGCAGGTCAAGGCTCTGGAAACCGAACTGGGCGCGGTGCTGCTGGAACGCGATAAACGCAACGTCGCCCTGACCACGGCGGGCGCCTTGTTCCTGGAACAGGCGCGGCGCGCGCTGGGCAATCTGGACCGCGCCGCCGAAGTGGTGCGCCTGGCCTCACAAGGCGAGGCTGGTGAAATCCGCATCGCGTTCACGGCCTCGGTGCCTATGGCCGAAGCGTTTCCGCGCGTGGTGCAGACGTTTCGCAGCAGCCATCCCGCCGCCCGCGCCGACCTGATTCATATGTCCACCGGGCAGCAGCTTCAAGCGCTGGCAGACAAGAGCATCGACGTGGGGTTCTTGCGCCCGTCGCTGCTGTTTTGCCCACCGCCCAACATCCAGACGCTGGACTTGTGGACCGACCGCCTGGTGGTGGTGCTGCCGGCCTGGCATGCGCTGGCCGACACGCAAAGCCCCTTGCCCATGGCGGCGCTGGCCGATGAACCCTTCATTCTGTTTCCGCGCGGGCTGGGTTGCGGCTTGTTCGAGCACGTGATGGTGCTGGCCAGCCGCGCGGGCTTCGCGCCGCGCCTGATGCAAGAGGCCCGCGAAGGGGCGACGATCGTTGGGTTGGTGGCCGCCGGGATGGGCATTTCGGTGCTTCCCGACACCTATGCACGCACCGGCATCCCCGGCGTGGTGTATCGCAGCCTGGATACGCCCGACGCCACCAGTCGCCTGCTGCTGGCGTACCGGCGCGATGACGCGGCCCCGTTGCTGCAACGGTTTGTGGATGTGGTCAGGCCGAACGCGGGGACGGCGGTATAGGGCTGGCGCTGCTTTTTACTTCGCTGACGGCCAGCGTCCGCCCAGGGATCGCGTGGCGTCGGCCGCGGCTTCCTGCACCAGCTTGGCCATCTTCTTGACGGCGGCCGGCGAGTAGCGTTCCTTGGGACCCGACAAGGAAATGGCCCCGCAGATGTCGCCGTCCGGGCCGAACACCGGGCTGGCCACGGCGGCGCAATTCGGGTCGCGTTCGCCCATGGAGGTCAGCATCAGGCCCACTTCGGCGGGTGACTTGCCTTCCACCAGATAGGCCGTCAGCAGCTTGCCGGCGGCGCCCTTGTCCAGCGGCAGCAGATCACCCACGCGGATGCGGTCCAAGGTGGAGTGGTGCGAATCGACGCGCAGCACGCACACGCGGGAATGCGCGTCGTGGTAGACGTGGAACGACGCGCTTTCGGTGCCCTTGTCGACCAGGCCTTGCAGCAGCGGCAGAATGGTTTCCGTCAGCCGGTAGGTGGCTTCGTAGGCGCGTCCCAGGTGGTGGGCGTAAGGCCCCAGCGAATAGCGGCCGTCCGCGCGGCGCACCACCAGGGCCGCGTTTTCAAGCGAGGCGATAAGCCGCAAGAGCGTGCTCTTGTAAAACCCCGTGGCTCGGGAAAGGGCGGCAAGCGTGATGGGCTCGGTGCGTTGTGCAACGGCGCCGACGATCGTCAGGGCGCGTTCGACGGCGGCCACGCCGTCACTGGAATTGTCCTGAGTAGGGGTACGGCTCATGGGGCTGATAGGGATGATTAGGCGGTGGTCCCCGGGTCCGGATCAATGACCCGGCTGACGACCGGGAAATAGCGGTTGCCGTGGCCCTGGGCCATCGCGGCGTCGAACCAGTGGTCTACGTTGCGGGCGCCCAGTGCCTCTACGCCGGTCTGTTCCGCCAGTGCCAGCGCGTAGCGCAGGTCTTTGCGGGCATAGTCCACGGGGAAGGCTTTTTCGGGAAATTCTCCGGGCAGAATAGCCTTTAAGCCGTGGTTGCGCAACGCGAAGCTATCGGCCGAACCGCGTGTGAAGGTCTCCAGCAATACCTGCGGATCCACGCCCGAACGGCGTGCGATGGCGCGCGCTTCCGACAGCGCCACCACGGTCTCGAACAACACCATGTTGTTCAGGATCTTCACGACCTGGCCGCTGCCCACCGGGCCGCAATAGGTGATCTCGTTGGCGAACGTGGACACCAGCGGCTTGATGCGCGCGAACGTCTCTGCGTCTCCGCCGATCATGACGGACAGCGTGCCGGCTTCGGCGGCGGCGCGCGTGCGGGCGACGGGGCCGTCCATGAAGATCGCCCCTTTGGCTGCGAACTCGCCGGCCAGTTCGCGGGTGACGTCCACCGGCGAGGTGCTCAGGTCCACGATCAATTGGCCCGCGCGCGTATTGGCCAGCAAACCGTCGGCCGCACGGGCAAGCTGAGCCACGATTTCGCCCGAAGGCAGGGACAGGAACACCACGTCGCACTCGCGCATGATCTGCGTGGTGGTGGCCGTCGCCACGCCATGCGGGGCCAGGCGCTGCAAGGGGGCGGGATCGGTGTCGCAGCCCAGTACGGGCAGCCCGCCCTTGGCGGCAAGGTTGCGGCAGATAGGTTCGCCCATGACGCCCAGGCCAATGAAGCCGGCTCGTTGAAATTCAGACATGTGGAGAGTCTCCGAAGAAGGGGAGGCCGTCGTCGCGGCCCTGAAAGAAGAATGGATAAAAAAAGCGAAAAGTGACGCGGCCTACATGCCGAAGTAGATGCCCTTGGATTGCTGGTACAGGCGCAGGCCGCTCACGCCTTTTTCTCGGCCGATGCCGCTTTGCTTGAATCCGCCGAAGGGCGTGGAAATGGAAAGCTGCTTATAGGTGTTGATCCAGACGCTGCCCGCTTCCAGGCGCTTGGCAACCCGCCAGGCGCGGCGATAGTCCGCCGTCCAGATGCCGGAGGCCAGGCCGTAGACACTGTCGTTGGCCTGCTCGATCAGGTCGTCTTCGTCGTCGAAGGTCAGCGCGCACAGCACGGGGCCAAAGATTTCTTCGCGCACTACGTGCGCGTCGCGCAACAGTCCGCCCAGGATGGTGGGGCGGTAGAACGCGCCGGCTTCGAGCGCGGCGCCATCCGGCCGCTGTCCGCCCAGCAGCACTTGCGCGCCATCGCGCTTGGCGGCGTTGACCATGCCTTCGATTTTTTCCCGATGGGCGAACGAAGCGATCGGGCCCATCTGCGCGCCGGCGGCATCGGGCAGGTCCACTTTCAGTTGGCTCGCGCGCGCCACCAGTTTTGCGATGAAGGATTCCGCGATGCCGCGGTGAACGTACAAGCGCGAACCCGCCACGCAAGACTGCCCGCTGCCTTCGAAAATGCCGCCGATCACGCCGGCTATCGCGGCGTCTTGGTCGGCATCATCGAACACGATGTGTGGCGACTTGCCGCCCAACTCCAGCGCCACGGGCATCAGCTTTTCAGCGGCGGCGTGGGCAATGGCCCGGCCGCTGGCGGTGCCGCCCGTGAACGACACCATGCGCACGCCGGGATGTTCAACCAGGCGGCGGCCCACCGTGGACCCCAACCCCGTGACCACGTTCAGGATGCCGGGCGGCAAGCCCGCTTCCAGGGCGATGCGGCCCAGCGCCAACGCAGGCGACGAAGTTACTTCGGAAGGCTTGAGGATGACGGCATTGCCGGCCGCCAGCGCGGGCGCCACCTTCTGCGCTTCCATCGTCAGCGGTGAATTCCACGGCGTGATCGCCACGACCACGCCATATGGGTCGTAGTGCGTCATGGACAGGTAGTTGCCGCGCGCCGGCGTGACTTCCGCGCCCAGCGTTTCGCACACGCCCGCGTAGTAGCGAAAGGTGGCCGCGGCGCTGGCGACCTGCGCCTTGCATTCGGCCCAGACCTTGCCGTTTTCAATCATCTGCAAGCGCGCCAGCAGGTCGGCATGTTGTTCCATGCCGTCGGCAATGCGGCGCAGAATCGCGGCGCGCTGGTGCGGCAGCATGTCGCGCCAGGCGGGCTGGCGCTGGGCTTGCCAGGCCGCCTCCACGGCCTGGTCCACCTGCGCGTCGGAGGCCGCGCTGACCAAGTAATTGCGGGCGCCGGTGGCGGGGTTGACCGACGCGAACGCGGCTTCGCCCTGGGCGATCCATTCACCGCCGATCAGCATGGATTTAAGGGTTTCCGAGGATTCGGACATGACGGGTTGTTCCTCTCTTGATGGAATTTTCCAGACCGACAGAGCGCCGTCCAGATGCATTTATTCGTTGACAGGCTTCGTTCGAAAAAATATAAAATAGAATAAGCGTTCTGTCTACTGGAACGATAAAAATAAACAAACCGTCATTCGATGACAAGAGGAGACTTCTCGATGCAACGCAATTGGTTGTGCGCCCTGGCATGTGCCACGACGCTGTTCACGGGAACGGCGCAGGCCGCTGATTCCTATCCCTCGAAGCCTGTGACGATGGTCGTGCCATACCCCGCGGGCGGGGCCACCGACGTGGTGGCGCGCGCCGTGGCGGAAAAGCTCACGCAGGGCTGGGGCCAGACCGTCATCGTGGAAAACCGCGCGGGCGCCGGCACCACGATCGGCGCCAGTTCGGTTGCACGTGCCAAGGGCGATGGCTACACGCTGTTCATGACCACGTCCGCCCACACGATCAGCGGCCACCTGTACAGCAAGCTGAACTACGACCCCGTCAAGGATTTCGCGCCCATCACGCTGGTGACCAAGGTGCCGCTGGTGCTGGTGGTCAACCCCGACGTTCCGGCCAAGACGCTGCCGGAATTTCTGACGTATTTGAAAGAGCACAGCGCGTCGGTCAACTTTGCGTCGCCCGGCAACGGCACGGCGCAGCACCTTAGCGGCGAACTGTTCAAGATCGCCACGCAATCGCGCATCACGCACGTGCCGTACCGAGGCGATGCGCCGGCCTTCACGGACCTGGCGGGCGGGCAGGTGCAGATGATGCTGGCCACGATCACGTCGGCCTTGCCATTGATTGAATCCGGCAAGCTGCGTGCGCTGGCGGTGGCCAACGGCAAGCGGGTGCAGGCGCTGCGCGATGTGCCGACCTTCGCGGAAGCGGGCATGCCCGGCTTCGAGGCCGCCACCTGGTTCGGCCTGTTGGCGCCGGCATCGATGCCGCAGGCGCAGGCGCAACGCATCTACCAGGACGTCTCCAAGATTGTCGCCACGCCGGCCATGCAAACGCGCATCGAGGCCATGGGCGGTGAAGTGGTCAACAGCACGCCACAGGCGTTCGCCGCCTTCATGGGGCAAGAGCAGGAGAAGTGGGGCCAGGCCGTCAAGGCGTCTGGCGCCGTCGCCCAGCAGTAAGCGCAACCGCGCACCCAAGCGTCCGTAGCCCCGCGCCAAAGCAGTGCGGGGCACGGCATCAGGCAACCTCGGAGGAGACACATCATGACAGTTTCAGCATGGCTGGCAGCAGGTGCGATTGCGTTGTCCACGGCCGCGCCCATCGCGGCAAACGCCGCGGACTATCCCAATGCCCCGGTGAAGTTCGTTGTGGGCTTCAGCCCCGGCAGCACCATCGATACGGTGGCGCGCATCGTTGGCGACGCGCTGTCCACGCGCATGGGGCAGTCGTTTGTGGTGGACAACAAGACCGGCGCCAACGGCATGATCGCCGCGCGCGCCGTGGCGCAGGCCAAGCCCGACGGTTACACCATCCTGGTCAGCAATTCCAGTTCCATCACCGTCAACCCCTTGCTCTACAAGGATCTGCAGTACGACCCCTTGAAGGATTTCGCGCCGGTGACGACCGTGGTGTCGGTGCCCTTCATCCTGACGATCAACGCCGACAACCCGCGCGTGGCGGGCGTGACCGACGTCAAGTCGCTCGTGGCGCTGGCCAAGAGCAAGCCCAACACCATCAGCTACGGTTCAGCCGGCAACGGCAACCTGATGCATCTGGCCGGCGCGCAGCTTGCCGCCATGTCCGATGTGCAGATGCTGCACGTGCCGTACCGGGGCGCGGCACCGATGGAAGCGGGCCTGCTGTCCAAGGAAGTCGACTTCGGTTTCGACACCTTGTCCGGCGTGCCGCTCATCAAGGCCGGCAAGCTGCGCGCCCTGGCCGTGTCCACCGCCGATCGCTGGCATGACCTGCCGGACGTTCCTGCCGTGGCCGAATTGGGCTATCCGGATTTCGACATCTCGTTCTGGGTGGGCATCTTTGCGCCCGCGGGCACGCCGCCTGACGTCGTGGACCGCTTGAATCGCGAGATCGCGGCGGTGGCTCAGGACCCCGCCGTGCGCGCGCGGCTGGCGGCGCAGGGCAATCCGTCCACGCAATCGCCGCAAGCCTTCCGGCAGAAGATCGCCGACGAGCTCAAGCAGAACGAAGCGCTGATCAAGCGCGCCAACATCAAGATCGATTGATCGGCGTCGACTGAACCGGCGGCGCACGCCGCCATCGCAATGAGCAGGGAGGAGCATAAGGTGTCCTGGGATAAAGAACTGCAAGAACTGGCGCTGCGCAAGGAGCTGGCGGCGCGCATGGGGGGCGAGGCCAAGGTGCGCCGGCATCGGGAAGGT
The DNA here is from genome assembly GCF_057334535.1 of Achromobacter colocynthidis. Taxonomy (NCBI): domain Bacteria; kingdom Pseudomonadati; phylum Pseudomonadota; class Betaproteobacteria; order Burkholderiales; family Alcaligenaceae; genus Achromobacter; species Achromobacter colocynthidis. The sequence continues at coordinate 34,564 of NZ_JBHFIZ010000021.1, forward strand.
GGCAAGCTGCCGGTCCGTGAACGCATCACTGGCATGGTCGACAAAGGTTCGTTTCGTGAAGTGGGCGCGCTGACGGGCAGCGCTGAATACGATGCCGAAGGACGCTTGACGGATCTGACACCATCGAACCTGCTGATCGGCCGCGCCAAGGTGGAGGGGCGGCCGGTGGTAGTGGCTGCCGACGATTTCACCGTGCGTGGCGGCGCCAACGACGGCGCGGTTGGCGACAAGTTGGTCGAGGCCGAACGCATGGCGCATGACTTGCGCCTGCCGCTCTTGCGGCTGGTGGACGGTACGGGCGGCGGCGGGTCGGTGCGCAATATCGAAATCAAGGGCCACACCTTGTTGCCCAAGCTGCGCATGTGGCCCTTGATGGCGCAAAACCTGGCCACCGTGCCGGTGGTGTCGCTGGCCTTGGGTTCGGTGGCGGGTCTGGGCGCGGCGCGTGTGGCCGCCAGCCATTACGCCGTGATGGTGCGCGAGACCTCGCAGCTATTCATTGCGGGTCCGCCCGTTGTGGCGCGCATCGGCCAGAATCTGGAAAAGAATGAACTGGGCGGCAGCGACATCCATACCCGCAATGGCGTGGTGGACGACGAGGCGGATTCAGAAGCGGACGCCTTTGCCATGGCGCGCCGCTTCCTGTCGTACCTGCCGCGCTCGGTGCACGAGTTACCGCCGCGCGCGGCAAGCCCCGGCAGCGCTGCCGCCGACCCGGACTGGCTGCGCAACGCCATCCCATCCGATCCGCGCGCCGTCTACAAGATGCGGCCCATCGTGTCGGCGCTGATGGACGAGGGATCGTTCATGGAAATCGGCAAGCGCTGGGGCAGGGCGGTGATCACGGGCCTGGCGCGTATCGATGGCTGGCCTGTGGCGGTATTCGCCAGCGACCCCTATCACTACGGCGGCGGCTGGGACGGCCCCGCCGCCGAGAAATTCACGCGCCTGCTGGACCTGGCCGAGACCTTTCATCTGCCGGTCGTGAACCTGGTGGACGTGCCGGGTTTCCAGATCGGCCTGAATGCCGAGAAGGCCGGCGCCATGCGCTACGGTGTGCGCGCCTTGACCGCCGTGGCGCAGTCCACCGTGCCCTGGTGCTCGATCATCGTGCGCAAGGCTTTCGGCGTAGCGGCGGGCGGCCACCAAAGCGCGGGCCGCTTCAATTTTCGCTATGCCTGGCCGTCTGCCCAATGGGGCTCGTTGCCGGTTGAAGGCGGGTTGGAGGTGGCCTACAAGGCCGAGATCGAAGCCGCCTCGGACCCCGAAGCCAAGATGCGCGAGATCGAGGCCCGCGTGCGCGGCCTGACTTCGCCATTTCGCAGCGCCGAAGCCTTCGTCGTGGAAGACATCATCGACCCCGCCACCACGCGGCAGGTGCTGGAAGAGTTCGTGGACGTGGTGATGCCCTTGCGCGAACCCGGTCCGCGCGCCTTTGGCTATCGGCCGTGACGCCGCATCGGGAGCGCAATATGAAACGAGTCATCGTCGCCAACCGGGGGGCAGTCGCCTGGCGTGTCATTCGAGCGCTGCGCGCGTTGGACCTGGAATCGGTTGCCGTCTATTCCGAGGCGGATCGCGATCTTCCCTATCTGCGTGAGGCCGATGTGGCCGTACCGATTGGCCCCGCGCCCGCCGCGCAAAGCTATTTGAACCGTGACACCTTGCTGCGCGTGGCGCGCGAGGCCGGCGCGGATGCGCTGCATCCGGGCTATGGTTTTCTGTCCGAGAACGCGGACTTTGCCCAGGCCGTGGAGCAGGCGGGCATGATCTTCGTGGGCCCGTCGCCTCGCTGGATCCGGATGCTGGGGCACAAGACGCAGGCGCGCGATGCGATGGCCGCGTTGGGCATGCCGATGGCGCCCAGCAGCGCGGTGCTGGGCGGTGATCTGGATGCAGTGCGCCAGGCCGCGCGGGAACTGGGTTATCCGGTGCTGATCAAGCCGGCCTCGGGCGGCGGCGGCATCGGCATGATTCCGATGCATGGCCCGCAGGATGTGGACGCCGAATGGGTGCGGGCACGGCTGATCGCCGAACGCAGTTTCGGCGGATCGGATCTGTATCTGGAAAAGCTGCTGAGCAACCCCCGGCATGTGGAGTTCCAATTTCTGGCGGACCGCTACGGGCAGGTGCGATGCCTGTATGAACGCGATTGCTCGACCCAGCGCCGGCATCAGAAGGTGCTGGAAGAGGCGCCCGCGCCGGGGTTGGACCGAGCCGCCGTGCAAGACATGGCGGCCCGGCTGGAAGGCATGCTGGCCGGGCTGGGCTATGACGTGATCGGCACCGTTGAAATGCTGTACACGCCCGAGTCCGGCTTTTCATTCCTGGAAATCAATACCCGCTTGCAAGTGGAGCACGCCGTGACGGAAGCGGTGACGGGCATCGACATTGTGGCCGCGCAACTGAGGCTGGCGGCGGGCGAGCGCATGGATAGCGTGCTGGCGCAGGTGCCGCCCTTGCGCGGGCACGCGCTGGAAGCGCGCGTTTATGCGGAAGACCCTGTGCGCTTTCTGCCGTCGCCGGGCGTGCTGCGGGCGTTTACCCCGCCTGAACTTCCCGGCGTGCGCGTGGAGACGGGCTACGCCGAAGGCTGCCGCGTGTCCAGCCATTACGACCCGATGCTGGCCAAGGTGATCGCGCATGCGGCAACGCGGAACGAGGCCTTGGCGTTGTTGAAACAGGCGCTGGCGCAGTTCCGCGTCGAAGGCGTCAAGACCAACATTCCATTCATCCTGCGATTGCTGGACGACCCGGCGTTTGGCGCCGGCGAAGTCTGCACCGGCATGGTGAACCGCATTTTGGAAACGCCGCGCGCGGCGGCGCAGGCCGAGCAGGTGGCCTAAGCAACCCAAGCAACCCAAGCAGCAGGGGGGATCCCCCAGCATCCAAGGAGAAGACATGTTCAAAGTAGAAACGCCCGTGGTGGGCCGTGTGGTTGCCGTCAGCGTGCGTCCGGGCCAGCGTGTGGACGCCGGTGACAGCGTGATCAAGGTCGAGTCGATGAAGATGGAAATTCCCGTCGAGGCCGAGCGCGGCGGCATCGTGGCGCGCGTGCTGGTCGGCGAAGGCGACGAGGTGGACGAAGGCCAGATCGTGGTTGAACTGGAGTGAGGCCGCCATGCTGATCCATACCGAACGGACGGACTCGGGCCAGGTGGCGATGCTGCGCTTGCGCAACCCCCCGGTCAACAGCTTGAGCGCGGCGCTGCGCGCTGAACTGCACGCAGCGATTCAAGCGGCGCTTGCGGATGAGGGCGTGCGCGCGTTGGTGCTCGCGGGTGACGGTGGCTTCTTTTGCTGCGGTGCCGAGATCCGCGGATTCAACACGCCGATGTCCACGCGCGAACCCACTCTGCGTTCAGTGATCGCGCTGATAGAAGGGGCGGCCAAGCCCGTGGTCGCGGCGATACACGGCGCGGCATTGGGTGGCGGGCTGGAATTGGCGCTGGGTTGCCACTATCGCGTGGCGCTGGAAGGCGCGTCGCTGGGCCTGCCCGAAGTGAAGCTGGGCGTTCTGCCCGGCGCGGGCGGCACGCAGCGGCTGCCGCGAATCGTTGGGGTTGAGCGCGCGCTGACGATGATTGCCCAAGGCGATGCCATCGACACCAGCACCGCCTTGGACTGGGGTCTGCTTGACGAGGTGTTTGCCGACGACCTGCCGCAACGCGCCGCCGCTTATGCGCTGGCGCACGCCGAGGCGCCGCTGGCCGGACGCAACGTCGGTGCGCGCAAAGTGGCGGCCCCGTCAGACCCGGGCGTGTACGACCGCGTCCGCGCAGAAGCCGCCCGCCGTTATCGCGGTTGCGTGGCGCCGGTGGCCTGCGTCGACTGCGTGGAAGCCGCCGCCAACACCGCGCTGCAAGACGGCTTGGCGGTTGAGCGCGAACGCTTCCTGGAACTGGTCAACGGCAGCCAATCCAAGGCGCAGCGCCATCTGTTCTTTGCCGAGCGCGCCGCCGTCAAACTGCCAGAGGGCTGGAGGGCCGAAGCCCCAATCACCACGGTGGGCGTGGTGGGCGCGGGCACGATGGGCGGCGGAATCGCGATGAGCCTGGCCAATGCCGGGCTTGCCGTGATGCTGGTTGAACGTGACGCGCAAGCCTTGGAACGCGGCTGGGCAGCCATCCGCAAGAACTACGCCGCGACGGCGTCCAAGGGCAAGCTGACGGCGGCGCAGGTGGAAGAACGCTTGGCGCGCATACGCACCAGTCTGAACATGAGCGACCTGCGCGACGCCGATCTGGTGATCGAGGCCGCGTTCGAGGACATGGACGTCAAGCGCCAGATCTTCACAGCGCTGGATGCCGTCTGCAAGCCGCGGGCCATCCTGGCGTCGAACACGTCGCGTCTGGACATCGACCAGATTGCCGGTTTCACCCGCCGGCCGGCGCAGGTGCTGGGCATGCATTTCTTCAGCCCGGCAAACGTCATGCGCTTGCTGGAGGTGGTGCAAGGCCGGGACACGGACGGCAACGTCATCGCCGCCGTGTTCCGGCTGGCGCGCCAAATGGGCAAGCTGCCGGTGCTGGTGGGCGTGTGCGATGGCTTCGTGGGCAACCGCATGGTCAGCCCCTACACACGCGAGGCGCATTTCTTGTTGGAGGAAGGCGCGTCGCCCGCGCAAGTGGATGGCGCCTTGCAGCGATTCGGGCTGGCTATGGGCCCGTTGCGCATGGCGGACATGGCGGGCCTGGACATTAGTTGGGCGTTTCGCAAACGCATGGCGCCCACGCGGCCCGCGCACCTGCGCTATTCGCGGGTGGCCGACACCCTGTGCGAACAAGGGCGCTTCGGTCAGAAGACCGGCAGCGGCTTTTACCGCTACGAAGCCGGTAGCCGCGAACCGCTGGAAGATCCGCGGGTGCTGGCGCTGATCGAACAATGCTCCCGCCAGGATGGCATTGCGCGCCGCGACATCACCGACGAGGAAATCGTGCAGCGCACGATGTATGCCCTGGTCAACGAGGGTGCCCGCATCCTGGAAGAGGGCATCGCCCGCCGCGCGTCAGACATCGACGTGATCTATGTCAACGGTTATGGCTTCCCCGCGTTTCGCGGCGGGCCGCTGTTTTATGCGGATGAGCAGGGTTTGTCGGCAGTGTTGGCCACCATTCGGCGCTTTCATGAAGCGCATGGCGAGCTCTGGCAACCCGCGCCGCTGCTGGAACGGTTGGTGGCGCAAGGCAAGCGCTTCGCGGACTTGTAAAGCAGGGGGCCGCGCATCGGGCGCGGCGTCCCGATAAAAATCGAGGAGACAGCAATGCATACGGAACAGGCCGGCGCCATGGCGCGGGGGCCGCAGGAACAGTACTTTGCCGCCTTGGCCGAGGGGCGCTTCCAGATTCAGTACTGTCCGGCTTGCGGCCGGCATCAGTTCTTTCCGCGCACGCTATGCATGCACTGCGGGGCGACGGATCTGGCCTGGACGAACCCCGCCTGCACCGGCACGGTCTATTCCTTCAGCATCGTGCGGCGCAAGCCCGAAGCTGGTGGCGACTACAACGTGGCGCTGATCGATCTGGACGAAGGCGTGCGCATGATGAGCCGGGTGGACGGTGTGGCGCTGGACCAGCTGCGGATCGGCATGCCGGTCAAGGCGCGGGTACTGCGCGACGTGGCCCCACCCCTGGTGGTGTTCGACGCCGTGGAGGCCGCATGATGTCGCTGGAATCAATGCGCGGACAGGTCGCCATTGCCGGGGTTGGTCATGCGGGGCTGGGCGAAGCGCACGGCTACACCGAGATGGAAGTGCTGGCCCGGGCCGCGTCGCGCGCGGTTGCTGATGCGGGCTTGACCATGCGGGATATCGACGGCCTGGCCACGTGTAGTTCGTCGGCCACGATGTGGAGCATGCCGGTGGCCGAATACCTGGGCCTGCGGCCGCGCTACATCGAAGCCACCATGCTGGGCGGGTCAAGCTTTGTCTCGCACCTGTTGCCCTCGGTGATGGCGCTGGTGTCCGGGCAATGCAATGCGGTGCTGGTCTGCTACGGCAGCACGCAGAAGACGGCCACCTTCGGCCGCAAGGAAGGCGTCAAGGCGCGCACCTTGCTGGACCCGCAGCCGTTCGAGCATCCGTATTCGCCCTTGCAACCGGTCACGTCCTACGCCTTGGCCGCCGCCCGGCACATGCACCAGTACGGCACCACGCGCGAACAACTGGCCGAGGTGGCCGTGGCCGCGCGGGCGTGGGCGGCCATGAACCCCGAGGCCGCGATGCGCGAGCCGCTGTCGATTGAAGACGTGCTGCGCTCGCGGCCCGTGTCGGACCCGCTGACCGTGCGCGACTGCTGCCTGGTCAGCGACGGCGGCGGCGCCTACGTGATGGTGCGCGCCGACCGCGCCCGCCAACTACGGCAACCGCCCGTGTACGTGCTGGGCAGCGCCACGGCGGTGTGGAATCGGCAGATCTCGTCCATGGAAGACCTGACCGTGACGGCGGCGGCCGAATCCGGCAAGCGCGCGCTGGCCATGGCCGGCCTGAACGTGGCCGACGTGGATGTGGCGGAGCTTTACGACGCCTTCACCATCAACACGCTGCTGTTCCTGGAAGACCTGGGGTTCTGCAAGAAGGGCGAGGGCGGCGCCTACGTGCAAGGTGGCGGCATCGCGCCAGGCGGCAGGTTGCCGGTGAATACCAATGGCGGCGGCTTGTCGTGCGTGCATCCCGGCATGTACGGCATCTTCCTGGTGATCGAGGCCGTGCGCCAATTGCGGGCGCAGGCGGGCGAACGCCAGGTGGCCGGCGCCGACATCGCGTTGGTGCATGGCAATGGCGGCACCTTGTCCAGCCAGTCCACCGCCATTCTGGGTGGCCCGTCCACGCGCTGATGGGGCCGTGTCCCCATCCAGGAAAAAGGAATTCCATGCTGGATAAAACATTCGATACGCTGGCCGCCGCCGTGGCGGACGTGCAGGATGGCGCGGTCATCCTGATCGGCGGCTTTGGTGCGTCGGGCGTGCCCACCGAGCTGGTGTGCGCGCTGCTGATGCAAGGCGCGCGCGAGCTCACCATCGTCAACAACAATGCAGGCAACGGCGAGCGTGGCCTGAGCCAGTTGGTGCAAGCCGGACGCGTGCGCAGGATGATCTGCTCGTTCGCGCGCTCGTCCGACCGCAAGAACCCGAACGCCGCCGCGTTCGCCGAGGCTTACCGCGCGGGAAAGATCGAACTGGAATGCGTGCCGCAGGGCACGATGGCCGAGCGCATGCGTGCGGCCGGTGCGGGCCTGGGGCCGTTTTTCACGCCCACCGCCTACGGCACGCCGCTGGCTCAGGGCAAGGAAACCCGCGTGATTGATGGCGTGGGCTACGTGCTGGAGTCGCCGCTGAAGGGCGACTTCGCATTCGTCAAGGCGCGCACTGCGGACCGCTGGGGCAACCTGGTGTACCGCTACGCCGGCCGCAACTTCGCACCGGTTATGTGCATGGCGGCGGCCACCACGGTGGCTCAGGTGGACAGCATCGTGGAACTGGGCGGCATCCCGCCCGAACACGTCATGACGCCGGGCATATTCGTCAAGCGGGTGGTGAAGGTGGGAGACAAGCATGGGATATGAAAAGCTCAACCGGCGGCAGATCGCGGGCCTGGTCGCGGCCGATATTCCGGACGGCGCCTACGTCAACCTGGGCATCGGCATTCCAACCTTGGTGTCGGCCTTCCTGCCGGCTGGCCGCGATGTGATCCTGCACACCGAGAACGGCATCGTCGGCATGGGGCCGGGTGACCCCAACGCGCCGCTGGACCTGGACTTGATCAACGCCAGCAAGGAAGCGGTGACCTTGTTGCCGGGCGCATCCATCACGGACCACGTGGTGTCGTTCGCCATGATGCGCGGCGGTCACCTGGACCTGACGGTGTTGGGCGCATTCCAGGTGGCGGCGCGTGGTGACCTGGCCAACTGGGACACCGGCGCGCCGGGCACGATACCGGCCGTGGGCGGCGCGATGGACTTGGTTGCCGGCGCCCGCCAGGTCTACATCACGATGGAGCACGTCACCAAGGATGGGCAGCCCAAGATCGTGCGCGAATGCACCTATCCGCTGACCGGCGCGGGCGTGGTGGACCGCATCTATTCCGACCTGGCGATCATCGACGTGCTGCCGGGCGCCATGCGGGTGATTGCGATGGTGGCCGGGCTGCGCTTTGACACCTTGCAGGACCTGACGGACTGCCCGCTGACCCTCGCGGATGATTGCCGAATACTGGATCCGCGATAGCGTTCGGCTCGTACTTTCCCCGTGTTGACACGGGGAGATTTCAATCCTTAGAATGTTCTTATAGAAAGAATAAGCGTTCTGTTCATAAGAACGATCGCAATGGGAAGAGACAATGGAAACCAACGCTATGCCGGCGCAAGGCGCCCTGGACGCGCAGCTTGCACATCGATTCCGCAGCCGGGCGCTGTCGTTCTCGCGGCCCCGTAAGGTCAATATGGACGTGCTGCTGCGCTTCGGCGATGCGCCCCTGCTTGTCCGCATTCGCGATGGCCATGTCGCCGCCGCCGACGCGCCCACCGCGCCCCTGCCGTCGTGCGACGTGTCCTTGCGCGCGTCCGCCACCGCCTGGTCGCGCTTCTGGCAGGCCGTGCCGGACGCGGGCTGGCATGACATCTTTGCGCTGAGCAAGCGCGGCGAGCTGGTTATTGAAGGCAATCTTCAACCCCTGATGGCGCACCTGCAATTCATCAAGGACCTGCTGGCTACCGGCCGCGAGGCGCAAGCATGAGCGCCGCGCTGGAACCCATTGTTGGCCGCTATGTGTCGGTTGAAATCGCGGGCCAGCCCTGCCGCGTCTATTTCGAGGAAGCGGGCGAGGGCATTCCGCTGGTCTGCCTGCATACCGCGGGCGCCGACAGCCGCCAGTACCGCCACATGATGTGCGATACGGACATTACGTCGCGCTATCGCGTGATTGCTTTCGACATGCCGTGGCACGGCAAGTCCTACCCGCCGCCCGGCTGGCAGGACGAGGAATACCGCCTGTCCACCGAACGCTACGTGGAAACCGTGATGGCGTTTTGCCAGGCGCTGGCGCTGGAGCGACCGGCGCTGATCGGCTGCTCGATCGGTGGGCGCATCGTGTTGCAGTTGGCGCATCAGCACGCCGACCATTTTCGCGCGTTGATCGGAGTGGAAGCGGCCGACTTCCAGGAGCCCTGGTACGACACATCGTGGCTGCATCGCGGCGACGTCCATGGCGGCGAGGTCTGCGCCGCACTGGTATCCGGGCTGGTGGCGCCGCAGTCACCCGAGGTCTTTCGCCACGAAACCCTGTGGCAGTACATGCAGGGTGGCCCTGGCGTGTTTCGCGGCGACCTGTATTTCTATCGCGTGGATGGCGATCTGCGGGGCCGGCTGGATGGCATCCGCACCGATCGCTGCCCGCTCTTTCTGCTGACGGGGGAATACGACTTCTCTTGCACGCCGGAAGACACCCTGCGCACCGCTGCCAGCATTCCCGGCGCGCAGGTCACCGTCATGCGCGAGTTGGGGCATTTCCCCATGAGCGAAAACCCCCAGCAGTTTCGCGGCTATGTCCTGCCGGTGCTGGACACCATTGCCCGCCTGTAGCGCAGGCATCACCGACGGGCAGCCCATGCCCGCGACCCCTCAGGAGACATCATGCGTTATCCGATCATTCTGGCCGGCATGTTCGCCTTGGCCACCGTTTCCGCCGCTCAGGCGCAAGACACGCTGAAACTGGGCGCCCTGGTCACGCTTTCCGGCGCGGGCGCCGCCTGGGGGCAGGGCATGAAGAACGCCGCCGAGATTGCGGCGGACCAGGTGAACGAGGCCGGCGGGCTGGAAGTGGGCGGCAAGAAGTACCGCGTGCAGGTCGTGGCCTATGACGACAAGTACCAGGCCAACGAAGCCGTGACCGTGGCCAACCGCCTGGTGTTCGAAGACAAGGTGCGCTACGTGATCGGCCCGGTGGGGTCGGCGCCCGTGCTGGCGATTCAGCCCATGACAGAAAAGAACAAGGTGATTGTGATGACGCTGGGCTTCACCGCCAAGGCCTTGGCCGCGGACAAGCCCTACACCTTCCGCCCCAACGTCACCACCGCCGAAGTGTCGCAGCCGCAGATCGACTGGCTGGTCAAGTCGCAGGGCCTGCGCAAGGTGGGCGCACTGTTTCCCAACGACGAGACCGGGCAGCAGATCGCGTTGGACCTGGAAGCCGCGTACAAGAAGGCGGGCGCAGCCTTGTCCGTGAAGGAATTCTTCGAACGCGACCGTGTCGACTTCGTGCCCGTGCTGACGCGCATGATGGCGCGCGGCATCGACGCCATCGAACTGGACGGCAATTCGCCCACCACGGCGGGCTTGATCGTCAAGCAGGCGCGCGAACTGGGCTTCGAAGGGCGCATCGTGCGCACCGGCGGCCCTGCCACGCAAGAGATCGTGAACGTGGCAGGCAAGGCCGCCACCGAAGGCATGCTGGTGCATACGCCGATCGACCCCGAACTGCCGGCCACCAAGGCCTACGCCGAGCGCTACGCCGCGAAGTACAAGCATTCCATGAACGGCTTCAGCCCGGCTTTTTATGACGGCACCAACATGCTGTTCGAGGCCATGCGCCGCGCCGGCACCGTGGAAGATACTGACCGCGTGCGCGCCGAACTGGAAAAGTTGGACGGCTTTGAAGGGTCCTTGGGCAAGCTGAGCTGGACGGGCCAGGCCATGTACGGCATCAACCACCAATTGAACGCGCCGTTCTACGTGGCCGAGGTCAAGGATGGCCGCGAGGTGATCCGCGCGCGCTGCACCGTCGAGGGATGCCGCTAGCGCGGCGGGGGATGCCACGTGGATTGGAGCATTTTGTTAACGCAGGCCACGATCAACGGCTTGATCGTGGGGCTGCTGTACCTGCTGATGGCCGTGGGCTTCACGCTGGTTTTCGGCGTCATGCGCATGGTGAACTTCGCCCATGGCGAGTTCTACATGCTGGGGGCATTCGGCGCCTATTACCTGACGACCCAGGCGGGCTTCACCTTCCTGCCTGCCGTGGCGCTGACCTTTGCCTTGGCGGTGGCGGGCGGCGCGGTGCTGGAATGGGGCGTGCTCAAGCCGTTTCGCCGCGATGAGCTCAACGGCATGATCGCCACCATCGGCCTGGCGATGATCCTGCAGAACCTGGCTTTGATGTTCTTCGGCCCCGACCCCTTGTCCATGCCCGCCGTCGCCCAGGGCACGGCGCGCATGGGCAAGCTGGTCATTCCGCTGTCGCGTGTGTATGTGGTGGTGTTCGCCTTGCTGGCGCTGGCCTTGCTGTATGGCTTTCTGCGTCATTCTCGCCCGGGGCGCGCCTTGCGCGCGGTGGTAGAGGATTTTGAAATCGCCGGCATCCAGGGCATCCGTTCGCGCATCTACTACCCCTTGGGTTTCGGCCTGGGCGTGGGCTTGGCGGCGGTGGCGGGCGCGCTGATGGCCCCGCTGTTCTCGGTGTCGCCATTTGTAGGCGCCACGCCGCTGCTCAAGGCGTTCATCGTGGTCATCCTGGGCGGGCTGGGCAGCATACCTGGCGCGGCGGTCGCGGGCCTGGCGCTGGGCCTGGCGGAAAGCTACGGCAGCCTGCTGTTTCAAAGCAGCACGGCGGACATGCTGATCTTTGGCGTCGTGATCGTGATGCTGGTGGTGCGGCCCAAAGGGCTGCTTGGCCGAGGGGAGGCATAAGCCATGACCGAACTTTCTCTACAGGCCGACGTGGTGCGACCCGCCCCTTGGCGCTGGCTGTTGTGGGCGGCCCTGGCCGTGGCCGCGGTCGCGCCCTGGTTTGCCGGGCCATTTGTGCAGCACCTGGCGGTTCTGACCTGCCTGAACGTGTTGATCGTCAACGGGCTGGCGCTGATCGCGCGCTGCGGGCAGTTGTCCTTGGGGCACGCGGCCTTCGTCGCGCTGGGCGCTTACGGTTCGGTATTGGCCGCGCGCCTGCTGGGCTGGAGCTTCCTGCCGTCCACGCTGGCCGGGGTGGTACTGACCGCCTTGGTCGCGCTGGTGCTGGGCGCAATCATCCTGCGCCTGAAAGGCGTGTATTTCGTGCTGGTCACGTTTGCGTTCGGGGAACTGGTGCGCTTGATCCTGCTGGACGGCTCGTCATGGTCGGGCGGCGCCAATGGCATTGCCGGCATCCAGCCGGCGGCGCTGCTGGGTGTGGTGTTCGATACGCGCGCCAGCTTCTACGGCCTGGCGCTATGCGTGGCGCTGGGGGCGGTGGCGCTCTTGAGCGCGGTGGCCAAGCGGCCGTTCGGCCATGCCATCGACGCGGTCGCGGAAAACCCGGCGCTGGCCGAGTCCACGGGCCTAAGCGTGCGCCGTATCCAGCTTTGCGCCTTTGGCGCCGGCTGCGCGCTGGCGGCGGCGGGCGGGGCCTTGCAGGCGCGTTACGTGGGCTACGTGTCGCCTGAATCGTTCAACGTCAGTATTTCCATCGGCTTCATCATCATGCTGGTCATTGGCGGGCGCCGTTCGGTATGGGGCGGATTGATCGGCGCCATGGTGTTGACGCCGCTGCCCGAGTTGTTTCGTGGCGCGGTCCAAACGCAGCACATCTTCTATGGCGCGGCGCTGATCCTCATCCTACGTTTTCTGCCGGCGGGTCTTGCCGGTTTGCCGGGGCCGTGGCAGGCGCGCCGGCACAAGGAGTCCCAATGAGCCAGCCTTTATTGCAGGTCCAGGGCCTGTCGCGCAGTTTCGGCGGCCTGGCGGCCTTGCGCGATGTGAGCTTTGCCGTTGCCCCCGGTGAAATCGTCGGCTTGATCGGCCCCAACGGTGCGGGCAAGACGACGGCGTTCAACGTGATCAGCGGCACCATGCCGCCCTCCGCCGGCACGGTCCATTTCGACGGTCGCGATATCTCCGGTGGCCCGCCCAGCCGTGTGGTGGTGCTGGGCTTGGCGCGCACGTTCCAGTCCACCTCGACCTATCCCGAAGTCACCGTCGCCGAGAACATCCGGCGCGGCATGCTGTCGCGCGTGCGGCATTCCTGGCTGCGCCGCCTGGCGGGACGCACACAGGACCTGTTGTCGGCGGCCGAAGTCACGCAGGAAGTGGACCGCTTGCTGACGTTGCTGGACTTGCAACCTTGGCGCGATGCGGCGGCGGGGTCGTTGGCTTATGGCTTGCAGAAGAAGCTGGGCATCGCCGTCGCGCTGGCCTGCCGTCCGCGCATGTTGCTGCTGGATGAACCGGCGGCCGGCCTGAACCACGAAGAATGCAATGAGCTGGGGCGCTTGCTGCGCCGCCTGCAATCCGAAGAAGGGCTGACGATGCTGCTGGTGGAGCATCACATGGCGCTGGTCATGGAACTTAGCCATCGCATCGTGGTGCTGGTGCAAGGAGAAAAAATTGCCGAGGGCACACCGCAAGCCATTCGTGACAACCCGGCCGTGATCGAAGCCTATCTGGGAGCGCCCGACTATGCCCATGCTTGAAGTTCAGGACCTGAAGGTCCGATACGGGCCGTTGGAAGCGGTGCGCGGCATCAGCTTCAATGTTGAACAAGACCAGATCGTGGCGCTGGTCGGCTCAAACGGCGCGGGCAAGAGCTCCACGCTGAAGGCCTTGATCGGTCTGGCTCCGGCGGCGGGCGGTCGCATCCTGTTCGAAGGGCGTGACATCGCGCGCCTGGGGTCGGCGGCACGCGTCTCGGCCGGCTTGGCCTTGTCACCAGAGGGACGGCGGCTGTTCGGCCGCATGACCGTGCTGGACAACCTGATGGCGGGCGCGCATGGCGTCCGGTCTCGTGCTCGCGTGCGTTCGCGGCTAGACGAGATCTACACGCTGTTTCCGCGTGTGCAGGAGCGGCGCGCGCAGTTGGCCGGTTCCTTGTCTGGTGGTGAACAGCAGATGGTTGCCATCGGACGCGCGCTGATGGCGCAGCCCCGCTTGCTGATGCTGGACGAGCCATCGCTGGGCATCGCGCCCAAGGTCGTGGCCGAGATCGCGGACGCCATCCAGCGCATCAACCGCGATAGCGGCATCGCCATTGTGTTGGTGGAGCAGAACGCGCGGCTGGCGCTGCGCCTGGCGCATCAGGCCTATGCGTTCGAGCACGGCGAGGTGGTGCGCAGCGGCAAGGGCGCCGACTTGCTGGCCGATCCCTTTGTGCAAAAAGCCTATTTGGGCATTTGAAGCGAGCCTGACGATGCAAAACACGCTTCCCCAATACGAGGTCTACGCCATCCGCTACGCTCGCATGCCGCGCCAACGGCGCGACAACTTCCTGGGCGGCGACCCCCACGACGGCGACATGCCCATGGATTTCTTCGTGTGGCTGATACGTGGCGCGGGCCGCGTCTTGCTGGTCGACACCGGTTTCAACGCGGACATGGCGCGCACGCGGCGGCGTGAGCTGATCCAATGCCCCATCGCGGCGCTGGCGCCGCTGGGCGTGCAGCCCGAAGACGTGCAGCATGTAGTGCTGACCCATTTGCATTACGACCACGCGGGCAATTTAGATCTGCTGCCGCAGGCGCGCTTTCATGTGCAGGACGATGAAATGGACTACGCCACCGGCCGCTGCATGTGCTTTGCACCGCTGCGCCATGCCTATGCGGTGGAAGACGTGGTCACGCTGATCAGGCGAGTCTACGAAAATCGGGTGGAGTTCCATGACGGCGACGAAGTCTTGCTGCCCGGCATCGAACTGCTGCATATCGGTGGCCACACGAAAGGCTTGCAGGCGGTGCGGGTACATACCGAACGCGGCTGGGTGGTGCTGGCGTCGGACGCCAGCCATTATTACGAGAACATGGGGCAGGGCAGGCCGTTTCCGATCGTCTACAACACGGCGCAGATGCTGTCGGGCTATGCGAAGCTGTATGGCGCTGCGCAGTCCGAACAGCATGTGGTGCCGGGGCATGACCCGGCGGTGCTGGAGCGGTATCCGGCGTGGCAGGATTCGCCGCATGTGGTGATGCTGCATTGTGAGCCGCGCGTTTCCGGGTAGCGGAAACGGCAGTCAGCACCAACCGGGCGTGCCGCCGCGGCATGGCAGGCCGCACAAAACCCTTTCCGCCCAACCCATCCTTCAGACAGCCAGGCGCCGAGCATCAACCGGGCCGCTCTGGCTGCGTTATCGTTTCCACTAATTATCGTAATCCCTAGCTTTTTCTAGGCAATTCTTGCCTCCATAATTTGCGGAAACGTTTCCACAAAAAGGATAGGCATGAACACCGAGTTGCAGGCTGAACGGGTGAAAACCGTCGTAGACCACATGGCCTTGGAGTGTGTCCAGGAATGGGACAAGGTCATCGATACCTTTGAGCACCCCCGGTACGAGATGCACTCAAGCGGCGCCGGCTTCGACGGCGAAAGCGAAGTGATGGGGTACTTCCATTCGTCGCGCGCGTCGTTTCCAGATCTGAAGAACGAGATCATTGCGGTGGGCGCGGCCGACGGGACGGACATCGTCCTGGTGGAGTTCTGGCTGTCCGGCACGCATGCCGGGCCGTTCACCGTCGACGGCAAGACCTACGAGCCGACGGGGCGCAAGTTTCGCGTCCGCATGGCCGCGACATTCGAATTCGCGCCCGACTCCGCCAAGATTATTTGCGAGCGTCCGTACACCTGTCAGAACGCCAAGCTGCGTTCGCTCGGGTTGCTGTAGCGGTACCGGCGATCCCGTTCAGGAGGCGGGTAGCCATGAGAGACCCACTGTAAGAACCATTTTTTCAGCATAAAAAATCAGGGCGGGCCAACGAGGCACTGCGCCCAGAGATAAACCCGAGGAGACAACAATGAAAAAGCTGTCCGTTGCAGCCGCGATGCTTGCCGTGTTCGGCATGGGCGTCGCTCACGCCGATGACTACCCGAATCGCCCCATCCGCATGCTGTTGCCGTTCTCGGCGGGCGGGGGCGGCGACACCTTGGGCCGCATCTTGGCGGAGCGCTTTTCGGTCGAACTGAAGCAGCCCGTCATCGTCGAGAACAAGCCTGGCGCGGGAGGCACGATCGGCATCGCAACGGTTGCTCGCGCGGCGCCTGATGGCTACACGATCACGATCGGCGGCATGACCACGCACATACTTTCGCCCCTGGTCTACAAGGAGCTGCCGTACGACCCGATCAAGAGTTTCACGTCGCTGGGCGCCATCGGAAACTCCGCCATCATGGTGGTCGCCAACAACAGCTTTCCCGCGAATGACATCGAGGGGATCAGGAAACTGGAGGAGTCCCGTAAAACGCCCGTGCAATACGCAAGCTGGGGCGTGGGCTCCACCGGCCATTTCTGCGGCGAGATCCTGGTGCAGAAGGGCAAGCTGAAGATGCAGCACGTGCCCTACAAGGGAACCACGCAGATCATGACCGACGTGATGGGCGGGCACATTGATCTTGGTTTCGTCGACATGGCAACGGCTACCCCGATGGTGACGCAGCATAAGGTGAAAGGGCTTGCGGTCTGTACCAAGCGTTCCCCCAGCGTGCCGGAAATTCGCAGCTACAAGGAACAGGGCATCGACTTTGATCGCGACCTTAACTGGGCCATGTACGTGCCCGCGGGCACACCCAAGCCCATCGTCGATCGCTTATCCAGCACCTTGGAAAAGGTGTTGAAAGAGCAGGAAGTGATCACCAAGCTGCTTGGGCTGGGTATCTCGGCCAACTACGTGCCCGGACCCGCCCATGAAAAGGCGAACATCGCCGACATCGAAGCCTGGCGCGCGGTTGCGCAAGAGGCCGGCATCCAGCCGCAGTAAGCGGCTTCCCCATCTTGGCGGCGAGTGATCTCGTCGCCTGCTTCCCGACACGAGACGTTGATGAAACTGCTACAAGACCGCGTTGCCGTCATTTCTGGGGCGGCGCACCCAAAGGGCATTGGCAAAGCCACCGCAAGACTCTTCTTGGAGCATGGCGCCCGCGTGGCCATTCTTGACGTGGACGAGGCGCGCATACAGGAAAGCGCGGCTGACCTGGGCGCTGCGCCCGCCCAACTGCTTGCGCTGGCCTGTGACGTTGGTAGCGACCAGCACTGCCGCGCCGCCGTTGACCAGATCGCGGCGTGGTCGGGCGGCGTGGTCGACGTGCTGGTGAACAATGCGGCGATCACCCAGAAGGCCACGTTTCGCGACATTACCCCTGCGGATTTCGAACGCATCCTGCGGGTGAACCTGACCGGCGTCTTCAACCTGAGCCAAGCCGTCATCCCATTGATGATTCAGCGCGCGGCGGGAAGCATCATCTCGATTTCATCGCTGTCGGCGCAGAACGGCGGGGGCATCTTCGGCGGCGCGCACTACTGCGCGGCCAAGGCGGGCGTGCAAGGCATTACCCGCGCCATGGCCAAGGAGTTCGGCGAGCACAAGATACGGGTCAATGCGATTGCCCCGGGCCTGATCACCACCGATTTCTCGCGCACCGGGCGCTCGGATGAAAGCAAGGACGACGCCGCCCAAGGCTGGCCGCTGCGCCGGGCCGGACGCCCGCACGAAGTGGCCGGCGGCTGCCTGTTCCTGGCCAGCGACCTTTCCAGCTACATCACCGGCACGACGTTGGATATCAACGGCGGCGCCCACATGAACTAAGGAACCTTGATGAGCAGAATTTTTGGTGGCGTTCGGCAAGTGGGCTACGTGGTCCGCGACATAGAAAAAGCCATGAAGCACTGGTCCGAGGTGCTTGGCGTTGGCCCGTGGTTCTACAAGGAAGAGGGCGGCACGACCGAATTCCGATATCGCGGCCAAGTGTCGCAGCCGCCGCGCCTGTCCATTGCCTTGGCGAATTCAGGCGACCTGCAAATCGAGCTGATCCAACAGCGCGATGAGGCGCCGTCGCTCTATCTGGATTCCCTGCGTAACAGTGGCGAGTGCGCGCAGCATGTGGCGTTCTGGACGCTGGACCATTTCGACGAGTTTTGCGGCCGGCTGCTGCGTAACGGCTACGAGGAAGGGCACGGCGGACGAATGGGCTTGCGCGGCCGCTTTGCCTACTTCGTCCATCCTGACTTGCCCAGCGGCATGATCGAAGTGTCGGAAATGAAGGGCGGCAAAGGCGAGTATTTCGACGAGATCAGAGCAGCTTGCGCATCGTGGGATGGATCCGCGCCGATACGCCCGCGAACCTAGGCGGCCGAGTGCCGAAGACGGTGTATGTTAGCCACTTTCGGCACAGACAAAACCACAATCATGAAAGACCCAATCGCCCGAATCACCATCCGCGACGTGGCCAAGAAAGCCGGGGTTTCCCTGGGCACGGCATCGCGCGCGCTGAACCGCACCGGCCGCGTCAGCGAAGCCGCCATCGCGGCGGTCGAACAGGCGGTGCGCAGCCTGGACTATCGGCCGGACGCCGTGGCAAGAAGCCTGCGCACGAAGTCATCCGGCGTGATCGGGCTGCTGGTGTCCGATCTGGCCAACCCGCTGTACGCACGCATCATCACCGCGACAGAAACCGCGCTACAGGCCGAAGGCTATTCACTGTTGGTGGCTAGCACACACAACGAAAGGCGGCGCGAAGCGTCCTTGGTCGACATCTTTCGCGGCCGGCGCGTCGACGCCTTGATTCTGGGTCCCTGCGAAAAGGAATCCGCCGAGCTCATCGACAAGCTGTCGCAAGAGTTGCCCGTGGTGGCACTGGACCGAGAGTTCGGCGAGTCCTCCGTTGGTATCCACGTGGATCATGCGGCGGGCGCATTCCAGGCGACGCAATATCTGCTGAACCTGGGCCACACGCGCATTGCGCTGCTGACGCCGGGCACGGACCTGCGCACCGGTAAAGAACGTATCGCGGGTTTTCGCCAGGCATTCGACGCGCGCGGCATTGTTCCCGACCCGGCGCTGATCCGGGCGGAACGGTCCGCGATGCAGTTCGCCTTCACCGAGGCGATGTCACTGCTGTCGCACGCGAACCGCCCCACGGCATTTGTTTGCCTGGGAACAAGAATCCTGTCCGGCGTGCTGCAAGCCCTGCGCCATACCGGAGACTCGGTGCCCAACGATATCAGCGTGATCAGCATCGGCGACACCGATCTGTCGCAGCTATTCAGCCCCGCCATCACCTCGCTCAGTTGGGATCTTGAGGCGGTGGGCACGTGCGCGGCACAACTGGTTTTAAAGCAACTGGATCGCCAGACGGCGTCTGCCCAAGGCGATCGCATCGTTATCAAGACGCAGCTGATATTGCGCGAATCGTGCGCGCCCGCGGCGCCGTCTTGACCCTTCATCAACATCAGGAACGCTCATGACACTTCCGTACACCATCACTCATCAAGATCGCCTGCTGACCGTCAACATTGAAGACGGCGTAGAAGTGCCAGGCGCCGCCCCGGGCTCATCGATCATCCCCTTGTTTCTGGACCGGGAGAACGGTGTGTGGGTGTTGTACGGCAAGTTCGCCCCGGGCACGCGCCTGCCCACGCACTTCCATACCGGCGTCGTCCACTTCTACACCACCAAGGGCCAGTGGAACTACCTGGAGTATCCGGATGACGTGCAGAAGGCCGGCAGCTATCTGTACGAACCCGGCGGCTCGGTCCATACGTTTTCCGTGCCCGAAGACGCTACGGAACCGGCCGAAGGCTTCATGGTGGTGTTCGGCGCCAACATCAACTTTATCGATGGCGAGTTCGCCAACATCCGCGACGCGGGCGCCATCGAAGATTCGATTCTTGACGCGGCCAAGAAGGCCGGGCTGCCCGTGCCCCGCTATATCCGCCCCAAGGGTGGCGCCGAATTCACGCGCGATTGAGCGGGGAGGGTTCTGGTTATGCGTTTGGCATCGAAAGTGGCCCTGGTAGCAGGCGCCGGCACGCTAAGAAATTCGTTTTCCGCCGCCGATCAGGTGGGCAACGGCGCAGCCTGTGCGATCCGGTTCGCGCGCGAAGGCGCAACCGTTATCTGCACCGACCGGTCCCTGGCGGCCGCGGAAGAGACCGTGCAGATGATTCGCTTGGAAGGCGGTGTTGCGGAAGCGCTTGAATTGGACGTCACGGATTCGGCACAGATCGAGCGAGTCTCGCACGACGTGGCGGGGCGTCACGGGGGCATCGATATCCTGCACAACAATGTCGGCATCGAAATCCAGGGCGACCTGCTTGCCGTGCAAGACGACGAGTGGGACCGCGTCATGACGGTCAACGTGCGCGGCTCCATGGCAATGGCGCGCGCCTTCTTGCCGCAGATGAAGGCGCGCGGTGGCGGGGCCATCATCAACGTATCGTCGACCGCAAGCCTGAAATGGAGCCCGATGCAGTTCCTGTCGTACAGCACCGCCAAAGCGGCCGTCAATCACATGACGCGGGTCATCGCGCGGCAGTATGCCCCGGACCAGGTGCGGTGCAATTGCATCATCCCCGGCATGATTCGAACGCCGCATGCGGATGCGCTGTATGCCAGCGCCGAGGCGGTGGAAGCAGGGCATAAGACGCGGGACGCAAGGTGCCCGATGGGGCGCCAGGGCAGCCCTTGGGACATTGCCAATGCGGCGCTGTTCCTGGCGTCTGACGAGGCGGCTTACGTTACGGGGTGTTTGATGGTGGTGGATGGGGGGTCGAGTTTGTAGCGCGTCTTTGGCGGGTCCGTTGCTGACGTGGCCGCCAGTGCGGCCGGAAGATCCGGCCGCTTGGCAACTCACTCAATACCGATATCCCAGCGTAAGCATCGTTGTGCGCCCGTCACCCAGCGCGACGGCGTTGCGCAGGCCGCCGGCAAAGTAATCCTTGTCGAACAGGTTGCGCACGGTCAATGCGGCACGCCAGCGGTCCGCGTTGTAAGCGATGCCCGCGTCGGCCACCGCGTAACCCGGGATGACGTATCCGTAAGCGTGGCGCGGGCTTTCACCACGCATGCCACCATTCAGTTCCCAACCTTGCGCCGGGCCGCGCAAGCGGTAGCGCGCCGTCAGGTTGATGCTGTGGCGCGGCACGTTGTCCAGCCAGCTACCTTCGGTGGAGGCGGCCTGCCCGCCGTCGTCGGTGATGACGGCCGCAATGTAGGCGTAGCCGCCCATCAGGCTCAACCCATTGCCCAAGTCCGACACAAAGCCAAGCTCGGCGCCTCGCGTACGTTGCTCGCCGACGGCAATGCTGTAGCCATCGTTGATCGGGTCGGACTGAAGTACCTGGCGACGGCGCAGATCAAAGGCCGCTACGGTCAGGCTGGTATTGCCTTCATCCAGGTCAAACTTGACGCCGGCTTCCCATTGGCGGCCCGTCTCGGGTGCAAACCCCTGGCCGTTGGCGTCGGTGCCTACGTTGGGATAGAACGAGGTGGCGTAGCTGATGTAGGGGCGTATCCCGGGCGCAATTTCGTACATCACTGCG
This sequence comes from Achromobacter colocynthidis, assembly GCF_057334535.1. Lineage (NCBI taxonomy): Bacteria > Pseudomonadati > Pseudomonadota > Betaproteobacteria > Burkholderiales > Alcaligenaceae > Achromobacter > Achromobacter colocynthidis. Next base: position 55,826 of record NZ_JBHFIZ010000021.1, read on the forward strand.
CCCGACCCCGTTGTCTTCTGTGCCGGGTTGTCCTGGCGGTTGCCGGTCAGCCTGTCCGTGGAATAGCTGGCGGCATCGTCACGCCGCAGGCCGGCAATCAGGCGCCAACGCTCGCCAAGCTGGATCTGGTCACGAAAGTAAAAGCCCAGGGAACGTACGGTGCTTTGACTGTCGGTGCGCGGATTGGCGGGGCAGACAATCGGGCTTCCGTAAACCGGGTCGTACATGTTCAATGCGCCGACGGAACAATTTTTTTGCAGCGCGTTCTCGCGCGTGCGCAGATAGTCGACCCCGACCGTGATCTCGTGCTTGCCCCAAGCGGTATCAAAGCGGCGCTGCGCATTCGTGTCCATCGAGAACGTATCGCCGTCCCAATGCTGGTCGGTGGCGGTACGTCGCAGGCTGCGGCCCCCTGCGGCAAGCGTGCCCGCCGCCACGAGTTGGCCGTCAAGCGTGAATTCTTGCCAGCGCAGGTTCTGGTTGACCGTCCAGCCGTTGTCAAAGCGATGCGTCAACGCATAGCCCACCCGGCTCTGGAATCCGCGATACGGGTCCTGATCCGGCTCGCCGATAAAGCGATCACGAGGGATGCTGCCATTCGGGTTTTCAAGCACGGACCCGACCACCGGCAAGCCTTGCTGCCGCACATAGCGGCGTTCCTGATAGCTGGTAAGGATGGTGAAGTCCGTTCGTGTTCCAAGATCCAGCGACAGCGACGGCGCGATCCATCGATTCTTGAACCACACGTAATCGGTGGCGTCATGCGAGTTCATCGCCAGCGCGTTCAAGCGGAAAGCCGCCTTGCCGTTCTCTGACAGCGGCGTGCCCATATCCAGGGTCCCCTGATAGAAATCGTGGCTGCCGACCGTGGTCTCAACGTTCGCGAAAGCCTCGGGCTGGGGCCGCTTGCTGACCATGTTGACCAGGCCGCCGGGTAGCACCAGGCCGTAGAGCAGAGAAGCAGGGCCCTTAAGCACTTCCACTTGTTCAAGCCCAAACAGTTGCTCGGCAACGCGGTTGGAGGCTGCCGTGCGCAGGCCGTCCAGGAACAAGGAATCGGAAGCCACTTGCCCACGAATGATCAGGTCATCCCACCCCCGCCGCCCAAACTGGTTGGCCACCACGCCCGGGACGTTGTGCAGGGCGTCGGCCAGGGTTTGCGCTTGTTGGCTGTCGAGTACGGCGCGTGGGACCACGGTGATCGACTGTGGCGTCTGTGACAGCGGCACGGAGGATTTGTTGACGGAGGGCGGCTGGACGGGATTGAAACTGCCGTCGGCTTCCGGATCGGCGGTGACGCGGACGGAGGGAAGTTGGACGACGTCTGGGGACTGTGCATGAAGGACGCCAGGGGCAAGCAGAGCCAGGCCGGCGAATAGGGCGGGGGCGTGAATGGGCGACATCAAGAGAGAGGGGAGGGCTGCTGGATAGGGTGTTTGGCGGTGGCTGTGAGGCGCGACGCCATGCACGGTGAGGGCCGTATTGAAGCGGCTCTTGGAATATCGGAATGATAATAAAACGCATTAATATTAAAGTCTGTGCGCCGGATCGGCAAGACTGGCGTTGCGGCATGCCGAGGTGGATGGAACTGTTCATTCGGTGATGGGCGCGCTGCCCGCGCGTCCTACGCTCCTGGTTTTGGGAGAGGGACATCACCGGTCGTTCTTTTTGCCTGGCGTTCGTGGGTGGCGCGGCGTGGGTGCAGTGCTTTGCGGTACTGCCGGGGGCGTTTGTTCTGTTGCTGGTGACAGTGGCTGGCGGCATCGCGGCGGCAGTTTGCATGCGATGCCAAGGCGACTTTGCTCGCATCGCGTCCGCCCTGGTGCTGGGCCTTTGCGCCGGTACGCTTAACGCCTGCCTTCAAGCACACCATCGCCTTGACGATTCATTGGCGGACATACATCAAGACCAAGTCTCGCGCCTGATCCTACGCGTGGCCGAGCTACCAGACGGCGACGAACGACACCATCGCTTCATCGCCGAACTGGCCGAGCCCGCGCGCCCGGGCATTCCGTCTCGCATCCAGGTCACCTGGCAAGCGCCACCCGGCGCCACTGCACCCATGCCCGCCTTGCTGCCCGGCCAGATCTGGCGGATGGCGCTTGTCTTGCGGCGTCCGCATGGCGTGCTGAACCCGGCCGGCCCCGATGCGGAAGCGCGCATGTTCGCGCGTGGTTTGCGGGCGGTGGGCACGGTGCGCGGCCGGCCGCAGTTGCTTGATGATCGGCCTTGGGCGTCGGCGGGCGTGGCCATCGAACGAGCGCGGCACCATGTGCGTGTGGGGATGCGCAAGGCCTTGGGGGGGCATCGCTATGCACCGGTGCTGATTGCCTTGGCGATTGGCGATCAGGCCGGGGTGGCGCGCGATGATTGGCGCATCTTCAACCGCAGCGGCATTACGCATCTGGTATCGATAAGCGGCATGCACGTGACGTCCATCGCGGGTATTGCAGGCGTGCTGGTGGCGGCGGCTTGGCGGCGCGCCCGATGGCGGGGCGTGGGCTTGGCGGAGTTCACGCCGTCGCGCGTGGCAGGCGGCGCGGCGGCGGCCGCGGTGGCCTTGCTGTACTGCCTGTTGGCGGGCTGGGGCGTGCCGGCGCGGCGCACGTTCTTCATGTTGTCGGTGGTGTTGGCGGCGGCGATGTCGCGGCTGCCGTTGACGGCGGGCAGGGTGTTGGCGTGCGCGGGGGCGGGCGTGGTGGCGTTGGATCCGTGGGCGCCGTTGTCGGCTGGGTTTTGGCTGTCGTTTGGGGCGGTGGCGATATTGCTGCGCATTGCCGACCTGCCGTTTGACGCCGAGGCCGGGTGGCGCCAGCGTTGGGCAAGCCGGCTGGCGCAGGCGACGCGCTTGCAGTTGCTGGTGACCTTGGGGTTGACGCCCTTGCTGGCGTTTCTGGTGTACCAGGTGTCGGTGGGCTCGCCACTGGCCAACGCGGTGGCGATTCCGTCGGTGACCTTCATCGTGACGCCCTTGGCCTTGTTGTGCGCGGCGCTGTCTGTGGTGCCGGGCGCGCAGGCGGCGGCAGGCTGGGCGGCGCAGGTGGGGCTGGCCGCTTTTGATGCCACGATGGTGCCGGTGGTGTGGGTGGGCAATGCGGACTGGGCGAGCTTTGCGGTCGCGGCTGCGCCCTGGCCGTGGTTGTTGTTGGCCGTGGCGGGTATGGTCTGGGCCTTGCAGGCTCGTGGATGGCCGGCGCGGCAATTGGGGTGGGTGTGCATGCTGCCTTTGCTGTGCTGGCGGCCGGACAAGCCCGAGCCAGGCCATTGGCGCATGAGCGCGCTGGACGTGGGGCAGGGCAGTGCAATTCTGGTCGAGACCGCTAGCCAGACCCTGTTGTTTGATGCGGGACCGCGTCATTACGGCGGTAGCGATGCAGGCGAGCGGGTACTGGCGCCGTTCATGCAAGCGCGTGGCATTACCGCGCTGGACGTGCTGGTGCTGTCGCACGCCGACCAGGACCACGTGGGCGGTGCGCGCGCGGTGCTGGCGGCGGTGCCGGTGCGGCTGAGTTATGCGTCGTTTGATGTGGCGGCTTTCGTGCGGCGCGATGCCAGCGTGTGGCCGGTGGCGGGGGCGGGGAGGGGGAAGGTGACGAGGTCGGTGACCGGGAATGCGACGGGGCCATTGCCGGGCCAAGCTGCACCTGATGCGCCGTCCGCGCTGCCCGATCGCATGTTGCGTTGCCGACGCGATGACTCGTGGGAGGTAGACGGCGTGCGGTTCACATTTCTGCATCCCGCCAAGGGCGGCAGCGGCGCGCCGGCTGACAAGAACGCCGACAGTTGCGTACTGCGCGTGCAAGGCGCCAGCCATTCGTTGCTGCTGACGGGCGATATCGGCGTGGCGCAGGAACGCGAACTGGTGGCGCGCGGGGTGGGGCAGGCAGACGTGGTGCTGGCACCGCATCATGGTTCCGCGTCGTCATCCGGGCGGGAATGGGTGCGCGCGGTGCAGGCTACGCACGCGATCGCCCAGGCTGGGCATTTGAATCGCTTCCGTCATCCCGCCCCGACCGTTGAGCGACGCTGGCTACGCGCGGGCGCGGTGTTCTGGCGTAGCGACCGGGATGGCGCGGTGATGGCGGAATCCAGCGGGCGCGGGCTGCGGGTATGGTCGCAGCGAGGTGAGGGCGCACGGTATTGGCATGGCCGATGACGGATGGATAGGGTGCTATCCGCAAGCGCTAAGACAAGGTTCAACGAGGACCGCAGGGCAAGCAGCTCGGCAAGGTTTCCATGCTAGCCGTCTCCGACCAGCAGCCCCCGCCAGTCTTTATCCCGCGCCAGCCACCAACCGATCGAACAAATCATCGCCGCCCATCTGCCCGCCCTTAAGCATCAACTCCACACCATCAACCACCGGGTTGTCGCTGCGAGCAACGCTGACAGTCACGCCGGGCGCTAACACGCATCGAAACGCCAAGCCCCACAGGCCCAGCGCCAGCGTGGCTTGGCTTGAGGTGTCGCCGCCCGCGATGCCGACCCGTGCAAGCCGGGTGCCGGCATGCGCGCTGGCGGTGATGATGGCGGCGGCAAGTTGCGCGGTGGCGCGAGCGGTGGAGGCGGCCTGATCGCTGGTCACCGCTTGTTCGGGGCGGTCGGTGTGGACCAGCACGTTGTTGCCTTGCGCCAAGGCTGCGGCCGCCAACTGGACTTGCTCTGCCACGTAGGCGGGGGATTCCAGCAGCGCTTGCACTTGCAGGGGCTGATGTGTGTAGCGCGTGCTTGCGGCAATCTGCCGCGCCGTAACGGGTGACAGGCTGCCGGCCATGACCAGCACGGGGCCGGTGGCGGCGGGCAGGGGGGGCAGGCGATTGCTTACCGAAGCAGCGACATCAGGCCCAGCAACTTTGCCGTCACGCCCAGCATCCTTGCCATCACGCTCAGCAAGCTTGGCATCACCCCCAGCGTCCTTGCCGTCACGCCCCGCCGCCTTACCCCCGCGCTCTAACGCCGCCGCGCGCGCCAGCGCCTGTTGCACGCTGCTTGGACCAACCGCCAACAACGGAGCACTCGCCGCCGCGCGCCAGATCAATCTGCCGATCACGGCCAGTTGCTCGTCGTCGGTCAGGTCGAACAGCACGGGGCCGTCATCGTTGCTGATCAACCGGTCGATCCAGCCATCCACTTCAGCGGCATCGTCGGCACTCCGCAGACGCGGATACGCAATATGCGGCACCGACCGAATCCCATCCACCCCCTGCGCCGCCAGATGCCGGCGCAAGTCAGCCTCATGCATCGGCGTGACCGGGTGCTGGCTCATCACCGGATGCCGATCAATGCGATAGACCTCCGGCGCGGCCCCGGCGCGGGCGAACAATTGCGCAAAGCTGCAATAGCGTCCGATGCTGGGTTGCCCGCCCACAATCGGCACCAGCCGGTTGGGCATGTAGCGGCGCAGTTCGCGGATGGCGACGCCGATGCTGCCGACGTGTGGTGCGCTATCGAAGGTGGAGCAGCATTTGTAGTGCAGCACGCGCGCGCCGGTGGCGGCCATGAAGCGGCCGACGGCGCGCAGTTCCGTTTCCATATCGGCGGGGGACATGGCGCGCGCGGCGCCCGCGATGCCGATGGCGTCCAGCGGGCCGGCGCGGCGCAGTTGTTCGGGCGTGGGCACGCCCAGGAACAGCAAGCCGCGCAAGCCGGCGCGTGCGACTTCGGCCAAGGTGTCGGTGGCGCCGGTGAAATCGTCGCCGTACCAGCAGACGCGGGGCGTGCCTAGGCAGCCGACATCCGCAGTCATGCTCGCCCGCCAAAGAACTCCAATGCCCGCTTCAACTCCGGCGCATTGCGCGCAAAGTCCTCCAGCGCCTCGCCATCCCGCACGGCCTGCCACGCTTGCCGAATGCTCTGCACGCCTGCGGCCGGCCCATCCGGATGCGCCAAAATCCCGCCGCCCGACATGAACATCAAATCGTCAGTACGCACCGCCGCCCACGTGGCGGGCACGGTGCCGGCCCATTGGCCGGACGAGAACGCGGGCATGACCGGGTCGTCGATGCCGGGCGTGAGCGACGCCAGGCAGTCGCGCGCGGATTCCACGACTTCGCTGTCTTCCTGCGCAAACTTGCCTTGCAGTCCATGCACGTGCATATGGTCCACGCCGGCCAGCCGCCACAGGGTTTGATACGCCTGAAAACCAATCCCCAGCAAAGGCGCGCGCGACAAAGCGCCGAAGCCGTTGCGGTGCCCGTGCAAGGCCAATGGCGTGCTGCGGCGCAGGGTCTGGATGGCTGAAAAACCGCACCAGTTCAGGCTGGCCATGACGCAGGTGCCGCCTTCGCGTTCGATCAGGTCGGCGTGGCGGCGCATGGCGTCGGTTTCGTCGCTGATGTTGAAGGCCACCATCACCTGGCGGCCGGTACGTTCGCGGTGGGCGCGCACCACCGCCATGACGGCGGCGACGCGTTGCGCCAGGGGCGCGTGCGCCGGGTTGGCGCAGACTTCGTCGTCCTTGATGAAGTCCACGCCCGCCGCGCACAGTTGGGCGACCAGATGCGCGGTCTGCTCGGGCGACAGGCCCACGTTGGGCTTGATGATGGTGCCCACCAGCGGGCCCGTTGCCACGCCCGTCAGTTGCCGCGTACCGGCGATGCCCACTTGCGGCATGTCGAACTGCGCGCGGTAGTTGGCGGGCAGCTCCATGCTTTCCAGGCGCAGGCCGGTGACTTCGCCCAGGTCGTACAGGTTGCCGCCGACGGTAGCCGCCAGCGTGGGCAGGTTGGCGCCCACGTTGGCCACGGGAAAGGCGATGCGCACGCGGGCGCGCTGGTACTTGCCCGGCATGCCGCCCGGTTGGCGCGCCAGCCAGGCGTTGGGCAGGCTGGGCGTGTCGGTGGTGTCCAGCAGGTCGATGGCTTCGATGCGGGCGCGCGCGCGGGCGCGCAGTTCATCGGTTTCGCCTTGCACGCGGGTGAAGGTGCCGCAGGACTGCTCGCCCGCCATCACTTCGGCGACCCGCGCGGGGTCCATCGGGGTTTCGATCAGATAGGTCGCGCTAAAGGACTGGGAATTCATAAGCTTGGGAATTCAAAGGGGGCGGCGGGCGGCAAGGTTGGGTCAGCAAGGGGCAGCAGGCGTCAGCAGGGATAAGCAAGCGACAGAGGCATCAACTGGCACCCGCAGGCATCACCAGGCGTCAGCAAGCCTCAACCGACGTCAGCAGGCTTCAAAGACGGGACAAGTCCGGAAATGGGCGGACCGGATCCTTGCCGTCCCAGCCGTTGGCGCTTTCTCGGATCAGGTCGAACAGGCGGCCCTTGGGGCCGGCCACTTCCGACAGTTCGATGACGGTGCCCGGGTGATATTCAGTATCGAAATAAATGAAGCGGCCTTTTTCGCCGACTTCGCCGCTCATCTTGGGCTTGAAGCCCTGGGCCAGCAGGCGTTCCAGGTCGGCGTCGTAGCTCTCGGTCCAGTAGGCCACGTGCTGCAGGCCGGTGCGGCCGGCTTGCAGGAAGTCGCGGTACATGGACGGCACGTCGTTGCGCGTCTGGATCAGTTCAACTTGCACGAAGCCGGAGTTGGCCAGCGCAACCGAGTTGTGCGGCTGGTGGCTTTCACCGTCGTACTGGTAGTTGACGATTGGCACGCGCGGGTTGTAGTACCAGGGGCCCACGCCCAGCGTGGTGCTCCAGTAGTCCATGGCGGCTTCGATGTCGTGCACCACATAACCGAGTTGGCGGATTTCGCCCAGAAAACGACTCATGATGGATCTTTATAAAGAGGGAGACGGAAGGGGAGGCGGGCCCGGCGCGGATTCACGCGCGGGCCGCGTCAGGTCACAGGAAGCCGATGGAGAACCAGGGGAAGGCGGCCACGACGATCAGCCCGATCAGCAGCGCCGCGACGTAGCCCCAGATGGGGCCGATGCCCTCGTTGGGATCGACGCGGCTGATGGCGCAGGCGCCGTAGTAGCCCACGCCGAAGGGCGGTGCGAACAGGCCGATGCCCATGGCGAAGATCACGACCATGGCGTAATGCACTTCATGCACGCCGGCCTGCACCGCGATCGGGAACAGCAGCGGGCCGAACAGCACGATGGCGGGTATGCCTTCCAGCACACTGCCCAGGATGATGAAGGCCACGATGGACACCGCCAGGAAACCGTAGCTGCCACCGGGCATGTCGGCCATCAACTGCGCCAGGTCGCCCGAGAAGCCGGACTGCGTCAGCGCCCATGCCATGGCCGTGGCGCAGCCCACGATCAGCATGATGGCGCCGGACAGCGATGCGGTCTCGATCAGCATGGGGCGCAGGCGCGCCCAGTCAAAGCGGCGATAGATCAGGATGCCGATCACCGCCGAATACACGATGCCGATGGTGGAGACCTCGGTAGCGGTCGCCACGCCTTCGACCACCGCGGCGCGGATCACAAAGGGCAGGGCCACGGCGGGCAGCGCAATCACGAAGAAGCGGCCGATCTCTTTGAGGCTGAAGCGTTGCACCAGGCTCAGGTCTTCCTTGCGATAGCGCCACCACACCACCGAGCACAGGGCCAGGCCCAGCACCACGGCGGGCAGCAGGCCGCCCGTGAACAGCGCGGCGATCGACACGCCCGTGACCGAACCGATGGTGATCAGGACGATGGACGGCGGAATGGTTTCCGTCTGCGCGCCGGTGGCCGACAGCAGCGCCACCAGATCGCCGGGCTTGGCGCCGCGCTTGCGCATTTCCGGGAACAGCACGGGCGCAATGGCGGCCATGTCGGCGATCTTCGAACCCGAGATGCCCGACACCAGATACATGGCGCCGATCAGCACGTACGACAAGCCGCCGCGCACGTGGCCCAAGAGGCTGGCCAGGAACTGGATCATGGCGCGCGCCATGCCGGTCATCTCAATCAGGGAACCCAGGAAGATGAACAGCGGCACGGCCAGCAGCATCAGGTGCGACATGCCTTCGTCCAAGCGGCCCACCATCACTTCCATGGGTGTGTTGGTGGTCAGCGCCAGATACGAGAAGGTGGCCAGCGCGAAGGAAAACGCAATCGGCACGCCCGAAAATACGGTGGCCGCCACGATGCCCACGAAGAAGATCACCAGGTTCAGCTTGCCCAGGCCCTGGAACAGGGGTTGGGCCAACCAGAACAGGGCGACCACCGCCGCCACGCCCACCAAGGCCACCAACACCTGGCGTACCGGCGTGGTGCGCAACAGGCGCAGCAAGGCCACCACCGCCATCAGCGCCATGCCCACGGGAATGGCGGCGGCGCGCCACGCATTGCTGAGTTCCAGCGCGGGCGTGGTGATGAAGTGTTCTTCGTGCGCGTATTCGATGGCGGGCGCCAGGATCAGCACCAGAAACGCCAGCGACGCGGCCAGCGCAGCCGTTTCCAACTGCGCGCGCCGCGCGGGGCTGACGTTGTTGACCAGGGCCGTCATCCGCATGTGCTCGCCACGCCGCAAGGCGACTACGGCGCCCAGCATCGACAGCCACAGGAACAGGATGGAGGCCAGTTCGTCGGACCAGACCAGCGGGCTATGGAAGACGTAACGCGCGACCACCCCCGCGAACAGCACGCAGATCTCGACCAGTACGATCGCGGCCGCAACGTGTTCGACCACGCCGCCCAGCACGCTGTCCAGCGCGTTGGCGGCGCGCCGCAAGGGGTTGGCCGGCAGCGTCGGGGCGGCGGCGTGGGGAGCGGACAGGGAAGACATGACGCGACCTCAGGCCAGCTTGCCGACGCTTTGTTCCAGCAGCGACCAGGCTTCGTTGCCGAAGCGGCCCTGCCATTCCTTGTAGAAGCCCGCCGTGCGCAACGCCTGGCGGAAGGTGTCCGGCGCCGGCTGGTTGAATTGCAGGCCCTTGGATTCCAGGTCCGACTGCACCGACGCGTTCAGCTTCTTGATGTCTTCGCGTTGGGCCAGGCCGGCTTCGTTGATGCCGCGCGCCACGATGGTCTTCAGGTCTTGCGGCAGGCCTTCCCACATGCGGCCGTTGGCGATGAACCAGTAGCCGTCCCAGATGTGGTTGGTCAGCGAACAATACTTCTGCACTTCGTACAGCTTGGCCACCTGGATGATGGGCAGCGGGTTTTCCTGCGCGTCCACCACCTTGGTCTGCAACGACGAATACACCTCGCTGAACTGCAAGCTGGCGGGCGCGGCGCCCAGGCCCTTGAACATGGAGATGGGCAGCGAGCTGACCGGCACGCGAATCTTCAGGCCGTCCATGTCGGCAGCGGTCGTCACGGGTGCCTTGCTGCTGGTGGTCTGGCGAAAGCCGTTGTCCCACATTTTTTCAAAGGCGTAGAGCTTGCGCTGCGCGATCGCGGCGCGCACGTGTGCGCCCAGTGCACCGTCCATGGCGCCCCAGACCTGGCTGTAGTCCTTGAACGCGAAGCCCACGGCGTTGATGGCGGCCACCGGCACCAGCGTGGCGATAACCAGCGCCGACGGCGTGAAGAAGTCGATACCGCCCGAGCGCACTTGCGCCAGCATGTCGGTGTCGCCGCCCAGTTGGTTGTTCGGGAAAATCTTGATGTCGACGCGGCCGTTGCTTTCCTTAAGGATGCGTTCGGCGGCTTCTTGCGCGCGGATGTTCAGCGGATGCGTCACCGGCAGGTTGTTGCCGTACTTGAGCGTGTAGTCGGCCGCGCGGGCAATCAGCGGGAATCCGCCGGCCAGGGCAACGGCGGGCACCGCGCAAAGGCGACGCAAGGCACTACGGCGTGTGAGCAGCTTCATGGTTGTCTCCAAAATTGGTCTTATGATGTTTTTTGATGTGCCACAACAGCGCCAAACCCATGCGGCAGACTGGACAATAGTGAATTGCCGCTATCATCGTCAAACTTCTTTCATGATGGTTTTTGATGTGAATAGACCCTCGCCCGACCGTAAGCTTGCCCGCTTGGCCGATGTGGCGGCGCGCGCCGGCGTGTCAACCGCCACGGCCGACCGCGTGTTGAACCGCCGCCCCGGCGTGCGCGCCAACACCGCGCAGAAGGTCTTCAAGGCCGCCATTGAACTGGACTATCTACCCGAACAGGAACTGGCCGCCGCCGTGCCCGCCGAGCCGATGCGGCTGGTGTTCCTGCTGCCGCGCGGCAGCAACCGCTACCTGCGCATGTTGGGCGATACCGTCAGCTACGCGCACGAACACTTCGCGCCGCTGAACGCCAAGTGCCAGATTGAATACGTGGAAAGCTTCAACCCCGACGCGCTGGCCCAGGCCTTGGCCAAGCACGGCAAGCGTGCCGACGGCATTGCGTTCATGGCGCTGGAACACCCCGTGGTGCGCGAAGCGGTCAACACGCTGGCGCAGCAGGGCGTGCCCACGGTGACCTTGATTTCAGACTTGGCCAACAGCGCGCGCACGGCCTATGTGGGGCTGGACAACCGCGCCGCCGGCCGCACGGCGGGTTACCTGATCGCACGCTTCATCGGCCCGCGCGCCGCCCATGTGGCCTTGATTGCCGGCTCGCGCCATTACCGCGCGCACGAGGAACGCGAAAGCGGCTTCTTGCAGTTGTATGCCGAGCAGTTCCAGGCGATGCAGGTGGTGGATTTGCGCGAAGGCTATGACGACGCGCAGCGCAACTACGAGCAGACGCGCCAACTGCTTGAGCAATATCCCAACCTGGCGGGCATCTACAACATCGGCGGCGCGTCCGACGGCGTGGCGCGGGCCTTGAAAGAGGCCGGCTTGCAGCACCGCGTGGTGTTCATCGGCCACGGGTTGACGCCGGACACGCGCTCGCTGCTGATCGACGGCACCATGGACGCCGTCATCACGCAAAGCCCGATGGAAGCGCTGATGAGCTGCGTGCGCATTTTCAGCAACCTGCGCGACAAGCGCAGCGCGATGAATGGGGTGGAACTGGCGCGTAGCCAGGTGATCTTCCGGGAGAATTTGCCTTGATGCGGGCGCTGTCGCCTATCGTGCCGGCGCGCTTGATCCCAGTCGCCAAAACCTGCGCTTGCAATTTAACTGCCTAGGCAGATAAAATCGGCCAATCGCGATCCACAAGGCTTGTTGCCCGATGCCATCGCCATCCTCGCGCCACCCCGTAACGAGACACCATGGCTTCTGCTACCGCTTCCGTGCTGGACAGGTTCTACACCGGTGAGCTCGGTTTCATGGTTACGTCCGTGCGCAACGGCATTCACGATGCGCTGGCGCGCGAACTGGCGCCGTTCGAGCTGACCATGCCGCAGTACGTGGTGCTGAATTGCCTGGCCCGGGGCTGGGGCCGCACGCCCAGCGACTTCTGCCGGGTGCTGGCCTATGACTCGGGCGCGATGACCCGGCTGCTGGACCGCATCGTGGCAAAGGGTTTTATCCGCCGCGTGGAAAACGAAGCCGACCGCCGTAGCCACCTGATCGAACTTACCGAACTGGGCCAAGCCGCCTTGCCGCAAGCCTTCGCGGCGACGGACGTGGTGATGCGGCGCCTATTGGCGGGGTTTTCGGAGGACGATGCGCAGACCTTGCACTTGCTGTTGTCGCGCTTGCTGGTCAACGCGCAAAACGAACCGAAAACCGACTGAGAACGAACTGAGCATAGGGGCCGTTTTTTCGCCCCCGCGTTTTTTTAAGCATTTACCTGCCTAGGCATATACAGCCTGGGCATAAATATGGACCACAGCCATGCAAGCTGCTGCTGCTGCTTCTCCCGCGCCATCTCCGCCGCCCGCCTTGCTGGCGACCATCGGCGCGCTTACCTTCATCGACTTCCTGCAAAACGGCATGGTCACCTTTGGCGCCACGCCCATCATGGGTGAGATCGGCGCCAGTCCCGAGGAATACACGGCCATCGCGGTCATCTACGCCTGCGTGGCGGTGGTGATGATTGCCTTGCAAGGCTGGCTGGTGCACCACCTGGGCCAGCGCCGCTATCTGCTGGCTTCCCTGGGCGCGGCGGCGGTGGGGGCGGTGGTGTGTGCGCTGTCGGTGGGCCAGGGCGGTTTCCTGGCGGGGCGGGTGCTGATGGCGATTGGCTGCGCGGCGATGCTGACCTCGTCGCGGCTGACGGTGAACTTGATTCCGCCTGGTCCCGCGCGCTTTCACGGTATCAAGGCCTTGGCCACTGGGCTGTGTACCGGCACGGCGCTGGGGCCCTTGCTGGCTTCGGCGGCGGTGGATCACGATGGCTGGCCGCTGATGTTCTGGCTGGTGGCGGGGCTGTCGGTGCTGGCCATGGTGCCTGTGGTGCTTTCCATGCCGGGCAGGCAAGGGCAGGCCACCGTTGCCGGGCAGGCGCGGCTGGCGCCCATCGCGGCATTGGGCGTGGGCAGTTTCCTGCTGCTGCATGCCTTGCAACGGTCCTATTACGACTTCTTCAGTGACCGCCATCAACTGGTGCTGTTCGCCGTGGCGGGGGGCGCCGCGCTGGCCTATTTCGTGCGATCCGAAACGCGCACCGGCGCGCCCTTGCTCAAGCTGGGCGGCATGAAAGAAGTGCGCTTTCTAAGCGGCCTGGCGCTCTTCATGTTCAGTTATTTGATGCTGGGCGCCAACGGCTATCTGGTGCCGCAAATGCTGCAACGCGCGCTGGGCTTGTCGTGGTCCAACACGGGCATGTTCTTCTCGATGGGCCTGGGGGCGGGGGGGCTGACCTTTGTGGTGATGGCGCAGTTGATTGCGCGCTGGCCGTCGCCGCGCAAGTTCTTCGTGGCGGGCTTTGTGGCGCTGACGGCGTTCGGCGTGCTGATGTCAGGGCTGACGCCCGGGGCCGACCCCTGGGCTGACGTCTTGCCCGCGCTGGCCTGCTATGGCGTGTTCATCATGATCATCATGCCGGCCACGGCCATGAATACTTTTTCGGGGCTGACCCATGACGCGGCGGTGTTCGCGCACGCGCAGCAGGTCAAGAACATGCTGGCGCAGGTGGGGCAGGCGCTGGGCATCATGGCAGCCACGGTCAGCCAGCAGTGGCTGACCACCAAGCACTACAACGTGTTGAAGGAGAGCATTGCCGAGGGAAATGCCAATTTTGAAGCGGCCAAGGCGCAGCTCAGCAATGTGTATGCGGCGGTGGCCGACCCCGCGCAGGCGCAGCGCATGGCGCTGGCGCGAATTGCGCAGATCCTGGATCAGCAATCGGTGCTGCTGGCCAACCTGGACCACTTCCGTGCGTTGGCGGTGCTGGCCTTGACGGGGGTGCTGGTCAGTTGGACGCAGCGGGTGTTTCGGTAGCGGTGGATTCGGTAGCGCTGGATTCCGTAGCGCTGGATTTCTTGGCGTGGATCCCCTCAGCCCGGAATTCCGTCGCCCCGGCTTTCAGTTGCCACCCAACTGCCCGATCACCTGTCTCGCCACGTCCGCCAGCGACAAGCCGCCGTCCATGGCGGCGCGTTGCAGGCGTTCATGCGCGGCCTGTTCGGTTAGGCCGTACTGGCTGATCAGCAGCCGCTTCGCGCGGTCGATGCGCTTTCTTTCTTCCAGCGCGCCGCGCACCGTGTTCAAGGCGTCGTCGGTGCGCTGCATGCGCAGCGTCTGTTCGCGCATCATTTCCAGCACCGAGCGTTCCAGCACGCTGCCCACGCCGTCCGCGGGCGGGGTGTCCACGATGCGGCTTTGCACGCTGAACACCATGCTGGGCGCGCGGCCGCTGGCATGGTCGGCATAACGCGCCAACAGCAGTTGGCGGTCGTCGAGTTCCTGGCGGGTTTCGGCGATGCGGCGTTCGCATTGCTGCGCCAGCGCCTGCGCCAACAGGCTTTCCACTTCGCGCATGGCGTCGATGCGCGCGGTGTATAGGTCGAACCACAGCTCGGCCAGGGCGCCGTCCACCCGCTGCTCGGCAGAGGTGCGTTGCGCCATGTCGCGCATGCGCTCCACCGGCTGGCCTTGTTGCTGCTGGATGCGTTCCCAACATTGCAGCGCGGCGTCTTGCGCGTATTGCACATAGATGTCGAAGCTGCGGGCCTGGTGGGCGGCCAGGCCCAGCATGCGCGCCTTTTGCGTTTCGGTGAAGAAGCCGGCCGTAAAACCGATGACGCCGGCCGCGCGTTCCTGGCCGCTGAGTTCCTTGCCCTGCATGAAGTTCAGGAGGGCGACCAGGATGCGGGTGACGCCGGGGTCCAGCGCGGAATCAGCGGCTTCGAACACCACGGCCAGCAGGCTGCTGATGATCTGCGTGAAGCGCGCGTCGGCGTCGTCGGCGGGCACGGCGTGGTCGCGCACCTGGCGGCGCAGGCCGGGCAATTCGTCCAGACGGAATAGGGCGAAAGCAATGCAGTTGAGCAGGCGCGCCTTGTCGCTGCCGTGCGGGGTCTTGGCGGCAATGCCATCAAGAAAACCGCGCACGTCGGTTTCAACGCGGGCCGCGTCTTGAACCAGCCCCGCCAGGGTTTCTTGCTGGCTGTCGGGCGCGTTGCACAGCGTCAGGTTCGAATACCCACGTTCCTTCTGCAAGGCATGCACCAGCGCGCTGATGTGCACGGTCAGCTCGCAGGTGACGGCCAGGCTTTCCAGGCCGTGGAGTTCACTACGCCGCGCGGCAAGCAGAAAGCGCAGGGGCGGCGGGATGTGGCGTTCGACCATAAGAAGGAATCAGGGAGGGGATCAAGCGCTGCGGCGCAGCAGCGGTTCGGCGGACGGCAGGGGAAAGCGGGGCTGGACGAAGGGGAGCGCGGGGGTGGCAAGGTCGGCGGCCTCGGCCGGGTAGGCCACACCAACCGCGCCGGCCACTTCCAGCACCTGGCACGCCGCCACCTGGCCGATGACCAGCACGGCGGGGCTGCGCAATTGGAACGCAGCGGCGTCCTCGGCCATGCTGGCAAGCGTTGAGCGGCATTCGCGCTGGTCCGCCAGCGAGGCGCGTTCGATCATCGCCACGGGCATGTCGGGGGCCATGCCGGCCGCCAGCAACTGGCTGCTCATGTCGTGCAATTTGGCTACCCCCATATAGACCACCAGCGTCGTGCCGCTCTTTGCCAGCCCCGTCCAATCCGGCGTGGCGCCGTCCTGAGAATGGGCGGTGATCAGTGTAACGCCCTGGGCCATGCCGCGTTGGGTCAGGGGGATGCCGCAAGCGGTGGCGGCGGCAAGCCCGGCGGTGATGCCGTTGATGATTTCACAGCCCACGCCGTGGTCGCTCAACCATTGGGCTTCTTCGCCGCCGCGTCCAAAAATGCAGGGGTCGCCGCCCTTCAAGCGCGCCACGCGCAGGCCCTGGCGGGCGTAGCGCAGCATCAAGCGCTGAATGAACTCTTGCGGGGTCGAGCGGCAGCCGCCGCGCTTGCCCACATACACCAGCCGCGCCTGCGGGCAGTAGTCCAGCACTTGGGGGTTGACCAGGTCGTCGACCAGCACGACGTCGGCCTGGCCCAGCACGCGCACGGCTTTCAGGGTGAGCAATTCGGGGTCGCCGGGGCCGGCGCCAATCAGCCAGACGGAGGGGGACAGGGCGGTGCTTCCGAACATGGTGTGCTCCTGAATTCAGCGATCAAGCAAAAGAAAGATGACGATGGCAAACAGGACCAGGCACAGGCCTTTCCAGAATGCCAAGGGGTTGCGTTCCAGCAGCGGCAGGCGTTCGCCCCGGCGCGCGGCCTCGGGCGGATGGCGCAGCGCATGCGTGAATTCGGATAGCTCGGGCGTGCGCTGGGCGGGGTCGGGATGCAGGGCGCGGCTAAGCACGCCGTCGATCCACGCCGGCAATTCGCGGTCGCGGTCCAGCACCGACACATAGGTCAGCCGCATCTGCGCGGCGCGGCTGCGGGCGCGCGCCACGTCCGCGCCGTAGGGCAGGCGTCCGGACAGCATCTGGTACAGCATCGCGGCCAGCGAATACAGGTCCGACCGCGAGGTGCCGGCTTCGCCCAGGAAGTACTCGGGCGCGGCGTATTGCGCGGTGCCCAGCATGGACGGCGCGTCGTCGTCTTGGGTGGCGCCGTCCCACAAGCCGGCCGCCTGCGTCGAGCCCAGGTCGATGATGCGCGCCACACCGTCGTCGCCGATCAAAATGTTGTCGGGCCGCAGATCCTGATGCACGATCTCCAGCCGGTGAAACGCTTGCAGGCCGCGCGCAATCTGCTCGATCAGCGTCACCGCCTGGTCCAGCGTAGGGCGCGGGTGCTCGGCCATCCAGCGCGTCAGCGTGCGCCCGGGCAGGTATTCGCTGACCGTGTAGAGATAACGGCGCGTGCGCGGCATCGGCCAGGCGCGCACCACGTGGCGGCTGTCGATGCGGCGCGCGATCCATTCCTCGGTCAGCAGCCGTTCCAGATAGGCCGGGTCGTGGCGCAGGTCCAGCGAGGGGATCTTGATGACCACCTTATCGCCGCTGTCGATGTCCTCTGCCAGGTAGACGTGGCTGCGGTGGCTGGCTTGCAGCTCGTCCTGAATGCGGAAGCCTTCGAATTCCATGCCGGCGGTCAGCAAGGGCGGGCAGGGCAGGTTCAGGCTGTAGCGCGCGATTTCATCGGCGCGGCGCGCGGGCAGCGCATCCACGCGGACGATCTGCACGGTCAGGTTGTCGTCGCTGCCGCGATCGAATGCCAGGCCGGCCAGGCTGTGCGCGGCCGCGTCCAGCGTGTCCGGATGCGCGGCGATGGCTTGTGTCACGTCGTCTGCGTTGATGTGTTCATACACGCCGTCGGTGGCCAGCAGAAAGACGTCGCCCGCTTCCAGCGGCTGCGTGTGATAGTCGATTTCAAGGTGGGGCGTCAGGCCCAGCGCGCGCCCCAGATAGCTTTTGTCTTGCGATATCCAGACGCGATGGTCGTCAGTCAATTGCTCCATTGCGCCCGCGCGCAGCCGGTAGATGCGCGCGTCACCAATATGCAGGATGTGCGCGGTGGTGGCCTTCAGCACCATCACGGTCATGGTGCAGACGTAGCCCCGGTCGGCGTCGCGCGGCTGGTCGGGGTGATGGCGCTGGCGCGTCTGCGCGTGCAGCCAGCTATTGGCCGCGCTCAGTACCTTGTGGGCGGACTTTTTCACCGACCAGGTTTCGGGCGTGCAGTAATAGTCTTCCAGGAAGCTCGCCACGGCGGTCTCGCTGGCAATGTGGCTGACCTGGCTGCTGCTGATGCCGTCGGCCAGCGCCACCGCCACGCCCTTGGCGCCCAGCAAGGGCTCGCCCGGTACGCACAGGCCGTGGAAGTCCTGGTTGACGGGCTTTCTGCCGGGTTCGGTGTGTTGGCCCACCGCCACCTGCAAAGAGGCGGCGCTGGGCTTAAACCCGAGCTCGGGCTCGCGACGGTCCATTACGGCTGACGTCCTGGCGCGTGATCAGTTGAAGCGGCGCTTGGGGGCCGTCTTCATGTGCGTCGTGTACAAGGTCAGGCCGGTCAGCGAGAGGCCGCCGATCAGGTTGCCCAGCACCACGGGGATCTCGTTCCAGATCATGTAGTCCATGATGGAAAAATTGCCGCCCATGATCATCGCCGACGGGAACAGGAACATGTTGACGATGGAATGCTCGAAGCCCATCGCGAAGAACAGCATCACGGGCATCCACATGGCAATCACCTTGCCGCTGACCGACGTGGAAATCATGGCGCCAACCACGCCCAGCGACACCATCCAGTTGCACAGCACGCCACGGATGAAGATGGTGAGCATGCCGCCCGCGCCGTATTCCTTGTAGCCCAGCGTGCGGTTTTCACCGATGTGAGAAATGACTTCGCCGACCTTGTTGGGCGGCACGGAAAAGCCGTAGGTGAACACAATCGACATCAGCACGGCCACCGTCAATGCCCCCAGAAAGTTGCCGACAAAGACAAAGCCCCAGTGCTTGAGGATGCCCTTGAAGGTCACGCCCGGGCGCTTGTCGAACAGCGCCAGCGGGGTCAGCACGAACACGCCGGTCAACAGGTCGAAACCCATCAGGTACAGGATGCAAAAGCCCACCGGAAACAGCGCGGCGCCCAGGATGGGCGAGCCGGTCTGCACGGTGACGGTCACGGCGAACACGGCGGCAATAGCCAGGATGGCGCCAGCCATGAAGGCGCGGATCAGCACGTCGCGCGTGGCCATATAGATTTTGGATTCGCCGGCGTCCACCATCTTGGTGACGAATTCGGAAGGGACCAGGTAGGACATGATTTACCTATCGTGTTGATGATTGTGAAAAGGGAAACGCGCGGTCAGGCGATTTCAACGGTGTCGCCGTTGAACCGGGCCTGCCAGGTGCGCAATTGCTGTTCGGGGTACTGCACGCAACTTCCATCCGCCAACCGGAAGTGCTGCTTGTAGAGCGGCGAGGCCACCACCAGGCTGCCGCCCAGGTGGCCGACCAGGCCGCGTCCGATGACGTTGGCGCCGGATTTCGGGTCGCGGTTTTCAATGGCGTAGAGCGGGTTGCCGTCGGCTGCGGGCACGTAGAACAAGGCAATCTGCTGCCCGTCCAGCAAGACGACCACGCCGGAATCGGCCACCAGGTCATCGCGGGTGCAGACGGCACGCCAGGCCAGCGTCGGGGTAGCGGGGGCGGGGGCAAGGGCTGAAGCATTCATCAGACGATCTCCTCGGCAATGGGAATGACGCGCGCGGGCTTGCGCTCAAGCTCGGCTGCCCGCGCAGGCCGGGGCTGGCCGCGTTCCTGCACGAATTGAATGTCGGGGTCGCCGCCGCGCTCGTTGACGAACGTGCGAAAGCGCTTGAGCTTTTCCGGGCTGCTGACGGTGTTGGCCCATTCGCATTCATAGCGGTCCACCACCAATTGCATCTGCGCTTCCAGTTCGGCGGCCAGGCCCAGGCTGTCGTTCAGCACCACGTCTTTCAGATAGTCCAGCCCGCCTTCCAGCGACTCGCGCCACACCGACGTGCGTTGCAGCTTGTCGGCGGTGCGGATGTAGAACATCAGCACGCGGTCGATGATGCGGATCAACGTGGCGTCATCCAGGTCGGTGGCGAACAGTTCGGCGTGGCGCGGGCGCATGCCGCCGTTGCCGCACACGTACAGGTTCCAGCCGTTCTCGGTGGCGATGACGCCGATGTCCTTGCTTTGCGCCTCGGCGCATTCGCGGGTGCAGCCCGACACCGCGAACTTCAGCTTGTGCGGCGAACGCAGGCCCTTGTAGCGGTGTTCGATGTCCAGCGCCATGCGCACGCTGTCTTGCACGCCATAGCGGCACCAGGTGCTGCCCACGCAGGACTTCACGGTGCGGGTGGACTTGCCGTAGGCGTGCCCGGTTTCAAAACCGGCGGCGATCAGTTCGCTCCAGATGTCGGGCAGTTCGTGCAGTTGCGCGCCGAACAGGTCGATGCGCTGGCCGCCCGTGATCTTCGTGTACAGCTTGTATTTCTTGGCGACTGCGCCGATGGCGATCAGGCCGTCTGGCGTGATCTCGCCGGCAGGAATGCGCGGCACCACCGAGTAGGTGCCGTTCTTCTGCATGTTCGCCATGAAGGTGTCGTTGGTGTCTTGCAGCGGCACCAGGCGCGGTTCCTGAATGGGGCGGTTCCAGCACGAGGCCAGGATGGAGCCCACGGCGGGCTTGCAGATGTCGCAGCCGACGTGGCCCTTGCCATGGCTGGCCAAGAGTTCTTCGAACGTTTCGATGCCGCCCACGCGCACGATGGCGTAGAGCTCTTGGCGCGTATAGGCGAAGTGTTCGCACAGGCTTTTGTCGACCGTGACGCCACGGCTGGACAGTTCGTGTTCCACCACCTGCTTGAGCAGCGCGGCGCAACCGCCGCAGCCCGAGGCCGCCTTGGTGCAGCTTTTGACGCCGGCCAAGTCCGTGCAGCCGCCGTCGATGGCGGCGCTGACGGCGCCCTTGCTGACGTTGTGACAGGAGCAGATGGTGGCGGTGGCGGGCAGCGCATCCACGCCCAGCGCGGGCGCGGCGCTGCTGGCGGGCAGGATCAGGCTGGCCGGATCCAAGGGCGGCGCGATGCCGTTCTGCGCGTATTGCAGCAGCGTGTCGTAGTAGCGGTTGTCGCCCACCAGCACCGCGCCCAGCACACGCTTGCCGTCGGCCGACACCACCAGGCGGCGATAGCTGGCGCCGGCTTCATCGATAAAGCGGTAGCTGCGCGCGCCCGGCGTCTTGCCATGCGCGTCGCCGATCGAGCCCACGTCCACGCCCAGCAGCTTGAGCTTGGTGGACATGTCGGCGCCGGTGAACGTGTGTTCCGATGCGCCGCACAGTTCGGCCGCGGCGATGCGCGCCATCTGGTAGCCGGGTGCCACCAGGCCGAACACGCTGCCGTTCCAGGCGGCGCATTCGCCGATGGCATAGATGTTGTCGTCGCTGGTACGGCAATGGTCGTCAATGGCCACGCCACCGCGTTCGGCCAGCGTCAGGCCCGCTTTGCGCGCCAACGCCACTTGCGGGCGGATGCCGGCGGAAAACACAATCAGGTCGGTTTCCAGCGGCGCGCCTTCGGCAAAGCGCATGCGGTAGCGATATTGCGTGCCGGGCTTGATGTCCTGCGTGGCGCGCGACAGATGCACGCCCACGCCCAGCGCCTCGATGCGCGCCTTCAAGGCGGCGCCGCCTTCCTCGTCCAACTGCACCGGCATCAGGCGCGGCGCGAACTCCACCACATGCGCTTCCAGGTTCAGCGACTTCAAGGCATTGGCGGCTTCCAGCCCCAACAGGCCACCGCCCACCACCACGCCCCGGCGCGCCCCTTGGGCGGCCTCGCGGATCAGGTCCAGGTCGTCGATGCTGCGGTACACCAGGCGCGAGGCCCCCTCGGCACCCGCGATGGGCGGCACGAAGGGGTAAGAGCCGGTTGCCAGCACCAGCTTGTCGTAACCGACGCGGCCGTTGGCGGTAATGACCTCACGCGCGTGGCGGTCGATGTCCAGCACCGGCTCGCCCAGATGCAGCGTGAGCCCGTCGCGTTCGTAGAAGGCGGCATCGCTCATCGACATGGATTCGGCGTCGCGGCCATTCAGGTATTCGGACAGGTGGACGCGGTCGTAGGCGCGGCGCGTTTCCTCGCCATAGACGTGGATGCGATAGCGCTCAAGCGCGCCTTGGGCGATCAGTTGTTCGACGCAATGGTGGCCCACCATGCCGTTGCCGATCACCACCAAGGTCTGCAAGGAATCGGGAGTGGCCGCTGCTTTCATGAATATCCCCAGGCTTGTGGTTTGGGTTTCAAAAGACAAAAAGCGCCCTGGACCTTACGGTCGGGGCGCCTTTGCCGGTACTGCTTGAATTGTGTTGCGGGCCTTGCGGCCTGCATGAACAACTTAAGCAAAGACCATGCCAGGTTGGGTCGGAGAGTGGGTCGGGAAGCTGTGTGCCGAGGCTTGGACGCGGGGCGTCATAGGAGAAATTGCGGAATGCGGGCGGGGAACGAGCCGATTGGGGTGGGGCGGATCGGGGTGGGGCAGGAAGCGACTGCCATCGTCGGATGCCTCAAAGCGGTGCAAGCCGTTGTGCGCGCCGCACTGGTTTGGCGCAGCGCAACATGGCGGGGCGGGCCGCGTCAGTGGCGCGCGGCCTTGCCCGCACGCAGCGCGCCGCGCCGCACGCGCAGGCTGGCGCGCACCGTGGTCTTGGCGCCCCTGACGGATTTGGGGCGGTGGGATTTGCTGCCGACGTTGTTGTGGGCTTTGCTGCCGGCATTGCCGCCGGGTTGGCCCTTGCGACCCTTGCGACGGCCGCTGCGCGCCTGGGCCCGCGCGCGCGCCGTGCAGGCGGCGGCCAGGGCCAGCAGCTTGTCTTCGTCCAATTGTTCGGCATCCACCAATTGTTCGTCGGCGCCTTTCATGGCCAGCAGCAGCTCGTCCAGCTTCAGGTGCAGCGCGCGGCTGTCCTTGTTCTGGTTTTGCTGGATCAGGAACACCATCAGGAACGTGACGATGGTGGTGCCGGTGTTGATCACCAACTGCCAGGTTTCGGAATAGCCGAAGACGGGGCCGGTAACGGCCCACAGCAGCACGGCGCACAAGGCCGTGCCAAACGCGATGGGCGACCCCGCCCAATGCGTGACATGCGCCGCGAAATGGTCAAAGAACCTGGTGACGGCGTTCGATTTTTTGGGGGGCCTCGATGAGTCCTTGGTGGTCTCTTTCGCCGTCTCGCCGGGCTTTTCTTGCCGCTGTGGGGCCGTCGTCGTCGGTTGTGGTTTTTCTTGCATGAGCATCACTTGCCAATCCTCATTGCTGTTCGATCCCTGTCACCGCATAAGCAACGTGACGCTTACTTGGGCCGAGGCTCGCGCAGCCCTTTATCAGGGGGCGCCAGTTCCCCTGCGCGCAGGCGCGGCAGGCACTGCGCCATCGCGCGCGCCACGTTGCGCACTTCTTCCTGCACGGCCTGGTCGCAATCCAGGTCGGCATGGCTGGTGGCGTAGGGCTGGTAGTAGCCGATGTAGCGGTCCAGCCGCGACATCGCCCCGGCGTCGATCAGGCCCATCCAGTCCATCCAGTCGCTCAAGGCGCGTCGCTGGCCTTCGATGCCGGCCACGTCGCCATGCACGACGAGGCCGTAAGCACGCCCCGCCAGATGTTTGGGATAGGGCCAGCCGTCCAGTTCAATACGCTTGGCCTTGGCCGCGTCCTTGCCGGATGTGGAGGTGGGGTCGGGGTTGCCGCCATCGGCGCATACCAGCCGGTCGATCATCAGCTTCAACGGGCTGGGCGATTGGTACCAATAGGTCGGCGCCAGCAAGATCACCCCGTGCGCCGCCACCCACTGTTCGTAGATGTCGTTCATGGCGTCGTTGTCCTGGCCCAGGGAATGATTGGGATAGCAACTGCATGGCCAATGGCACAGCGGCATGGCGGTGGAGACGCAGCCTTTACAGGGATGGATCTGGTACTGGTATTCGGATGTCAGCCGGCTCAGGTCCAGCATGTCGGCTTGCACGTTGGCGCTGGCGAGTTCTGCGCTGACGATCTGGGCCAGGCGCCAGGTCTTGGAGACCTCGCCCGGACAGGTGCCGTCGTTGCGCGCCGCGCCCACCACCACCAGCACGCGCGAGCGGGTGGCGGGGTCGCGTTGCGTCGTGGCCGCTTGCGCCAGGCGGTCGTGCGCGTCTTTCCATTCCACCGACAGGTCGTAGTCCGGGTCGGCGTAGGCCGCGCCGGCCTTTACGGTGATGGGGGCCTTGCGGCCGCCTTGGTAAGCGTCCCAGGCGATGGCTTCCAGGCGGTTCAGCGCATCCTGTTCCGTCTGAAAAGCCGGGTCGTAGAAGCGGCGCATGAAGCGCAGCCTGAAGGTGTCGCGCGCAAGCGGGCCGGTGTATTGGCCTTTGCGCACATCGGGCTTGGGTGCGGTCATGGGGGCTGCCTGCTTGAAGTGACGCAGGAAGCCAGCAAGCCGCGTGCCCGTTATTGGCCGCCTGTCATTACCACCATGACCTCAGCTGGCTTGGGGCTGCGCGACAAATAGATATGCCCCACGCCGCTGTCGAAGTAAGCCGTTTCGTGCTTGGTCAGCACCAGCGATTCCCCGTTTTCAAAGCGGATTTCCAGTTCGCCTTCCAACACCACCAGGAATTCCTGGCCGGCGTGGCGCATGTAGTCCTCGAACTCCGACTCCTCGCGGGCCAGGATGCGGCCATACATGGGCGTCATGCTGCGCTGCGGATACTGGCCGGCCAACAGCTTGTAGTCGTAGGTGCCCGTCATGTAGCCCGGCGATTCGGCCAGCGTGCAGCGCAGGGCAGAGGGGGCGGGGCCGTCGCTGGCGTCTTTTCCCGGGGCCGTGACCGGGCCGAACAAGGCAGCGATGTCTACGTCCAGCGCACGCGCCACGGCGGCGAATTTGGCATAGCTGATGGACACCTGCCCCAGTTCCATCTTTGACAAGGTGGACAGCGCCACACCGGTCAGGGCCGACAGCTCCTTCAGGGTCATGGAGCGCGCCCGGCGCAGCGCGCGCAGCCGTATGCCCAGGCTGCTGCGGTCAGCCAGGATGTTGGTGGCGGGCGAGGGCGGACGGATGATCGGCATGTTGGTGCTTTCCCTTAGCGGCACGGGCTGGCGCAATACTAGCCTGCCTTTTTTCGTTGACGGATATTTTGTCATATCCGAGAATTCTCAAATCCGAGAATTATGGAAACACCATGAGTGAGCAGCAGTTCGACGTTGTCATCATCGGGGCCGGTATTGCCGGTGCGTCTTTGGCTTATCGCTTGACGGCAGAATCGTCGTCGCCGATGCGCGTACTGCTGCTGGAACGCGAAGCGCAACCCGGTTATCACGCCACCGGCCGCTCTGCCGCGATGTTCATGGAAACCTATGGTACGCCCCAGATCCAGGCGCTGACGCGCGCCAGCCGTGCCTTTTATGAGCAGCCGCCCGAAGGCTTCACCGAGCACCCGCTGCTGCATGAGCGCGGCTGCCTGTACATCGCCAGCGCGGACCAGCGCGACACGCTCATGGAAACCTACGAAGGTGCGCAGGCGTTGGCCGGCAACGTGCAGTTGCTGGACGCGGCACAGGCCTTGTCCCGCGTGCCCTGCATTCGGCCCGAGGCGGTGGCGGGCGGCGCGATGTTTGAACCCGATGCTCGCGACCTGGACGTGCATGCGCTGCATCAGGGCTTTCTGGCGGGTGCGCGGCGGCATGGCGTGGTGCTGCGGTGCAACGCCGAGCTGGAGTCGGGCCAGCGGTCAGTTGGTAGCCAGTCGGATGACCAATCAGGCGAAAAAGCAGGCGAAACCTGGACGCTGCTTCTCAAAGACGGCACGCAGCTGCAAGCGCGCATCGTCGTCAACGCCGCGGGCGCCTGGGCCGACGATGTGGCGCAGCGTTGCGGCGTGGCGCCGGTGGGCTTGCAGCCTTGCCGGCGCAGCGCCTTCACGTTCCCCGCGCCGGAAGGGGTCGATTGCAGCGCCTGGCCGGCCGTGGTGGGCATTGACGAGTCTTTCTATTTCAAGCCCGATGCGGGCCAGTTGCTGGGTTCGCCCGCCAACGCGGACCCGGTGGCCGCGCACGACGTGGTGGCCGAAGAGCTGGACGTGGCGACCGGCATCTATCACATCGAAGCGGCCACCACGCTGAGCATCCGACGGCCCTCGCACGTGTGGGCCGGGCTGCGCTCGTTTGTGCCGGACGGCGACATGGTGGTGGGTTTTGACGATGCCCAGCGTGGGTTCTTCTGGTTGGCGGCGCAGGGCGGATATGGCATTCAGTCGGCGGCGGGGGTGTCTGCATTGGCGGCGTCGCTGGTCACCGGCCAAGCCTTGCCGGTGGAACTGATCGACCAGGGCGTGGCGCCATCCTTCATGACGCCGCTTAGGCTGCGTTGAGCGTGGCGCTGATAATCGTTGGCGCCAAGTTTTCCGATGGCGCGTTCGGTATCGGGAACGGGGGCGCACTTTGCAGTGATCCTAAGCCCCTTAAAGTCCCTCAAAGCCCCTTAGCCAAACGCTGCCCTGACGGCGGCAAAGGCGGCCGCCACCAAGGGGTCGCCTTGGCGGGCGGCCTGGGTGATGAAAGACAGCTCGGCGGGGATGGCAAGGCCGGGCAGCAATAACAAGCCATTCGCCTGGGACTCGCGCAGCGCAATCGAATCACGCACCAGGGACAGCCCCACGCCCGAGCGCACCAAGTCCAGCATGGACGCTTCCTGATCCACTTCGGCCACCGCGTTGGGCGCGATGCCCAGCGCGTCGAACTTGGCCGCCAGCAAGCGGTGGTGCACGGAATCCGGCGGGGTCCGGATCCAGGGCAGGGCGGCAATCTCCTGCCAGCCTCGGCCGGCCACCTGCGCGCCCCAACCCTTGGGCGCCACCACGTAATAGGTAAACGACGCCAGGGGCAGGACTTCCAGCAAGGGCGCGCCGCCCGTTGCGCCGGCCGGCCCCAAATAGAAACCCACGTCCAAATCACCCGCCCGCACCTGTCGGCCGACGGACCCTGACATGCCATGGCGCAGCGTGGGTCGGATCTTCGGATAGTGCTCCACCAGGTATTGCAGCGTGGCGCCCAGGCGCAGGAACTCCGGGTCCAGGATGGTGCCGATGCGCAGTTCGCCTTGTACCGTGTCGCGCAGGGCGCCGATGGCGCGTTGGAAATCTTCCATGGCGTCCAGGATGCGCAGCGCGGACGGCAGCAGCGCCCGGCCATCCGCGTTGGGCGCCAGCCCCTGCGCCGTGCGCGCGAAGAGCGTCAGGTCCAGCGATTCCTGGAAGTTCTTCAATTGCAGGCTTAGCGCGGGCTGGGTCACATGCAGGTGTTCCGCCGCGCGCGTCAGGTTGCCTTCCCGCGCCACGGCGGCAAAGGTGCGGATGTGCTTCAAGTCCATGGCGCTGTCCGTTGCGGAAAGGGGGTGAGCATTATTAAAGATGCTTATAAGCCGAATTTCAACTTTTCATTGGACAGTTGGGGGCGGCTGCGCCAGAGTCACGCAGACGCGGGTGACGGCAAGCGACGAACGGCAAGCAATGCACGGCAAGTCATGCCCCGCAAACACACAAAAGCAGATAAAAAATGCTTATGGAGACATACGGTTGATGGAGACATACGATTTCGTCATCGTGGGCGCGGGCTCGGCCGGCTGCGTGCTGGCCAACCGCTTAAGCCAGGACCCCAACACGAACGTGCTGCTGCTGGAAGCCGGGGGCCGCGACAACTACCACTGGATCCACATCCCCGTGGGCTACCTGTATTGCATCGGCAACCCGCGCACCGACTGGATGTACCGCACGGTCAAGGAAGCCGGGCTGGGCGGGCGTTCCTTGATTTATCCGCGCGGCCGGGTGCTGGGCGGATGCTCGTCGATCAACGGCATGATCTACATGCGTGGCCAGCGTGAAGACTACGAGGACTGGGCCGCGCTGTCCGGCGACCCGGGCTGGGGTTGGGACCAGGTGCTGCCGGTCTTCAAGCGCAGCGAAGACTATCACCGTGGCGCCGACGAATTCCATGGCGCGGGCGGGGAATGGCGGGTCGAGGCGCAACGGCTGCGTTGGGACATCCTGGAAGCCTTTGCCGCCGCGGCCGAACAGGTAGGCATCCCCCGGGTTCAGGATTTCAACCGTGGCGACAACTTCGGCAGCGGCTATTTTGAAGTGAACCAACGCAGCGGTTGGCGCTGGAACACGGCCAAGGCATTTTTGCGGCCGGTGATGAAGCGGCCCAATCTGCACGTGATGACGGGCGCGCAAGCCGAACAACTGGTGTTCGAGGGCAAGCGTTGCGTGGGCGTGCAAGTGCGGCTGGAAGGCAAGGGCAAGGAGCGTGGCACGCCGCGGACGATTACCGTGCGCGCTCGCCGCGAAGTCGTCATGGCGGCGGGCGCCGTCAACACCCCGCATCTGCTTGAACTGTCCGGCATCGGCGAACCCGCGCGCCTGCGTGAAAGCGGCATTGGTTTGCGCCACGCCTTGCCCGGCGTGGGCGAGAACCTGCAAGACCATCTGCAACTGCGGGTGATTCTTAAGGTGAATGGCGTGAAGACGCTGAACCGAATCGCCGGGTCGTGGCTGGGCAAGGCGGGGATCGGCCTGGAATACCTGTTGCGCCGACGCGGGCCGATGAGCATGGCGCCGTCGCAGTTGGGCGCGTTTGCCAAGTCCGACCCTGGCCAGACGCGCGCCAATGTGGAATTCCATGTGCAGCCTTTATCGCTGGGGGCGTTTGGCGAACCGCTGCATGCCTTTGACGCCTTCACGGCCAGCGTGTGCAACCTGCGGCCAACCTCGCGCGGCAGCGTGCATGCCCAAGGGGCGGCGGGCACGCCCGATGGCGCGGCGCCCGTCATCGCGGCCAACTACCTGAGCACGGAAGCCGACATTCAGGTGGCGGCGGATTCCATCCGGCTGGTGCGGCGCATTGCCGCCGCGCCCGCCTTGCAGTGCTATCAGCCTGAGGAATGGTTGCCTGGGCCGGACTACCAGACGGACGAGCAATTGCGCGAGGCGGCCGGCAAGATCGGCACGACCATCTTCCATCCGGTGGGCACCTGCGCCATGGGCAAGAACGCGGACAGCGGGGCGGTGGTGGACGCGCGCCTGCGGGTCTTCGGGTTGGAGGGGCTGCGCATTGCGGACGCCTCGGTGATGCCGCTGATCACATCAGGCAACACCAATTCGCCCACCATCATGATCGCGGAGCGCGCCGCGGACATGATTCTGGAAGACGCGCGGGCAGAATCGCGGGCAGACGCGTAGGAAAGCCCGCGTCGGGCGCGTCCTTGATGTCTCTTGGACGCGCCGCGTGGTTTGAATGGGTTTGAATCCGCGCGTTCAGCGCAGCGAGCGGTACACCTCGGGGCGCTGCGGGTGCGTCAGGATCACTTGCCAGAGCTGGCCTTCGCGTGACCGGAAAAAGCCCGCGCAACACATCAGATAGTATTTCCACATGCGGTAAAAGCGCGTGCCGTAGCGTGACTGCAAGGCCGGCCAGGCGCGCTCAAAGCGGTCCCACCAGGCCATCAGCGTGCGGTCATAGTCGGTGCCGAAGTTGTGCCAGTCTTCGATGATGAAGCGGTGCTCGACGGCGGTGGCGATTTCGCGCGCGGACGGCAGCTTGCCGTTGGGGAATACGTAGCGGTCAATCCAAGGGTCCGTGCTTTGGCTGGTGGCCGCGATGCCGATCGTGTGCAAGAGGAAGATGCCGTCCGGCGCCATCAGGCGTTGCACGTTGCTGAAGTAGGTGTCGTAGTTCTTGGGCCCCACGTGTTCAAACATGCCCACCGACACGACCTTGTCGAAGCTGCCTTGCAGGTCGCGGTAGTCTTGCAGCAGCAGTTGCACCGGCAGGCCCTTGACCCGTTCCTGCGCCAGCGCCAACTGTTCCTTGGACACCGTCACGCCCGTGACCGTCACGCCGTAGTTCTCGGCCGCGAACTTGGCCAGCCCACCCCAGCCGCAGCCGATGTCCAGCAGCGTCTCGCCGGGCTTGAGTTGCAGCTTGCGGCAGATCATGTCCAGCTTGGCCAGTTGGGCGTCTTCCAGCGTCTGGGCGTTTTCCCAGTAGGCGCAGGAATAGATCATGCGGCTGTCCAGCATGGCTTCGAACACGTCATTGCCGGCGTCGTAATGCTGTTCGCCCACTTCAAAGGCGCGGTGCTTGGATTGCAGGTTGAACAGCTTGTGGCGCAGGTGCTCAGCAATCAGCTTGATGCGCGCCACGCCCAGCGCGGCCGAGCCCATGTCGGCGCGCAGCAGGCGGGTGAAGAGTTCGTCCAGTTGCTCGCAGTCCCATTCCCCGTCCATATAGGACTCGCCCAGACCCAGCGACCAACTGGCAAAGACGCGTTCGTACATGTGGCTGTCATGCACCTGGATGTCCCAAGGGCGCGTGCCGTTGATTTGCACGTCGGCCCGGGACAGCACGTCCTGGAGCACTTTTGGCGGTTCGGGGGGAGGGGGGCTGACGTCGGGCGACGAGTGGTCAGCGGTTAGCGGAGAAACAGGACTGCTTTGCTGCATACGGACTCCATATCAATTTTGGGATGACTGATCTGGCAATGCCTGAAGCTCATAACTCTCGCCCCAACCGGCGGCTGATTCCAATTTAATGATTGGATCGGCCTGATAGCTAACGGCAATTCCGTACCGCCGCGACAAGGGGGCGCCGATGAGAATGGGGTGATCGTAGCGAGGCGCGGGCGCAGTGTCCAGCACGGGGCGCAGCGTCTGAATTGCACCCGACCGCGCCGCCGCCGTCATGCGATTGTCTGGCTGACGCGATTACACTAGTGCGCCCTGGTGGGCCGCCGTTGCGGCGCCCGCCGATACGTGGAGTGTTTAGATTGGACGCCAGCCTGCAACCCCGCTTGGAATTCGTCACCTGCGCCAGCCCGGCCGGCTTGCACCGGATGGCCTACTGGGAATGGGGCGACCCGGCCAACGAGCAGGTGCTGCTGTGCGTACACGGGCTGACCCGAAGCGGGCGCGATTTCGACGTGCTGGCGCGCCGCCTGGCTGGCCGCTACCGGGTGGTCTGCCCTGACGTGGTGGGCCGTGGGCGCTCTGACTGGCTGGTCAACCCTGCGTTCTACACGGTGCCGCAATACGTGTCCGACATGGTGACGTTGATTGCGCGCTTGCGGCCCGCCACGCTGGCCTGGGTGGGCACGTCGATGGGCGGCCTGATCGCCATGGCGCTATCGGGCGCTTCGGTGTTCGCCACCGCCATGCAGGCCATGCGCCCGCATGCGGGCATGCTGCCCCCCGGCCACGGCATCCAGCTGGACAAGCTGGTGTTGAACGACGTGGGGCCGCGTCTGGAAACCGGCGCCTTGTCGCGCATCGGCCAGTACGTGGGCCAGCCGGGTGAGTTTGCCTCGTTCGAGGAAGCGGTGGCCACCATGCGCGCCAACTCCGAAACCTTCGGGCCGCATACCGACGCGCAATGGACAGATCTGGCCCAATACCTGTACCCGGAATTCGGCGGCAAATGGGTCAAGCACTACGACCTGGCGCTGGCCCAGGCGCTGGCCGCTCAAACACCGGAAGAGCTGGCGGCGGGCGAACAGATTCTGTGGCGGTCCTACGACGCCGTGCCGTGCCCGATTCTGATCGTGCGCGGTGAAAAGTCCGACCTGCTGACGCCCGCCACCGTGGACGAGATGCTGAAACGCAATCCGCGCGCCCAAGCGCTGGAAGTGCCTGGGGTAGGCCACGCGCCGACCTTGATCGCCGACAGCCAAGTGGAGCCGGTGGCGGCGTTTCTGCTGGGCTGAATGTCCGCGGGGCGATTAGGGGGACGCCCCGGCGCTATTCAGGGTGCCGGGGCTTCTCTACAATAGCCCGATGAAATCGCCCACCCTGAACATCGATCTGCACTGCCATTCCACTGTGTCCGACGGCGCGCTGGCGCCTCGCGACGTGGCGCAGCGCGCGCACGCCAACGGCGTCGACGTCTGGGCATTGACGGATCACGACGAAGTGGGCGGCCTGGCCGAAGCCGCCAGCGCGGCGCAAGACCTGGGCATGCGGTTTTCCACCGGCGTGGAAATCTCGGTGACGTGGGCGGGCCTGACGGTACACATCGTGGGCCTGCAATTCGATCCGCAAAACGCTGAGCTGGTCGCGGGTTTGCGCCAGACCCGCTCGGGCCGCGCCGAACGCGCCAAGCGCATCGGCGACCGCCTGGCCGAAATGGGCATGCCCGGCGCCTACGAAGGCGCGCTGCCGTTCGCCGGCAACCCTGAACTGATCAGCCGCACCCACTTTGCGCGCTATCTTGTCGAGGCGGGTTACTGCCCCGACGTGCAAACCGTATTCACCAAGCACCTGGGCGACGACCGCCCCGGCCACGTGCCCATGCAATGGGCCACGCTGGCCGAAGCCGTGGGCTGGATCCGTGGCGCGGGCGGTCGCGCCGTCATCGCGCACCCGGGCCGCTATAAGTACACGCCGCTGCAATTCGCCGCGCTGTTCGACGAATTCTTGCAGTTGGGCGGCGAGGGCATCGAAGTCACCACCGGCAGCCACACCGTGGAAGAGGCCCGCCAATATGCCGAGGTGGCGCGCCGCTACGGCTTCCTGGCGTCGCGCGGGTCTGACTTCCACAGCCCCAAGGAAAGCCGGATCGACCTGGGCCGCCTGCCGTCGCTGCCGTCCGACCTGAAGCCGGTCTGGCACGACTGGTTCTGACGCGGGCGGCCAACGCCGGCCATTCTGCAAGCCTGACGCGGGCGGCCACCAACGCCGCCCATCCTGCAAGCCATTTATCTTGGGATCGCGCCACTGCGGCGCAGCCGCTATGAACAAAGCCTTTGTTAAAGAGTCCGACAACGAGGACGACGACGACCTGCCGCAAGCCCAAGCCTTGCCCGTGGGCACCAAGAACTACATGACCCCCGAAGGCTACGAACGCCTGCGCGCCGAACTGACGCACCTGATGAACGTAGAGCGCCCGTCGGTAGTGCAAGTGGTGTCGTGGGCAGCCTCCAACGGCGACCGTTCCGAAAACGGCGACTATCTCTACGGCAAGAAACGCCTGCGCGAAATCGACCGCCGCATGCGCTTTTTGACCAAGCGCCTGGACATCGCCGAAGTCGTCGACCCCGCCTTGCAGCCCAACCGCGACCAGGTATTCTTCGGCGCCACGGTGTTGTACAGCGACAAGGCCGGCGAAGAGCACACCGTCACCATCGTCGGCGTCGACGAAGCCGAGCCCCTGGCCGGAAAAATCAGCTGGATTTCCCCCGTCGCCCGCGCGCTGATCAAGGCAAAGGAAGGCGACACGGTAGTGCTGCGCACCCCCGGCGGAATAGAAGAGCTGGACATCATGGAAGTGCGATACCCGTAGGATGCCCGAGGCATACCCGTAGGATGGGTGAAGCGCGAGAATCCTTAAACAAGAACAAAGCCCTACAACGCGCGCAACCCATCAAGCAGCGGTGGGGTTCTTAACGGGTTCAGCCACAACGCAGCCTCCGCCCGATGGGTTACGCGCGATCCCTATCCGATTCCTTTTGGAAAGCCTCCCGGGGGTCACCCATCCTACAAGTGCCATACCGTAGGATGGGTGAAGCGCGAGAATCCTTAAACAAGAACAACGCCGCACAACGCGCGTAACCCATCAAGCAGCGGCGAAGTTTTTAACGGCCGCGGCCACACCGCCAGATGGGTTACGCGCGATCCCCATCCCATTTTTTGGAAAGCGCCCCGCGCAACCCATCCGACAATCCCGCCGCAATGGACCACCCAAAAAAGGAAACAGGCGCCAGCTTTTGGCTGGCGCCTGTTTGGTTGGGAGGGCTCTGACGTCCCTGCCTCGGTTTGGCGGCTTGCGCCGTCGTTCCCCTGGGGCTTGCTGCTAAATCAGTACGTTGGCGTCAACGCTCTTCACTGCTTGCGCGCAGCGATGGATTTTTCGGCCATGTTGACCAGGTCTTCGCCGATCTGCTTCTTCCACTTGTCGTAAACCGGCTTCGTGGTCTTCACGAACGCCTCGTGCTCGGCCTTCGACAAGGACGTGACCGTCACGCCGTGGCCTTCGATTTCCTTCAGCAGCGACGGGTCGCTTGGCGTGACGCCCTTGCGTGCAATCACGATCTGCTGCTTGCCGGCATCCAGCGCGGCCTGGCGCACGATGTCGCGGTCCTTTTCCGACCAGGAATTCCACACCTCGCGGTTCACCACGAAGATCAGCGGATCGGCCACATAGTTCCACAGCGTCAAATACTTCTGGCCCACCGTATAAAGCTTGGAACCCGTGTAGATCGACAGCGGATTTTCCTGCCCATCCACCGCGCCGCTGGCCAGCGCCGGCTGCGCGTCGGCCCAGCTCATCTGCGTGGGGTTGGCGCCCAGGGCCGTGAACGTGTCGATGTACAGCGGCGAACCCACCACGCGCAGCTTCATGCCCTTCATGTCGGCGGGCGTCTTCACTTCGCGCTTGGAATTGCTCAGTTGGCGATAGCCGTTTTCGCCCCAGGCCAGCGGCACCACGCCGGCCTTTTCGATCAGCTTGAACATCTCGCGGCCCACGTCGCCTTGCACCAGCGCGTCGATGGCAGCGTAGTCGGGCATCAGGAAGGGCAGCGAAAACAGGTTCAACTGCTTGACCTGCGGCGACCAGTTGATGGTGGACCCCACCGCCATGTCGATCACGCCTTGGCGGATGGCGGTGAACTCGCGCGTCTGGTCGCCCTGGACCAGCGACGTGCCCGGGTACACCTTGATGTTGATGCGGCCATCGGTGCGCTCGCGCACCAGCTTGGACCAGATCTCGGCGCCCTGGCCCCACGGGAACGTCGTGCCCACCACGATGGACAGCTTGTATTCGGACTTGTAGTTCTGCGCGTGCGCGGGCGTCATGCCGACCACGGCGGCGGCGCACAGCGCGGCGCCAATCAGGTTGCGGAAGTTCATACGATGTCTCCTCTCTTTGCGAGTGTGTCTATTGTTGTAATCAAGATCGTTACGGACCTGCTTTCGCTTCAATAATCCAAATCAATAACCCAACTTATGCGGCAGCCACAGCGCCAGTTGCGGAAACACCAGCACCGCCACCAGCACCAGGAACATGGAAGCCAGCAACCACACCACCCACCGCACCGTGGACTCCATGGGCACCCGTGCAATGCGGCACGACACCATCAGGTTCACGGCCAGCGGCGGGGTAAATTGGCCCAGCGCCACCTTCAAGGTCAGCACCACGCCGAACCACACCGGATCCCAGCCGTAGGCATTGGCAATGGGCATCAGCAGCGGCACGAAAATCAGGAAGATCGAGATGCCGTCCAGGAACATGCCCACTGTCATCAGCAGCAGGATCAACAGCGACAGCACGCCCCATTCGCCCAAGCCGGAATTGACGATGGCGTTGGTGATCGGGTCAATCACGCTCAGCGTGGACAGCGCCCATGCAAAGATGCCGGCCAACGTCACCACCAGCATGATCACGGCGGACAGTTCGGCCGCTTCGCGCAAGATGGTGTAAAGGTCGCGCAGCTTGATGGTGCGGTGAATGAAACCGCCCACGAACAAGCCGTAGAACACCGCCACCACCGCTGCCTCGGTAGGCGTGAACCAGCCCAGGCGCATGCCGCCCAGAATCAGCACCGGCGCGGCCAAGCCCCATGAAGCATCGCGCAGGCTGGCCCAGAAGGGCGGGCGCGGCAGATGGGATTCCAGCGCGCCCATCTTGTATTTGCGCGATAACCACACGGCCGGAATGATCAGCGCAAAGCCCGCTAGCAGGCCGGGAATCATGCCGGCGGCAAACAGCGCGGGCACGGACGCGCCGGGCACCAGCACCGAATAGATGATGAACGCCACCGACGGCGGAATCAGGATGTCGGTGGCGGCGCCCGCCGCCACCACCGACGCCGAGAACGAACCCGGGTAGCCCGCGCGCGACATGGCGGTGATCATCACCGCGCCCACCGCCGCCGCGCAGGCCGGGCCAGACCCAGAGATGCCGCCCAGGAACATGGCCACCGCAATCGACACCAGCGGCAGCATGCCCGGGCCACGGCCCACAATGGCAATCGCAAAATCCACCAGCCGCTTGGCCACGCCGGACCGGTCAAAGATGGAGCCGACCAGCACGAACATGGGGATGGCCAGCAGCGGGTACTTGGCCAGCCCCGCGTAGAAATTCTGCGGCACGGCCAACAAGCCATACCAGGGCGTGTCCAGATTGGACAGCACGATGGCGATGGTGCCGCCGATGCCCAGCGCCACGCCCACCGGCACCCCGATCAACATCAGGACGACAAAGACAATGAACAGCAGCGACACAATCATGGCTTGCCCGCGCTCTGCAGAATGCGGCGGATGATGCCCAAGGTGCGCAGCGAGATTGCCGCCGCCATCACCGGCAGCCAGATCGAATACCACCAAGTGGGCACGCCGATCGCGGGGGACGTTTCTTCGTACATGAATTCGTCCGACACCAGCTTCACCGACAGCACGGTCAGCAGCACGAAGAACGCCAGCACGCATCCGTTGGAAATCAAGGCCATGATGCGCTGGCGGCGCGGTGAACCCGAATCCGCCAGGATCTCAATACGGATATGGTGGTTGCGCACGAACGCCACGCTGCCGCCCGCCATGGTCAGCACGATCAGCAGGAACACCGAGATTTCTTCGGTCCAGGCGAACGACTGGTCCGTGAAATAGCGCACCAGCACGTTGGCGAAGGTGATCAGCGCCAGCGTCGCCAGCAGAATCACGGCCAGCCATTCTTCAATGGCCAGCGGCACCTTTACGGCGGGATCGGGTTCAACGGGGATGATCGGTTCGACGGGCTCGACGGAGGCTTCAGGGCGGGACATGGGTGCGGCGACGGCTTGGGCGCGGGGCCCGCTTTATGAATTGGGTCGCTGCATCCTACCGTCGCCCTTGGGGCGAGGGTGTTCGTGTTTTCCCGTGGTGCGGGGCGACAACAACATGCTGCATTGCGTCAGACGATTCTGTGGCGCGGCGGTAAGACGCTGGATATTTCGCGATGACACCGTGGCTTCAAGCCGATATTGCTATGCACCATCCTGGTTCATCGTCGTCAGAATTCTTTTGTAACACTAGGGAAAACAAGGGCTTTGCAAGCTTCTTGAATAACGGCTCCGGGAAAACCCCCTAAACAGGTAAAATCCCGTTTTGCTCCCATCCTTATACGGCGCCCGCATCGTGTCCCTAGTTCAGCATCTGCCTGGTTCCTCCGTCCTGTCCTCCTTTCGTCGTGATCGCCTGCTGGCGCAACTAAAGGAAGCCGGCCTGCCGGTGGCCGACATCTCCGCTCGCTACGAGCACTTCGTCAGCACCGACGCCGCCTTGACGGCCGAACAGCAGCAACACCTGACCCAATTGCTGGATTACGGCACGCCCAGCACGGCTGACGCGCCCGCCAAGAGCTTGTCGCTGCTGGTCATTCCGCGCCTGGGCACCATTTCCCCGTGGGCCAGCAAGGCCACCGACATCGCCCACAACTGTGGCTTGTCGTCGGTACACCGCATTGAACGCGGCGTGCGCTATGTGATCACCCCCGAACGCGGCCTGCTCGGCACCAAGTCGTTTGACGACGCCATGCTGGCGCGCGCGGCCGACTGCCTGCACGACCGCATGACCGAAACCGTGGTTGACGCCAGCTTCGACGGCCAGGCGCTGTTCCAGACGCTGGCCGGCAAGCCCATGCGCACCGTCGGTGTTCAGGCTGATGGCGTCAAGGCATTGGCCGAAGCCAACGTGTCGCTGGGCCTGGCCCTGTCCGAAGACGAAATCGAATACCTGGCCAAGTCCTTCACCGACCTGGGCCGCGACCCCACCGACGTGGAGCTGATGATGTTCGCGCAAGCCAATAGCGAACACTGCCGCCACAAGATCTTCAACGCCGAATGGGTTATCGACGGCCAGTCGCAGCCCAACACGCTGTTCGGCATGATCCGCGCCACGCACAAGGCGCAGCCGGAAGGCACGGTCGTGGCGTATTCGGACAACGCCGCCATCATGGAAGGCGGCCCCGCGCAGCGCTTCCAGGCCGGCGTACCGGGCGTGACGGGCGAGGGCGCTGACGGCGCCAAGTACATCCGCCGCGACACCACCGTGCACACCTTGATGAAGGTGGAAACCCACAACCACCCGACCGCCATCGCCCCGTTCCCGGGCGCGTCCACCGGCGCGGGCGGCGAAATCCGCGACGAAGGCGCCACCGGCCGTGGCTCCAAGCCCAAGGCCGGCCTGACCGGCTTCACCGTGTCGCACCTGCGTTTTGACGACGCGCTGCAACCCTGGGAAGCCGACCACCACGGCCTGCCCGAGCGCATCGCCTCGCCCTTGTCCATCATGATCGACGGCCCCATCGGCGGCGCGGCGTTCAACAATGAATTCGGCCGGCCCAACCTGCTGGGCTACTTCCGTTCGTTCGAGCAGACCGCCGGCGGCACACGCTGGGGCTATCACAAGCCCATCATGATCGCGGGCGGCCTGGGCAGCATCGATGCGGGCCTGACCCATAAAGACGTGATTCCCCCCGGCGCGCTGCTGATCCAACTGGGCGGCCCGGGCTTCCGTATCGGCATGGGCGGCGGCGCCGCCTCCAGCATCAGCATGGGCAGCAACTCGGCCGAACTGGACT
The DNA here is from genome assembly GCF_057334535.1 of Achromobacter colocynthidis. Lineage (NCBI taxonomy): Bacteria > Pseudomonadati > Pseudomonadota > Betaproteobacteria > Burkholderiales > Alcaligenaceae > Achromobacter > Achromobacter colocynthidis. Next base: position 94,179 of record NZ_JBHFIZ010000021.1, read on the forward strand.
TTGATTCCGTCCAGCGTGGCAACCCGGAAATCGAACGTCGCGCGCAAGAAGTCATCGACCGCTGCTGGCAGCAGGCCGAGAACAACCCCATCATCGCCATCCACGACGTGGGCGCGGGCGGCTTGTCCAATGCCTTCCCGGAATTGGTCAACGACGCCGGCCGTGGCGCCATCTTCGACTTGAAGCGCGTGCCGCTGGAAGAGTCGGGCCTGTCGCCCGCCGAAATCTGGAGCAATGAATCGCAGGAACGCTATGTCCTGTCGATTCTGCCGAAAGACCTGGAACGCTTTGACGCCATCGCCCGCCGCGAACGCTGCCCGTATGCGGTGGTGGGCGTGGCCACTGAAGAACGCCAACTGCGCGTGGTGGACGGCGAGGGCCTGCCCGGCCTGGACACGATTCGCCCGCAAGGCGACGCCGAAGTGCGTCCCGTGGATGTGCCGATCGACGTCATCCTGGGCAAGCCGCCGCGCATGACGCGCGACGTGCGCCGCCTGCCGGGCGTGTCCGCGCCGCTGGACTTGGCCGGCATCGACCTGACCGAAGCTGCTTACCGCGTGCTGCGTCACCCCACCGTCGCCAACAAGTCCTTCCTGATCACCATCGGCGACCGCACCGTGGGCGGGCTGTCCAGCCGCGACCAGATGGTCGGCCCGTGGCAAGTGCCGGTGGCTGACTGCGCGGTTACCTTGGCCGACTACGAAGGCTTCCGTGGCGAAGCCATGTCCATGGGCGAACGCACCCCCATCGCCATGCTCGACGCCCCGGCGTCCGGCCGCATGGCCGTGGCCGAAGCGCTGACCAACCTGGCCGCCGCCGACGTGGCGCGCCTGGAAGACATCAAGCTGTCCGCCAACTGGATGGCCGCTTGCGGCGTCGACGGCCAGGACGCCGCGCTGTATGACACCGTGTCCGCCGTCAGCGAACTGTGCCAGGCCACCGGTCTGTCCATTCCGGTGGGCAAGGATTCCTTGTCCATGAAGACGTCCTGGGAACAGGACGGCGAGCAGCGCCAGGTGGTGGCGCCGGTGTCGCTGGTGGTCACGGCGTTTGCGCCCGTTGCCGACGTGCGCGCCAGCCTGACCCCGCAACTGCGCACCGACGCGGGCGACAGCGTACTGATTTTGATTGACCTGGGCCGTGGCCGTCACCGCATGGGTGGCTCGATCCTGGCGCAGACGTACAACCAGATCGGCGAAACCGTGCCGGACATCGACGCGCCGCAAGACCTGCGCGCGTTCTTCATCACGATCCGCACGCTGGCCGAAGCCGGCACCATCCTGGCCTACCACGACCGTTCCGACGGCGGCCTGTTCGCCACGCTGACCGAAATGGCCTTCGCCGGCCGCACCGGCGTGTCGGTGAATCTGGACATGCTGACCTTCGATCCGCAATCGGCGGATTGGGGCGACTACAAGATCCGCCCGGATCAAGTGAAGGTGCAACGCGAAGAACTGACGCTGAAGGCGCTGTTCTCGGAAGAAGCGGGTGCCGTCATCCAGGTGCCGGCCTCGCAACGCGACGCTGTCATGCAAGTGCTGCGTGGCGCCGGCCTGTCGGCTCACTCGCACGTCATCGGCGGCTTGAACGGCGCCGACGAAGTCGAGTTCTATCGCGATGGCAAGAAGGTCTGGGGCCAGCCGCGCGCTGAACTGGGCCGCGCCTGGAGCGAAGTGTCCTACCGCATCATGGCCCGCCGCGACAACCCGGCGTGCGCGCAAGCCGAGCTTGACGTCTGGAACGATACGACCGACCCCGGCATGAGCCCGAACGTGTCCTTCGACCCGCAAGAAGACATTGCCGCGCCGTTCATCAACACCGGCAAGCGTCCGCGCGTGGCCATCCTGCGCGAGCAGGGTTGCAACAGCCAGGTGGAAATGGCCTGGGCCTTCGATACGTCGGGCTTCGAAGCCATTGACGTGCACATGACCGACCTCTTGGCCGGCCGCGTGGACCTGGCGCAAATGCAAGGCTTGGTGGCGGTGGGCGGTTTCAGCTACGGCGACGTGCTGGGCGCCGGCGAAGGTTGGGCGCGCACCATCCGCTTCAACAGCCAGTTGTCGGATCAGTTCGCCGCGTACTTCGCGCGTCCGGATACGTTCGCGCTGGGCGTGTGCAACGGCTGCCAGATGATGGCCGCCTTGGCCCCGATGATTCCGGGCGCCGAGCACTGGCCGCGCTTCACGCGCAACCAATCGGAAAAGTACGAAGCGCGCCTGTCGATGGTGGAAGTGGCCAAGTCGCCGTCCATCTTCTTTGCCGGCATGGAAGGCGCCCGCATTCCGGTGGCCGTGGCCCACGGCGAAGGCTATGCCGACTTCTCGCAGCAAGGCGACGCCAGCCGCGTGCTGGCCGCCGCGCGCTACATCGACAACCGTGGACTAGCCACCGAAGCCTATCCGTTCAACCCGAACGGCAGCCCCGGCGGCCTGACTTCCGTCACCACGGCCGATGGCCGCTTCACGGTCTTGATGCCGCACCCCGAGCGCGTGACCCGCAACGTCATGATGTCTTGGGCACCCGAGAAATGGGGCAATGCAGACAAGGGCGGCGCGTACAGCCCCTGGATGCGCATCTTCCGCAACGCGCGCGCCTGGCTGAAGTAATTCATCCAGACACGCGGGCGGTAGGTTAGTCCGTCAAGGCGAAGCCGTGCGCAGGTCGGCGGCTTCGCGTTCAAACTGGGTCGACAGTTCTTCCGCCGCCGGCGTCAAAGGCTGCGCGGTTCGTTGGATCAGGCCGATCACATAACTGGGCAGGGGCTCGGCAATGGGCACGATGTCCAGTTGCTCGCGCCACAGATCGGTGGTGATCAACGCGGTGGGCAACAAGGCCATGCGGTCGCTGTTCGCCACCAGCGCGGCCGTGTCGATCAAGCCATCCGTCTGCATGTCTACCCGTGGGGTACCCAAGCCCGCTTGGCTGAACACGGGGTAGACCGATGCGCCCGGTTGGCCGGGCGGCCCCGCCACCGCGAATACCGCCTCGCGTAGTTCATGCAAGCTGCGCGCCTGCCGCAAGGGGTGGTCGCGACGGGCGGCCATTACCAATGGGCTGGTCAGCAGCACGCGCGCCTTGAGCTGCGGATCGGTGTCGTCCGCGTTCAGCGAGCAAATGGCGAAATCCAGTTGGCCTTCGCGCAGCAGCGGCGTCAGGGTGTGATAGAGGCCGCTGCGGCAACTGAGTTCTACCTCGGGGTAGCGCTGCCGAAAGCGGTGGATGGCGGACGTGGATAGAAGCACGGATGCCGCCGCCGAGATGCCGTACTGCACGGTGCCCAGCCGTTCACCGCGCATTTGCGACATGGTGTCGCGGGCGCGCTTGGTTTCATGAACCAGGTGTTGGGCGTGGGGCAGAAAGCGTTTGCCGTAGTCGTTGGGCCGCATGCCTTTGGCGTGCCGGTCGAACAACGGCAGCCCCAGCGTGCGTTCAAGCCGCCGCAAGGACTTGGTTAAGGCTGGTTGGGTTTGCCCGGTGGCCCGGGCTGCCGCGTGCACGCTGCCATGTTGCGTGACGGCAAGAAAGTCGAACACTTGCTGCAACTTCATCTTGATGCCTCCCCGTAATTGCTCAGTCGATCTAACTGAAAGGTCCCCGGCTGCTCGCATCTGAATTGCCGACCGACCGTAGTTCATACTTTTCAACGCCGCAAGCAGGGGTAGAGGGGAGTGGGGGCTGCGGATCACGCACATCCAGCAACGGCGGGCCTTGCGGGGCGATTAGCCTCGCGCCCTGAAGCGCCTTGTCAAACTTTTGTAACGCCCTGAGATATTTAACTTTTCGTTGCAAGATGCCGTTAAGCGAGGAAGCGTACTGCAACCCCGGAGTGGCCTTTTCATGTTCAAGAATTTAAGTATCCGCGCAATCCTGACGACCGCCTTGGGCGTCTTCTTCGCGCTTTTCCTGCTGACCGGCGTAGCCGTGCATCAGCAACTGACGTCCAACCGCACGTCCATCGAAGTGCTGCTGGACACCAATCTGGTTCGTGCCAACGCAGTGGATGGCGCGGGCGCCGAATTGCTGCGCGCCCGCCTGGTGTTGCTGGCCGCGCAAAGCGCGTTGCTGGAAGGAAAGTCCATCGACAGCCTGACCAGCATGCAGCGCCTGGATGGCTATACGAAAAGGGCGTCTGATTTGATAGAGATGGCGCGCAAACAGCCCGAGACGTCGGCACAGGGTAAGCCACTGTTCGATGCCGCGTTGGCCGCTTATGACGTTTATCAGCGCGATGCGATCGCGCCGATGGTGGCGGCGATTCGTGCGGGCAAGCCGCAAGACGCCAGCCGTCTGAACCTTGAGAAAGTCACGCCGCTGGGCACCGCGTTCACGCAGGCCATCAAGAGCTACGTCGACTACGCCGATGACGTCGGCCAGCGCGTGGCGCGCGATGCATCCACGCGCATCAACGGCGCGATTGTTGTGCTGATTTGCCTGCTGGTGGTAGTGGCGGTGTTGGTGGTGAGCCTGTACGCGATCTTCGCGCGGTCGGTGTTCCGCCCGCTGCACGAGGCTGGCCGCTTGTTCGACCGCATTGCCGGCGGCGACTTGAGCAATCGCATCGAGCAACGTGGCAACAACGAAATCGGCGTGCTGTATGCCGCCGTCAAGCGCATGCAGGACAGCTTGAGCCGCACCGTGTCGGCCGTGCGCCTGGGCGTGGAAGAGATCCATACCGGTTCGCGCGAAATCGCGGCGGGCAACATCGACCTGTCGTCGCGCACCGAGCAGCAGGCAGCATCGTTGGAAGAAACGGCCGCCAGCATGGACGAACTGTCGTCCACGGTGAAGAACAACGCCGATAGCTCGCGCAGTGCCTCGCAGTTGGCGACGGCGGCGTCCGAAGTGGCAACGCGCGGCGGCAAGGCCGTGGGCGACGTGGTGGGCACCATGCGCGGCATCGCGGATAGCTCCAAGCGCATCGCGGATATTGTGGGCGTGATCGACGGGATTGCATTCCAGACGAACATCCTGGCGCTGACCGCGGCCGTGGAAGCGGCGCGGGCCGGCGAGCAAGGCAAGGGTTTTGCCGTGGTGGCCAGCGAAGTGCGCGCCCTGGCGCAGCGCAGCGGGCAGGCGGCCAAAGAGATCAAGGGGCTGATCGACGAGTCGGTGCAGAAGGTGTCGATCGGGTCGGATCAGGTGGAAGCCGCGGGTGCCACGATGCAGGAGATCGTGACGTCGGTGCGCCGCGTGACAGACATCATCAACGAAATTTCCAGCGCGTCGGAAGAGCAGTCGCAGGGCATTCAGCAGGTGAATCAGGCGGTGTCGCAGATGGACAGCGTGACGCAGCAGAACGCCGCGTTGGTCGAGCAGGCCGCGGCGTCGGCGGCGTCATTGGAGGCGCAGGCGCAGCAGTTGCGTGAGGCGGTGGCGGTGTTTAAGTTGCAAGCCGGTGGGCAGGTGATTGATGCGGATGCGCCGGCGTTGGGGCGGGGTGTTGAGCCGGTGATGATTGGGGGGTGATTGTTGGGCTGTTTTGGTGTGGCTGGGATTGGTGGTTAATCACGGCTGCTTGATGGGTTACGCGCGATCTGCGGTGGGGTTCTTTTGTTGGCTTTCGCGCGCTACACCCATCCTACGTGTCACTTTGTAGGATGGGTGAAGCGCGCGCGGGCGTTCAGCAGAAAGAAAACGCCGATCGCGCGAAACCCATCATTGGGCCGTGATGACATGGCCCGGATGATGAATCAATCACCGCTGCTTGATGGGTTGCGCGCGTTCAACGGCGGGGTTCTTCTGCCGTCGTTCCCGCGCTTCACCCATCCTACTCAAGGCGGATGTTTGCGTCCGCCGCGACGTGCTTCCATTTTTTGACGTCGCTGGCGATGACTTCCTGGAAGGCGTCAGGTGTACCGGCGACAACCGTGCCGCCCAGGTTGGCCAACTTGGCTTTGACTTCGGGGGCGTTCAGGGCCTTGACCGAGGCGTCGTGCAGCGCCTTCTTCACGTCGTCCGGCAGGCCCTTGGGCGCCAGCAGGCCGTTCCAGGCGTTGGCTTCGTAGCGCGGCAGGCCGGCTTCCTTGAAGGTCGGGGTGTCGGGCAATTCCGGCGACCGCACATCCGCCGCGATGGCGATGGGGCGAATCTGACCGCTCTTGATATACGGCAGCGAGGCCGGCACGGGTTCCCAGATCATCGACACCTGGCCGCTGATCACATCGGTGAACGCGGGGCCCGCGCCACGGTACGCAATGTGCATCAGCTTGGCGCCCGTCATCGACTTCATCAATTCCATCGCCAGGTTGCCCAGGCCGCCCGCGCCGGACGAGGCGTAGGTGTACTTGTCGGGGTTCGCCTTCGACGTCGCGATCAACGCATTCAAATCGGTGGCGGGGAAGTCCTTGGTGACGCTCAGCACGCCCGGCACCGTCACCAACTGCGTGATCGGCGTGAAGTCCTGCACGGCGTCATACGTCAGCGTCTTGTACACCGCGGGATTCGTGCCGTGCGTGCTGGACGAGGCCAGCAGCAGGATGTAGCCGTCGGGCGCGGCATCCGCCACGTAGCGGGTGCCGATCGAGCCGCCCGCGCCGGCCTTGTTTTCAACCACCACGGTGGCGCCCAGCTCGGTGCCCAACTGCGCCGCGAACACGCGGCCGATGATGTCGGCGGTGCCGCCCGGGGCAAACGGCACGATCAGGCGCACGGGCTTGTTGGGGTAGGCGGCTTGTTGCGCCGACGCGGCGCCGGCGGCCAGCGTGGCGCCGGTCAGCAGCGCCAGGGCGATGGTGGTTTTCTTGAATGTCATCTGTGTCTCCAGGCGAAGGTTAGTCGAGGCTGCGATTGAGCCAATCGACGATCAATTCGGCGATCTGGTCGCTATTGCGATCCAGCATGCAGAAATGGGAATTGCCGGCGATGCCGGTGGCGGGCAGGTCCAGTACGTCGGCGTGCTGTCCGGCCGCGCGCAGGGCGGTCCAATAGGCGTCCGTCTGCGCGCGGTAGCGCTGCCAGGTGTCGTCCGCGCCAAAGTGGTCGCCCCAGACCAGCAACTGCGGGGGCAGGGCGTCTTGGGCCGTGGCCGGGGTGCCGGTGGGTTCCAGCGCCACCACCGCGCGCACCGTGCTGGCGTATTCCTGCGCCAGCAGCGTGGCGTAGCCGCCGCCCTGGCTGTGGCCGATGACGATGCACGGGCCGGCCAGGTCCAGCAGTTGCCGGTAGGCGTCCAGCGCCATCTCGCCATGCGTCAGCCAGCGCGGCACAAACTGCTTGGCGAAGGTATCGAAGGCGTCGACGGGAAACTGTTGCGCGGGATAGGCGTGGCGCGGTTGGCCGGCGGGGGCATAGCCCGTGGCCGGCCCGATGCGGAACAAGCGCCAGGCTTCTTCCTTGGACCGGAAGATGGGGGCGCTGTCATACACCTGCGGATACATCGCCCACGACGCGCGACCGCGTTCGGGCGCATCGGACACGAACACGTCATAGCCCGATTGCAGCAGACGCCACAGCCAGCCTTGGCGGCCGTCCGGTGTGCTTTCCCACTGCGCGCCCGTCATGCCGCCGCCGTGCCACAACAGCACGGGGTAGGGATGGCGCGGCTGGGCCAGCCGGTATTCCTGCACATAAAGCTGGCCGACGCTGTAGCCGCCGTTCATGTCGATCAGGCGGGGCGCGTTGTCCACCACTTGCTTTTGCTGCATCGGCACGCCGCCCGCCACGGCGTCGGCGCCGCCCACGAAATGGCTGCGGATGGATTTGAGCAGGACGGGGGTGTCGGACATCGGCGCCTTCCAGAAAACGATGCCGAAATGTTAGTTGCCAGATGTATCAGCCTTGTGCAAAATGAGCGGCCACTGTGCCGAATCGGCACAGACCCATCACCGCCCGCCCAGGCGCGCCTTCCCCTGAAAGAGACCCCATGGACACCAAATGGCTTGAGGACTTCGTTGCGCTGTCCAAGTCGCGCAACATGTTTCAGGCGGCCGAGGCGCGCAATGTGACCCATCCGGCTTTCGGACGCCGCATCAAGGCGCTGGAGGAGTGGGCCGGGGTGCCCTTGGTTGAGCGCGGCCATCAGGTGTCCAGCTTGAACGCGGCGGGGCGCAACATGCTGGCCGCCGCCATCGACGTGCTGGACATCCTGCGCGACACCCGCCAGGCGCTGCAAAAGCCCGAACAGGAACGCAACCGGAAAATCACCATCGCGTCGGGCAAGACCCTGGCGCATTCGGTGCTGCCCGGCGTCATGGCGCGCGTGCAGCAGGGCATGCCCGCGTTCCAGCTCAAGGTGATCACCACCACCTTGAATTTCGGCGTGGACATGTTGGCGGATGGCGAGGTGGACTTCCTGCTGTGCCACGCGCACGAACCGCTGTACGCCAAGATCGACAACCCCGGCTACCGCTGGCGTCGGGTGGGTGCCGACAAACTGGTGGCCGTCAGCGCGCCGGTGTCGCCGGGCGGCCGCCATCCCCGCTACGCGGTGCCCAAGCTGCCGTCGGACCCGCCGGTGCCGTTCCTGGCGTATGCCGACAGCATGTCGCTGGGCCGCATCCTGGACGATAAGCTGCGCGGCCTGTGCCTGATCGGGCAGTTGCAGACGATGTACGAGTCGGACCTGGCCGACGCGCTGCACGCCATGGCGCGCCAAGGCTTCGGCCTGGCGTGGTTGCCGCACACCTTGATCGAAGCCGATCTGCGCGCCGGCACGCTGGTGCGCGCCGACAGCGCCCGCAACGACATCCACATGGAAATCCGCATCTATCAGTCGGTGGACAACGCCAAGTCGCTGGCGCGAGACGTGTGGGCGCGCATCGAGGCGTATGCGGCGCGTTGACCGCGTCCGCCATCCCGCTCGCCCCGCTCTGCCGGCGGCAGGCATAAAATAGCGGATTACCCCATTCCGCACCCCCACGCACCCCTACAGGATTCCGCGCCATGAACGCCCGTATCCCCGACGACGCACTGCCGCCCACCCTTGATCCCGACGCCCTCCAGGCCTTTGTGGACGACAAGTGGGACAACGAAATCATTCCCGCGCTGACCGATTACATCGCCATTCCCGCCAAGAGCCCCGCGTTTGACGCCGACTGGGAAAAGAACGCGTTCATCGAGCGCGTGGTGCGCGATGCCGCCGCCTGGGTCGAAGCGCAGAAGGTCTCGGGCCTGAAGCTGGAAGTGGTGCGCCTGCCGGGCCGCACGCCCGTCATCTTCTTTGACGCGCCCGCCACCCGCAGCGACAACGGCGACACCGTGCTGCTGTACGGCCACCTGGACAAGCAGCCGGAATTCTCGGGCTGGCGCGCGGGTCTCGGCCCCTGGACCCCCAAGTACGAAGACGGCAAGCTCTACGGCCGTGGCGGCGCGGACGACGGCTACGCCGTGTACGCCTCGCTGACCGCCATCATGGCGCTGGACAAGCAGGGCGTTCCGCGTCCGCGCTGCGTGGGCATTGTGGAAACCTGTGAAGAATCGGGCAGCTACGACTTGCTGCCGTATGTGGATGCGTTGCGCGACCGCCTGGGCAACGTCGCCCTGGTGGTGTGCCTGGATTCGGGCGCCGGCAATTACGACCAGCTCTGGATGACGACCTCGCTGCGCGGCATGGTGGCCGGCACGCTGGAAGTGCAGGTGCTGGACGAAGGCGTGCACTCGGGCGACTCCAGCGGCGTGGTGCCGTCGTCGTTCCGCATCTTGCGCCATCTGCTGGACCGCCTGGAAGACAGCGCCACCGGCCGTCTGCTGCCGCAAAGCCTGCATTGCGAAATTCCCGCCGACCGTGTTGAACAAGTGACCGCCACCGCGCGTATTCTGGGCGACGAAGTGTGGCGTCGGTTCCCCTGGAGCTGCGGCGCCGAAGGCGGCTTTGTGCTGCCGATGACGACCGAGCCCGAAGAGGCGCTGCTGAACCGCACGTGGCGCCCGACCCTGTCGGTGACCGGCGCCGAAGGCCTGCCGCCGTTGTCCAGCGCCGGCAACGTGCTGCGCCCGCGCACCGCGTTCAAGCTGTCGCTGCGCCTGCCGCCGCTGATTGACGCCGTGGCCGCCTCGCAGGAAATCAAGGAGCTGCTGGAAGCCGACGCGCCCTATAACGCCAAGGTCATCTTCAAGGCCAACGAAGGCGCGGCCACCGGCTGGAACGCGCCCGCATCCGTGCCCTGGCTGACCCAGGCGCTGGACGTCGCCTCGCAGCAGTACTACGGCCAGCCTTGCGGCTACATCGGCCAGGGCGGCACGATTCCGCTGATGAGCATCCTGCAAAAGGGCTTCCCGAAGGCGCAATTCATGGTGTGTGGCGTGTTGGGCCCGAAGTCCAACGCGCACGGTCCCAATGAATTCCTGCACGTGCCCTACGGCAAGAAGCTGACGGCGGCCGTTGCGCAAACCATGGCGGCCATGCCGGCATGATTTCGACTTCCGACGCTTACGCCAATGTGGTGGCTGAAACCCGCCACTGGCTGACTCAGGCCGTGATCGGCCTGAATCTTTGCCCGTTCGCCAAGGCGGTTCAGGTCAAGGACCAGATCCGCTTTGCCGTCAGCGACGCCACCGACGCCGAAGGGGTGCTGACCGACTTGCAGGACGAGCTTGCCCTGCTGGCCGAGACCGACCCCGAGAAGATCGACACCACCTTGTTGATCATCCCCGACGCGCTGGACGATTTTCTGGATTTCAACGATTTCGAAGAACTGTCCGACCGCCTGCTTAAACGCATGCGGCTGGTGGGCGAATTGCAGGTGGCCACGTTCCACCCGCAATTCCAGTTTGCCGACACGCAGGTCGACGATATCGAAAACTACACGAACCGCGCGCCGTACCCCATCCTGCACCTGCTGCGGGAAGACAGCATCGACCGCGCGGTGGAGTCGTTTCCGGACGCCTCGGAAATCTACGAGAAAAACATCGACACGATGAAGAAGCTGGGCCTGGAAGGCTGGAAGAAGCTGATGACCAAGGATTAGGGTTCCGATCCAGGGGCGTCCGCTTCAGGGCATCCCCTTCAGGGCGTTCATCCAGGGGCATCCATTTCGCCGTCTGCTTCGTATAGAGGGTTAACCACCTTTGATGCGACAGGAGACGGCGGTGCCCGGCATTTTTCTCTGCGTTTTCCCCTTCGTTTCCCTCTCTGCCCGGGCGCGCCATGCGTAGCGCGGCCACGGTGGCCGCGCTGGCGGCCTTGCTGCTGCTGACGCTTACGGCCTGTTCGCCGCTGGCCGTGCTGAACGGCGCGGTGCCCGACAACGCCAACCGCGTGGTGGCGGACGTGGCCTATGGCGCGGACCCTCGCCAGCGCCTGGACATCTACGCGCCGCCCGGCGTGCAGCAGCCGCCCGTGGTCGTGTTCTTCTACGGCGGCAGTTGGCGCAATGGCTCGCGCCCCGACTACAAGTTCGTGGGCGACGCGCTGGCCTCGCGCGGCATTCTGGCCGTGATCGCCGACTACCGGCTATACCCCGACGTGGCTTACCCGGACTTTCTGGACGATTGCGCCCGCGCTGTCGCCTGGACGCTGCAACACGTGGCCCAGTACGGCGGCGACCCCGGCCGGGTTTTCGTGGCCGGCCACAGCGCGGGCGGCTACAACGCCGCCATGGTCGCGCTGGACCCGCGCTGGCTGGAACGCCATGGCGCGTCGCCATCCATGCTGCGCGGCTGGATCGGCATGGCCGGCCCCTACGACTTCCTGCCCATCGTGGCCAGCAGCCTGAAGCCCGTGTTCCATTTCCCGGGCACGCCGCCCGACTCCCAGCCCATTGCCCACGTCACGCCCAACGCGCCGCCCGCCTTGCTGATGGCGGGCATGGCCGACACCACCGTCGACCCCCATCGCAACACCGAAGGGCTGGCCGCCGCCTTGCAGGCCGCGCGGGTGCCCGTGACGCTGGTGCGTTACGACGGCCTGGGGCATGCACTGCTGGCCGGCGCGCTGGCGCGTCCGCTGCGGTGGCGCGCGCCGGTGCTGGACGACTTGGCGGGTTTTGTCTTGGATCCGTCGGGTGGGCCGCTCCGATCGGACAAGTAGCGCGTTGAAGTAGCGCAGTCGCGTCGCGCATGCGATTCGCGCATGCGAGTAGGGCTCGCGGCTACGGGTTTTCCCTGGTGAATCCAATTCGCCGGGGCCTACGTATATAGGGCATCGACACGCGCAAGCGGGAATTCCCACGCCCATTGGAACCCGCGCGCTTAATCCGCCTAACCAGGAGAAGACTGATGAGATCCCCCTCCGACTCCGAACGCCTGGCGCTCAACGATGCCTGCGTGCCCGAGGCCGCGCAGGCCCTGTCGCTGACCGAACGCCTGCTGCGTCGGCGCCTGCTTGACCAACTGGGGCAACTGCAAGGCGGGCGGCTGCTGATCGACGACGCAATGGGCAGCGTCGAAGTGGGCAACGTCAAATTGGGCAACGTCGAACCGGGCAACGTCGAACCGGGCGAGCAGGGCGCGACAGCCGGCCGACCTTTGCGGCTGCGGGTGCAAGACCCTGCGTTCTACGGCGCAATCGCCCGCCATGGCAGCGTGGGCGGCGGCGAATCCTATGGCGACGGCCATTGGCATTGCAATGATCTTGTCGGCCTGATCCGCCTGCTGGTGCGCAACCGCGACCTGCTCGACGGCATGGAACGCGGCATGGCGCGGCTGGGCGGCATGGCGATGCGGGCGCTGCATGCGTGCCGGCGCAACACGCGCGCGGGCAGCCGGCGCAACATTGCCGCGCACTACGACCTGGGCAATGAATTCTTCCGCCTGTTCCTGTCAGACGACATGATGTATTCGTCAGCGATATGGGCGGGCGAGGACGACACGCTGGAGCAGGCCTCCACCCGCAAGCTGGACGTAATCTGCCGCAAGCTGGACCTGCGGCCCGGTCAGCATGTGGTCGAGATCGGCACGGGGTGGGGCGGCTTTGCGCTGCACGCGGCGCGCCACTACGGCTGCCACGTCACCACCACCACGATCTCGCGCGAACAGCACGCGCTGGCCACCGAACGCATACGCCGCGCCGGCCTGCAATACCGCGTGGACGTGCTGCTGCAAGACTATCGCGACCTGAACGGCCAATTCGACAAGCTGGTGTCGATTGAAATGATCGAGGCCATCGGCGCCGCCTACTTGCCGGCGTACTTCGCCAAGGTGGGCGAACTGCTCAAGCCGGACGGCATGGCGCTGATCCAGGCCATCACCATTGAAGACCATCGCTACGCGCAGGCGCTGAAGGCGGTGGACTTCATCAAGCGGCATATCTTCCCCGGCAGCTTCATGCCGTCCATCCAGGCCATGCTGCAAGCCAAGACGCGCGTCAGTGACCTAAGCCTGGTGCACCTCGAAGACTTCGGCCTGTCTTATGCGCGCACCTTGGAAGCCTGGCGGGATCGCTTCATGGCGCGGCTGGACGCCGTCCGCGCACAAGGTTTTGACGAACGCTTCATTCGCCTGTGGGAGTTCTACCTGGCGTATTGCGAAGGCGGCTTTCGTGAACGCGCCATCGGCGTGTCGCATCTGCTGCTGGCGCGGCCGGCCGCCATGCCCGCGACGGCGCGCTGGGCTACGTCATGACGCCCGGCATGCAGGCGCTGATGGTGGCGGCGGTGGCCGTGGTGCTGATGACCGTGGGCTGGCGCTGGCAGCGGCGCCATCACAACGCAGGCATTGTGGACGCGATGTGGGCGTCTGGCATGGCGCTGGCCGCCGTGTTGCTGGCGCTGACCGGCCCCGGCGCGGCCATCCCGCGCGTGTTGCTGGCCGTGCTGGGCGGCGTGTGGGCCGGGCGGTTGGCGTGGCACATCTGGCGGCGCGTGCGCCACGGCGAGGAAGACGGCCGCTACCGCGCCTTGCGGGCGCATTGGAACGGGCACCAGGGCAAGTTTGCGCTGTTCTTCCTGGCGCAAGCCGGGCTGGTCGTCTTCATGTCGCTGCCCTTCATCGCGGTCGCTTCCAACCCCGTGCCGCGCATGACGCCGTGGGTGTGGCTGGGCCTGCTGGTGTGGATCGTGGCCGTGGCGGGTGAAACGATTGCCGACCGGCAGTTGGACGCTTTCCGCGACAACCCGGCCAACCGTGGCCGCACCTGCCGGCAGGGCCTGTGGCGTTATTCCCGGCATCCCAATTACTTCTTCGAATGGCTGCACTGGTTCAGCTATGTGGCGCTGGCGGTGGGCGCCGACCTGGCCTGGCTGGCCTGGCTGGGCCCCATTGCCATGTTCATTTTCCTGCGCTGGATCAGCGGCATTCCCTACACCGAAGCGCAGGCGCTGCGTACCCGGGGTGACGACTACCGCCAGTACCAGCGCACCACGCCGATGCTGTTCCCGTGGTTTCCCAAGCGGGAATCGGCGGGCTCAACGCATGCCAATGCAAAGGGCGAATGATGACGACCGCAACACTCAACGATTCCCGTCTGGCTTCCGACCGGCCGGCGCCCGGCTTATTGGGGCTGGCCGAACGCGGCCTGGTACCCGACGCGCTGATGCGCCACGGCATCCGCCGCTTGTGCGCCCAGCGTCTGCGGGAGGAACAGGTGGACGGCCCCGCGGGCCAGGCGCGGCGCTACCAGCAGTTGATCGATGAGCTGCGTACCAGCCCCGTCGCCATCCACACCGACGCCGCCAACACCCAGCACTACGAGCTGCCGGCCGACTTCTTCAAGCTGTGCCTGGGCCGGCAGTTGAAGTACTCCGGCTGCTATTACCCCACGGGCCGCGAAACGCTGGACCAGGCCGAAGCCGCCATGCTGGAACTGACCGGCCTGCGCGCCGAACTGATGGACGGCCAGCGCATCCTGGAACTGGGCTGCGGCTGGGGATCCCTGACGCTGTGGATGGCCGAACGCTATCCCTCGGCGCGCATTACGGCGGTCTCGAACTCCGCCTCGCAGCGGCAGCACATCCAGGCGCAATGCCGCGCGCGGGGGCTGCTGAACGTCGAGGTCATCACCTGCGACGTCAATACGCTGGAGTTGCCGCCGTCCGCGTTCGACCGCTGCGTGTCGGTGGAAATGTTCGAGCACATGCGCAACTACCAAGACCTGCTGGCGCGCATCGGCTCGTGGTTGCGCCCGGGCGGCAAGCTGTTCGTGCACCTGTTCGCGCACCGCAGTCTGATGTACCCGTTCGAAACCGAGGGCGCCGACAATTGGCTGGGCCGGCATTTCTTCACGGGCGGCATCATGCCGTCAGCGGACACCTTGCTGTGGTTCCAGCAGGACCTGCGCATCCAGGCACGCTGGCTGGTCGACGGCCGCCATTACGAGCGCACCGCCAACCACTGGCTGGCCAACCAGGACAAAAAGCGGGCAGACATCATGCAGGTGCTGGAACAGGCCTATGGCGCGCCGTTTGCGGGCCTGTGGTTCCACCGCTGGCGCATGTTCTGGATGGCCTGCGCCGAACTGTTCGGCTACCAGGACGGGCAGGCGTGGATGGTGGCGCATTACCGCTTCGTGCGGCCTGAATAGGTTTTACCAAGGCCTGACCAAGGCCGGACCCAACCATGCAACCAGACCGAGAGGAGGGCGCCATGCCGAAAACCAAACGCTTTGCCGGGGTGACCGGACTTGCGGTGCTGGCCGCGCTTGCCGCGTTGGCCGGGTGCAGCAGCCCGCCGCCGATGCCTCCCGTCAACAACGTCGACATCAAGCGCTTCATGGGCGATTGGTATGTGATCGCCGGCATTCCCACCTGGCCCGAACGCCAGTCGTACAACGCCGTCGAGTCCTACGCCTTGCTGCCCGATGGCCGCATCCAGACCACCTTCCGCTACCGCCACGGCGGCTTCGACGCCAAGGTGAAAACCATGCGCCCGGTGGGCACGGTGGAGCCGGACACGGGCAACGCCATCTGGGGCATGCAGTTCATCTGGCCCATCCAGGCGGAATACGTCATCGCGTATCTGAACGACGACTATCAACAGACCATCATTGGCCGCAGCAAGCGCGACTACGTCTGGATCATGGCGCGCACGCCCAGCTTGCCGCCGGCCGACTACGCCCGCCTGGTGGATAAGGTGCGCGAACTGGGCTATGACACCGCGGAATTGCGCCCCGTGCCGCAGCAATGGCCCGAGCAGGGGCCCGAACCGCGCACGTATCCAGATGCTGCCGGCGCAACACGCTAAATATTTTTTGGTTATATAGCGGCGGCGGCTTATTTCAGCGCTGCGCGCCGGTATCGCGTCTGATCCGGCCCGCATACCAGTGCAGAAAGACCGTGCGCGCCATCAAGCCCGCCGCTGGTCATACCAGCTATACGAAGACGAAAGATTTCACGAAGCTTACGGCAAGGGTTTTCCCGCTACGCCCCGGGCGGCATTTGCCGATAGGATCGCAGCCAAATTCATGAGCGCGACCATTTGTTACCCACAGGATCGCGCCTGGGGGCTCCACCAATTCGCCCCGGGACCCGGAAAAAAAACTTTATCCAAGTTGGGAGACTTGCATGCAACGCCGTTCCTTTTTGAAGAAAGCCACCTTGGGGGCCGCAGCAGGCGGCGCCACCCTGGCGGCGCCCGTCATCGCCCAGGAGGCCCCCACCCTGAACTGGCGCCTGGCGTCCAGCTTCCCCCGTAGCGCCGACGCCATCTATTCCGGCGGCGAAAGCGTCGCCAAGTACGTGTCCGAAGCCACCGGCGGCAAGTTCTCCATCCGCGTGTTCCCGGCCGGCGAAATCGTCCCGGCGCTGCAAGTGCTGGATGGCGTGCAAAACGGCACGATCGAATGCGGCCACAGCGCGTCGTACTACTACTACGGCAAGGACCCGGTGCTGAGCTTTGATGCCGCCGTGCCGTTCGGCCTGAATACCCGCCAGATGAATTCCTGGATGCGCCACGGCGACGGCCTGTCGCTGCTGCGCGACGTCTTCAAGACCTACAACATCGTCAACTTCCCCTGCGGCTATACCGGCACGCAGATGGGCGGCTGGTTCCGCAAGGAAATCAAGACGGTGGACGACCTGAAGGGCCTGAAGTTCCGCGTCAGCGCCTTCGCGGGCGCCGTGTTGTCGCGCCTGGGCGTGGTGCCGCAGCAGATTGCCGGCGGCGACATCTACCCGGCGCTGGAAAAGGGCACCATCGACGCGGCCGAATGGATCGGCCCCTACGACGATGAAAAGCTGGGCTTCAACAAGGTGGCCCCGCATTACTACTACCCGGGCTGGTGGGAAGGCACGCTGCAAGTGTCGCTGTACGTCAACCAGGACGCCTACAACAAGCTGCCCAAGCACTACCAGGCCATCCTGGCACAGGCATCGGCCGCGGCGACCAACGACATGATCGCCAAGTACGACGCCGAGAACCCCGCCGCGCTGCGCCGCCTGATCGCCCAGGGCGCCAAGCTGCAATCGTTTCCCAAGCCCGTCATGGACGCGTGCTTCGCGGAATCGGTCAAGCTGTACGACGAAATGGGCGCCAAGAACCCGGTGTTCAAGAAAGTCTACGAAAGTATGAAGAACTTCCGCGACAACGAACTGCCCTGGTTCCGCGTGGCTGAAGGCAGCTATGACAGCTACATGGGCACGATCAACCGCGGCAAGTAAGCCGCCCCGATTGTGCCGGCGCGCGTGGATGTGCCGCATCCGCGCGCGCTTGCTGGTTTTCTCCTCTCTTCTCGTTGCACATTGACTGCGCGCCAAGCCCCGCGCCAGTCCGGATATCCAACATGAATGCCCTATTAGCCCTATCCCGTTTGATCGATGCGATCAACACGGTGGTCGGCCGGTGCGTGACGTGGCTGACGCTGGTCGTCGTCGTGGTCAGCGCCGGCAACGCCATTGTGCGCAAGGTCTTCCAGGTCAGCTCCAACGGCTGGCTGGAATTGCAGTGGTACCTGTTCGGCGCCATCTTCCTTTTGGCCGCCGGCTACACGCTGCTGCGCAACGAACACGTGCGCGTGGACGTGCTGTCGTCGCGCCTGTCGCGCCGCAAGCAGATCTACATCGACATTTTCGGCGTCATCTTTTTCCTGATGCCCGCCTGCCTGCTCATCACCTACCTGTCGTGGCCGGTGTTCATGGATTCGTTCCTGACCAATGAGCAGTCGTCCAATACCGGCGGCCTGGTGCGCTGGCCGGTGAAGCTGCTGATCCCGGTCGGCTTCGCCTTGCTGGTGCTGGCCGGCTTGTCGCACCTGATCAAGTGCGTGGGTTTCCTGATGGGCAAGTGCCCCGATCCCGGCGCGCGACCCTCCGAAATTTCCGCTGAAGAAGCCCTGGCGCTGGAAATCGCCGAAGAGGCGCGCCTGCGCGAAGAACGCGCCCTGGCGGCGCAAGG
Source organism: Achromobacter colocynthidis (assembly GCF_057334535.1). Classification (NCBI taxonomy): domain Bacteria; kingdom Pseudomonadati; phylum Pseudomonadota; class Betaproteobacteria; order Burkholderiales; family Alcaligenaceae; genus Achromobacter; species Achromobacter colocynthidis. The sequence continues at coordinate 112,380 of NZ_JBHFIZ010000021.1, forward strand.
CGGGAGCAAGCCAGACGGCGCTCGCGGCCAGAACGGACAGGACGGACGCTGACCATGGAATTCTTGACTGCAAACATGGCCCCCATCATGTTCGCCACGCTGGTGGTGTTCCTGCTGATGGGCTTTCCCGTGGCCTTCGCACTGGCGGCCAACGGCATACTCTTCGCGCTTGTCGGCATTGAACTGGGCCTCTTGAACGCGGCGCTGTTCCAGGCGCTGCCGCAACGCATCTTCGGCATCATCGCCAACGACACCTTGCTGGCGGTGCCATTCTTTACCCTGATGGGGCTGGTGCTTGAAAGATCCGGCATGGCCGAAGACCTGCTGGAAACCATCGGCCAATTGTTCGGCACCGTGCGCGGCGGCCTGGCGATTGCCGTGGTGTTCGTAGGCGCCATGCTGGCGGCCACCACCGGCGTGGTGTCGGCATCGGTGATCTCGATGGGCCTGATTTCCTTGCCCATCATGCTGCGCTACGGCTACGACCGCAGGCTGGCCAGCGGCATCATCGCCGCGTCCGGCACGCTGTCGCAGATCATCCCGCCGTCGCTCGTGCTGATCATCCTGGCCGATCAGTTGGGCCGCTCCATCGGCGACATGTACCGTGGCGCCATCGTGCCCGGCTTCCTGCTGGCGGGCACGTATGTGGCGTTCGTCATCATCAAGTCGTACCTGAAGCCTGATTCGGCGCCCGCGCTGCCCGAAGAGGCGCGTTCGTTCCGCGAAGCCAACGGCACGCGCGGCGGGCGTTCGCTGCTGGTGCTGATGGTGATCTCGGCGCTGTCCGCGTACTTCGTCGGCCAGTACATCGAAGCCGATACGGCGCCGGTGGACGAGCAGATCGTGCTGTCGCTGCTGATCTGGGGCCTCACCGCCTTCATCATTGCCGGCACCAACAAGATCTTCAAGATGGGCATGCTGTCGGCCCTGGCCGAGCGCGTCACCTTCGTGATGATCCCGCCGCTGTTCCTGATCTTCCTGGTGCTGGGCACGATCTTCATCGGCGTAGCTACGCCCACCGAAGGCGGCGCCATGGGTGCCGTGGGCGCCATCCTCATGGCCATGATCCGGGGCCGGCTGACGTTGAAGCTGATGAAGCAGGCCATGGACACCACCACCAAGCTGTCCACCTTCGTGGTGTTCATCCTGGTGGGCTCGACGGTGTTCGGCCTGACCTTCCGTGGCGTCAACGGCGACCTGTGGGTGGAACACCTGCTGGTCAGCCTGCCCGGCGGCGAAATGGGCTTCCTGATCGCCGTCAGCGTGCTGACCTTCGTGCTGGCCTTCTTCCTGGACTTCTTTGAACTGGCGTTCATCATCGTGCCGCTGCTGGGCCCGGTGGCCGACAAGCTGGGCATCGACCTGATCTGGTTCGGCGTGCTGCTGGCGGTGAACATGCAGACCTCGTTCATGCATCCGCCGTTCGGCTTTGCGCTGTTCTACTTAAGATCGGTCGCGCCCAAGGACAGGTACAAGGACAAGGTCACGGGCAAGATGATCGAACCCGTCACCACGGGCCAGATCTACCGCGGCTCCATCCCGTTCATCGTCATCCAGTTGGCCATGGTGGCGGCGGTGTTGGCGTTCCCGGGCCTGGTCATGCACTACAAGAGCGACGAAGCCCAGGTCGACGCCACCAAGGTGAAGATCGAGGTGGATACGTCCTACGGCACCAGCACTTATGGCAGTGACGACCCGGGGGCGGATTTCAAATAGCGCGCCTCGCAAGAAACGCAGGAAACGCAGGAAAGCAATGCCGGCAGCGATGCCGGCATTTTTTTTGTTGCGTGCTTTCGGGATTTCCCTAAATGGTGGCGACAAGCGATCGAATACAGAATACCGGCACGGTGACCGCCGCCGTTCGGCGCGCGGCCTGTGCGCCTTGCCGGAGAACCCCCATGAGATTGTCTCGCCGCCATGCCCTGGGCGCGCTTGCCGCGCTGCCCGCTTCCTTGCTCTCCTTGACCTCACTGACCGCGCGCACTGCCTGGGCGCAAAGCACGTTTCCGACGCGGCCCGTGCGCCTGCTGGTGGGTTTTGCCCCGGGCGGCCTGACCGACATCGCTGCCCGCGCCTTGGCCGAACGCATGGGCAAGACGCTCAAGCACAACGTCGTGGTGGAAAACCGGCCGGGCGGGCAGGCCATCATCGCCACCGTGGCGGTGGCGCGCGCCGAACCGGATGGCTACACGCTGGGCTTCGCCGGCACCAACGGCATGATTTTGAATCCCTTGCTGTACAACAACCTGCCTTACCAACCGTCTGATTTCAAGCAACTGGGTTCCATGGGCAAGTCGCCCATGCTGCTGATCGTGCACCCCGACCTGGGCGTGAAGAACGTGCAGGAATTCATCGCGCTGGCCAAGAAAAAGCCCGGCGACATCACCTGCGCCCATGCGGGACGCGGCGTCATCAACCATCTGGCGCTGCTGCATTTCCAGTCCAAGACCGGCACGCAATTCCAGGACGTGCCCTACAAGGGCAGCGGCCCCGCGCTGCTGGACCTGATGGCCGGCACCGTGCAAAGCAGTTTCGACTTTCCCACGTCGGCCTTGCCCAACATCAAGTCGGGCAAGCTGCTGGCGCTGGCCGTTACCGCCGACAAGCGCCTGACCAGCCTGCCGGACGTGCCCACCATGAAAGAGGCCGGTGTCGATGACTTTGAGCTGTACACGCGCATGATGATTTCCGGCCCGGCCGCCATGCCGGCGAACGTTGCGCAGGTGCTGGAGAACGCCGTGCGCGAAGGCACGCGCGACCCCAGCCTGATTCAGCAATTCGCCGAGCAGGGAGTGGCCGTGGAATTCACCTCGTCGGCGGACTTGGACAAGGTCATCGCCGACGAATCCGCCATGTGGGCCCAGGTCATCAAGGCCAACGGCGTGCCCAAGACCGACCTGAAAGCCTGAGGACACCCCGTGACCGACCAAGCCCGCATTAGCGTCACCCCGGAATTTGCCCTGATCGATGTCGCTCGCGACATTCGCATCGACGGCTTTCCGGCCTACGCCTTCATCACCGTCACCGCCAGCATGCAGATGTGCGGCGCGCCGTGGCGCTCGCAGGCCGTGTTCGTGGCGGGCCACGACGGCAGCCTGGACCTGGGCCGCGACAGCCCCGTTTCGGGCAGCTACGCCGAGCCCGCGGCCATGGGCATCGTGTGGTCCATGGTGTGCGAAGACATGAGCCGCGTGGTGTTTCCGCCTGATCGCACCGAACCGCTGGTTATTCAGATCGAGGCCACGGACGGGGTGCGCAGCGTGTCGGCGCGCCTGGTGCAGGAATTTTTGGAAGAGGGCGTCACGCACCGCGCGGTGCGCGAGCAGGTCGGCGGCATGACCGTGTCGGGCGAGCTCTATACGCCCGCTGGACCCGGCCCGCATCCGCTGGTGATCTACATGAACGGCTCGTCGGGCGGGGTCAACGCACCCCGCGCCGCGCTGTTCGCCGCGCGCGGCTTCCAGTGCCTGGCGCTTGCCATCTTTAACTACGATGGCCGGCCCAAGTACCTGAACGACATGCCGCTGGAATACTTCGAGCATGCATTGCGCTGGGCGCACGCCGAGCTGGCGCCGCGCGATGGCTTCGTGGCCTTGTCGGGCATCAGCCGGGGCGGCGAGACCTCCTTGCTGGTGGCCTCGCAGTATCCCGAATTGGTCAGCGCGGTGGCCGCCTACGTGCCGTCGCCCGTCATGCATGGCGTGGTCAGCGCGGGCTCGCCCGGCACCGGCCGCGATGCCCAGGTCTGGACCAAGGATGGCGAACCCTTGCCGCATTTGTGGCAGGACAACGCCAGCGCCGACTGGGAAGCGGCCTATGCGTCCGAGCCGCCGTATCGGCAAACCCACGCTTTCCTGAGTGCCACGCGCGATGCCGCGGCCGTTGAACGCGCGCGCATTCCGGTGGAAAACTATCCCGGCCCGATCATGCTGATCAGCGCGTCCGACGACGGCTTCTGGCCCAGCACGGCGTATTCCGAAATGGTGATGCGCCAGCGCCAGGCGCACGGCCTGCCCACGTTTCACCACGTGTGCATGGGGGCGGGGCACCACGTGCATTACCCCTATCTGCCCGCCACGCTGATCAGCAAACCGCATGCGATGTCGGGCTTGCTGCTGGACGCGGGCGGCACGCCGGCCGCGAATGCGGCGGGCAACGAGGGGTCGTATCTGGCGGTGCTGGAATTCCTGAACCGCGCGGCGGCCCTTACTCCTCGCTAGTCCATTCGACCTGCACGCCCAGGCTGCGCAGGTTTTCCACGAACTGGGGATGCGCGCGGCGGATCGGCGTCGCGTTGCGGATTTCCGAGCGGCCCTTGATGCTGCTGGCCACCATGAACAGCGCGATCGCCACGCGGATGATGTAGGGGCTTTCCACCACGGCCGGCGTCAGCGGCATGCCGCCGAACGTCACCACGCGGTGCGGGTCCGACGAGAACACGTGCGCGCCGAACTTCGTCAGCTCGCCCGTCCAGCCCAGCGCGCCGTCGTAGACCTTGTTCCAGAACATCGCATTGCCCTCGGCGCACACGCCCAGCGCAATGAAGATCGGCAGCAGGTCCACCGGAAAGTACGGCCACGGCGCGGCTTCCACCTTGGTCAGCACGTTACTGGTGAAGGGCGTCTGCACCTTCAGCGGGCCCGAGCGCAACGCGCGCGACCAGCCGTCCTTGTGCTCGATGGTGACGCCAAACTTGGCGAAGGTGCGGTCGATCAACGGGAAGTTGCCCGGCGTGCGGTTGCGCACCACGACATCGCCACCCGTGATCGCGCCCAGCGCGAGAAACGTCGTGATCTCGTGGAAGTCTTCTTCAAAAGTGAATTCGCCGCCGCCCAGCCGCGCACCGCCGCGCACCGTCAGGCGCGACGTGCCGATGCCATCAATATCGGCGCCCATCATCGCCATGAAGCGGCAGAATTCCTGCACGTGCGGCTCGGACGCCGCATTGGTCAATGACGATTCCCCTTCGGCCGCCGCCGCGCACAGCACGAAGTTTTCGGTGGTGGTGACCGACGCGTAATCCAGCCAGTGATGCGTGGCCTTCAACGTGCCGCTGCTGCGCACCAGCAAAGACCCGCTGGCGCGTTCCACTTCACCGCCGAACGAGCGGAAGATGTCCACGTGCGGATCAATCTCGCGCACGCCCAGCGTGCAACCCTTGACGTTGTCTTCAAGCCGCGCAATTCCAAAGCGCGCCAACAGCGGCGGCACCAGCATGATCGACGAGCGCATTTCTTCCGGCAACCGGTGCTGCGTGGCGTCGAACGTGGTGTTGCGGTGATGCAGGTTCAGCGTGCGCGTGGATTCATCCAGCTTCACCTCGCTGCCCAGCGTGCGGAAGATGTCGAGAATCTTGCGCACATCGGTAATGTCCGGCACGCCATGCAGCGTCAAGGGCTGGTCGGTCAAGAGCGTGGCGCACAGAATGGGCAGCACGGCGTTCTTGTTGGCCGAAGGAATGATGCGGCCGCGCAGGGGCGTGCCACCGTGGACGATGAGACTGGACATGGGGAAGGCGGACGGGTTGCGTACGGGTAGCAGGAAGTGGCCGGAATTGTACTTGTGTCGCCTGACGGGGACGGGCAGCCCGGTGATGAAACGTATCAAACTGCAAGTGACGTGGCCACCCAGGATTCTCCGGCCGCGCGCCTTGCCTCTCCCGCGCTCTCGCTGCGCGAGGTCAATGCCCCACGGCAGCCATGCCCGAGGTCCGTAATCCGGGCCGGAACGCATGCGCGCGCGCCGACCACGCCATCGCGAACGCCAGGGCGATCAGCACAAGCAGCGCCCACGGAAACGCCCCTACGCCCCAGGCCTCAAGCAGCATGCCACCCGCCACGCCGGCGCCGGCGATCGCGCCATTCCACGCCACCACGTTCATCGACAGCGCGACGTCTGCGCCGCTACCGGCCGCATCGGCCAACGCCGTTTGCAACAAGGTGGCGGCCCCGCCGAAGCTGATGCCCCATACCGCCACGCCCAGGTAGATCACGGCGGGGTTGGCAGGCGCCAGGGCGAAGACCAGTGCCGTGGCGGCAAATGCGGCCAGGCTGGTCAGCACCGTCAGGCGCAAATGGTGATCGACCAATTTGCCCGTGATCCAGATGCCGGCAAGCGCTGCCATGCCAAAGACCAGCAGCACCAGGTCCACCCGTTCAGACAAGCCGATGGGGGCCACAAAGGGGGCAATGTAGGTGTATAGAATGTTGTGCGCCAGCATCCACGCCATCACCACCGCCAGCACGGGCCGCACACCCGGCGTCGTGAATACCCGGCGCAGCGGCATGCGTTCATGGGCAGACTGCCCCGGGTAGTCAGGCACCTTGACCAGCACCCAGACGACCAGCCCCAGCGTCATCGCCGACATGATCCAGAACGCCACGCGCCATCCCACCGTGGCCCCCAGCAACGTGCCCAGCGGCACGCCGAGAGACAGCGCGATCGGCGTGCCCACCATCGCCAACGCCATCGCCCGCCCTTGTTGCCAGGGGGCGACCATGCGCCGCGCGTAGCCTGCCAGCAGGCTCCAGGCCAGCCCCGCCGCCATGCCCGCGAAGAAGCGCGCCACCAAGGTCAGCCCGTAGTTTGTCGACAGCGCCGTGGCGGAATTAAAGAGAAGAAAGCCGATGATCGTCATCAGCAACACGTTGCGGCGGCGCCAACTGCGCGTGGCGATCGTCAGCGGAATGGCCGCCAGCAAGGAACCCAGCGCATAAGCCGTCACCATCTGCCCGGCCAAGGCCTGGCTGACATCCAGGCCGGCGCTGATCTGCGGCAACAGCCCGGCGGGCAGAGTTTCGGTAACGATGCAAAGAAAGCCGGTCATGGCCAGCGCAAGCAGCGCGGAGACAGGCAGGCGGTCAGGCGCAGGCTGACCGCTTGATGTTGTTGAGGGGTTCACGCGAAAGTCCTTTTGTAGAGGTGGCAGGATCGATATCCAAGGCGGCCCATGCGCGGTGGATGAGCGCAAAGATTGGCCGCTTTATATACCGATCAGTACAAATGTATGCCGAGCGCTTTCGCGTTGTCAACGACTTTTGTATCGATTAGTATTGATGTCGCGTTCGAAAATAGGGAGACCGTAATGGCGCAAATGGGCAGGCCGCGCGCGTTTGACCGCGAGCAGGCGATCGACCAGGCGTTGCATCTGTTTTGGGAGCAGGGCTATGAAGCGACGTCGCTCAGCCAGTTGAAGGCCGGCATCGGCGGGGGTATTTCAGCGCCCAGTTTTTATGCGGCGTTCGGGTCGAAAGAGGCGCTGTATGCGGAAGCCGTTCAACGCTATCTGGACACCTACGCCCGCGTGAACGACAGCCTGTGGGACGACAGTATTCCCCCCAAAACCGCCATCGAACTGGCACTGCGCCGGTCGGCGAAGATGCAGTGCGAGCGCACTCACCCCAAAGGCTGCATGGTGGCGCTGGGCGTCATGAGTGCGCCCACCCCTGAACATGCCGCCGTCGCCAAGCCCTTGGCGGCATCGCGCCAGCGCACGCATTCTGGCTTCATCCGCTGCGTGGAACGCGGCATTGCCGGCGGCGAGCTTGTGGCGACGACGGACGCCAAAGTGCTGGGTACCTTGTTCAACAGCTTTCTGTTGGGCGTGTCGCTCGCGGCCCGGGACGGCGTGCGGTACCCCGTTTTCGACGCCGCGATTACGCAACTGATGCTGCAATGGGACGCGGCGTGCGAGCCGGCAAGCTAAGCGAACAAATCAAGGCTCAGGCGTCCGTTTCACCCCGTCCAAACGTCAGCTCGCGACCCCGCGCGTCCACGTTTGCGCGGGCCTGTTCCATGCGCCGCCGCAAGCGCCAGTCGCCAAACCAGCCGCTGTCGTCATTGATTTCGCCGCTTAAGCGCTGCAAGTATTCGTTGTCGGGCGACAGCGCGCAGGCGCGCGCAATCCACACCTTGGCCAGATAGGCATTGGGCTCGCAGCCGCGTCCTTCCAGGAATGCGATGGCGTAGCTGCGCGCGGCGGTTTCGCGGTCGCCCTCGTCGCTTTGGTCCCACAGCCAGGGCAGCACGCGGTCCAGGGCGGTGCGCTGGTCTTCATCCGACCCGCTGTGCATCAGCATCAACCAGCTCAGGTTGCGGGCGGCCATCGCTTCCATGCGGGAACCGCGATCGGCCACCTTCCAGTTGTTTTCCAGCCAGAGCCGGTACGTCTGGTATTCGCCCGTTGGAATGTCGCGGCCTTCGTCGATGGCGGCATAGGCCAGGTTGTTGCGGGCCACCAGATGACCGGCTTCGGCGGCGCGCGTCAGCCAATCGCGTGCGGCGGTCTTGTCGATGTCGGCGTAGTCGGCATCGATCTTGCCCGCATACAACTCGCTTAGCGACATCAGCGCATCCGAGCGCCCACGCGCGGCGCCTTCCTGCCACAGGAACAACGCGGCGTCGGGCGATACGTCGCCCCACAGGTTGCGGCCCAACTGCGGCAGGTTGAACTCGCGGGCTTCGCGGTCCAACGCAAAGCCGCGTTCCAGCAGCGCCTGGGTGTCGAGCTCGCCGGCCTGCAAGCCAAACAGGCCGAACTGGCTGCCCACTGCCGCCAGCAGCACGGCTTCCACATCATCCCCCCAGCGCGCGCCGCGCAGCAGAATCTGGCGGAACAAGCCCTGCGTGTCGGGCATGCCCTTGAACCACAGGCACGCCTGCAAGGTGAACAGCGTGCCGGGGTAGGCCTCGTCCGTCAGGTCGACATCGGCGGGGGCCGTCGCGCAGACTTGCGTCAGCAGATCGTAGGCGTGTTGCAGCAGCGCGGCATCCCAATGCACCTCGCCGTCTTCATCGACGTGGCGGGCGCGCGTGGTTTCGAAGTTGGCGTAGTGACACAGGGCCACGGCGCGCTGCTCGGCGGGAAGCTGCAAGGTCAGCCATTGTTCGAACGCCTGGAGGAACACGTCGATCTGCTCGTCGTCATCCGGTTCCGGATGAAAGGCGGTGTAGCCCAGGTAATCGAATTCCTTATGGAACCGCAGTTCATCGCGCTCGGCCTCGGTCAGGCCGGCGCACACGGGGCCGTTGATGAACGCGTCCATCGCGGCGTGGCTGCCGCCCCAACGCGGATACAGGAAGTACAGGTACGCGCTTAGCGCGCCCACATCATTCGGACGCAGGGCAAGCGCGGTGCGCAGCCAATAGGTTTTGGGATCGTCGTCATCGCCAGCCTGACGCGCGGGCAGGCCGGGTGGCAACGAGGCGGGCAGCTCGGCCAGGCCCATGCCGCTGTGTTCGGCCAGCAGGCTCAGGCCTTGTTCCCAAATCTCGGCGGGCCAGTGCGCCTGTAGCGCGGCGGGCGACGCCGGGGGGGCAAGTGGGAGCGAGGTTTGGGGTGTGGCCGGTGCGGCGGTGGCCAAGCCCGCCAGCCATTCAGGTTCGCCCAGGTACGCGCAGACGCGCATGGTCCGCTGCACGGCCACCGCCGGCCGCTCGTGCAAGGCCATGGCTTGCAGGAACGCGGCCACGGCGTGGTCGCGCGCCATCATCGCGCCTACCCATTGCTCATCGTCCACGTAGTCAGCGGTGGTGCTGCTGCGGATGTTGCCGGCTATGGTCTCCCACTGGTTGCCGTAGGCAAGATGCGCGTGATACGACGCAGGCCGCGCGTCGCGCCAGGCGCGCAGGCGGGCAAGGTTGTCGGCGGCTGACAGTTGCGGGTCGCGGATTTCATCCAACAACCACCGGTACCCGAAGGACTCTCCCTTGCTGTCCAGCCACCGCAAGGCGGCGGGTTCCAGGATGGCGTCCAGTGCATCAAACTGGCCGCCTTGCAGCAGTTGCCGAATTTCCGCGCGACGCGCGAGATGGGTGTCGATGGTGTTGGGGGATGAGATCATGCGCTACGCAGGTGGGTTCAAGGAAAGGCGAACCCATGCCGGCTGCGCATGGCGCATGCGGGGGCCGCAATGTTCTAACAACGGCAGATTCGGGGATTAGTTAAGGACCGGGTCTTTGGTGGCCGGATTCTTGCGCACCAGCACCGTGCCCAGAATTGTCAGCGCCAGCCCGCCGCCGACATAGGGCAGGCCGAAAATAAGCGCCCAGAAGAAGAGGGCGGTATTGGCGTCGCGCGTGTCCGCGGCGGAGGCGTTCTGCGTACCGGCGTCCATGGTCAGCAAGGTGGCGGGAATGGTCAGCACCAGGGCCACGCCCAGCACGATGCAACCCCAGCCGATCAAGCGGCGCAGGTTGGGAATGCGCGCCAGCAAGACGCTGGCGATGACGGTGACGACAAGCCAGACGACCAGACCGGCCACGATCATCGTGTTGGAATCGGCCAAGGCGGTGCTTTGCTCGCCCGGGCTCAAGGCCATGAAAACCGGCAGCAGCACGCCGTAGCTGACTCTGCCGATAATCAGTCCGAAGACGATGCTGACAATCCATTTAACGCTGTTCGAGGGCATGCCGGGAAGTCCTGTCGTGGTTTGGATAGCGATTCTGTGCCGGGATAAAACCCACGGTAGAAGCTACGCCCGGCGCCGCACGTTCTCTTGATGCACCAGCTTGATCTGCTCCGCGAACTCCGGCACGGGGCCATCAACCGTCACCCCATCAATAACGTCTTGAATCGCCAACGTTTTTACGCGGGACGGCGCCACGCCCCATTCCTTCATCCACTGCGCATACTGCTTCGAAGACGCCGCATACACAATGCGCCCCAGACCCACCCAGCCATGCGCCGCCGAGCACATCGCGCAGTGCTCACCCGAGGTGTAGACCGTGCAGGACGCACGCTCGGCTGCCGGCACGTGGTTGGCCGCCCAACGGGCAATTTCAAATTCAGGATGCTGGGTGTGATCGCCGCCCGAGACGTGGTTATGGTCTTCGAACAGCACCTCGCCATTGGCGGACACCAGCACGGAACCAAAGGGCTGATCGCCCAGCTCCAACGCGCGCTTGGCCAGCTCGATGCAGCGGGCCAGGTGCTTTTTGTCTAGGTCGTTGATCATGTGGGGGTCTCCTTGTGGGGGTGCGGTGCCTGCGCGGCGGCCAGTCGGTGAGTCAGTACGACAGGGCAAGGGTGGAAGCTGCGAGTGGTGCGAGGGACGTGGTGACGAGATCTGTTCAGGATTGTGACGCGGTTCGCCTTCAGGTGGGTGTTTGGTCGGGACTTCGTCCGATTCCGATCCATCATGTGTTTTATATATAGCACTGGGTGCTATGTTATAAGCGTTTGTGTTGCCAGAGGCGAACTTGGTCGTGACTACATCAGGCGCAGTGGGTGCGATGCCTAAACGCGCTCGAATCTTTAAGACGGCAAGCTTTTCTACAGAGTCAAGGCGGGCGGGCATAACCGACGATGAACTGCGCCGCGCGGCCGCCGAGTTGTTCAGGGGCGTCGGAAATACGAATCTGGGAGGCGGTGTTCGAAAGGCAAGGCTCGGCAACGGCAACTACAGAGCCATACTGTTGAAGAGCAGGGGCGTTTGGTTGATCTTCGTGTACTTGTATAACAAGCAAGATGACAAGAACATTAGCGAAAAAGTACTCAAGGGGTTCAAGAAGCTTGCGGCCGATTTCAAACGCATGCCCCAGCAGGCATTCGAGGCCTTGATTGCCAATGGCACTTTAGTGGAGATGTCAGAAAATGACTAAAGACGCTGCTACCCGTCCTGCGCGTGGCGCTTTGACGCATGTGTCTGCCTCTGAGGAAAAAGAGCGGAAACGGAAGGCCAAGGAGCGAAAGCGCGTACCGGCGGTCGACGATTCGAATGCCCTTGCAGCAATTCACGACCTTGCTGAAAAGCTGTACGAAGTCGGCGGTATCGATCAGAAAACGATGCGCGAGTACGACGATTTATGCATACCCCCCGTGCCAGACTTTACAAAAGCCATGATCGCGAAGATTCGTAAGGACGCAAACGTTAGCCAGAGCTTGTTTGCGAAGTACTTGAATACAAGCCCATCGACGGTACAAAAATGGGAAACCGGGGCTAAGAAGCCGAGCGGAGCTGCCGCAAGGCTATTGCAGGTCGTGAAGAAGCATGGAATCGAGGTGCTGGCTTAAAGCCCCGCAATACAGGGCCCTAAAGGTATGAGTCACATCCCCAATCAATAAAAAATATCCACGTAATCCGTCAAACGGTCGCAGCTTTCCATTTGCTGCAGGCGCCAGTACTTGCGCTTGCCGGTGGCACGAAACTCGTAGTCGCCCGTGCGTTCGCAGCGGCGGCCTTTGTCGGGGGCGTCAAGAATCAGGATCGTGCCGCGAAAGGTGAAGCGGTCTTTGTCGATAGACACGATTTCACCGTTGATCTTCAACGTGCCTTCAAAATTGGCCTGCGTGCCATCGATGCGCACGACGTCGTTCACGTCCTTCGCATTCAGGTGGCCACGTTCGGCCGACCACAGCCACTGCACGCTGACGCCGCTGTTGTTCAACAGGCGTTCGTAGGCGGTCTGGCTCTTGATTTCGGTCTTGGTGACCGGGGCCAGGCCGGTCGAGCCCGCTTGAGGGGTTGCCTGTTGTGGGGTTGCCTGTTGCGGGGCCGCCTGCTGCGGCGCGGCTTGCTGCGCAGCTCCATGGGCGCGGATGGTTTCAGCTTGCGCCGCCTGCAGCGGCGAAGCCGTGGCCAACGCCAGCCCGAACGCCAGGGGAAGAATCCGGGAAAGCCGCGTGCTGCGCGTGCTTTGAGTGCTTTGCAGTGCGGTGTTCAAGTCGCGATCAGGCGTGTTTTGCATGGTCATGAATGGTTGGCTAAGAACGTCCGCCACGGGCAAGGGCGGCCACGGGCGCTTAAATTAGCACGCGGATTGCATTTGGTAATTGCTGATTACCGGCGTTATGTATCTATCCGTAAAGGGCGGTGTCCGACTGAATACGCTGGGCTGTTCGGCGCGGTAAAGCGGCGTAGAGTGGCGAGGTCGCAGTGCGGGCGTACTCACGCCGGCCTACCTATCGATAAAGGAAGCTCATGCTGACCGTGCATCATCTTGGAAAATCGCAGTCCGAACGCATCGTGTGGCTGTGCGAGGAACTTGCCATCCCGTACAACCTGAAGGTCTATGACCGCGATCCGGTCACGCGGCTGGCCCCGCCTGAGTACAAGGCGCTGCACCCGCTGGGCACGGCGCCCATCATTACGGACGGCGACGTGGTGCTGGCCGAATCCACCGCCATCGTGGAATACCTGTTGACCCGCTACGGCGACGGCCGCCTGACGGTGCCGCCCACCAGCCCGGACTATGCCAACTACCTGTATTGGTTCCACTTCGCCAACGGCTCACTGCAACCCAGCCTGATGCGTTGCATGGTGCTGGCCCGCGCCGAGGTGCCCGCCGACAAACCCGCCGTGCAGTTCGCTGATGCGCGGCGCCAGCAAGCCTTGGCGCTGGTCGACAAACAGTTGGGCAAGACCGATTACCTGACCGGTAATGTCCTGACCGCCGCCGACATCATTGTTGTGTTTTCGCTGACCACGATGCGCCTGTTCTATCCCTACGACTTGTCGCCGTATCCGAACATCCTGACGTACCTACAGCGCATTGGCGCCCGCGATGCGTATCGCCACGCCATGAAAAAAGGCGACCCTGATATGGCGCCTATGTTGTCCTGACCACGGGCGGCAGCGCCGCGCCGAGGTCAGGATGTGGGGACCGGCCCATGCTGTGAAGCAGCGACCGGCCGGCCCCGAGGGGGCAGAGGATTACAGCGTTGTCGGCGAGATCTTGTTGCCGTCCACCGACACACCGGCCATCAAGCCGCCGTTGTTCAACACGAAGCCCACGATAGGCTGCTGGGCGGTGTTGGAATCAATGGTGCCATTGGCGCCCACATTGGCCACGGCCACAGAGGCGTCGGCGCCGATGGTCCAACCGCTGCTGGCGCGGAACTTGGCAAGGGCGTCATCCGTCATGAACAACAGCACCATGGCTTTGGATTGGGCGCCGGCTTGAAAGCCGATCGACCCACCACTGATGCTGTAGTAGCCCGTGTCTTGCCCTTTCACCCGCAGCACCCCGGTGCCGTGTTGCGCGCCTACGATGAAGCTGGCGCTAAGCACGTCCGGAAATACCAGCACGCCGCGCGCGCGTTCCACCAACTGCCTGGATTGCGGCGAGCCCTCGTACAGCTTGGTCAGCGTGGCGTTGGCGGCGGCGTCCAGCTCTTGCCGCTTTTCGGCCGACGTGGCCTTGTCGGCGGGGGTGGTTGTTGTGCAACCCGCGAACATCACACTCGCCACGCCCAGCGTCACCGCCACCGTGGTCCTACGCCATGTCGAAGAGATCTTATTCATATGCGCTTCCTTTTTGGTTGCAGGCGAATTTGCAGATTACTCTTGTTGATGGCCTTGGTGCGGGGTTCAAAAGCGGTATTTGGGAAAAATTTGGGCGCGGGAGCGAGTCTGACCGCTGACCTTGAAAGCCCCGGATAGCGCGTCGCGGCAGGCTATCGCGGTTTACCATCGCAATATGTTTCTGCTTATTCTCCTTTGGATCGTCCTGGCCCTGGTGGTGGGCGGCTTGGCTGCCGGCCGGGGCCGCAAGCGCATCGGCTGGACGATACTGGCCTGCCTGATCAGCCCGCCCTTGGCCGGCGCGTTTCTGTTTGCCATTGCCGACCGATCGGCCCATGCACGTGAACCGGTATTGCCGACCCATACGGAATGCCCGCACTGCGCCGGGCGGATTCTGCGCGACGCGCGGGTTTGCCGGCATTGCGGCGCTGCGGTATCGGCTTAGTCCAGCTTGATGTTGGCTTTTTGGGCCACGTCACGCCAACGCTGAAGATCGGCGCGTAGTTCCGCCGTGAACTGGGCGGGGGAATCCAGCACCGGCTCCACGCCACGCGCCACCAATGCTTGCCGCGCTTCAGGCGTGTTCAAGCTGTTGTGCAGGGCTTCGTACAAGCGCTTTGTCACGGCCGCGTTCAAGTTTGGGGGCGCCAGCACACCGAACCACGTGGTGGTCTGAAACCCTGGCACCCCAGCTTCTTGCACCGTCGGGATGTCCTTGGCCGTGCCGGCCCGCACCGCGCTGGTGACCGCCAGCGCCCGCACCTGGCCGCTTTGTATGAACGGCAGTGATGAGGGCAGGGTGTCGAAATAGGCGTCCACGCGCCCGCCGATCAGGTCGGTCATGACTTGGCTGCTGCCCTTGTACGGCACGTGCTGGAAGTTGGATACGCCAGACGATTGCACGAACAGTTCGGCCGTCATGTGGGTAATGTTGCCGATGCCGGCGGACCCGTACGGGACGGGTGTTTTGCTGGCCTTGGCATAGCTCAGGAATTCCTTGAGCGTCTTGACGGGCAGTTTTGGATTCACAACCAGCACCAGTGGCGTGTAGCCGATTTCGGTGATGGGCGTGAAATCGCGCTGCGGGTCGTAAGGCAGCTTGGGCGACAGGGCGGGGCTGATGGATTGAGACGCCGTGACGCCCAGCAGCAGCGTGTAGCCGTCCGCCGGTGCGCGGGCCACTTCGGCGGCGGCGATGGTGCCGTTGGCGCCTGCCTTGTTGTCGACCACCACGCTGGTGTTCAGCGCCTGGCCCAAGCGCTGCGCCACTTCGCGCGCCACGAAGTCCGCGCCGCCGCCTGGCGGAAAACCCACCACCAGACGGATGGGCTTTTCCGGGTAAGCGGCGGCGGCCGATCCCACGGCCGCACACATCAAGCCCGCCAACATGGCCTTGATCAGGCCCGACATCCTATTGATCCGTTGCATTTTCCGTCTCCTTGGTTATTGTCGGGCGCGTTGTGCGTTCTGTGCGCCCTGTTTTGTTCACGCCTGTCGACGCACCGGCGCCCAGGCAAAATCACCGGCGCGGATGGTGGACACCGCGCCGCTTTCCAACAAGGTCTTGCATTCTTCCGGCGACAAGCCTGCCGTTGAGAGCACGTCCAGCGTGTGCTCCCCCAGATCGGGCGGGGGCAGGGTCTGGACACCATCATCACTGCTATCGAGTCGCGGAAATTCAGGCACGTCGAAGCTCAGGTCGCGGTAGCGGACGTCGCGCAGCTTGCCCGGCTGGCGCGCCTGCTCGGCATCCAGCACGCGCTCCAAGGGCAGCACTTCCGTGCAGCCCACGCCCGCGGCCTTCAATCGGGCCGCCAATTCATCGAAGCGAAGCGCGCCCACGGCGGTCTTGACGATGTCTTCCACCCGCTCGCGCGCCTTCTTCCTGTCTTTCAACGCAGCCAGCGACGCATCGTCGGCCTGCGGCAATGCCAAGGCCTGACAGAACTTCAGCCAATGTGCGTCGGTAAGCATCAACAGGTACATCCAGCGTTCGTCCGACGTCTGGTACGCGCCATAGCCCGGCATGCTGAATTCGCCATGCGGCTCCCGTTCCGGGCGGCCCAGCAGCTGCGTCTTCAGTTGCACGCCACAAAGATCGCGCGACGCCACATGCAGGCCGGTTTCATACAAACCGATTTCGACATGGCCGCCTTCGCTTGCCGTCTTGGGTTGCAGCATGGCCGCCAGCATGCCGATGACGGCATAGGCGCCTGCAAACTGGTCGTGGTACGACGGGCCCAGGCGGCTGGGGCGGCCGTTGACGCGGTTGGCTTCCATGACGCCGGTTGATGCTTCTGCAACGGGGTTCGACGCTAAATCGTCTTCCTGGGGGCCGTGGGCGTAGCCACGGATATGGCAGTAGATCAATTGCGGGTTGACGGCCTGGCAGTCGGCGCGCGTCAGTTTCAGTTTGCGCGCGGCCTTGGGCGCCAGGTTATGGACCAGCGCATCGGCCGTCCGCAGGATTTTCAGGAAGGCGGCATGGCCGTCAGGATGGGCCAGGTCGATGCAGACGCTTTTCTTGCCGTGGCTATAAGCGATGAATGTGCCGCTGGGCCCGCCGCGAACCAGGCTGCGCGTGGGGTCGCCGCGCGGCGGTTCCACCTTGATGACCTCGGCGCCCAACTGCGCCAGGATGTGGGAAGCGAAGGGCGCGGCAAGCATGGTGCCCAGTTCAATGATTCTGCGGCCCGCGAGAGGGGGGGTAGGCATGGTGTCTCCGGCTGTTTTGCTAAAAGAATGCATTCTATATGGGTAAAGTTTGAGCAATAGATCTATTTTGTGTAGGGAAAGCCCGTATTTTTTCAACGGGTCAAAGATATAGAATGCATTCTTAGTCGCGCAGCAGACAGCGGCAATCGAAGAACAACCAGGAGACATCACCGTGCTCAGAAGGACTTTTCTTTCCGGCTGTGCCGCGGCAGCCTCGATCTCGCTTCCAGGCTGGGCGCGCGCGCAATCCCAATCGGTTTCCCCGGGTATCGACGTGGCCAGCAAGACGGTTACGGTGGGGGCCTTCACGCCCATTACCGGGCCGGTGCCGTTCTACGCGATTCTTTCCCGCGCGGCCGACGCCTGCTTCAAGTGGGTCAACGACACCGACATGTTGAACGGCTGGAAGATCAAGTCGGTCACTTATGACGACGGTTATGAACCGGCCCGCAGCGTGGCCGTGACGCGTCGCCTGGTAGAAGAGAACAAGATCTTTGCCTTGGCCGCGCCGGTGGGCACGGCGCAGTCCGTGGCGGTCATTCCCTATGCCAAG
This sequence comes from Achromobacter colocynthidis, assembly GCF_057334535.1. Taxonomy (NCBI): domain Bacteria; kingdom Pseudomonadati; phylum Pseudomonadota; class Betaproteobacteria; order Burkholderiales; family Alcaligenaceae; genus Achromobacter; species Achromobacter colocynthidis. Next base: position 129,891 of record NZ_JBHFIZ010000021.1, read on the forward strand.
GAAGTGGGCCTGCCGATGATCGGCCCGATCGGCGGGGCGACCGCGCTGTTCGCGGAACGGCTGGTGTTTCCGCTGTTGCCCGACTACGGCTGGTCGGCGGCGTCCAACCTGGACTATGCGTTCAACGGGCTGGGCGCCAGCCGCGTGGCGCTGCTTTGGGAAAACGACGAACTGGGTCGCTCGGCAAAGCGCGGCTTTGACCTGTTGATGGCGGCGAACAAGAAGCAGGCCGCCGAATCGATTCCGTTTGAAGTGCGCAGCACCGACTTCACGCCGCATATCCGCCGCATCGCCAACGCCAAAGCGGATGTGGTGATCCTGTTCGGGTCCAACGCCAATCTGGCCGCTGCCTTGAAGACCGCTGACCGTCTTGGGTTCCAGGCCAAATGGATGGCGCCGTTCTTCACCGCGGACCCCACCACCTACAAGCTGGCTGGCCGCTTGCTGGATGGTGCTTATTTTTCATCGTGGCTGATGCCCGTGGACGCCGACGACGCCAATATCAAGGCCTACCGCGAGACCGTGGCCAAGCTGTACCCGAACGACCCCATCGGCGTCTTCGGCCTGAATGGCTGGAGCAACGGCGCCTTGTTCGCCAAGGGGTTTCAGATGCTCTTGGCCAGCGGCAAGCCCTTGACGCGCGCCAGCCTGGTCGACGTGATGGAAACGATGACGAATGAAACCGTGGGCGGGGCGCGCCAGGTCACCTTCAAGGCGGGCGACCACCGGGGCGCGCGCCAGGAAGGGATCATTCAAGCGGTGTCCGGCGGCAGCTTCAAACTGGTGCGGGACTTCAAGCCCTATCCGGCGGACGTGTTCGACGCAAAACTAGCTTAGGAGTGCAGGCGTGACCAACGCATACGAAGAATGGGTAGGCCGCGAAGAGGCGCGCACGCAGCGCCTGGACGCGACGGTGGTGCAGGCCATGGCGGCCACGCTGGATCTGGACAGTGCGCCCGGCGACGGCGAACCGCTGCCGCCGGGCTGGCAGTGGCTGTACTTCAATCCGACCGCGCGGCGCAGCGGCCTGGGCACGGACGGCCATCCCCAGCGCGGCGGCTTTCTGCCCCCCATCGAATTGCCGCGCCGCATGTGGGCGGGCAGCCGCGTCCGCTACCTGGCTGACCTGCCGATCGGCGCGGAAGCGACGCGGCGCAGCCGCATCGTGAAAGTCGAGAACAAGGTGGGCAAGCGCGGATCGTTGTGGTTCGTGACCGTTGAGCACACCACGCTTTGCGGCGGCGCGGACTGCATCGTGGAAGAGCAGGACATCGTCTACCGCGAGGCCACGCCCGCCGGCACTACCTCGGCCGCCGCCCCGGAACCCTATGCGGGCCAGGCACGCTGGGGCCATGACGTACACCCCGACACGACGCTGCTGTTCCGCTATTCGGCGCTGACCTTCAACGGCCACCGCATCCATTACGACCAGGCCTATGCGCGCAACGAAGAAGGCTATCCCGACCTGGTGGTGCATGGTCCGCTGACGGCCACCCTGTTGCAGCAATTGGCGCTGGCGCATGGCGACGGCCGGGCGCTGGCCAGCTTTGAATTCCGTGGCGTCAGCCCCTTGTTCGTGTCGCGCCCGTTCCGCTTGGAAGGGCATACGAATGAAGATGGTTCGCTGGCGCTGTGGGCGCGCGGGCCAGATGGAGAATTGGCGATGTCCGCCACCGCGACGCTGCGTTGACGGCCAGCGCGATTCCTAAAAAAACGATCAGGAGACAAGAGAAGATGGCACAGCATTTGAGCGGCCCCGCAAGTCTTGAAGGCCAGGTGGCGTTGATCACGGGCGGCGCGGGCGCCATGGGGCGCGCAATATCCAAGGCGTTTCGCGAGGCCGGCGCGCGGGTCATCGCCACGGACCGGGTCGAACAGGAAGAGATCGGCGGCGGCATCGACTACCGCCGCTACGACGTGACCTCGCGCGCTGAAACCGACCAGGTCATCGACAAGATCATCGCGGACTACGGCAAGGTGGACATCCTGGTGCTGTGCGCCGGCATCATCGCCCGCACCTCGCTGGCGGACAGCACGGACGATGAATGGGACGCGGTGATGTCCGTCAACGTGCGCGGCGTGGTGAATCCGGCGCGCAAACTGTTCCCGCTGATGTGCAAGCAGGGCTTTGGCAAGATCCTGGCGGCAGGGTCGATTGCGGCCAAGAACGGCGGCGTGGCCTCGGGCCCGGCCTATGTGGCGTCCAAGGCCGCCGTGCACGGCATGATGCGCTGGATCGCCAAGGCCGGCGCGCCCCACGGCGTGTACGCCAACACGCTGGCGCCCGGCCCGGTCGAGACCGCCATGTGGGCCAGCGTCACGGGGGGCGGCGCGCCGTCGGCCAACGGCACGGTGCCGCTGGGCCGCTACGGCAACCCCGAGGATATCGCGCAGGCGGCGCTGTTCCTGTGTTCGCCGGCTTCCAACTGGATCACGGGCACGTCGCTGGATATCAGCGGCGGCATGTGGATGGACTAAGGCAAGGGACGCCACCATGACTACAGACAAGCATCCCGTGATCGGCTTTATCGGGCTAGGCGTGATGGGCGGCCCAATGTGCCGCAACATGGCGCTGAAGCACCCGGGTGAAGTCATCGCGTTTGACATGAACGCGGACGCGTTTCAGTTGCTGGAAGGCACCGGCGCGCGCCGCGCGGATTCGGTTGCCACGGTGGCGGCGCAGGCGGACGTGGTGTTCCTGTCCCTGCCGGGCGGCCCCCAGGTAGAGCAGGTGTGCGTGGCGCCCGGCGGCCTGACCGACGGCGTGCGCCGACCCGCCGTGATCGTTGACTTGAGCACCACCACGGTGGCGTCCGCCCGGGGCACGGCCGAGCAGCTTGCCGCGCGCGGCGTGGCCTTTGTGGATGCCCCGGTGGCGCGCACCCGCGAAGCGGCGCAGCGCGGCGAACTCAGCATCATGGTGGGCGCGGACCTGGCGCTGTACACGCGGGTTGAACCGCTGCTGCGCTACATCGGATCAGACGTGACGCGCTGTGGCGAGGTGGGCTGCGGCCAGGTGGTCAAGCTGATCAACAACGCGCTGGTGTTCGAGCACACCGTGGCGCTGGCTGAAATGATGGTGCTGGGCGAACGCGCCGGCGTGCAGCCGGAAGTGCTGCTGGACGCCGTATCCAAGGGTTCCGGCGACAGCTTCGTGCTGCGCAACCATGGCCGCAAGGCGATGTTGCCGCGCCAGTTTCCCGACAAGGCTTTTCCCCCCGAATACGTCTTGAAGGACCTGGGCTATGTGCTGGAACTGGCCGCGCAATCGGGCCTGGCGGCTCATGTGGCCGAGCTGGCCCGGCAGTACTACGCAGCCGCCGTCAGCGGGGGATATTCGGGGCGGTACTTCCCATCGGTGATTGAACTGATCGACCAGGGCGGAGGCCCGGCCAAGGCCGAATCTCAAGCCTCCCAAGCATCTCAAGCCTCCCCGGCAGCGTCAGCCGACGCCTTGCCGCCAAGGAGCCGTGCTCATGGATGACCTGATCGGCTTGATCTGGGCGGGCATGGTCAGCGGCTGCCTGTACGCCATGGGCGCGATCGGCATTGTGCTGATCTACAAAAGCTCCAACGTGGTGAACTTCGCGCATGGCAACCTGGCGGGGCTGGCCGCGATCCTGGTGTTCGGCTTCACGGCCGGGCTCTTCGCGAACATGGCCTGGGGCGCCGCCGTGCTGCTGACGCTGGCGATCATGGTGGCGGTGATGGCGGTCAGCTACTTCCTGATTGCGCCGCTGGTTTTCAAGTCGGACTTGACCAGCACCATCGCCACCCTGGGCGTGGGACTGATCGCCCAGGGCGCAACCCAGCTTCTGTTCGGCTCGAACGTGGTGTCTCTGGACTTGCCGCTGCCTGCCTGGCGCGGGCAGATGGGCCCGGTTCACGTCACGGCGTATGACCTGGCCGTGCTGGGCACCACCGCGGTGGCCATCGGCCTGCTGTACCTGCTGATCGAACGCACGCGCATCGGCATCGCGTTCCGGGCGGTGTCGGCCAACCCCTTCGCCAGCCGCGTGTGTGGCCTGAACCTGCGCCGGGTGCATCTGTTTTCGTGGGTGGTGGCCGGCTTGCTTGGCCTGGTTGCATCCTTGCTGATCGTGCCCACTACGTTTTTGTCGTCGACCAGCGTGTCCTCATTCATGCTGCAAGCTTTTGCGGCAGCCGTCGTAGGCGGATTCAACAGCCTGCCGGGCGCGGTGCTGGGCGGCATCTTCATCGGCGTCATCATGAACCTGCTGTCGTTCTACGTGGCCGCCGAATTCAACAACAGCTATCTGCTGCTGACGATCCTGCTGGTGCTTAACGTCTTCCCCAAGGGCGTGCTGGCCATACGCGGAGGTGCCCGTGTCTAGTGTGATGCTATCTACCCGTTCCTTGCCGGCGGCGTCGGTGCCGCAGGGCAGTCAGCCGGTATCCGCGATGCGCCGTTGGTCTTCGGTGATTGGCGTGGCGGGCCTGCTTGCGCTGGCGCTGTTGCCCATGGCCGCGGGCGGCTACTGGACCTATACGCTGGGGCTGTGTTTTGCCAACGCCATCGCGATCATGTCGGTGAGCTTTCTGGTGCGGTATGCCGGAGAGGTCTCCATCGGCCACGGCGTCTTCGTGGCGGCCGGGGCGTACACGGTGGCCTTGATGGAGAAGTACCTGGGCGTGTCGCTGCTGGCCAGCCTGCCGGTGGCGGCGATAGCCGGGGCCGTGCTGGGCCTGGCCTTCGCCTTCCCGTCGCGGTTTTTATCAGGCATCTATCTGGCGGTGGCCACGATGGCGCTGGCCCTGGCCCTGCCCGAAGTGCTGCTGCACTTTTCGTCGGTGACCGGTGGCTATGAAGGCTTGTACGTGAAGCTGGACGCGTTGCCGGGGCTGGCGAAGGAAACCCAGCGCTACTACCTCCCGCTTGCGGGCCTGGTGTTGGTGGCGCTGCTGCTGCGCCAGTTCCGGCGCTCGCGCCAGGCGATGGCCTTGCTGTTGATCCGCACGTCGCCGCACGCGGCCGAATCATTCGGCGTGCGTCGCAGTTGGGCGCGGCTGTCGTGCATGGCCTTGAGCGGCGCCATTGCCGCCATCGCCGGCGCCATGCTGTCGTTCAGTTCGTCCACGGTGTCGCCCAACAGCTTCACGTTATGGACGTCTATTTTCCTGCTGGTCGGGTCGGTGGTCAGCCTGTATTCGCTGGCGGTGCTAGGCAGTTTGCTGGGCGGTCTGTTCCTGACGATGATGCCCTTGCTGCTGGCGGGGGCGGGCGACTGGGTGCCGATTCTGTATGGTTCCGCGCTGCTCATCGTGGTGCTGGGCTTCAATGCGTTGCCCGCCGAAATGCGCGCCAGACTGCACGGAGGCAATCCATGAACGCACACGCCATGGCGGCCGGTGAGGCGCTGATCGTGGAAGACCTGTCGCTGTCGTTTGGCGGCATCCAGGTGCTGCAAGACATCGGGCTGCAATTGAAGGCCGGAGAAATCACGGGCTTGATCGGCCCCAATGGCGCGGGCAAAACCAGCTTCTTCAATTGCCTGACCGGCTTGTATTCGCCGCAGCAGGGCAGCATCAGTCTGGCAGGCCGGCGCTTGGAAGGCGTGCCGCCCAGCGGGCGCGCCGCGCTGGGCTTTTCGCGCAGCTTTCAACATGTGGCCCTGTGCCCCGAACTGACCGTGGCCGAGAACGTCATGGTGGGTCTGGACAGGCAGTCATCGGCCGGTTGGCTCGACGCCTTCCTGCCTTTGCCGCGCGGCAAAGCGGAACGCGCCCACAACCGGGATCGCGCCTTGGCCGCCTTGGAGCGATTGGGCGTGGCGGACGTGGCAGACACCTATCCCTCGCAACTGCCACCCGGCGTGTTGCGCCTGACCGAGATCGCGCGCGCCATTGCCGGCAAGCCCCGCGTGCTGTTGCTGGATGAGCCGGCCGCCGGACTGAATTCCATCGAGACCAGCGACCTGTCCGCCGCGCTGACACGCTTGCGCGCGCCCGATCTGGTGCTGGTCGTGGTTGAGCACGACATGGACCTGATCATGGAAGTCTGCGACACCATTCATGTGCTGAACGTGGGCCGTTTGCTGGCTTCCGGCGAGCCGGCGCAGATCCGGCTGAATCCGGATGTGGTGCGCGTCTATCTGGGAGACGACGATGAATGACACGCCGGCAAGCTTGCTTGAGGTCGACGGCCTGACGGTGCGCTACGGCGCGGGTCCGGTGGTGCATGGCATCGACCTGTCGGTCGGGGCGGCAACCGTGGTGGCCTTGCTGGGCGCCAACGGCGCGGGCAAATCCAGCACGCTGCGTGCCATCGCGGGCCTTGAGCCATCGCAAGGCCGCATCCGGCTGGACGGGCAGGACATCTCGGGTCTGTCCGCCGCGCAGCGCTTTCGGCGGGGCATCGTGTATGTGCCGGAAGGGCGCGCCATCGCTACGGACCTGACCGTGGCGGAAAACCTGATCCTGGGTTCGTACTTCGTGGACGCCCGCACCCGGGCGCGCCGCGAACAGATGGTGATGGATTTCTTTCCCGAAATCGCCGGACGGCGCAATGCGCCCGCTGGCCTGCTCAGCGGCGGCGAACAGCAGATGCTGGCGATTGGGCGCGGGCTGATGTCCGGCCCGCGCCTGCTGTTGTTGGACGAGCCGTCGCTGGGCCTGGCGCCTTTGTTGGTGGCGCGGGTGTACGAACGGCTGGCCGTGATCCAGCGCGAACAGCAACTTGCTGCCTTGCTGGTCGAGCAGAGTTTCCACGTGGCCGCCAAGTTGGCCGTGCAGGCCTGGGTGCTGCGCCACGGCCATATCGTGGGCACGCTGGACGAACAGGCGCTGCGCAGCCGCGAAGGCCGGCAACAAGCCATCGACGCTTACTTGGGCGCGCGCCAGACCGCGCAAGCGGCGGCCCAACCGCCATCGCAAACCCCGTCGCAAACCCAGCCCGCATAGGAAGGACACAGGCATGAAGCAACTGAAGCTGCAAGGCGAAGTCATGGCGACCGGGCTGGCGTTTCCCGAAGGGCCGGTTGCGATGCCGGACGGCAGCGTGCTGGTCGTTGAGATCGCGGGCGGGCGGCTGACTCGCGTGTCGCCTAATGGCGAATTGCGCAAGGTGGCAGACCTGGGCGGCGGCCCCAACGGTGCGGCGCTGGGGCCGGACGGGCACTGCTATGTCTGCAACAACGGCGGTTTCAGTTGGCGCACCGATGATGGGTTCACGCGGCCCACCGGCCCCGCTGCCGATTACGACGGTGGCAGCATCCAGCGTGTGGACATCGCCACCGGCGCGGTCCAGACGCTATACACCCACTGCGACGGCACGCCGCTGCATGGCCCCAACGACATCGTCTTCGATGCGCATGGCGGCTTCTGGTTCACGGACTTTGGCAAGACCTTCGAAGACAAGATGCTGCGCGGCGCCGTGTATTACGCGCGGCTTGATGGCAGCGCCATCCGCCGTGCCGCGCATCCCGTGCTGACGCCCAACGGCGTGGGCCTGTCGCCGGACGGCAGCCGGCTGTATGTGTCCGAAACCGAGACCAGCCGGCTGTGGTCGTACCCCATTCCCGACGCTGCGTCGGCGCCTGGCCACTTGCAACTGGCGGCCTGGCCGTCACCCAACGGCGGGCAACTGGTGCACGGCTTGCCCGGCTTTCAGCGCTTTGATTCCCTGGCGGTGGAAGAGGGCGGCAATGTCTGCGTGGCCACCTTGGTGCGGGGCGGCATCAGCGTGTTTTCCGCTGATGGCGAAGCGCTGGAATTCCACGAAGCGCCCGAAGGCTATTGCACCAATATCTGCTTTGGCGGCAGCGACCGGCGCACGGCGTACATCACGCTGTCGGGCCACGGCCAACTCTTTGCCGCACGCTGGCCGCGAGCCGGCCTGGCGCTGAACGGCTGATTCCCATGACCCTGGACACAAAGGACGCCTTGATGACATCCCGCCCGAGTTCCCGCGCGACTTCTCGCGCAACGGCCCATGCGACTCCGCGCGCAACGACCCATGCAACCTGTCGCACAACGTCCGATACCGCTAGTAGTCGCCGCACCTTGCTGCGCACGGCAATCACCGGCATTTGCGCCTTGGCAGCCGTGGCAAGCATGCCCGCCGCGTTGGCCGCAAGCTGGCCCGACAAGCCCATCCGCATCATCGTGCCGTATGCGCCGGGGCAGGGCGCCGACGTGCTGGCGCGCCTGTTGTCGCAAGACCTGGCCAAGCGCTTGAATCAACCCATCGTGGTCGAGAACCGCGCAGGGGCGGGCGGCAACATCGGGTCGGCCGCCGCCGCCCGCGCCGCCAACGACGGCTACACCTTCTTGCTAGGCACCAACGCCACCAACGCGGCCAACGAATTCCTGTACGCCAACCAGGGCTACGACCCCACCGCCGACTTTACGGGCGTGGCCATGATCGGCTTGCTGCCCATGGTGATCTGCACGTCCGCCGCCGACCTGCCCGCCAATAGCGTGGGCGAACTGATCCAGCGCGCTCGCGCCCGACCCGACACGCTGAACGTCGGCTTGCCCAGCACCACGGCGCAGGTGGTGTTCGCGGAGTTCGTGAAATCGGCGCAAGCGCCGCTTTTCGCGGTGAAGTACAAGGCCTCAAGCCAATCATTGACCGACGCGATGGGCGGGCAGATCCCGCTGGTGATTGACACCGTTACCGCCGCGCGTCCGCATCTGGCCAGCGGCAAATTGCGCGCCGTGGGCATCACGTCGCTGAAGGCTAGCGACATGCTGCCCGGCGTGCAGCCCGTGTCCGAGCAGGGCGTGCCCGGCTTCGACGTTGTGGCCTGGGACGCCTTGTTCGCCCCGCGCGGCACACCCACGCCGATCATCCGGCAAATGAGCGAACAGATCCGTCTGGTGCTGGAGCAACCCGAGATGCGCCGCAAGATGCTGGACATCGGCGTCGAACCCTTGGTGATGCCGCCCGCGCAATTGGATGCATTCGTCAACGATGAACGCCAGAAGTGGGGCGCCATCATCAAGGCTGCTGGCATCCGCATTGAATGAACCTTTGAATAACCCCCGTCTTATCAACCCCTTTTTTTACGTACTTGAAGAATGCATTCTGCATTCTAGCGATAGGTAAAGGAGTCGCAACCGTGAGCAATGTCATGAACCTTCCCCAATCCGATGTCGGCAACGCCCCCGCCGAAGGCCTGATCACCGACGAAGCCATCGCCGCCGCGCGCGCCATGATCGGCTTGCACCTGCGCCCCGAAGGGCCGTACCTGCAAGACGCCACGGCCGACACCTTGCGCAACTGGTGCAACGGTATTGGCGACCTGAACCCGCTGTACCGCGACGCGGGTTACGCGGCGGGCACCCGCTACGGCACCTTGCTGGGCCACCCGATGTTCCCGATGGCATTCGGCTGGTTGGGCCGCACCCGCTGGGGCCTGCCAGGCGTGCACGGCTTCTATGCCGGCAACGACTGGGAACTGTTCCGCCACGTGCGCCCGGGCGATCGCATCACCGCCATTGAACGGGTGGTGGGCGTCGAGGAAAAAGAAAGCAAGTTCTCGGGCCGCCTGGTGCTGCAGTACGTCGAGGCCAGCTACTACAACCAGCGCGGCGAACTGGTTGCCCGCGCCCTGGGCACGTGCACGCGCCACGAACGCAAGGCGGCACGCGACACCGGCAAGTACAAGGAAATCGTCCAGCACGAATACGCCGACGAAGAGCGCGACCGCATCGACCAGATGGTGCTGGACGAGCCGAAGAACATCCGTGGCGCCAACGTGCGCTATTGGGAAGAAGTGCAGGAAGGCGAAGAACTGCCCACGATTGCGCGCGGCCCCTTGTCGCTGATGGACACGATGGGTTTCCTGGTTGGATGCGGACGCGGCCACACGCACGGCGTGGTGTTGCAGGCGGCGGTGAAGCACCCGGGCCATTTCTTCCGCAATCCGGAAGCGGGCGGCGGCGTGGAATACACCGGCATCGGCCATCACCGCGAATCGGTCGCGAAGGAAGTGGGCGTGCCGGGCACCTATGACTACGGCCCGCAACGCTCGTCGTGGATGTGCTCGCTGGTGACCAACTGGATGGGCGACGCCGGGGTCATCAAGCGCGTGCGCACCGAAATGCGGCGCTTCAACATCATGGGCGACACCACGTTCTGCAAGGGCAAGGTGCTGCGTAAGTACGTCAAGGACAACGTCGGCCTGGTCGACATTGAACTGGCCGCCGAAAACCAGCGCGGCGAACTGACCACGCCGGGGATCGCCACCGTGGCGCTGCCGTCGCGCGACGTGCGCCTGCCGGCCTTCCTGGATGGCTCCGGCGTGGACCTTGAATTGCCCGTGACCCGTTGATCCGTTCACCCGTGACCCGTTGAACCGTGACCCGTGGACCGGTGATTCCTTCACTGGTCCGCGGCCGTAACCTTGCGAGACAGCCCTTATGCAGTCCTACGAACCGCAACACACCACCACGCTGCCCTTGTCCGGCTGCCGGGTCCTGGAGCGCTCGAACACGGTCGCGGCCGCCTATGCCGGACGGATGCTTGCCGTGATGGGTGCGCAAGTCGTCATGCTGGAACCGCCCGGCGGGTCGCGGCTGCGGCAGGCGCCGCCGCTGATCGACGACAGCGATGAGAGTGCGCTGTTCGCCTATCTGGCCGTGGGCAAGCGCAGCCTGGAAGCCGATTTGACGCAGGCCGAAGGCCGCGAATTGCTGGCGCGCGAACTGGCGGGGGCAGACATCCTCATCGACGACACGCCCGCGCAAGCGCGCGCGTCACAGGGCTTGTCGCCCGAGCAGATCTCCCGCGACTGGCCCGACCTGGTCCACGTCAGCGTGCTGCCGTTTGGCGCAACCGGGCCAAAAGCCGATTGGGACGGCGAAGAGGTCAATCTGCTGCACGCGGGCGGCGAAGGCTTCCTGCTGCCCAACGGCTTGTCGCACGAGCTGTTCCCGGATCGGCCACCCTTGAAAATCTACGGCCACTTCGGCGGCTACCAGGGCGGCGCGATGGCCGCGCTATGCGCGCTGTCGGCCTGGTGGGCCGTGCCGTCCGGCGGCGGCCAATACGTGGATGTGTCGGTGCAAGACGCGGTCCTCTCCGTGGGCGCGTTTGCCTTGCAACGCCTGGGCGACGGGTCGCTGGAACACCGCGCAAGCCGCCGCTTCCGCTACGGCGGCGTGTTTGAAGCGCAAGACGGCTACATCGAATTGCTGACGCTGGAAGACCGCCAGTGGCGATCGTTGGTGGATCTACTGAGCCAACCAGCCTGGGCAGCGGACCCGGGCCTGCGCGACCCCCTGGAGCGCAGCCGCCGTGGCGATGAAATCAATGGCCATATCCGTGAATGGATGGCGCGCCACACGGTCGAAGACATCGTCCGGCGCGCGCAGGAATTGGGCGTTCCCGCCGCCAAATACCGCTTGCCCGCTGAAGTGATCCAAGGCGAACAGGAACGCGCACGCGGTCTCTTTGCGCCCGCCGTATTGGCCAGTGGCCGCGAGGCCGAGATCTTGGTCGCCCCGTTTCAGTTTCGCTATACCCCATTGCCGCGCGCGGGCGCCGTGCCCGCCTTGAACGAGATGGCACAGGAGGCCACCGCATGAGTCAGGCCCAGGCACGTTCCCCGCAGACCGATCGCCTGCGTGCGCCGCTGGCCGGCGTGCGCATCGCGGACTTCACCATTCACGCAGCTGGCCCGTTCTGCACGCACCTGCTGTCCCAACTGGGCGCCGAGTGCATCAAGATAGAAAGCGCCACCCGGCCCGATGCGTTTCGCAAGCCGCATGCGGTCTATGGCCGCATGTCGGCCGCCACGTTTGATCAGGTGTCGGCCAACAAGCTGTCGGTGCGCCTGAACCTGAAGCAGCCCGAAGCCGTGGCGCTGGCCAAGCGCATCGTTGCGCTATCGGAAGTGGCCGCCGAAAGCTTCCGCCCGGGCGTGATGCAGCGCCTGGGGCTGAGCTTTGAGGCGCTGCGCGAGGCCAAGCCCGACCTGGTCTTGCTGTCCCTGTCGTCCTGCGGCCAAAGCGGCCCCGACTCGCACTTTGCAGGCTACGCACCGCTCTTTGGCGCTTGGGGCGGCTTGGGGTGGATGAGCGGATACCGCGACGGCCCGCCCGTAGAAATGCGCCACGTCATGGACCACGCGGCCGGCGTGCATGCGGCGCTTGCCACCCTTGCCGCTTTGCACCAGCGGCGCCGCACCGGCCAGGCGCAACATGTGGACCTGGCCGCGCGCGAGGTGGCATCCGCCATGATCGGCGACGCGCTGGTGCTGGCCAGCCTGGGCATCACCCCCGAACGCCCGGGCAATGCGGACCTGGACATGGCGCCGCATGGCGTGTATCCCACATCGCAGCCCGACCGCTGGCTGACACTGGCCATCCGCAACGACGCCGAATGGCAGGCATTGGTACGCACGTTGGGGCAGGGCGAGGGCAATAGCAGCACCAACAGTAGCGGCAACGGTGCTGGATATGCCCGCTACGCCACGGCCGCGTTACGTCGGCAGCACAGCCAGGAACTGGACGACATGTTGACGCGGTGGTTGTCGACCTGTGATGCGGACGCCACCGCCGAACGCTTGCAGCAAGCCGGCGTATGCGCCCACGTCTCGTGGACGATGCAGGACGTGGCGTCGGACCCGCACCTGAGCGCGCGCGGCGCCGTCACCACCGTGCAGGCGCCAGACATCCCCGCCCGTTTGGCGGTTGGCGCACCCGCCCGCTTCAGCGGGGCGGACCAGGTCGGCATCCGGCGCTTGACCCCCGCCCTGGGCCAGGACGAGGATTATGTTTTCGGAGAGCTGCTGGGGCTTGGTGCACAGCAGCGCGCCGACCTGGAAAGGCGCGAGGTCATTCTTTAACGAGTCCCCACCTTTTTTGCGCCATTCAACGCAGCATGAACAAACACCCCTGATTTAAAGGAGTCATCAATGAAGGAAGCCATCTACCTAGTGCTGGACATGGAAAACGATCTGGTCCACGCCGACGGACCGAACGGGCGCGCCGCCTACGGAGAGCAGGTGCGCAGCCGCGCCATCTTGGAAAACACCCGCCACGCACTGGACAAGGCCCGCGCCGCCGGCCTGCATATCGGTTTCGTGCGCGTGGGCTTTTCGCCCGACTACCGCGAATGCCCGCCCCATTCCCCCATCTTCTCGGGCGCGCGCAAGAACGGCATCTTCAAGCTGGGCGAGTGGGGCACGCAGGTGCATCCCGACCTGGGGCAACAGCCGGGCGACTTTGACATCATCAAACACCGCGTCAGCCCCTTCTACAGCACCACGTTGGAAGCCGTCTTGCGCGCGCATGGCATCAAGCGGATCTACTGCTCGGGCATCTCCACCAACGCCGTCGTGCAGGCCACCGTGCGCGACGGGCATGACCGCGACTACGACATGGTGGTGCTGGAAGACTGCTGCTGCGGCCTCAGCACCGAAGAGCACGACAACGCCATCAAAAGCCTGCAACGCTTCTGCAGACTCACCAATTCCAAAGATGTGGTTTTCGAATGAGGCGCCTGTGAACGCTCCCCCGCGCAGCCTGTTGTTTGTACCGGGCGACCGCCCGGACCGTTACGCCCGCGCCGCGTCCAGTGGGGCGCACGCGGTCATCCTGGACCTGGAAGACGCCGTCGCGCCCGCCGCCAAGGCACAAGCGCGCATCGACGCGGCCGCCTGGCTGGCCCAAGGCGGCCAGGCCATCGTCCGCATCAACGCCGCTGACACCGACTGGTATCAGGATGATCTGCAAGCCGTGCGCGCCGCGCCCGGCGTGGGCATCATGCTGCCCAAGGCCGACGCCCACACCGTGGCGCACACCTTGCTGGCCTTGCCGGGCAGGCCCATCATCGCCTTGCTGGAAACCGTGCGCGGCTATATGGACCTGCACGCCGTCGCGCGGCAGGCAGGCGTTGAGCGCATCGCCTTTGGCAGCGTGGATTTCGCCGTGGACAGCGGCATCGCCGACGAGGCCGACGCCATGACCGCCATCCGCACCGACATCGTGCTGGCCTCCCGGCATGCCGATCTGGCGCCGCCCATCGATGGCGTCAGCCTGGAATTCAACGACCCCGACCAGATGCTGGCCGATGCTCGGCGCGCGCGGCAGCTTGGGTTCGGCGGCAAGCTGTGCATCCACCCCCGCCAGGTCGCCGCCGTCAATGCCGCCTATTTACCCACCGCCGACGAACAAGCCTGGGCCCGGCGAGTGCTGGCCGCCTTCGACGCCAGCAATGGCGCCGCCACCGCCCTGGACGGAAAAATGATCGACAAACCCGTCGTCGAACGCGCCCGCCGTATCGCCGCGGAATCCCAGGGTGCCGCCATGGCTTAACGGTTAGAATCTGCCCCATAGGGGCTTCGCGGCCTGTAATCAGGGTTTTACCCAGGCGGGTTTAATCCAAGGTTTAACCGGCAAGTCCGGGCCACTCAGGCTTAATAAATGGAATACCGTACGAAAGAGGAACAAGTCGCGGATTACTTGCGAGAGCGCATTATCTCGGGCGTATTTCCGCGCGGGTCACGCTTGAAGCAGGCCGAGATCGCAGAACAACTGAAGCTCAGCATCACGCCGGTGCGCGAGGCGCTCAAGCTGCTGGAAGCCGAAGGCTATATCAGCGGGGATTCCTACCGAGGCGCACGCGTCGTACCGTTCGATGCCGGCGCATCCGCCGAAATCCTGCAACTGCGTTTGTTGCTGGAATCCCAATTGGTGCGCGCCGCCGTCGAACGAATCACCACGCAAGACATCACCGAACTGCGCGTGCTGGCCAATGACTTCGCCAAAGCCTTCGAAACCGGCGACCGCGCCATTGCGCGCGGCATCAATTACCGCTTCCACCGCCAGCTCTACGACATTGCGCAGTTGCCGCAAACCTTGCACTTCGTGCAGATCCTATGGGCGCGTTACCCGTTTGATTTGATCAATTCCGCGTCGAATCGCGGCCAGGATGCGGTGCGGGAACATGAAGAGATCCTGCAAGCGTTCGCCTCGGGCGATGCGTCAGCGGCAATGCTGGCGATGCGCAAGCATATTGAGTCGGGGTGGACGGTGTTGAAGTCGCTGAGCGGGGCGGCTGATTAGTGGCGTTGTCGTCGACGCAGTCAGCGGCTTGGTCGGTCACCGGGTCAGCAGCCTAGTCAGCAGCACGCCACGACTTGCGCCGCGAGGCTTTCGGCTTGGGCGCTACCCCCATGCGCGGGTCCCGATCCAATGCCAGTCTTACCAACGTAGCGGCGCGGGACTCAAACGCTTCGTCGGTCTGCGGCAGGTACAGCCATTTACCCAACTCCGGATGCACCAACAGCCCGGGCACCTCCGCCATCAACGCCGCATGGTGCTCGCGCGATGTACACACCATGACCCCGTTCCAGGGCGGTTCACGGTCAGCAACCACCAGATACAGCGACTCATCCAGATACGCCGCATCGCAGCCGAACATCTTGCGACGTTGGTAAGCGGCGTCACGTTCCATGGGCTCCAGAATCCATGACAGCGAATTCACGCGGGCAGGGGAGCGCTTGCGAGGCGGCGCGAAGAGATCGGACGAGGGTGATGACGATTTACTCATGTCGGCAAGTTTAGGCGGACAGGGCGATATCGTTCACCTGGAATTTTTCATTTAGACTTTCGAGGTTTGCCCACGAATTGCAAACCGTTAACCCCGGAATTCGCCAAGCGCATCCCCCATGTCTGAACACCACCAATTCATTTGCCCACGCGATTTTCACCTGCCGCCGCCCGATTGGCAGGCCCTGGAAGCGCAACTGCTGAAAGGCGGGTACGTGCTTGAGCCGCGTGGCCGGCAAGTTCCGTATCGCGCCATCATCAACCTGGGGTTTGGCGTGGCCGGCCTGAATGAAGGCTCATATCAAAACCCGGAACCCGTGGGCACACCTGGCGACTTGCTTGCGAGATACGTGCAGGCCGGCCATCTGCCCGCCAACCTGCCGATTCGGCACGACGCAACCATCGAAGAAACGCTGAGCCTGCTGGCGCAACATGGCATTACGCCTGACCCGCTATACGACGATTACGAAAACAGCGACTGGCACAGCCCGCAATACTGCCTTGGCCCCGCCGCGCGCCCCTACCTAAGCGCCGAGACCCGCGAGGCCTATGACGCAGACCCCAGGAATTTTCCGTTAATGCTGCTGGCATTCAACGGCCCGAACCCCAACGTCGCGGTTGGTGAAAACCTGTCCGTACCATGCCTGCCCGGTTCCGACGAACCTTTGGAATCGCTACCGCCATTTGATTCGCACGTGGATTTCATCGGCGCGGCGTATGAGGACCCGGCTGCGCAATGGCATAGCGAGGCAAATGGTTGTGCCTACCGCATCCTGGAACTGGACTGGCGCTATAGCCTGGCAATGGGATTTCGGATGGTGCGCATGGAATGGCTGGATGAAGAAAGCGCGCGCGGCATCGCCAGGCTGATTGGCGAATTGACCGGCCAGGCGATGGTGTGTAGCCATCGGCATTTGTGATGGTCGGCGGGGAGAAGCGCTGCGGTCATTGCGGCGTTCAATTGCCGAGATAACTGGCAAGAAGTTTGTACGTGTAATGTGCTGAACGGGGGGGAGACGGGACGGCAGTTTCGATTTCGGTGAAGTTGGGCGTGACGCTAAAAGTAGGACTCTTTCACGGTCTTTATGGGCGGTTATTGCGGGTGTTTTTGGGTGTCGACGGTCTATGATTGCTGTTCGTATCGAACAGCAATTTGACCTTTTGATGTGGCCCAAAGCAGAACGGATTTCGTTGCCGTTCAAGTGCTAGTCCAAGCGAAGGTCGATCCAGGAGTCGAGCCATGATCAAGCGCGATGAATTCCTCGCTTCAGAAATTCGAGAGTTGGAGAAAATGCTGGAGGACATCCCTGCGTCAGCGGCGATACAACGCATCTCCATTCATAATCGTTTGAAGACAGTTCGTGCTGCGCTCGAGCGGGAGCGCGCTTCCTCACAATAAAAGTCAACGTGGGCGAAGGCGTACTCGGCGCGCTGAACGCGCTTCCCGATTGGCGCGGTAAGGGGCTGCCATTGGATCGGATAAAAGTGTCAGACTGCAATTTCGGCCGTGTTAATTGCAGTCTGAATCCATTGATAGGCTGAAGATAGCTCGATGATAAAAAGTTTCCTACTGCTGGCTTTATCGACCGCGCTCTTGACGGGATGCGGCCCAAACAAAATCATTGTGGATCTGCCTTCGCCCCAGGGCCAATACCACGTTGAAGTCCGCCAATGCGCGCAGCCGGGCTCCATGTCATCGACCGGGCAAACCCAGGTCTCGGTCCTGAAGTCCGGCGTATCAGAAAACTGCCAGTCTGCGGTGAATGCCTTGGCGCAGTTTCAGTCGTATTCGCCCGACGATCAACTGCAACTGGAATGGCTCTCGGAGGCGGAGCTCCGGGCATGGCATCCCGGATTTGATCCGAAGTCCGGGCCTCGTTCCGCTTCGTACAAGGCTGATAACCCGGTCAAGGTGATATTTGCGCCGGCCAAGTGATCAGCACGCTACGCCAGCAATGCCAGCGCGTCGGCAAGCGACAGCACGGTGGTGCGCGACGCGAACGCCGTGGAAAACAGGTGCTCGTGCACAATCGAATCCGGGTCGTAGCAGCAGTCTTTAACGGTAAATAATCGGTAGTCCGCATCGCTCGCATGCGCGATCGACGACAGCATGACGCCGGTGGACGCAATGCCCACCATCAGCAGCGTATCGATGCCTTGGGCCGACAGTCGCAATTCAAGGTCCGTACCAAAAAACACGCTGGCGCGATGGGCGATGATGATCGGCTCGTCAGGCTGCCGGCCCAATTCCGGCGAAATCTGATCGTCGATGAACAGACCAAGTTGTTTGATGCCTTGCCCGTTTTTATTTAACGGACTGACCTCGGGATAGCCGGGGCTGAACCGAATCTGCGCGAAGTAAACCCTGATCCCTTGGCGCCGTGCCGCGTCGCAAAGCGTGCGCGTGTTCGCTAGCAAGGTGGGCGCTACCGAGGGGAACAGGTTGATGATGTCGGTCTGATAATGCATGACCAGCAACGCGCTGCGGGCGGGCACGAGGGTGTTCATGGTGCTCATTTTCTCCAGATCCCTACGCGCGTCAGCCTAACCGCGCCACATCGTTTCGATATTGTTGTCATCGACATTCTGGTTCGGAACCAGACTGCATTTTTTAGCACGAGCCGATCGGAATGTTGCAGTCCGACTGCATAAAAAGTGAAGGGCGTCCCTGCTTCACGCTGAACGCCCTTGCCAAGTAACGCGCTGCGGCTATGCCGCTGGCTTACCCTTGTTGCAGCATTGCTCCATGAGCGCCTTGTCTGCGGCCTCGGACACTTCGACCCACTCGTGATCCGGCGGCGCATCCGCCACATAACTGTCGTGCCAGTTCCACCAGGTGTACGCCGGCGTCTGTGGATACCCATCAGGCGAATCCTCCCAGGCTTCCTGCCGGCCCAACGGCGTGATGTCCAGGTAGTTCCACGTGCCGCCCATCTGCTCGTCGCCACGATTATTCAAAAAGTACGTGCGGAAAATGCGACCGCCATCACGAAAGAACACGTTCGTTCCATGCCATTCATCCACGCCAAAATCCGCGTCGAAGCAGTCAGTGATCGTGAACCACGGCATCGTCCAGCCCATGCTGGCTTTCAAGCGGGCGATGTCGGCTTGCGGGGCGCGCGAAACAAAGACCAGCGTGGTGTCGCGCGCATTCAAGTGGGCCAGGTGCGCCACTTGATCGGCCACCATGGAACAGCCTCGGCACGCGTGCTCGGGCCAGCCGTAGACGCCGGGTTCAAAGAAGGCGCGATAGATGATGAGCTGGCGGCGATTGTCGAACAGGTCGCGCAGCGTCAGCTTGCCGTTCGGGCCGTCGAACGTGTATGCCTTGTCGACAGGCGTCCAGGGCATGCGGCGGCGCTCGGCGGCCAGGGCGTCGCGGGCGCGGGTTTGGGCTTTTTCTTTCAGCAGGAGCTGCTGGCGCGCGGCTTCCCATTCGTCGGCGGAGACGACGGGGGGCGTCTGCATGCGGCCCGTGGGTTCAGTGGCAGCGGTCATGGCGGTGATACCTCCAGTGGTGATTCCTTCTTGGCTAGGATGAACGGCGGGATGCATGACAGCCCGCCGTGTAAGGGTGCTTACGGATAGTGTTGCACCACATGCCGAGGTCCGGGAGTAACAAACGTGGCGTTATTTCCGTGGCATAAGCCGCCATGGCCGCGCGTCTAGCGTCTAGCGAAAGCCGTCAAACCTGTGCGAACCGCGCCGCCAACTGATCGCAATACCGCACCAAGATCGCCGCGTCCACGCCCACTGCCGTAAACAAACTGCCCGCCTCGATATACCGCCGCGCCAACGTCTCATCCCCCGTCAATACCCCCGGCGCCTTGCCCGCCGCGCGTATGCGCTTGATGGCGCTTTCCACCTCGGCCACCACCTTCGGATGCTGCGGCTCGCCCGGGTACCCCAGGCTGGCGGCCAGATCCGCGGGGCCTATAAACACCCCATCGACCCCATCCACCGCAATCATGGCGTCCAGATTCTCCAGCGCTTCGCCAGTCTCTGCCTGCACCAGCAAACACAATTCCTCTTCGCACCGGCGCATATAGTCCGGCACGCGTCCATACCGCGTCGCGCGCATGGTTCCGCTGACGCCCCGCACGCCGCGCGGCGCATAGCGCATACCGGCCACCGCGCTTTGCGCCTCGTCCGCGTTCTGCACATACGGCAGCAACAAGGTCTGCGCGCCGATATCCAGATACTGCTTGATCTGCACCTTGTCATTCCAAGACGGGCGCACTACCGGATGGCTCTTATACGCGCCAGCCGCCTGCAACTGCGCCATTACCGTCGGCAGCACCACGGGCGTGTGCTCGGTATCCAGCAGCAGCCAATCGAAGCCGCTGGCCGCCACCAGTTCGGTGCTGTTCGCAGCCCCAAGCGTGACCCACAGCCCGGTTTGATGGCGCTGTTCACGCAGTGCGCGTTTAAACGTATTGATGGGAAGTTCCATGCGCGCCGCCTTATGAAAAATGCACCGAGATGCTGCCCAGCTTGCCGTAGTCCGCATGCAGCGTATCGCCGCGTTTGACAGCGACGGTGCGTGTGAAGGACCCCGCCAGCACGATGTGCCCGGCTTCCAGCCCGGCGTCGTGCTGCGCAAGCTTGTTCGCCAACCACGCAATACCCAACGCCGGATGCCCAAGCACCGCCGCCGACACGCCGGATTCCTCGATCACGCCATTTTTAAGCAGCAGGGCGCCAACCCAGCGCAGATCAATATCCATCGGCCGCACCGGCCGCCCGCCCAGCACAATGCCGGCGCAGGCCGCGTTATCGGCAATGTTGTCCACGATGCGGCGCGGATACTTGCTGCGGCCGTCAATTAGTTCCAGCGCGGGCACCACGTAATCCGTGGCATCCAGCACGTCGAACAGGCTGACGTCAGGGCCTTGCAGCGGCTTGCCCAGCACGAAAGCCAGCTCGACTTCCACGCGCGGCACGATCAGCTTGTCGGTGGGAATGGTCTGCCCATCCTGATAGAACATCGTGTCCAGCAAATGGCCGTAGTCGGGCTCGTCAATGCCCACGGTGCTTTGCATGGCCTTGGACGTCAGGCCAATCTTATGGCCGCGCAGTTTAGCGCCGTCGGCAATCTTCTGGTCGATATTGCGTTGCTGGATGGCATACGCATCCGCAATCTCGATGCCGGGAAACGCCTGGTCAAGCTGCGTGGTGGGCACGCCGCTGCACTCGGCTTCAAGCAGCAGGCTGGCCGCGCGGGCGCGGTCTTCGTCGTTAAGCATGAAGGGCTCCTGATCAGTGCGCGGCGGCTTCATCGGCCACGGGGTTGGACAACACGCCGATGCCGGCAACTTCGACTTCAACCACATCGCCCGGCTTCAAGAAGCGCGGCGGCGTAAACCGCACGCCCGCGCCGATGGGGGTGCCGGTGGAAATCACGTCGCCGGGCTTCAGCGTGGTCCAGATGGAGATGTAGCGGATCAGTTCCGCGAACGGAAACATCAGGTTGTCGGTAGCGTCTTGTTGGCGCAGCTCGCCGTTGACGCGCGTGGTCACCGTCAACGGCGCGGCGGGGTCGAACTCTTCCGCCGTCACCATCCACGGCCCCATGGACCCGCTGGCGTCAAAGTTCTTGCCCTGCGTTACGTTGAACTTGCCGTGCTTGATCCAGTCGCGCACCGTGCCTTCGTTCAGGCAGGTCAGGCCCGCGACGTGGCTCCAGGCGTCCTCGGCGGCAATGCGGCGTCCGGCCTTGCCGATGATGATGGCGATCTCGCCTTCGTAATCCAGCTGCTCGGATTCTGGCGGGCGCAGCAAGGGTTCACCATGGCCCACGAACGAACCGGGAAAGCGCGGGAACACGCTGGGGTAGGCAGGCGGCGCGCTGCCGTCTTTATATTCCTCGTTGCGCTTGCCGTAGTTCACGCCGACGCAGATGATTTTTTCTGGCGAAGGAATTGGCGGCAACAGCCGCACCTCGTTCAGCTTGTGCGTGGGGGTAAGCGAGTCCGCCAATTTGGCCAGCGCGGGCAGGGCATCGGCTTCCAGCGCAGCGCGCAGGCTGTCATAACCATGGCCATGTCCATCCAAGGCCACAATCTGGTCCTGGCCGCGCAGCGCACCAAAGTGCGTGCGGCCTTGATGCGTATAAGTCAGCAGTTTCATTCGTCGAATCCAAACAAGCGAGCGGGGTTGTCCACCAGGATTTTCTTAAGCGTCGCGGCGTCGCCCGCATAACGCGCCAACTGGTCCACCAACTGGCCCTCGTCGGGCGTGGGTTTGGTGGAGACGGGATGCGGCCAGTCGCTGCCCCACACCACGCGGTCAGGGTTGGCGGCGATCAGCGCTTGCGCAAGCGGCGTCACGTCGTCCCAAGGGGGGCCGGTGCGAGAGATCTTCTCCGTCAGCGACAACATCACCCAGAAGTTGCCGCGACGTAGCAATGACTCCAACAACTGCCGAGTTGGGTCCGCCGCGCCCGCAGTGGGATCGGCACGCCCCATGTGATCCAGCAGCACCGGAATATCCAGCCGTTCAAACTGCGCCGCCTGCGCCATCATGCCGTCGGGCTCCGGCTGAAACTTGGCGTACCAACCCAGTTCACGAATGCGCGCAATGGCGCGGTCAAACACAGCCGGCGCCATGCTGATGCCCAAGCCCTGGCGCGTGAACCGCGCGCCGCGCACGCCTGCATCGTGCAGCTTTTGTATGTAGGCGTCGTCACGCTCGGCCAGCACCACCGCATTCGCGCAACCGCGATACGACGGGCCGGCGGCGGCCAGGCCGTCCAGCACCACCTGGTGATCCGCCCCGTAGGTGGTGGCCTGCACGATCACGCCGCGCTCGATGCCCAGCAGGCGGTGCAAGCCCAGCGCGGTCTCGATGGTGGCGCTGGGCATCTCGTACGCCGCGCCGGGGCGAACCGGGTAACGGTCTGCGGAGCCGAATACGTGAAACTGGCTATCGCAGGCCTTAGCCGGCAGGCGAGTAGCGGGCGCAGTGGGGCGGGGATTAAAGGGTTGGTACTGCGAGGGGGAATGTTGCGGCGCTTGCTTCTGCGACGCTGGATTCTGCACGGCTTGCTTCTGCGAACTTTGGCTTTGATTCATTTGGCTTTGAGTCATTTGGCTTTGAGTCATCGTCTGTCTCCCTTACCCGATCACGGCTACAAAATCGCACTCGATCAGCTTGTCGCCATCCAGACCGGCCTGCATTGTGTGCCGCGCCGGGCGGTTCTCCGCATCCGGAAACGCTTTTAACCACACCGCATTCAGCGCCGCGCGCTGGCTGCGGTCGCGCATCCACACCGTCATCTTCGCGACGTGATCCAGCGTGCCGCCGCCCGCTTCCACAATGCGCCGCACGTGGTCGAACATCAGTTCGCACTGGCGCTCCAACGTCGCGCCGTACGCGCCCGTGGCGGGGTCGGTGCCTTGGATGCTGCCCGAATACAGCATGGGCCCAATCCGGCACGCGGCCGGAATGGGATTCTTGTGGCTGAAGCCTTCGGCGTAAATGCTGCGTCTGCTCATGGCGGGTTCCGTGTGGAAAGAAGGGGGTGGGGCGGCATCGCGGCCATGACCAGGCAAGGCCGCGGTGCGTTCGGTTGTCAGGGCGTGGCTGCTGGCGCGTCAGGCCAGGCTGCGGTCCGGTGGCGGTGGTCTGGCCTTAGTTCGCCGTGATGCCCGCACGCTTGATGATCGGCGTCCAGCGCGCGTCTTCCGAAGCCAGATAGCGCGTGAATTCCTCGGGCGTACTACCGCGCGCCTCGGCACCCAGGTCATCAAATCGCTTGATAATCGTCGGCTGCGCCAGGATCTTGGTAAGTGCCTCGCTCAACTGTTTCAGCACAGCCGGCGGCGTGCCCTTGGGCGCAAGCAGCCCGGTAAACGTGGCGGCCTCCATGCCCTGCACACCCGCTTCCGCAAACGTCGGCACGTCCGGCATCGACGGCACGCGCTTGGCCGTCGTCACCGCCAACGCGCGCAAGCGGCCTTCCTTCACATACGGCAGCGCCACCGAAATCTGATCAAAGTTGAAATCCACTTGCCCGCCCAGCAGATCGGTCGTGGCCGGCGCGTTGCCCTTGTATTGCGCCGTCGTCCAACGCGCGCCCGTCAACGACTGCAACAGCTCGCTGACCAGATGATTCGTGGTCCCCGCACCCGGAGACGCCATGTTGAGCTTGCCCGGCTCTTTCTTCGCCAGCGCCAGCAATTCAGCCAGCGTCTTCGCCGGCACGCTCGGCTTCACCTGCAACACCAGCGGCGTGTACGACACCGAACTGATCGGCGCAAAGTCCCGGTCCCACTTGTACGCATCCCGCTTGAAAATCAGCGGCGAGAACAGCAGCGGCCCGTTCGCCGCCATGAACAATGTGTAGCCATCGGGCTCGGACCGCGCCACCTGCTCGCCGGCAATCATGCCGCCCGCACCCGGCTTGTTCTCGACGATAAACGGCTGCCCAAACGCCGCCTGCAAACCCGGCGCAATCAGCCGCGCCGCCACATCCACATTGCCGCCCGGCGGATAGGGCACCACGATCTTCACGGGTTTCTCGGGCCACGCGGCGTGCGCCATGGAAGTCAGAACGGTCAGCGCCACCGTGGCGCAGGCGCGAAGGGTATTGCGATGCATGGTTTGTCTCCTGGTCGTGTCATCACGTTTTGTTTGTTGTGTTTGACGACACTCTAGAAATTCCCGTGCCGCTGAACAATCCGAATTTCAAGAAAAGTTCCGGATGTTGGACTCTTTTGGCAGGTTGCTTTGCGGGCGGCTTTTGGCATGACCGCGTTTCGCCGCAGAATTACCCTGGGCGCCTATTGCGCACGCGGTTTTATTCATTGTTGAATGTTCAATATCCGGACTACGGAGCCACACCCATCATGCACTTTCCCGCCAGCGACCTGAACCCCGAACAAACCTACCGCCTGATGAGCGGCATCGTCGTGCCCCGGCCCATCGCCTGGATCAGCAGCGTCAACGCCCACGGCGGCGTCAACCTGGCGCCGTTCAGCTGCTACACCTTCGTCTCAAACAAACCCCCCATGATCGGCGTCAACATCGGCCGCAAAGCCGGCAAACGCAAAGACACCGCCGAAAACATCCTGGCCAACCGCCACTTCGTCGTCAACGTCGGTGACGAAACCCTGCTTGATCCCCTGCACGACAGCGCCCAAGAACACCCGCCCGAAATCAGCGAAGTCGACGTGCTGGGCTTAAGCGTGCTTCCCGGCGCCGTCATCGACACCCCCAGACTTGCCGCCGCACCCATCAGCCTGGAATGCCGCTTTCATAGCGTCACCCCGTTTGGCGACACCGGCGCCGAGTTCTTCGTGGGGGAAGTGGTGATGTTCCATATACGCGATGGCCTGCTGCAAGACGGCAAGATCGATACGGCATTACTACGCCCCATCTGCCGCATTGGCGGCCCCAACTACGCATCGCTAGGCCCCATCGTCACCAAGCGCGGTATTCAGCAAACGCCAAAATCCATTATCAAACCGGAGGCCACGTGAGCGAATCAGAAGATAAAAGCGCATCCGGCGCGCAAACGGTACGCAGAGCCTTGGCGCTGCTGCGCCTGATTGCCTGCGGACAAGAGCGCGGCGTGCGGCTGGTGGATCTGGAACGCATGTCCGGCTTGAATCGGCCCACCGTGCATCGCTTGCTGAAGACGCTGGTGCAAGAGGGCGCGGTTGAACAGGATTCAGAAACGCGACGGTATTTGATTGGGCAAGAGATCAGTTTGCTGGGGTTGGCGCGGACAAGGCGCTTTCCGCTGCTGACGCTGGCAGACCCGTATATGAGCGAGCTGGCCGATCAGGTCGGGGATACGGTGTTTTTGAGTATTCGACATGGGCACGATTCGATATGTATTGGGCGGCGGACGGGCAGGCATCCGATACAGGTGCTGTCGATTGAGGTGGGGGTTAGACGGCCGTTGGGCGTGGGGGTGTCGGGCGTGGCGTTGTTGGCGAGTTTGGGGAGGGAGGAGAGTGTGGAGTTGGTGCGGGGGAATGCGGCAAGGCTGGAGGTGATGGGGGAGCGGGTAGAGGATGTGATTGCGCGGGTTGAGGTGGCGCGGAGGGAGGGGATTGCGCATGCGGCAATGGGGTTAATGCCGGGGACTAGTGCGGTGGCGGTGCCGGTGTTGACGGAGGGAGGGGTGGCGCTGGGGGCGATTACGGTGACGGCGATGGCGGAGAGGTTGGGGGTGGAGAGGTTTGGGATGGTGGTGGAGAGGATGAAGGCGGCGGCGGGGGGGATTGCGGGGAGGTGGGGAAGGGTGGAGGGGAGGTGACGAACCTCAGCTCCTGAATATGGAATCTATGTAATTGGCTCATCCGAGTTATTTTTTTCATAGAGTAAATTCAGTAACTAAAGTAACATTTGGAATTTTGCCGTCGACCTAAACCTCCGTTCTCAAACTTACGTTGGCCCCCGACGACAATTTTCAATAGCAAATGTCGCTTCTGGCAAATACTGGATCGCATTTCAGGATTTGATTGAAGGTATGAACGACCGCGGCACTCTTGATTGAAAGGAAGGGAAATGATGATCCTTTATGGCCTTCTGCAAGCGGTCATTACGATTACTGTGTACCTTGCACTAAATATGGTGGGCTTGATCGCGATTCAGAAAGTGTTTGGTGCGTCGTTTAGAAAATAAGGTGTCGCAAAAAATGAGGTGTCGGACTGCAACTTCGTGATTTTTCAGTGAGTGGTTGGCTGAATTGCAGTCGGACACTTCTATTCGAGACAGCTGGCTAGTCAGCATGTTGAATTTGGTGTTCATAAGGTGAGGATTGAATAGTGCCAGCCAAGGTCGTGCGTTTACTGATCGTTGCTCTTCCCGTATTTGTTTTAGCAGGGGGGGTAACTCTTTCTTTGCTTGGGTATGGTGCCGCTATTGCTATCGAAACCACGTTCGGTATTCCAAGAGAGCTTACGTATAACTCGCCTATTGGGATATTAAACCTGTCCAGTCACGCGATTGGAGGATGGATAGATTTTCTAGATCCTTTCCTTGAATCGGAAAAATTTAAAGATCTTGTATTGCAGATGACCGGCGCTGGAATTGTTCTGTCGGCGCTTCTTCTGGGATATAGGTTTTGCAAAGTTCGTGGGAACGGACTAGGCCGACGCAGTAGGCGAGCTCGTGGAATAAGTCAGAGTGGGCCTGTCAAGTTTCTGGGCCGGGTTGGTCGTTGGCTTTTTCAAGAGAAGCTCTACCTGCTTCCATTTTTGGCCTGCGCCACCGCTCCATGGCTCATCGTTGCTGTTTTGACTGTTCTATCAACCACCTTTGCAATTTTTCCGTTAATTGGGCATGAATTGGCCGCCCGATACTTTCATTCGTGGATAGTCTCCGCAGACTATTGCGTGCCGCTCAGTAATCGAGATGAGAGATTGCGGGAAAAGCTGCCGGAGTCGGAATCTGTAAATTCGAGCAAAGTCAAAGTGACGACATGCTTGTCGCTATGGAAGGACGATATCTTTGTCGCTGAGGGGCGACATGTCGCATCGACAGATAAAAATATTATCCTCTTTGATCCGATTTCTGGAGACGTCAGGATTGAGCCTATGGAAGGGATATCTGTGCGCATGAGCGGTCTGTCAGCCACAAAGTTGAAAAAGTTAATAGAAGAAAGAAAATTATTCGAAAAAGATAATAAAGCTCCTGATTGAATACCAAAACTAGTGGCGATTATTTCAAACTAATAGGGGGCGTGATATGTCGGAAGGTTTCGAGCCGATGGGCCATGAGGATAGCAATGCGCTTGTTCGTGTAAATCAGCTGATCGAAAAATTTGAGGGTAAGCTTGCGGAAGTTGAGTCTTCGTATATGCGATGCCGAGAAATCGTCAGTACGGCAGAGGCTAAGATTGATGATATTCAGAGTATCGCAAGTTCAGCGCTCGCAGCGAAAACTCAAATAGTTGATGAGCAGGCGGTTATAGCCGCCAAATCAGCTCATATACAGAGCGCTCAGGAGCATGCGGATTCCGTTCGCGCGGAGTTGGATCGCATTCTGACCGCTGCGACTCAGCAGGCGACGGAAATTGAAGGCCATAGACAACGCGGTCAAAGTGCAGCCGACAGCGTGGGATTGGTGGCTGCTGAAATTCAGCAACGTGCGGTGGAAATGAATGCGGCGACCGATGCAGCCCTGGCTTCGCGTGATGAAGCAGCGGCGGCCTCTGCTACAAGCAAATCGCTCGCAGACAAGGCGGAAAATACCGAGAAAATATTAGCGGCGTACGAAAAAAAGCTAGCTGACCTTGAGGCTCGATCTAAAGCGCAGTTGGCCACTATTACGAGTCTTTTACCTGGCGCTACTGCTGCAGGCTTGGCACACGCGTTTGACACTCGGCGTAAAACGTTTTTAAAGCCAGGAGGGCGGTGGCAAGGGTTGTTCGTTACTTCAATTGCTCTTTTGGTTGTACTTGCGGTGTCGGGTCTTTGGAATATTTATAGTACGGGCATCCAGCTTTCTTGGGGAGAGTTGGGCCGACTGTGGTTGGCGCGGCTGCCAATAGCTGGCGCACTAATATGGCTCGCCATGCACGCTAGCAGGGAAGCCGCATTGGCTAAACGACTTGAGGAAGATTATGGATATAAAGCAGCGATTGCCGCTTCATTTCAAGGGTTCCAGAAACAGATGGCAGATATAGCGAGCTCAACAACCGAGAGTTCACCGTTGGCAAAACTATGCGGAGACACTTTAGCAACTATAGCGAATCCACCTGGGCGGATTTATGAAAGCCATCAACTTACGATCACCCCAAGCGAACAGCTTTTGACCGCTGCCTCACAAGTGGCAGGGCTTGAAAAGAAATAAGGGAGTAAGACTGCAGTTCTGCAACCAAGGTCGTAGGGGGATCCCTTTCTTCAATTTAGTGCTTGAATCATAGTGTCTGCACTTGGGTGCTGTTTCTGAAGTCTGGTTGGAATAATGTGTCGATGCAACGCGCAGCCGTAAGCACGGCGAGGTAAATGGAATTCAAAGTTAGATTGCAAGTTTACCTTTTTCCACTGCGGCATTGCGGTCTGACAATTTTATGGAAGTGAAGAATAAAAATGGTGTCAGACTGCGATATTGCGATGTCTCAGTAAGTGGATGGCAGCGTTGCCGTCGAACACCTTAACTATTAGATTTTGTTGGTTGGCATCTTTATTATCTTCTCTCGTTCAAGTTAAGTAATTATTTTTCCACAGGTTATTTTATGGCTTACGCCTTTGATCTCCGACAGGTTTGCGGAGGCTACGCATACTTCAGTACATTCACTCATGGAATATCATCTTCTGACGATAGATATGAAATTAGAGTGCCATCCCAAGTGGATGTGAATCGTTTCTCGATAGCGCTCAAGGAACTCGGACAGTCATTTCGATTTATCGACTCTGAAGATTCCTATAAAAGTTGGATTTACATGCATGGGTGGGCAGTGGTAGAGCCTTCTTTTGCTAGATCTTGCATGCAGAGTTGGTTGAAACAGCATAAGTGCATCGGCACTGCATTGGGAGCGTTTACGGATATTGAAATTGCCGCACCAAGCGTCATGAAACGGAGTTTTCGAGGCTTTGCAAAGAAAAAAATCTTAGATCGAGATGGCGGTCGCTGCCTAGCGTGCGGAAGTCAAAATGCGCTAACTCTCCAGCATGTAATTCCCTTTTCTGCCGGCGGGGAAACGAGTAGTCGAAACATGGTCACCTTATGTGAAGCATGCAATCAAAGCTATCGGGATGAAATTAGTCCTGAGCTGTACCGCTTGGCAGGACTACATTATGGATATGAGCCTTCGATAGTAAAGTTTGCAACTGACCGAAAGGCAGCGCTACACCGTGCCGTATATTTCTCGAATAATCTTATGCATACGCGTTGTGATCTATGGTGAACAACTTGCCCGACTTAGTGGCTTGCGAAGAGGAGGCTGTGGTTCACTCATCGCGCATACCAATTTACTGCTTCGGGTAAAATCCGCCGACCGGAACGTTCTGCTTTGACCAAATACCTTAGATTAGAGAACTAATCTGAAAAAGACTTTTGTATATAGCCCTAATTCGTTCGTGTTTCGCGTCATTTTTCAGGCTGAAATTAATTAGACTAGAGGCTGTCCATTGCAGCCTAAGACCATATTTTGGATTATCAAGGAAGGATCTTTGATCTATAGAGTGTCAATAGATTTATGTGCTGGCTCTTCAATATCGGATAGATGGAATATTTCAGACATGAGTTGGCAGAATGGTTGGAAAATCTAACAGGGGCAAAACGCATGCAGGCTGAATTAGCGTTTTCCACCTGGAATCCTTTCAATGCGGAGTCCGCTAGACGTTTGCTTTCGGTTCAATCCTTGCCCCAGCAGATCGTCAGATATCTGTGCATCCACTTCGGCAGAAGGGCCGGGGCTGAATTAGAGGAAATGGCGTAATAAGGCGCGTTCCCACAATCGCGGCCTGTGTAGTCTGAAACCTATATTTTTTTTGATCTACTTTGCTGGCACAACTGCCGTCAATAAAAGTGTCCGAATAAAGGTGTACGTCTGACACCTTTGCACGCTTTTGCTACCGCCGGCGAATCGACATGACGTGCAGTCTCGACATAAGCAGCACGGTGTTGGATTTTGTAGCAAAATGTCATCTTTCGGAGGGGAGGAGAGCGCGAACGCTAGAAGGAGTGCTGCCAGCCAGCGAGCTCAACACCAAGCCTCCCGGCAACCTTTTGAGGAAGGTCATCATGAAGCTACAGGCTTATCGACTGCAGAACTACCGCCGACTGCGCGACGTTGTCATCGAGCTCGATGACGAGATATCTATCTTCGTCGGCGCCAACAACAGCGGGAAGACGTCCGCAGTCCAAGGGCTGTATTCCATGCTCCGGGGCGATGCGAAGAAGTTCGAACTCTTTGACTTCAGTGCAGCGCTGTGGGCCGAAATCGACGCCATCGGAAGATCGGATCCAGGGGATGTGGAAGCGGCCAAGAGATTGCCATCCATCCTCTTAGATCTCTGGTTCCGTGTCGGTGAAGATGATCTCGCTACCGCAATGTCACTGCTTCCGAGCACTGAGTGGGATGGCAAGTGCGTCGGGATTCGTGTGGCGTTTGAGCCTCGCGATGCCTACGAACTCGTTCAGCGGTTCCATGAACTGCATGAGAAAGCCAACGACGTGGCGAATGCGCTGGCGGCACAGCGCAAAGCAGGCAGTGAGCCTGCTGCCGAGGTGGAAGGGGGAAATGAGGTTGAGGCGAAATCCGAGGCCAGCGAGTACAGACCCTGGCCAGAAAGCTTGACTAAGTACCTTGCCAAGGAACTGAGCAAGGAATATACCTTCCGCTACTATGTGCTCGATGAGAGGGCCTTTGTTGACTATCAGGCGGCAGCCGACTACGAGCCGCAGCCGCTAGGCAAGGAGCCGGCTGGAGCGACCATTCTCAAGTCGCTGGTGAGGGTGGACTTCTTGCGCGCGCAGCGGCACCTCGATGACCCGGATGCTGCCAGCTCAGATCGCGCCGAGAGCCTTTCGCGACGCCTCAGCCGTTTCTATCACCGCAACCTGGAGAAGCGTGGCGACGACCATGCGGCTCTCAAAGCGCTCGACACATCAGAGAGAGAACTGAACTTCCACCTGGAGGAAGTCTTCAGTGACACCCTCAAGCGCCTAGCCAAGCTCGGCTATCCAGGCTTGAACAATCCCGAGATCGTCATTCGGGCGGCCTTGGACCCGACCACGGTCCTGGGGCAAGACGCCAAGGTCCACTACGTGATTCCGGGCGCAGCCACCGCTCAGCTGCCCGACAGCTACAACGGCCTGGGCTTCAAGAATCTGGTCTACATGGTGGTTGAACTGCTCGATCTACACGAGCAGTGGAAAGCGGAGGAAGACAAGCGGGCACCGCTGCATTTGATCTTCATTGAAGAGCCTGAGGCTCATCTGCACGCGCAGATTCAGCAGGTCTTCATCAGGAACGTTTTGCGCCTGCTTGAGGATACCAACGACCACGCTACGTTTTTTCACACGCAGCTCGTCATCACCACGCATTCCCCGCACATCCTCTATGAGCGCGGGTTTTCCCCAATTCGGTATTTCCGCCGCGTCAGCGACCAATTGGACAATCGCACGGACGTGCGCAATTGGATTTGACCCTGTATCGCCGGACACCACTTCACCGTTAAGTTGATAAAACGGCGAGACGCCGGAACTCTCGGGGAGAACGATACTTCAACGCACTGTGTGGATGCGATTCGTTGTAGTGCTCGAAGGCCAGAGCCAAGTTATGTGCGGCAGTATTGGCATCGGGCTTGGGCATGAAGGCAACATAATCGCGCTTCATGGTCTTTACGAAGCTCTCGGCCATTCCGTTGCTCTGCGGGCTGCACACGGGCGTGGTCAATGGATGCAGGCCGATCTCGGTGGCGAACGAACGCGTTTTTTCGGCGATGTAGCCCGAGCCGTTGTCGGTTAGCCACTCAATGGGGTGAGGCGGTTTCAACGTGCCACCGAAGCGGTTTTCAACGGCGGCCAGCATCACATCGCGGACGATGTCGCCGCTGTGCCCCGCAGTGGTGGCCGCCCAGCTCAACGCTTCGCGATCGCAACAGTCCAGCGCAAACGTCACCCGCAGCGGTTCACCGTTGTCGCATCGGAATTCAAAACCGTCAGAACACCAGCGTTGATCGCTGCGCGCGACGGCC
>NZ_JBHFIZ010000022.1:0-87294 GCF_057334535.1 Achromobacter colocynthidis
TGGATTTGACCCTGTATCGCCGGACACCACTTCACCGTTAAGTTGATAAAACGGCGAGACGCCGGAACTCTCGGGGAGAACGATACTTCAACGCACTGTGTGGATGCGATTCGTTGTAGTGCTCGAAGGCCAGAGCCAAGTTATGTGCGGCAGTATTGGCATCGGGCTTGGGCATGAAGGCAACATAATCGCGCTTCATGGTCTTTACGAAGCTCTCGGCCATTCCGTTGCTCTGCGGGCTGCACACGGGCGTGGTCAATGGATGCAGGCCGATCTCGGTGGCGAACGAACGCGTTTTTTCGGCGATGTAGCCCGAGCCGTTGTCGGTTAGCCACTCAATGGGGTGAGGCGGTTTCAACGTGCCACCGAAGCGGTTTTCAACGGCGGCCAGCATCACATCGCGGACGATGTCGCCGCTGTGCCCCGCAGTGGTGGCCGCCCAGCTCAACGCTTCGCGATCGCAACAGTCCAGCGCAAACGTCACCCGCAGCGGTTCACCGTTGTCGCATCGGAATTCAAAACCGTCAGAACACCAGCGTTGATCGCTGCGCGCGACGGCCACGCGGCCATCGTGACGGCGTTCAGGCCGCGCCGGCTGGACCTTACGGGCGATCAATAGATCGTGCGCGCGCATGACCCGATAAATGCGTTTGGCATTCACGGCAGCCTCGCCCGCAGATTCGCGAGATCGACGTATCAAGCCCCAAACTCGTCTATAGCCGTAGCTTGGTAAGTGGGCCACGGTTTGTCGGATTTCATCGAGCAGGGCACGATCATCGAGCTGTCGGCGCCGACGGCCATCGGACCAGTCGGATTGACGGACAAGACGTTGAGCAACATTTGAGCGCGCTACACCAAGGACGTCGCAGACCGTTTTCACTGGTCGTCCTCTGGCAACGAGGGTGAGCGCGCAATCCACTTTCGGGATTTCATGACGTCGACCGCCTCCCGCAGGATTTCGTTCTCCATCGTCTTCTTGCCCAGCAATCGCTGCAGTTCACGTACCTGGGCCAGCGCCTCCGACAGTTCTGAAGCAGGCACCACCTCCTCTCCCGAACTGACCGCAGACAGGCTGCCGTTCTGGTACAGCTTGCGCCAGCCAAATAACTGATTCGGGTTGATGCCGTGCTGGCGCGCGACCGTCGAGACGGTCTTACCCGGCTCGAAACTCTCGCGCACCATCGCCAATTTTTCTTCCGCCGACCAGCGGCGCCGCCTCTCGGGCCCGGTTAACACTTCCATCACTGCTTGCTTGGTGTTAGTCAAAAACACAGTCATATGCCTAGTCAGTATTCTAGGTGAGTGATGGTGTCCGGTGACTCAGGGGGGCATTCCAGCAATCTCTCCCGCTTCAAGAAGGATGAGGCCGATGCGTCCGCGCGCGAATTCCTTCAGCGGTATCTGAAGCTGACGCATTGCGACCTCTTCTTTTCCGACGCGGTCATTTTGGTAGAGGGCAACGTCGAGCGCCTGCTTTTGCCAGCCATGATCGAGTCGGCTGCCAAGCGGCTGCGTTCCTCCGCGCTGACCATCCTTGAAGTCGGGGGCGCGTTTGCGCATCGCTTCCAGGAACTTATCACCTTCGTCGGGCTTACGACGCTGGTCATTACGGACCTTGACAGTGTGACGGTCAAGACGGATGACGAGAAGGCCGCCACGCAAGCGGCCGGTGCTGACATCGCAGTGGACGATGACACCGATTTGAAGCCCTTCGAGGTTGAAGACGACGACGCGACACAACCGAGCGGCAAGAAGAAGTCTAAGAAGCGTGGCAGCACCTGCCATGCGCACGTGGAAGGTGCCGTCACGTCCAACCAGACCCTCATCAGCTGGGTTCCAAAGAAGCGCTCGGTGGCCGAGCTCTGGGAAGTTCCGCCAGAGCAGAAGACGTTGTCGCTGGCGGAAGGCTCTAGTGCAGCAGTCCGCGTGGCCTATCAGACAAAGATTTCGGTGACGGTGGGTTCGGCGACCTCGCAGTTATGCGGCCGCACGCTTGAGGAGGCCTTTGGTCTTGAGAACGCTGACTGGTGCCAAGCTGAGGCCAATCGGGCGATCGGCCTCAAGCTGAAGCACGCACCCAGCAGCCCCGAGGAACTTGCTGAGAAGTTGCATGACAGGGTAGTCGGCAAGAACTTCGACAAGACCCGCTTCGCGCTGGAAGTCCTTGCAAGTGGGCCGCTCAATGGATGGAAGGTTCCCGCGTATATCGCCGAGGGGCTGGTCTGGCTCGAAGCGACAGTGGCCCATGAACTTGAGGCGGACGCGGCCATCACCACCGAGGTCTCAACGATCGGTCCGACTGTGGCCGGCGCTGTCGCGGTCATTGTGGGCGGGGAGCA
This sequence comes from Achromobacter colocynthidis, assembly GCF_057334535.1. Lineage (NCBI taxonomy): Bacteria > Pseudomonadati > Pseudomonadota > Betaproteobacteria > Burkholderiales > Alcaligenaceae > Achromobacter > Achromobacter colocynthidis. The sequence goes on from NZ_JBHFIZ010000022.1 coordinate 2,340, forward strand.
GGCGTCATGAGCAGGCGAGTCGATAGCCCGGACACCGATGCCGACCGTGAGATCCACGCGTGCATTGCCGCAACCCCCCCGCAGCCATTTGTGGTTCGTGCAGGCGCAGGTTCCGGCAAGACAACCTCCCTCATCAAGGCGCTGGACTGGGTGATGTCGGAGCACGGCGCCAGCATGCGGGCGAAGAAGCAGAAAGTCGCCTGCATTACCTATACAGACCTCGCCGCCAATGAAATCCTAGCGGACGTCAACGCCGATCCCCTGGTTCATGTCTCGACGATCCACAGCTTCTACTGGGCCATTGCCAAGACGTTTCAAGCCGACATCAAGATCTGGCTGAAGGACGACATCCGCAGGCGGATCTCTGAGCTGGAAGAAGAGTTCAAAAACTATGGCACGCGTGTTCGGCAAACCACGCGCGACAGGAACACGGCCGATCAGGAGCGCTATGCCCGAAACCTGGAAGCTTTGGACGGCGTCAGGATGTTCAACTACGGCGTCGGCAGTGACTACGCAAGAGGCGTCCTTGGCCACGAGGACATCCTCAAGCTCGCTGACTTCTTGCTACAAAACCGCCCTCTGTTCCGACGGGTCGTGGCGCTGAACTACCCATTCGTGTTCATTGACGAGAGTCAGGACACGTTCCCGGGCGTGGTGAAGTCCTTCAAGGAAGTTGAAACCCAGATGCGTGGTAAGTTCTGCCTTGGCTTTTTTGGCGACCCGATGCAGTCGATCTTCATGAGGGGGGCGGGGGACATCCCGCGCGAAGACCATTGGCGATTCATCACGAAGCCGGAGAACTTCCGCTGCGCCAAGCAGATCCTAGACGTCGCCAACGCCGTGCGCGCGCAGGGCGATGGCATGGAGCAAGTCCGCGGGCTGCACGAGAAGGTCGATGGAGTATTCAGTCCCGTGGAGGGCTCGGCCCGGATGTTTGTCCTGCCCAACACGCTAAACAGGACTGAGGCCCTTGCAAGGGTCCGAGCATGGAGCGCGGTAGCGAACAGCGATGAGGGTTGGACTACCCCGGACCTCGCGGTCAAAATTCTTGTAATCGTGCACCGCATGGCAGCAAATCGGCTAGGCTTCGGCGGAATCTACTCGGCGCTGAATGACAAGACGTCGGAGGCCATGAAGCAGGGGATGCAGGATGGTACTGGCTGGCCAGTTCGACCCTTCCTCAGTTTCGCGCTGCCGATCGTTGCAGCGATGAACGCCGGCAACGAGTTCGCAACGATGAACCTTCTCCGAGAGTTCAGCCCCCGCCTGGCGCCTGCCGCCCTGACTGGTCGCCGTGCCGCGAGCGTCCTGCGTGAGCTGCACGCGGCCGTTTTGAGACTCGTCGCCATGCTGGCCGAACCCGGCACCACGGTTGGTGACATAGCCATCCATCTCCGCGACTCAGGCCTATTCGAGTTCGACGAGCGCTATGAGCGAGTGCTTGGTTTCGTCGCAGACGTCGGTGACGTTGCTCAGGATGCCGAAGCCGCTGATGTCGCTCCTGCCGAAGGGCGATCCTCGGATGCGGCAATGCTCAAATTCTTCCAGTGCGCCGCACAAGAGCTTCGGCCATACGAGCGATATGTCTCTGAAGGCTCCCCCTATGCCACGCAGCATGGCGTAAAGGGGGCTCAGTTCGACCGCGTTGTTGTGGTGATGGACGAGGAGGAGAGCGACTACCGAACGTACAACTACGAGCGGGTCTTCGCCAGCGCCGACGCCCGAGCGGCAGATCGTGCGCGAGCCCAGGACGGCGATGAAAACACCTGGAGCCGAACGCTGAGACTGCTCTACGTCTGCTGCACTCGCGCCAAGCGGGGGCTGGTGCTGGCGTTCTTTGTTGCCGACCCGGAGACGACCGTAGAAACCGTCGTGGCGAGCGGGATCTTGCCGCGGAGCGCAGTCCTTACGCAGGAGGCGCTAGCCACACTGCTGCCGGTTCGCGCATGAGGAAGCGCGGCTGCTCGCATACAGGTTTGCTTCCGGGGCAGGCTGGGGTCTGCGTCGCTCTAACTGCCATGCCTTCTGGCCTGGGAAGATCGTGGCAACTATGACGCAGCATCCCGCGGTTCAAAAATTCTCCGTTAGCTAGCGACCGAAGGCGTCGATTTCAGGTGGACGCAGGACCGGAATCTGCGCACAGCAAGAGTTGGTGGACGCACATCCGAACTTTCGCTTTGGGTCGAAAACTGCCTGTCATCGACGACCGCTCCCGGCCAAAAGCAGAGGTCGCTAACCGGAGGTCCGGTTAATAAGTGGCTGAATGAGATGTCGCGAGATAGCAGGAACTCAACATAAATCCTGTGAACTTGCATTACGTACAAATGCAGCACTTCAGACGGATGATGTCCATCCTATTCCCTAGACTCTACCGCCTACCACCATGATTTCTCCCAACGGGCTGCTCCTGGCCCCGAACCGCCAATTTTTTGCCACATACTGGTATGTAAGCGGTGGTGACAAAATATTCATAAACAGTTAATCTCCATGCTCATGGATTTTCGTTACATGTACTGGACATAGCTTCCAGCCATCCAAAACCGTTTTATATAAGTCTCATACTCCTCTATGAAACACGCCGCTATACGACAAGTCTTGGAGCGTGCGGAGCGCGCAAAATCGGATTCCGACTTTACATACTTCTTCTCCCTTTTGCTCGCAGCGGAGGCGCTCGCAAAAACAATCGTTTTGGGAATCGTCGCATCTATCGCAGACGACAAAGACCGTAATCGCTATCGACTAGAGCACCGACTGGTTCGTTCGGATGGATTGGGTGACTGGGGTAGAGTGCTGGAGGATGCACTAATCGGCCCTGCTTCGCAATTTTTGCTGACCGAAGCTAGGCAAGAGCAAGCCGAACTAACACGATCATGCAGAGAGGGGGAGTGGCAATATGATGCGACTGCATTACTGAAAGCTGCTCTGATGCATCTTGAGATTGATGCAGAGGAAGTTCCCACCAAGTCGGATCTAAAGAGATGGTTCCGACTTTTTGCGACTCTTCGAAATAAAACGCGCGCTCATGGAGCCACGTCATCAGAAAAATCAGCTAAAGCTGCAGAACTCATAGCACAGAGCATTAAGCTGATCTACGATAACTTCAGATTGTTCCAGCGCCCTTGGGCGCACCTGCATCGGAATTTGAGTGGCAAGTATCGCATCTCTGCTATAACGGACGACGTTTCCTACTTTACGTCGGCAGTGCGAGTTCACGACGTCCAGTTTGCGAATGGCGTATATTTGTTTATGGGAAGCCCGCGCCATATTCGTTTGATGCAGACCAACGCCGAACTTCACGATTTCTTTCTCGCCAACGGCGGACTGAACGCGAAAAAATTCGAACTATTATCTTATTACACTGACGACAAAGCCGACGGGGACGGCACGCTTTTCTTGACCCCGCCTGGCGTTCTTCCTCCCAGCGAGACGCAAGGACGTGGGGAATTAGTGCCTTCCGGCAATTGCTTGACTAATGCTCCAAATTTGGCGCGGGACTACATTGACAGGCCAGCGCTCGAATCAGAGCTAATAAAGCTTCTGCTAGATGAAAAGCGCCCGATTGTTACCTTGCTGGGACGCGGCGGCATTGGCAAAACATCCTTGGCTTTAAAGGTTATTCAGCATCTCTATACAGAACAAAGGTACGAAGGGGTTGTTTGGCTTAGCGCTCGTGACGTAGATCTGCAACTTACGGGACCAAAACCAGTACGCCCGCTCGTTCTCGCTCCCGAGGATATGGGAAAGTTCTACGCGGAGCTCGTGCTGCCTTTAGACAGAATTCAAGCAAAGGATTTCGACGCTCGCGTATTCTTGGAGGGCCAACTGCAAAATTGCGACCTTGGCACCTGTCTATTTGTCTTCGACAATTTCGAGACCACGCAAAATCCGATAGAAATGTTCAATTGGATCGATGCGTTTATTCGACTTCCCAATAAGGCATTGATTACCACCCGGCTTCGTGAGTTCAAGGGCGACTATCCACTTGAAGTGGGAGGTATGAATGATCAGGAAGCCCGATTACTCATTGCCCAAACTGCTTCTGATCTTGGCATTACTGAGATTCTCGATGGCGGCTACATTGCTGATTTACTTAATCGGTCCGAAGGTCATCCCTACGTAATAAAAGTTTTGCTGGGTGAGGTGGCTAAGCTAGGACGGACGGCAAACATTCCTCAACTAGTAGCCGGGACTGAAGACATTCTCACAGCCCTTTTTGAGCGTACATACGCCGCCCTTTCTCCGTGCTCGCAGCGAGCATTTCTTACTCTCTCTGCTTGGAACTCACCTGTTCCTCGCCTGGCCTTAGAGGCGGTCCTAGTTCGCTCAACAGAAGAGAGAAATGAGGTAGAAAAGGGAGTCGAAACGTTATTGCAGTACTCAATGGCGGAAATTCATTTGGCACCTTCGGATAACCAGGAGTTCATAAGCCTGCCTCTTGTTGCAAGTATTTTTGGAAAGAAGAAGCTCAATATCAGCCCATCGAAAGCCGCAATCCAAGCGGATGTGGATTTTCTTCAGATGTTCGGCACGAGCCGTAGGGATGATGTCAAATTGAGCTTGGCCAATAGGCTGGAGACTCTCATTCGCAACATTTCTCGGAGAATTGAGTTAGGAGAAAAATATGAGTTGTTCGCTCCGATACTAGAGATGGTCTGCCGTGCCTATAATCCTGGCTGGCTCCTCATGGCACGCTGGCATATGGAGCAGCGCACCGCCGAAGGTTACGAACTCGCGAAGAACGAGTTGCGGCGTTTTCTTGAAAATAGCCCGCACTCGGGTGAGTCGGCTGAGGCTTGGAAGCTCCTCGGGCATGCATGCTATCAAACGGCAGATACCCTTGGAGAAGTGCACGCGTTTATCGAGCGAGCGCAATTATCTACCGTCCCGTTCTATGATTTATCAAACACCGCAAATCGCCTGAATACGTTGCTTCGGGATCATGGCGGCACTTTCGACCAAGCGCAAAAGCGAGATCTCGTTGGACGGCTTTTGGCAGTTCTCCATGAACGAAAGGCGGAGGCCGGTGGGGATGACCTATCTCGCATGGCGTGGCTGTCTATTCATTCCGGGCAAGAGGCAGATGCGAAGGATTACGTCGAGATCGGACTTGAACTCGATCCGGGCAATTATCATTTAGCGAGGCTTTCTCAGAGGCTTGGGATGGCGTTGCCTGAGTGAGGCTCCTGGAAGGTCCTGCCGTCGTACCATCGGCAAGCGCACAAAAAGTGCCGGACCCCGGGGTTTCCCCACGGATTCCAGTAAAAGCCTCCGAAGGTTGGATCGACGTCCAACTTTTGGGGCCAGCTCAGTTATGCATCAGCTTTTCTTGCTCCAACTGTTAGGAAGATAATTTATATCTATCAGCTTTTCTGATTTTCTTGGTTTTAGGCCTGGAATATTGCCGGGCGTTTCTTTGTGATCGCGCCGACGTTAATCAGGCTTGCCAGTCGATTTGGCATTTGGCTTTGGGCCAGGTTTAAGTGCCATGAATACCACCCCGCCGCCATCCCCACCCTATAAATGTCGCCGCTTGCTGACATGACTGCGCTACTGCCTCGGCGTCCCAGCCTTGGACAATAAGGGATCTAACGGCGGCTCATCCATTGAGCTTGCCGCTAGATCAGCGATCTGATCGCACAGGCTCTCTACTCCGCCCATCAAATTCGATACCGCCCAACCATGCAGCGGCGTGACTCCCGTAGCCCCCGGCTCATTCGCACTATTCCCCACAATCCTCGCAATAGCCCAAATCCCCAAACAAGCCCGCTCAATCTTCCTCAAATCATCAAACCGCACAACGCCAAATTCCGGATCATCCGGCGTGGCCCAACGGTCATAGGTAAAAGGGTGGTCGCTCATCTCGGCGCTCCGGTGTAATTGACGCGATGAAAGAAAGGAGGCCGCCATTGCAGCGGCCACTTGTTCTGTCTTTCCGGCTGTCAACCCGGGCGATCCTTTGGACCACGGGGCAAGTATGCCCCGTTAGGCGACGGAAGCAATGCGGTTCCGTGCCATATTCATCACGCTTTCTCGAACGTAAGCGCAATTGCAGACTACTGATCAGGGAAGTACTAGCAGCCCACCACCAGCGAAAGTCATCTTTGATTCATGCAAAGCAGCCAAGCAAATACCTACTCAGCTACCGCCGCCCCAGCCACCGGCACAAAAAACCGATCCTTCAACTCCTGCAACCCAATCCTCTCCAACATCTCCGTCAACCTCTCCGCAGGCTTCCGGGTCGGCAGATTCTTATACTGCGCCACGATCAGCTCATTCTTCATCGAATGCTCCCACCCGACCAGCTCCGTCACGCTAACCTGATACCCATGCGCCTCAAGCTGCAAGCACCGCAGCACATTCGTAATCTGGCTTCCAAACTCCCGCGTATGCAGCGGATGCCGCCAAATCTCTGCCAGTGGATCAGCCAGCGCCTTGCCCTTATTCTTCCTTAGCACCGAAGCCACTTCCGCCTGGCAGCAAGGCACAACCACGATGTACTTAGCCTTCTTCTCCAACGCAAAGTGAATCGCGTCATCCGTTGCCGTATTACAAGCATGCAACGCAGTGACCACATCAATCGTCGCCGGCAACTTATCCGAAGTAATCGACTCCGCCACAGAAAGATTCAAGAACGACATCCCGCCAAACGCCAGCCGCTTCGCCAGTTCTTCTGACGACTTCACCAGTTCTTCGCGAGTCTCGATCCCATAAATATGGGACCCATTCCCGACGGCATCCTTCTGTTCCTTGAAGAACAGGTCATACAGAATGAACCCCAGATACGACTTACCAGCCCCGTGATCCGCAAGCGTGACGGCGCCACGTTCTTGTTGCACGTCCTTCAGCAACGGCTCGATGAACTGAAACAGGTGATAGACCTGTTTCAGCTTACGGCGGCTGTCCTGGTTCATCTTGCCGTCGCGGGTCAGGATGTGCAGGGCTTTTAGCAGTTCGATCGACTGGCCGGGGCGGATGTCGTGGGTTTTTTCTGACATGGGGGAAGGCAAAGCGCCCCGCACGGGGCGGGGCGCGTAGTGGCGCGGAAAGTGTCAGTTTAACGAAAACGCTGACGTGGCCGCAGGGCAGTACAAAAAGCGGGTCTTAGCCTACGGTGGCAAAAACCGGTTCGCCCAGGTTCAGCATCAAACGATTTGCCCAGGCGAAGATGGCGTCCGAGTGCAGCAGGTCCAGCACTTCGCCTTCGCTCAAGCCCGCATCCTTCAATGCCTGGATGCTGTTGGCGTTGACGTCGGCCTGGGCTTCGGTGATCTGGATCGAGAACTGGGCAATTGCCAGTTCACGCGCCGTCGTGCCGGCGGTGTAGGGGTCTTCGAACACTTGCGCGATCACTTCATTACGCTTGGCCAGTTGTTCGAAGCGCTGCGCGTGGACGGATGCGCAGTACACGCAGCCGTTCACACGTGAGACGACCGTGGAGCCCAGCTCGCGTTCGGCGCGCGACAGGCCGCCTGGGGCGTACATGATGGCGTTGAAGGCGGTGGAGCGCTGGCGCAGGATTTCCGGTTGGTGGACCAGGAACAGGTAGTAGTCCGAGACCTTGGCCTTGGGGTGGCTTTCTTCCAGGACGGCGACTTGTTCCGGGGTGGCGGTGTCGACGTTGACGACGTCGAGCCATGCCTTCCATTCCAGCACTTCGTTGGTGAAGCCGTGGGCCTTGATGACGGCGCCGGGTTCGGTGGCGGCGGTGTTGGGTTCGAAGGGCGCGGGCGGGACGGCGGCGGCGCGGGGGGCTTGGCCTTCCAGGTCTTTCATCGCGATCAAGCCCGCGACCAGACGGGTCTGGTACGACAGGAACGCGATCAGTTGCGACAGGGTGACCACCGCGGGCGTGGTGACGCCGGCTGCGGGCAGGGTCTTCAGCGCGGCTTCGTCGCCTTCGACGGGGTTTTCGATCAGCTTGCGCGTGAATTCCAACACGGCGGCCAGGCGCGGGGTGGAGGCGTCTGACGGCTTGCCGGATTCTGCGACGGCGATGTCGGCGGGGGCTGCGTCGGTTTCCGCCAAGCGTGCGCGGTAGTGCGAGGCCAGCAGCGGCGACGGGCTGATGCGGGTGGCGTACAGCGCGACCAGCAGGCGTTCGGCCAGCGACAAGCCGGGCAGGGCCGGGTCGAACAGGGCGTCGTAGCTGCCTTGCGTGGCGGCGGCGACTTTTTCGCGTTGGTGGCGGACCTGAAAAGTTTTGCTGCCGGGGGTCAGGCCGACGAGCTTGTCGACCAGATCGTTGACGGCGTCATAGACGATGGGTTGTTGTGCCATGGGGATGTTCTCCTTGGTGTCTGATCAGCCGGCGTTGCCGGAAGTACTTGCCGGATGTGCTGTGGCCGATTGCGAGCTTGCGGAATCCGCGCTAGTCGAACTAGACGCTGCCGAAGCCGAAACCGCAGCCGCCCGCGCCTTCACCGCCGCGTCCAAAAACTTCTTCACGCCTTCCCACGATTCCTGGTCGGCGCGTGCGTTGTCTTTGGGATTCCCGCCGCTGGTGCTGATCTTGCCCGACACGGGGTGGGCGTAGACGAGCTGGGTGGTGGGCACGTACGGGAACAGGATCGAGTGGCCGCCGTTTTCGTAGTCGAGCCATTCGACGGGGTAGGGGTGTTTCACGTCGACCAGCTTGTCCTGCACCATCTTCGAGTACAGGCTCGACGGCCACGAGCCATCGTCGGTGGCCGACAGCAGCATGACCGGGCCTTCGATGTCTTCCACGCGAATGCGGGCGCGGGCGACGGCGTCGGGGTCTTGCAGCGCGGTCAGGATGGCTTTCTCGTGGCGATGCGGCGATGGGCCTTCGTCAAACGGCGCCCACGTGGCGGTGCGGTTGTTTTCCCAGACGTGGGGGATGGGCTTGCCGCCCAGCAACCACGTGGGGCCTTCGCGGCCGATCTTGGGGGCGCAGGCGTTTTGGCCGCTGTGGACGACGGCGCCGGGTACGTAGGCGACGACGGCGGACACTTCCTTGGGGAAGGTTGCGCCCAGCAGCAGCACCAGTTCACCGCCGCGCGATTGGCCGCTGATGGCGACAAAGTCGTGCTTGGGCTGAACCTTTTTGCGCAGCCAGCGCAGGCCGGTCTGGAAGTATTCCAGCGGGGTGTTCGAGATGTAGTCGGACAGGCCGGGTGCCTTGAAGTAGGCCAGCGCAAAGGCGGCGTAGCCGCGCGATGCGTATAGAGCCGCGCGGGGTTCGTTGATGCCGCCGCCCGAGCCGTTCAGGATCATGACGGCGGGGTGCGAACCGGGCTTGCTGCCTGCCGGCCGGTACAGCGTGCCGACCAAGCCTTCTTCGCGGACCTCGTGGCGCGTGACGCCATCCAGCGCCAAGCGTTGCGTGAACGTGGCTTGGGCCTGCATGTCGGCTGCAACGCCGGCATCAACGCCGGCATCAGCACCGCCTTCAGCACCGCGTTCAACCGCACCCACACGTGCAACCACATCAGTGACCAAAGCATCGGTCACCGGGTGGTTGAAGTGTTCGCGGCTGGGCGAGTCCACCGGAGCTTGCGACCAGATCAGGCCCATGGGCGACAAGCCGGTGTAGTCGCCCGAAACGGGCGCGTCGCGGGTCAGGTCGACAGCGCCGTCTTCGCCCGCCGTGTAGGCGGCGTGGGCTTGCCACAGCACGCCGTTGCGGCGGGTGCGCGCGGTGATATGCACCGTTTGGCCGGGTGCCACGTTTTCCACCCGGATCTGGCGCGGCACGTCGATCAAGGCGTCCGCGGGGGTGATGGTCAGGGTCGGCGCCATGGCTTATTTACCGGCAGCGGCGGCGGGTTCTTTGGTGACCATCATGGCGGCCGTGCGGTCGCTGGTCATCGGCGTAACCTTCAAGCCCTTCTTGGTGGCCCAGATGTTCTTGTAGTGGAACAGCGGGAAGATGCCGACGTCGTCGGACACCAGCTTGACCGAGTCGCGCAGGATGGCTTCACGCTTGGCCACATCGAATTCCGACGTGGACTGTTCCAGCGCAGCGTCCACCTTGGGGTTGGAGTAGTGGCCCCAGTTGGAGGCGCCCAGGCCCTTCTTGGGGTCGACCGACGCCAGGATGTTGACCAGCGCGTAGCTGCCTTCACCCGTGCCGTTGCCCCACGCCAGCATGCTGACGGCGAATTCGTTCTTGTTGGCGCGGCCCGAGTACACGGCCCATGGCACCACTTCCACTTGGGTCTTCACGCCCACGCGGGTCCAGAACTGCGCCACGGCTTGGGCCGTTTCCGGGCCTTGCGGGTAGCGGTCGTTGGGCACGTGCATGGTCAGCTTGAAGCCGTCGGGAAAGCCCGCTTCGGCCAGCAGCTTCTTGGCTTGCGCGACATCGTTGGGGATGTCTTTCACGTCGGGGTTGTAGCCGAAGGTGCCCTTGGGCATCCACTGGTTGGCTTCGGTGGCCGCGCCTTGCAGGATGCGGTCCGAAATGGCCTTGCGGTTGATGGCCAGGTTCAGCGCCTGACGCACGCGCAGGTCCAGCAGCGGGTTCTTGTCCAGCGGCTTGCCGTTGTTGTCGGTGATGTACTGGTTGGGCGCAGGGTTGAAGCTGGGTTGCAGCAGCATGACGCGCAGGCCGTCGTACGGGTACACCGAGATGTTGGCGGCCTTTTGCAGCTTGGCCAGGTCCGACACCGACACCTTGTCGATCACGTCCACGTCGCCGGCCAACAGGGCGGCGGTGCGCGAGGCGGCGTTGTTGATGTAGCGGTAGTTGACCTTGTCCCACGTGGCCTTCTCGCCCCAGTAGCCGTCGTTGCGTTCCATGATGACGCGGTCGCCCGGCGTGTAGGACACGAACTTGTACGGGCCGGTGCCGACCATGGCCTTGCCCGAGTTGTAGTCTTCGGTGGTGGACTTTTCACCAACGTGCTTGCTGACGACGTGCACGGATGCCAGGTTCAGCGGCAGGTCGGGGTTGGGTGCCTTGGTCTTGACGATGAGCGTCAGCGGGTCCTTGGCGGTCATCGTGTCGATGGTGCGCAGGTAGCCGGCGTACGTTGCCACGCTGCCGGGCACGGCGCGCGCGCGGGTGTAGGAATAGATCAGGTCGTCGGCGGTGAAGGGCGTGCCGTCTTGCCACTTGACGCCTTCACGCAGCTTGAATTCCCAGGTGGTGGGGTCCAGCGGTTTCCAGCTGACGGCCAGGCCGGGTTGCAGCTTGTTCCACTTGTTCTCGATCAGCAGGTCCCAGAAGTGCAGGGCCACCGAGCGGTCGCCGGCGTGGTTGTTCAGCTGCGGGTCCAGGGACGACAGCGGGTCGGCGAAGCCGATCGACAGGTTGTCGGCGGATGCGGCGGCAGAGGCGCCGAGAATGGCGGCGGTCAGGGTCGAAAGAATCAAGCGTTTCATGTTCGGGGGCCTTGGTAGGGGGGGAACGAGTTAAGTGTTCCGAAGGCTGCGTTGTCATTCAGGCCACTGAAGGAATTCAAGGCATTCAGGACAACGCGGCCAATTAGGTTCAGGCCATGTCGTTCAAATGACAGGCGCTTAAATGGTTGATGGCGATTCCCTTCAACGTGGGAACCTCGGTCTTGCAGCGCGGCATCGCATGCGGACATCGCGGATGAAAATGGCAGCCGCCGGGCGGGTTCAGCGGGCTGGGAATCTCGCCTTTGATCGCGGTAAAGATCTTGTGGCGCGACTTCAGGCTGGGAATTTCCGCCAGCAGCGCTTGCGTGTACGGGTGGTTGGGGCGCTGGAACACTTCGTCCACCGTGGCCGTTTCCACGACGCGGCCCAGGTACATGATGACCACGCGGTCAGACAGGTGTTCCACCACGCCCAGGTCATGGCTGATGAAGAGATACGTCAGGTTCAGTTCTTCACGCAGGTCCATGAACAGGTTCAAGATCTGCGCTTGAATGGACACGTCCAGCGCGGCCACGGCTTCGTCGCACACCAGCATGGACGGCTGTACGGCCAGTGCGCGGGCGATGCCGATGCGTTGGCGCTGGCCGCCGCTGAATTGGTGCGGATAGCGTTGGCGCAGGGCGGGGTCGAGCCCCGCGCGTTCCAGCTGGGCGCTGACGTAGTCGTCAAAGTCGCCATTGCCGACCAGGCCGTGGATGCGGGCCGCTTCGCCCACGATCTCGTCCACGCGCAGGCGCGGGTTAAGGCTGGCGTAGGGGTCCTGGAAAATCATCTGCACGGTCAGGCGCGCGGCGTGGGCGGCGGCCGAGTTCATGTCGGACGGGCGCACGCCGTTGATGCGCACTTCACCGCCGGACGGCGTCAACAAGCCGGCGGCGATGCGGCCCAGCGTGGATTTGCCGCAGCCGGATTCACCCACCAGGCCGACCACTTCGCCGGGGTTCACGATCAGGTCCACGTTGTCGACGGCGCGCGTGATGGCGGGCGGCTTGGACAAGCCCATGCGCTGCATGGCGCGGCCGGCTGCGCCGACCTTTCTTTCGCCAAAGCGCTTGCTGACTTGGGAAAGGTCAATCAGCGGCGTGGGGGCGGCGGATACAGTCATGCCGTCACCTCGTTGTGGATCTGGATAGTCGGATGGAAGCAGCGCACGTCGTGTTCGGGCAGGGCTTGAGTGATGCCGGGTTGCTGGCCACAGGCGGCGGTGGCACGCGAGCAACGCGCGGAAAACGCACAGCCGGCGGGCAGGTGCAGCAGGTTGGGCGTCATGCCGGGGATCTGGCGCAGGCGCTGGCCCCGCAGGTTATTGCTGGGCAGGCTGTCGATCAGGCCGACGGTGTAGGGGTGCTGCGGGCGGTCCAGCACGTCGTCGACCTTGCCGTGTTCAACGATGCGGCCGGCGTACATCACGGCCACGTCATCAGCAAGACCCGCCACGACCGACAGATCATGCGTGATCCAGATCAGGCTGGTGCCGTGCTGCTGCGCCAGCTTTTGCACTTCAGACAGAATCTGCGCCTGGATGGTGACGTCCAGCGCCGTGGTGGGTTCGTCGGCAATGATCAGGTCAGGGCGGTGCAGCATGGCGATGGCAATGGCCACGCGCTGGCGCATGCCGCCAGACAGCTGATGCGGGTAGGCCAGCAAACGTTCTTCGGGGCTGGGAATGCCCATCATGCCCAGCGTGTCGCGGGCCAGCGTGCGGGCCTGCGCCTTGCTCATCTTGTTATGCGCGCGCACGGTTTCGATCATCTGCACGTCCACCCGCAAGACGGGGTTCAGCGTCATCATCGGATCTTGAAAGATCATGGCGATGCGGTTGCCTTGCAGGCGGCGCAGATCGCGCGGAGCCAGCTTGGTCAGGGCGCGCCCCTGGAACAGGATTTCTCCGCCGACGATACGGCCGGGGGCGTCAACCAGACCCATGATGGAAAAGCCCGTCACGGATTTGCCCGAGCCGGATTCACCGACCAGGCCCAGAATCTTGCCGCGCTCCAGCGTGAACGACACGTCGTCCACGGCGGGCAGCACGCCCGCGCGGGTATGGAAGTGCGTGCGCAGGTTGCGCACTTCAAGCGTGGCCGGCGCGCCGGTAGCGGTGCGGTCGGTCATTTGTGAGTCCTTGGGTTCAGCACGTCGCGCAGGCGGTCGCCCACCAGGTTGATGGCGACGATGGTGATCAGCAGCGCGATGCCGGGGTAGAAGCTGATCCAGTATTCACCGGACAGCATGTATTGAAAGCCGTTGGAAATCAGCAGACCCAGCGACGGTTCGGTCACCGGCACGCCCAGGCCCAGAAAGCTCAACGTGGCCTCCAGCGTGATGGCGCGCGCAATCTGCAAGGTGCCGATGACGATCAGCGGCGGCAGGCAGTTGGGCAGAATGTGCTTGAGCATGATCCGCCAGTTGGGAATGTCCAGGCAGCGGGCGGCTTCGACGTATTCACGGCGGCGTTCCACCAGGGCTTGGCCGCGTGCGGTACGGGCGTAGTAGGCCCATTCCAGAATCACCAGCGTCAGCACCACGTTGCCCACGCCCTTGCCCAGAAAGGCCAGGATCATCATGGCAACCAGGATGGACGGGAACGACAGAATCAGGTCGACCAAACGCATGATGAAGGCGTCGACCTTGCCGCCCGCGTAGGCGGCAAGCAGGCCCAGCAGCGTGCCGACGATGCCGGCGATAACGGCCGAGCCCACGCCCACCATCAAGCTGATGCGCAGACCGTACAGAATGCCGGACAGCAGGTCGCGGCCCTGGCCGTCGGTGCCTAGCCAATAGTGGAAGGTGTCCAGGCCATTCATGGAACCCGGCGGCATGCGGGAATCCAGCACGTCGATTTGCAGCAGGTCATACGGGTTCTGCGGCGAAATCCACGGCGCGAAGATGGCGGCCAGGATCAGCAGCGTGGCCACGGCCAGGCCGAATACCGCCGTCTTGGACGACAGGAATTCAGTCAGGTTGCGGCGCCAGGGCGATTCGCGGCGCAGGGCCGGAACCTTCTCGGGGGTTGCAGTGGTGCTCATGCCGAGCCCTCCAGCCGTACCCGGGGGTCCAGCACTTTATAAAGAATGTCGACGATCAGGTTCAGGGTGACGAACAGGCACACGACCACGATCAGGTAGGCGACGATTACGGGGCGGTCCAGCGCGTTCAGGCTGTCCAGAATCAGCTTGCCGGCGCCCGGCCACGAGAAAATGCTTTCCGTGATGACGGCGAACGCAATCGTCGAACCCAGCTCCAGGCCCAGCACCGTCACCAGCGGGATCATCGTGTTGCGCAGCACGTGCACACAGACCACGCGAAACGGCGACAAGCCCTTGGCGCGCGCGAACTTCACGAAGTCCAGCGGCATCACGTCGCGCACGCCGGCGCGGGTCAGGCGGATGACAAGCGAAATCTTGAACAGCGACAGGTTCAGCGCGGGCAGGATCAAATGGCGCCAGCCGTCGGCGGTCAACCACGACCACTGAAAGCCCAGGAATTCCACCGTTTGCCCACGCCCGCTGGCGGGCAGCCAGCCGAGTGACACGCTGAACGTCATGATGAGCATCAGCGCCACCCAGAACGTGGGCAGTGAGAAGCCGACGATGCTGCCGGCCATGATCATTTTGGAAAAGCGGCTGTCGGGGTACAGGCCGGCAATCAAGCCCAGCGGCAGGCCGATGATGACGGCCAGCAGCAGCGCGCTGATCGCCAGTTCCAGCGTGGCGGGCAGACGCTGGATCACCAGTTCAATCGCGGGGATGTTGTAGACGAAGCTGTTGCCGAGGTTGCCGTGCAGCGCCCCGTTCAGAAAGCCCAGGTATTGCTGCCACAGCGGCTTGTCCAGGCCCAGTTCCGCGATGATGCGGGCGCGGTCCACCTGGTCGACGTCTTGGCCGATCAGGATGTCCACGGGGTTGCCGATGGCGTGCAGGCCCACGAAGACGATCAGCGTCATCAGCAACACCACCACCGCCGCTTGCGCGACACGGCGTATCAACCAACCGGTCATTGCGTGGTCTCCGCTTGCGAGGCCGGGGTGGCAATTGCCGCGGGCGGCGGGGCCGGCGTCCATTCATCGCCGAACACTTCCGGTTCGGAAAACGCTTCCATATTCGCGTAGTACGTTTCCACGTCTTCGCGGTAGAACAGGCCGGCGATGCCTTGCGCCAGGCGCTTGGCGCCGTCGCTGATGGCCGGGATGTCGCCCGAGATCGTGCCTTGGGTCAGCGCGGCGGGGTAGGAAAAGCAGTGCACGCGGTCCAGGCCCGGGCAGGCGCCGGGGACTTTTTCTTGCAGTTCGAAGACGGCGCCCAGGTCGGGCGAATCATGCAGTTCCTGGTCTTCTTCGCCGGGGGGCGGGGTGAACCGGTCGCCCCAGTTGCGCACGTGAGGCGCCAGCGGCGCGAATTCCGGGCGCACGGTCCAGTCGATACGAAAGCCCGTCGAGAAGATCAGGAAGTCCAGCACGAACACGCCTTTGGGCGTGGTGACGTGGATGTCGTCGCCCACCATTGCCAGGTCTTGCACGCCACAGCCCAGGTTGAAGCGTGCGTTCGGGAAGCGCGACACGCGCAAGGTGCTGCCGCGCGGGGGCGGCACTTGGGCGGCGTTGATGTAGTGGCGGATCTTCCACTTCCATTCGTCGGGCAGGGTCAGGTGGCCGTGGGTCAGGCCGGGGTTGCCCGCGCCTTTGCCTTTGTTCACGCGCGGGATGTCATTGCGGCGGATCAGCAGGTCGACGCTGGCGGCGCCGGCTTCCAGCGCCGTGCCTGCGCTGTCCATGGCGGACGCGCCCGCGCCCACGACGCCAACGCGCTTGCCGGCCAGCGTGGCGTAGTCCATCACGTCGGACGAATGCGCCCAGCGGTCACGCGGCAGTTTCTTGGCAAAGTCAGGCACATAGGCGCCGCCCAGGCCGGCGCGGCCGGTGGCCAGCACCACGCGGCGGGCCAGCACGGTGCTGCGTCCGGCGGGCGATTCGATGTCCAGTTGCACCAGGCGGTCGGCGCGCGGCTGCACGGACAGCACGCGATGGTTGTTGCGCACGTCCAGGTTCAGCACGCGGCGATACCAGCGCAGGTAGTCCATCCATTGCAGGCGCGGAATCTTGTCCAGCGCGTCCCATTCGGCGGTGCCGAACTGCGCTTCGAACCAGGCGCGGAACGTCAGCGCGGGCAAGCCCAGCGCGGGGCCGGTCAGCTGCTTGGGACTACGCAGCGTTTCCATGCGGGCGGTGGTGGCCCACGGGCCTTCGTAGCCTTCGGGCGCCTGGTCGAAGATGGGCGCGGTGATGCCCAGGTGCGTCAACGATGCGGCCGCGGCCAGGCCGGCCATGCCGCCGCCGATGACGACAACGTCCAGTACTTGTTGGCCGTCAACCAGACGGGGCGCAACCCAGTTCTTGGCGGGAATTTCCAGCCAGGACAGGTCTTGCCGCAGACGCGCTTCCAGCGCATCCAAGCCTTGCGGCGGGGTGGCAACGGGCAAATTCATAGTGTGGGGGAGTCCAAAACAGGGGCGTCATCACCGTAGACAGAATGCAGCAGCGCGGCGTGCTCGCTGGCGTCGTGCAGCACAAAGCCGGGCAGCAGCGCGGCGGCGGCTTCGGCCAGCGCGTCGGCCATGGCCTGGCAGGCGGGCGTCAACGGTTGAGGTTGCGGTTGCGGCTGCGGGGTGATGACCCCAAAGAAGAAAGGGATGTCCAGGTCGATAGGCCGGATCGCCACGCCCGGCATCGGGACGCCGTAAGCGGTAATCGGTTCCAGCACCGACACACCCAAGCCGGCGCGCACGGCGGCCAGGGCGTTGACGGACGAATTGGTTTCGATGGTGCCGGGCGCATTGCCGTCGGGGGCCAACGCGGCGTCCAGGCGGCGACGCAGGCGGTAGGGGTTGGCCATGGTGATCAGGCGGCGGCCGGCCAGAAGGGCGACGGGCACCACGGCATGCGCGACCAGCGGATCGTTTTCGGGCAAGGCCACTACGCAGGGCGCTTGCGCGATCCAATGCACGGTCAGGCCGCGATGTTCCAACGGCAGGCTGGTGGCGCCCAGTTGCGCGGCGCCGGTCAGCACTGCGTGCACGACCCGTTCGGGCGAGGCGCTGCGCACTTGCACCCGCATGGCGCCGGTTTGGGATTCGATGCGTTTGAGCGCGTCCGGCACCAGGCCGGCAGCCAGCGCGGACGTTGCCGCTAGCAGCAGCGGCTTGGCCTGGCCGCGCGCAATTTCTTCGGCGCGGCTGCGAATCTGCTGCAAACCGGCCAGCGCGCGTTCCACGTCGTCATACAGCAGAAAGCCCTGTTCGGTGGGCGTGACGCGCGGCCCGCTGCGGTTGAACAGGGCATAGCCGATTTCCGCTTCAAGCTCTTGCAACAGGCGGCTGATGGCCGGCTGCGAACGCCCAAGCAGACGCCCGGCAGCGGTGACGCTACCTGTAGACATGACGGCCGCGAAGGCCTCGAGTTGGCGAAGTTCCATCTGGGGTGCTTTATGCTCAGAGCGAATTCTGACCTGGCAAGTATGCGCGCTGCAAATAGTTAAAAGGCATAAGTAAATTCCCTATGTGGGCATTTCCTTATGCAGTTTCATAACTTCTCGTTATTTCAAGGGCTTAGGGACAGATCCCCGTCGACCCGATCGGCGTTCGAAGGTCTATCAAGTTGAAACATCCATAGGCCATCCACTTGGATGGTTTTATGCTTTGTTCCATGCCTCCACGTCCCCCACGCCTCGCTTCCGCTCCCAAGCCCTCAGACGAAAAGATCACGATCAACCTGGGTTATGTCGACCTGGGCCAGATTGATCTTCTGGTTCAAGAGGGCTTCTACGCCAACCGGACCGACCTGATCCGCACCGCCATCCGCAACCAGCTTGCCGCCCATGGCGATGCCGTGCGGCAGGCGGTCAGCCGGAAAACACTGGTGTTGGGAATTCAGCACTACACGGTCGACGATCTGCTCGCGGTTCAAGCGGCCGGTGAAATGCTGCAAATCCGGATCCTGGGGCTGGCGACCATTGCGCCGGACGTGACGCCCGAATTGGCGTTGGCCACGATTGAATCCGTGACGGTATTGGGGGCTTTGCACGCCAGCCCCGCCGTCAAGGCTGCCCTGAGTCAGCGCATCCGCTGACACGTTATTGCCGCTTCAAAGGTCACTCCATGCACCCAGAATTTCAGCAACTGATGAGCCAAGCCACGCGGCTTACCCGTTCCGGCAACCTGGCCGCGGCCACCGCCGCCATTCAAGCCGCTTTGATGGGCGTGCCGCCCACGGCGGCATCCGCCGCGCCGCGCTATGACGAGGCCGATGTGATTGACGTCGAGGCGCGCGAGGTTCCCGCGTCGTCGCCGAGCGCATCATCCCCAGCCGCCGCGCCGTCCTCGGCGCGTGACGATGGCGCCGCTCCGACATCCCAACCCACCCATCGCGCGCCCGGCGAGTCCTCCGCCACGCAGGGTGATTTCTTCACGGCGGGTTCGTTTCGCAATACCGCCGGTCAGCGCGCCTACAAGCTGTATGTGCCGCCAGGCGTGAACGGGCAAGCGAGGCCGCTGGTGGTGATGCTGCACGGTTGCACGCAGGACGCTGACGACTTCGCGGCCGGCACCGCCATGAACGACGCCGCGCGAAAGCAGGGTTTCTATGTGCTGTATCCGGTGCAGCCGCGCGAAACCAATCCGCAGAAGTGCTGGAACTGGTTCAAGCACAACCATCAGCAGGCCGGCAAAGGCGAGCCGTCGATATTGGCGGACATGACGCGCCACGTCATCGCCGAATACGGCATCGATACGCGGCGCGTCTATGTGGCGGGGCTGTCGGCGGGCGGCGCGATGGCCGCGATTCTGGCCGACACCTATCCGCAGTTGTATGCGGCGGCGGGCGTGCATTCGGGCCTGGCAGCGGGCGCGGCCAAGGACCTGCCGTCCGCCTTGTCGGCCATGAAGGGTATTGGGGTCCGGCCGGGCGCGGCGTCCAGCACGCCGGTGCCGACCATTGTTTTTCATGGGGACCGCGATAACACCGTGCACCCGGCCAACGCCGGCGCGGTCGTCGCCGCCAGCGCCGGGCCGGATGCGCGCGTGCAAAGCCAGCGCGTGGCGGGGGCGAACCAAGGGCGTGACAGCACCAAGCGCGTGTACACGAACGCGCAGGGCAAGGTTGTTGCGGAATATTGGGAGGTGCACGGCGCCGGCCATGCCTGGGCTGGCGGGTCGCCCAAGGGGTCGTACACGGACCTGAGCGGGCCGGATGCTACGCAAGAAATGCTGCGGTTCTTCTTTGAGCATCCCTTGGCGGTAAAGCAGTAAGCAACTAGGCAATCACCAGGCGGGGCGGGATGCCCGCTTTCGCTATCCGGTCGCGGCCTTCCATCAGAAACGCCCGCGACCGTGCAAGCGTGGGTCAGGTCGGGGCGATTAAGCCAACGCAATCAACCCGAGCAATCAACCGCTTAATCAAACCAACGTCACCTTCCCCGTCGCCAGGTCATACACGCCGCCCGCCACCATCAACTTCTTTTCCTGGACCATGCCTTGCAACACCGGCTGCGCCGTCTGCAAGCGCTGGACGGCCTGGCGGACGTTTTCGGCGATGGAGGCGGTCAGCAGGTTCTTGGGGTCGCCCTTGCTGGCGCGTTCCACGGCGGGCTTGATGGCGTTGACCAATTGTGGAAGATGGCCGGGCAGTTCGGCGTTTTCTTTCAGGACCTTTATCGCGGCGTCCACCGCGCCGCAGTTGTTGTGGCCCAGCACCAGGATCAACGGCGCGTTCAAAACCTTCGCGGCGAATTCGAAACTGGCCAGGCCATCTTCGTTGACGAAGTTTCCCGCGACCCGAACGATGAAGACATCGCCCGGGCTTTGGTCGAAGGCCAATTCCGGCGCTACCCGGGAATCAGAGCAACTGAGTATCGCGGCGATCGGCTTTTGCGTTTTGACGCGAGCCGCCCGGCCCGCTGAAAAGTCCCGCATGTTGGGTTTGTTTGCCGCATACCGGGCATTGCCGGCCATCAGTCGTTTCAAGGCTTCTTCGCCGCCAATATCGTTGGACGGGACTTCGGCATTGGCCGTTTCCGCCCAGCCGGTCGCGCCGAAAGCAGCAAGACCTGCCGCGCCCAATAGCAGGCGACGGCGTGGGGTGGAGTCCGGGGAAGGGGTAACGCAAGCAGCGCAATCGCACATATGGTTCTCCCAAAGGACGAGATGTCCAGAGAATTCGTGCGCATTGATTGTGCGGCGATAACAGTGTTTTGACACGGTAACTCGTGTGGACTTGACAATTATTTGCGCTAGCGGGCGCTTGACCTTGCCAACGTGGGCATCTTTAGTCTCGGGGTACTGGTTTGAATCTTCCAAGACCGACACATAAGGTGGCCCGATATGCCAAAAATCACCGTTCTTCCCCATCCCGATCTTGCACCCGCCGGCGCCGTGCTGGACGTGTCCGTGGGAACGTCCCTCTGTGATGCGTTGCTGGATCACGGCATTGATATTGAACACGCGTACGAAAAAAGCCGCGCCTGCACGACCTGCCATTGCATCGTGCGCAGCGGTTTTGATGCGCTTAACGACGTGGAAGAGGGCGAAGAAGACCTGCTGGACCGCGCGTGGGGCGTCGAACCGCAGTCGCGCTTGAGCTGTCAGGCCATCGTCGGCGAACAGGACCTGACGGTCGACATCCCCAAGTACACGGTCAATCACGCAAAGGAAAATCACTGAAGTGAAGGGCAACGCTGCGCTGCCCGTCGTGACTACGGGCGCTTGTGTGCCACGGCCACCGCGACGGCGCCGTCTGGCAAACGGTACTTGCCATCGCCCAGCCAAGTCACTTGCTCGCCTGATTCCAGCGTGCAGACATAGCGATGTTCTGGCGGCGCGTCGGCGCTTCGAGTAATAACCAGGCGACGTTCAATGCGTACGGTCGACCGGTCCGGCAGTTTGACAATTACGTCAGACAGTCGTGAGCCTGAGGCCATGACAAAGCCCTCCCTCAGATCGCCAATCCGTATCGGGCCGGATGTTGTTATGCCGACGGACGGCGGTTTCTCCCTTGGCGCTTTATTGATAGCACTGGATGCGGTCAGGGGAATATCGCCCTTGTGGGCGATTGCCGCCTGCTATCACTTATTCATGACATGCGCGCACACCGTAGCAATGAAGGGCTTGTTTGCGAACCCTTACGTCGCTGTTACAACTGCGCGGATAGGATTCTTATATTCGAATATTGGAGTCCATCATGAATAACGAAAAGCCGACCCCTGAACCGAACAAGCGCCGCTGGCCGTTTGGCTATGCCGACGAAGAATTGCGTCGCTAACGGAGTCAGGCATGGATTGCTCAGTCGAAGGAAAGGTCGCTTTCACGGATGGACATTCGTACCACTTCCCGACGGTGGACGCCGCGCTGGCCTTTGCCGAGTGCGTGAAAAGCTCGCAACAGCCCGGCCAATGTGCGGCAGCCAATGGCTGTACGCAGACGGTGAAGCTGGAGGATGTGGCGGCGGCCGAAGAGAAGGAACGGCAGGAAGAGCGCTGATAGCGGTTGACGCTCAGGCGCGGCTTGCAGTTGACCACGCCGGGGCGCTTCGTTTCACGTCACGCCACTTGTGACGCGTCTGCGCTTGTCGGACGCACGCTGCCGGGTTTGCCGTAGAACCAGTAGGCGCAGAAAAAGCCGCTGAGCATCCCGGGCAGACCACCCACGAAGAACGGGAAGAGGACGTCGCGCACTTCGGCATCGCGGCCGGAGAACGGCAGGAAAGAGCCCATTCCAAAGACCAGGCCGACCAGCGCAATCTTGCCCAGCGCCGCCCAGGTGGATCGCACGGGCCTCAGCGCGCCGGCCACGATGCCGCACAGCAGCGCGGGGATTACGCCAAATAAATAAAACCAGGGCAGGCCGAAAACCATGATCATCAGGTTTCTAGGGGTCTGTGAAATGGCGCTGAGCACCAGCGTGACTGCGATGCCGCCAATGGCGGGCGCAATAAACGCAAACATCAAGCCGCCCGCGACGAGATCGCTGCGGATGCGGTGGCCGGTGTCGTCGGGGCTGCGCCGGGTCACCCGATAAACGATGGATGCCACGGTGGCCAATAGCAGAACGGCGGCGGTGATGATCAATTTCATGGCGCAATTCTGGCATAAACCGTGGCCCGCACCTGCTTGCCCCGATCCCGGTAGACTGCTTCTTTTCGCGCCTTGTTTATTACGGGGCAGCAATAGAGCGGCGCTGGCCCACGCGGGTGGCCACGCGTCCATGACCAAGGGGGCTGGAACGCTGTGAAAATAAAAAAACTGATTGAAGAACGCCGTCTGGGCGAACGCGTCGCGGTCAGCGAGCGCGACGACCCAAGTCACGCCGATAACTTGGCCGCGCTGGACCAACTGGACGGCGCGCAATTCAGTTCCATCGCCTTCGTGACGGAAGACGAAACCGTCATGGCGATCGGGGGCGGCGATGGCGCGTTCGTCGTGTCCATCACGCTGGATGACGACGCGCGCATCTATACGCTGATCGACCCGTCGCGCTCGGAAGACCACGATCAGGAAGTGGTGGTGGGGGGCCAGGCGGGCAGCTACCAGCAGTACCAATGCGTGGACCGGGACATGGCGAAGGCGGCTCTGCTGCATTTCCAACAGGAAGGCGCGCCGTCACCCGACTTGCAGTGGGTCAGCGAGTAAGGGCAAGTTCAAGCGCTGTGCCCAACCGCTTTGGCCCAAGCGCCGCGACGCCGGCGCTTTCGTGCCATCGCCTTAAACCACCCGCGTCAGCACTTTCTCATCCCGAAACCAGCCGTCCAGATTCGCCACCATCAAATCGGCCATGGCGCGGCGGGTTTCGTGCGTGCCGCTGGCGATGTGCGGCAGCAGCACCACGTTGTCCATCGCGTGCAGGGCGGCCGGGGTCTCGGGTTCGTGTTCGAACACGTCCAGCCCGGCGCCCGCGATGCGCTTGTTTTCCAAGGCGCTGACCAGCGCGGCTTCGTCAACGACCGTGCCCCGCGCAATGTTGATCAGCCAGCCCTGTGGACCCAGCGCGTCCAGCACCCGCGCGTTCACCATATGCTGCGTGGCGCCGCCGCCCGGCACGGCCAGCACCAGGAAGTCGCACTGGGCGGCCAGCGTTTCAATGTCTGCGACGTAGCGATATTCCGCCGGCGCATCGGCGCGCGGCTTGCGGTTGGTGTACAGGATTTCCATGTCGAAGGCGGCGGCGCGGCGGGCGATCTGCAAGCCGATATTGCCCAGGCCCACGATGCCGCAGCGCTTGCCGCTCATGCGGGTGCCCAGCGGAAAGCCTTCATTGGGCCAGCGGCCGGCGCGCACGAAGCGGTCGGCTTGGGCGATGCGACGTGGCGCGGCCAACATCAAGGCGAGCGCCGTGTCGGCGACGCAGGCGTCCAGCACGCCCGGTGTGTTGGTGACGACCACGCCGCGCGCCTTCGCGGCAGTCAGGTCGATGGTGTCGTAGCCCACGCCAAAACTGAAGATACCTTCCAGCGCCGGCAGGGCGTTGATCAGCTCGGCCGTGGCGCCAAAGCGCCCGCTGGTAGCGATGCCGCGAATGTTCGCTCCGTGTTCGCGCAGCAGCGCGTCGGCATCAGCCGCTTCCCACAAGCGATGCACGTGATAGCGCGATTCAAGGTCCGCAATCAGGTCCGGCAGCAAAGGGCCGACCATCAACAGGTGCGGGGCGGAGGAGGGCAGGGAATCGGTCATGGGTGCGGCTTATGGGGATGGTTCATCGAAATGGCCCGGAGGAAGCCGGGCCGGGTGCCTATCAATTGGTTTGTATGTTGCGGGTCTTGATGATCTGCCCATAGCGCGCGCGTTCGCTGGCGGCTAGCGCTTGCAACTGCTGCGGGGTCGAGCCGTGGGCCACGGCGCCTTGCGATTCCAGCTTGGTCTTGACGGCCGGGTCGTTGGCAACGTCGCGGATGGCTTGCGACAGCTTGTCGATCACGGCGGGCGGCGTGCCGGCCGGCGCCAGCACGGCGGTCCACGAGCCGGATTGCGCGTTCTTCACGCCGGCTTCGTCGATGGTCGGCACATCGGGCATGGCGGGCGAGCGGCTGTCGCCCGTGACCGCCAGCGCGCGCAGCTTGCCCGCAGTGACGTAGGGCATGGTTTCCAGCACGGACGCAAACAGCATGTCGACGCGGCCGGCCATCAGGTCGGTCATGGCGGGGCCGCCGCCCTTATACGGCACGTGCATCAGGGCGACGCCGGTTGCCTGCTGGAAGATTTCACCCGACAAATGCGGCGCGCCGCCCGTGCCGGAACTGGCAAAGGTGTGCTTGCCCGGTTCGGCTTTGGCCAGCGTCACCAGGTCCGCCACGTTCTTGGCGGGCAGGGTGGTGGGTACGACCAGCACGAAGGGCAGATCCGAAAACAGCGACACGGGCGCGAACGCGGTGGCCGGGTCGGAATGCAGCTTGTAGATCCAGGGGTTGATCGCCAGCATGCCGGAATTGGCGAACAGCAGCGTGTAGCCGTCGGCTGGCGAGCGCGCCACCAGGTCCGCGGCGATCTGCCCGCCCGCGCCCGGGCGGTTGTCCACCACCACCGACGCCGCCAGCTTCTCGGTGAGCGCCACGGCCAAGAGCCGCGCCGAGATGTCGGTGCCGCCGCCCGGCGAAAACGGCACGATCAGGTTGATGGGGCGCTCGGGGTACCCGGCGGCCTGCGTGCTGAACGGCAACGCGGCGGTGGCGGCCAGGGCCAGCGCCGCGGCGATGAGCCGGACGCGGGGGCGGGCGATGGGGGTTGTCTCCATGTCTCTTCTCTTTTTTGGGGTGAATTTGCGTTGGCAAGCGGCTTTCGTCGCGAAAAATCAACGTGCTGCGGTGATGCTCCTTTGGGACTTGGTGGGCCTGCGCGCGGCCATTTTTTCGGAGTATAGAAACGGCTTTCGATGGATAGCCGTTCGAGCTATAAATAGCATTGATCAATTCAAGGATTGAATCGATGGAATTCCGTCAGTTGGAGTGTTTCATTGCGGTGGCCGAAGAGCTGCACTTCGGCCGCGCCGCCGAACGGCTATGCATGACGCAGCCGCCGCTGTCGCGCCAGATTCAATTGCTGGAACAGGATCTGGGCGTGACGCTGTTCGAGCGCAACAGCCGCCAGGTGCTGCTAAGTGCGGCCGGCCGGCGCTTCCTGCGCGATGCGCGCCATCTGCTGGAGTTTTCGGCGCGCGCGGCCGCCACGGCGCGGCGCACGTCCGGGGGCGACGCCGGGCACATCACCCTGGGCTTTACGGCGGTGGCGTCCTACCGACTGATGCCGTCAATGATCATGCGGGCGCGCAAGCTGCTGGCAGGCGTTGAAATCCAACTGCGCGAAACGGTCAGCACCGATCTGGACCGGCTGCTGTTGGCGCGCGAGCTGGACGTTATTTTGGCGCGCAGCGTGCCGCAGCAAGCCGGCATTGAGTCCCGCCTGATCGAACGCGAACCCCTGGTGCTGGCGCTGCCCGCCGGCTCGCCGCTATGCGAACACGACACCGTGCCGCTGCGCCTGTTGCAGGGCCAGCCGTTCGTGCTGTATTCGCCGCGTGAAGGCAAGTACTTCTATGACCGTATCGTGGGGGCGTTCGGGCTGGCGGATGTGCAGCCCGACTACGTGCAGCGCGCGGGGCAAACCCATACGCTGCTGGCGCTGATACGCGCGGGGCTGGGCGTGGGTATCGTGCCGGACTCCGCGCGGGAACTGCGCTTTGAAGGGGTGGAATTCCGGCCGATCGGTCAACGCAATCTGTACGCCGACATGTACCTGGCCTGGCACGCCCAGCACGACAATCCGGCGCTGGACGCGTTCTTGCAACGGGTGGTGGATGTGGATGGGGCGCCCGCGCGCCGCCAGGGCACATCCGTTCCGTAGACCTACAACTGCATCTTCCGCTTGCCCAGCAGCGTCAGCGCCAGGCTGCGGCCCGTGCGCATGAAAGGGTATAGCGCCGTCGACAGGCAGCGGTTGCGAAACACGGCGGCGTTCAGGCTGTTGAACAGGTCGTTGCCGGTGCTGAGCATCGCCAGCCGGTTGATGCAGTCGGCGCCCCAGTAATCCTGGCCATCCAGATGCAGCAGCATGCCTTGGTTCAGGTCATAGCCCTGCGCCTTGTAGGCGACGGCCAGGTCGGGGTGGTCGCGCATATTGAGCAGCTCGATCCGGCCCACTGCTTTTTGCAATTGCAGCATCCGCACGTAGTTCGAGCAGAAGGGGCAGTCTCCGTCGTAGAGCAGGAAGTTCTTGGGCGTGGACATGATGGTCCTTGGTTGACATGCACGAGTCCATTAAAGCGCAACGGCGGCGGGATGTCGTGCGTGAAGGTGCGGGTAGCAAGGTACGTGCCCAGGCCTCTGCCCGCATCGACAGGTTGAATTCTGGATGGTGGCGCAGGCGAGGCTCAGACGGGCGGGCGGCGCAGCGGCGCGTCGCGGTCCTGCTGGCGCCAGTTGGCACGCAACGCGGCGATGCGGCGCAGCGCCAATTGCGACATCTTCCACCAGCCAAACGGGCGCGGGTCGGCCAGCATGCTCATGGCGCGGGCGTAGTCCAGCGTCAGCCCGGGCGTCCACGCCATCGTGAGCGCGCGCTTGCGGATCTGCGAGGCTACCCACAATTCCGGGGTCAGCAGTAGACGCAGCAACACCCCCCAACCGGCCTGGCTGCCGTGCAAGCGGCCCACCACGCCGTCCAACGCGGCATCCAGCGCACGCGCGACCGAGCTGGAGCAGTTGCGGTGGGTCAGGTTGTAGGTGCTGTCCTGCCGATAGTCTTGCCAGAAGTCGGCCAGTTTCTGCGCGTCGTAGTTACGAAAACGCACGCGCACGGTCGATGGGCACCACGCCTTGGATTCCGTGGGGTAGTCGGGTTGATAGACGCCAGGGATGTCGTTTTCGGCGGTGGCGCGCAGCAGGTTGCCGAATTCATCGGGCGACCGGTCGATTTCGTCGCGGGGGTACAGGCTGATGTAGATGCCTTCCGGCGATTCCAGCGCGGCGTGTCCCGTCGAGATCACGCCGTTGATGTCGACGGCGGCGATGTAGCGGTCCACCAAGGGAAGGTTGCGCGTTTGAGCCTTGGCCGAGCCGGACGGGGTCCACACATGCACCGTCAGCGCGGGCTCGGAGTCGTCGGGCGGGCCGTCCCATACGGTCGGGCCGGGGGGGCGGGGCGCCAACGCAGCGCTTGCATTGGAAGCGGGCGCGGACGTGGGTTCCGAGGGCATGAAGTCCGGCGATGCATTGGACGCAAACGCCGGGTTTGACGCCAGGTGCTTGACCCGACGCGCCAGCCACAGCAGCTTCACGCCCGCGATGCCCAGGAACAGCCCCAGGCAATACGGCACGGTGCCGACGTAGTTGGTGGGGTAGGGCTGGAAAAAGAAAATGGCCAGCAGAATTTCAGTGATGCCACCGGCAAAGGCGTAGCGCCACCGCTCGTAGCGCACCACGTACGCCGCCAGGCATTGCAACACGCCGTCGGTCAGGAACAAAGCGCCGAAGATCATCGACAAGGCAAAGTGCCCGTGATGGTGGCCCGCCAGGATCAGGCTGCCGGCCAGCAGCACGAACAGCCCCTTCACATAGCGCAGCACACGCTGCCCGCCCACGCCGGTCGTCGCGATCATCAGCGTGGCCAGCCCTTCAATGATGAAGAGAATGGCGAAGGCGTTCAGCGGGAAGTACAGCGCGTTGTCCAGCGCGTCGATGAAAACGACGATGCCCGCGACCAGAAAAAACAACCCGGCCGCGAACAGACCTTTCCATCGCTTGCGCAGATAGGGAACTCCCAACAGAAGCAGTACAAGTTGTGGCATGCCTGTGTTCCAGTTCAAGAAGGGGGAAACTGAATCGTACAGAAACTTGGTGGCGCTTTAACGTGGGCTTGTCTTTAAAACGGTCGTCGGTGAGGGCTTAGGCGATCCTTGATTGGCGATGTGTCTAGGATTGCGGCGCCGTCGCTGGGTTCGTGTCCCAACCCAGGCGCACTGCGTAGTCGCGTACATCTTCAGGCCACGCGGCGATGCATTGCGCAAAGCGCTCGCGGTCACTCGCGTATAGCGCACGGGTCGCTTCTTCAAAGCCTGGCAGGTTGCCCGTCATGGCGGACATGAAGCGGTACGCGGCTTCCTGGCGCTGGCGTGTCTGATCTTGCGCTTCGTTGTCGCGGCGCGCTTGCTCCACCAGTTTGCGCAGCGCGACCGATGCGCCGCCCGGCTGCGCGGCCAGCCAATCCCAATGCCGAGGCAGCAGCGTCACTTCGCGCGGCACCACGCCAAGCTTGGGACGGCCACGTCCGCGTGGCTGCGCGTCTGCGGGGTCGCTTGCATCGGCTTCTACGTCTATAGATGACGCGTGGCGCGCAATGATGGCGGCATCGTCGCCGCGCAGATCCAGGTCCGTCTGCTGGCCGGTGGTGTCGTTGAACACCAGGGGTTGGCTGCTGCTTGTGGACATGGCGCGTTTCACCGCCAACGCCACGTCGGCAAGCGGTCCGGCGGCAAGAATGCGGTGGCCGGCAAAGGCGGTGTAGTGCGGGGTGGGAGGGGTCGTCATGATGTCGGGTTCCGATTCGTCTGATCTCAAATCAATCACAAGTCGGATTATGATCCGGGTAAAAATAGCCTGTCAATATAATCCGGGTAAAAATATCCGGCTTGTTGAATGGCGGCAACAGGGCAGTAAGCCGGGCTCGGATTGCCGGCGTCCGTGGGTGTCGGTTGAGCGGCGCCGCCTTCGCAAAATTTCCGTACAACCCTAGGGTAGACCCTAGAAAAAACTTGCTGGCGGCGTATAATCTTGCTTTGCGCCCGGAGTTACCCATGCGTCTCGTTCAAAAAGCGCTCACCTTCGACGATGTGTTGTTGGTGCCTGCGTATTCCGAGGTGTTGCCGCGCGACACCTCCCTGGCCACCCGCCTGACCCGCAATATCAGCCTGAATATTCCGCTTGTGTCCGCCGCCATGGACACCGTCACCGAAGCTCGCTTGGCAATCGCCATGGCTCAAGAAGGTGGCATCGGGATCATTCACAAGAATTTGTCCGCTGATGCCCAAGCCCGTGAAGTGGCTCGCGTGAAGCGCCACGAATTCGGCATCGTGATCGATCCGGTCACCGTCACCCCCCAAATGAAAGTGCGCGACGCCATTGCGTTGCAGCGCCAGCATGGCATTTCGGGCCTGCCGGTGGTGGAAGGCCGCAAGCTGGTCGGCATCGTGACCAACCGCGATCTGCGTTTTGAAGAAAACCTGGATCAGCCCCTGCGCAACATCATGACGCCGCAGGAACGCCTGGTCACCATGAAGGAAGGCGCCACGCTGGACGAAGCGCAATCCCTGATGCACAAGCACCGCCTTGAGCGCGTGCTGATCGTGAACGACGGCTTTGAGCTGCGTGGCCTGGCCACCGTCAAAGACATCGTCAAGAACACCGAACACCCGATGGCCAGCAAAGACGGCCAAGGCCAGTTGCGCGTTGGCGCAGCGGTTGGCGTGGGCGCGGGCACTGAAGAACGCGTGGAAAAGCTGGTTGCCGCCGGCGTTGACGTCCTGATCGTCGACACCGCGCACGGCCACTCCAAGGGCGTGCTGGAAGGCGTGCGCTGGGTCAAGCAGAACTACCCCAAGGTTGAAGTCATCGGCGGCAACATCGCCACCGCCGCCGCCGCGCGCGCGCTGGTCGAACACGGTGCCGACGGCGTCAAGGTCGGTATCGGCCCCGGCTCCATCTGCACCACGCGTATCGTCGCCGGTGTGGGCGTGCCGCAAATCCATGCCATTTCCGAAGTTGCCAAGGCGCTGGAAGGCACGGGCGTTCCGCTCATCGCCGACGGCGGCATCCGCTACTCGGGCGACGTCGCCAAGGCGCTGGCCGCCGGCGCGTTCTCGTGCATGATGGGCGGCATGTTCGCCGGCACGGAGGAAGCCCCGGGCGAAGTCGTGTTGTTCCAAGGCCGTTCGTACAAGTCGTACCGTGGCATGGGCAGCCTGGGCGCCATGACGGACGGCTCGGCCGACCGCTATTTCCAGGACCCGTCCAACAACGCCGACAAGTTGGTCCCCGAAGGCATCGAAGGCCGCGTCCCCTACAAGGGCAGCGTGCTGGCCATCATTTACCAATTGGTGGGTGGCATCCGCGCCTCGATGGGCTACTGCGGCGCCGCCACCATTGACGACATGCGTACCAAGGCCGAATTCGTGGAGATCACCTCCGCCGGCGTGCGCGAGTCCCACGTACACGACGTGCAGATCACCAAGGAAGCGCCCAACTACCGCGCCGACTGATCCGTACAGTCAACTACAATGTCATGCATCACGCACCGGCAGAATCGCATTAACAATCGCGGTTCTGCCGGTGCGGTTTTATTTAATCGGTAGAGCTCAATGCACCAGCGCATCCTCATTCTTGACTACGGTTCGCAAGTCACCCAACTGATCGCCCGCCGCGTCCGCGAAGCCGGCGTCTACTCCGAAGTGCACCCTGGCGACGTCGACGACGCCTTCGTGCGCGAGCAGATGGCGCAAGGCTTGAAGGGCATCATCCTGTCCGGCAGCCACGCCTCGGCCTACGAAGAAGGCTCGATGCGCGTGCCGCACGCCGTGTTCGAGCTGGGCGTGCCGGTGCTGGGCATCTGCTACGGCATGCAGTCCATGGCGCAGCAACTGGGCGGCGTGGTCAGCTTTTCCGACCACCGCGAATTCGGCTACGCCGAAGTGCGTGCCCACGGCCACACCAAGCTGCTGGAAGGCCTGGACGACTTCACCACGCCCGAAGGCCACGGCATGCTGAAGGTCTGGATGAGCCACGGCGACAAGGTCACCGAGCTGCCCCCGGGCTTCAAGCTGATGGCCTCCACGCCGTCGTGCCCCATCGCCGGCATGGCCGACGAAGAACGCCGCTTCTACGCCGTTCAATTCCACCCCGAAGTCACGCACACCGTCCAAGGCAAGGCCATGCTGGCCCGCTTCGTGAACGAGATCTGCGAATGCCAGGGCGACTGGAACATGCCCGACTACGTCGCCGAAGCCGTCGCCCGCATCCGCGAGCAAGTCGGCACCGACGAAGTCATCCTGGGCCTGTCCGGCGGCGTCGATTCCTCGGTGGCTGCTGCCCTGATCCACAAGGCCATCGGTGACCAGCTCACCTGCGTGTTCGTCGACCACGGCCTGTTGCGCCTGGACGAAGGCAAGCAGGTCATGCAGACCTTCGCCGAAAACATGGGCGTGAAGATCATTCACGTCGACGCCACCGCCCAATTCATGGGCAAGCTGTCTGGCGTTGCCGACCCCGAAGCCAAGCGCAAGATCATCGGCCGCGAATTCGTCGAAGTGTTCCAGGAACAAGCCGGCAAGCAGCAAAGCGCCAAGTGGCTGGCCCAGGGCACGATCTACCCCGACGTCATCGAATCCGCTGGCGCCAAGACGGGCAAGGCCACGTCCATCAAGTCGCACCACAACGTGGGCGGCCTGCCGGACACGCTGAACCTGCAACTGCTGGAACCCCTGCGCGAACTGTTCAAGGACGAAGTCCGCGAACTGGGCGTTGCGTTGGGTTTGCCGCCGCAGATGGTGTACCGCCACCCGTTCCCCGGTCCGGGGCTGGGCGTTCGGATTCTGGGCGAAGTGAAGCATGAATATGCTGAACTGCTGCGCCGTGCCGATGCGATCTTTATTGAAGAATTGCGGAACACCAAGGATGAAGCTAGTGGCTTGACTTGGTATGAGCTGACGTCCCAAGCGTTTGCGGTGTTCCTGCCGGTGAAGTCGGTGGGCGTGATGGGCGATGGGCGGACGTATGAGTACGTTGTGGCGCTGCGTGCAGTCCAGACGTTTGACTTCATGACGGCCGACTGGGCGCCGCTGCCGCACCCGCTGCTGGCTCGGGTTTCTTCACGGATTATTAATGAAGTGCGCGGGATTAATCGCGTGGTTTATGACGTGTCGAGCAAGCCGCCGGCGACGATTGAGTGGGAGTGATTTGAGGTCCTTCGGGGACTATCGCCAGTTAACGGCGAGGCATTCATACGTTCTTATCCCAAGCTACCGGCAAAACGCCGTGCGTAGTCTTCACGTTTGAATGCCTCGATCACGAAGTCGATGAAGACTCGCGTCTTGCCCGGGAGCAGGTCGCGACTCGGATAGTAGAGCGAGATTGCGCCCGCATCGGCCCACCAGCGCGGCAAAACTCGCACAAGCTTCCCCGACTCCAATCCTGCTAGAACATCAGGGACGGCCAGCATGGCGACACCCAAGCCTAGCTGCACCGCCTCCCTCAGCGCGGCAGGGTCGTTGACCACTAAAGTTTCGCGCATCAATGCGGCAACCTGATCGCCTTGCGCGTCGCGCATGTTCCAGGTACGGATGCGGCCCGACTTGAGTGAACGCATGACGATTCCATCCAGCTCAATCAGCCCGGATGGGTCAGCAGGTGCCGTGCACCGGGCCAGATAGGCAGGAGATGCGACGGCGATGATGTGCGCTGGTGCCAATGTCCGGGCGATCATGCCGGGCGCGAGCTCGAAGCCACCACCAATAGCGGCGTCGTAGCCTTCGGCGATCAGGTCCACTGCGCGGTTCTCGAAATGCCACTCGGGCTTGATGCGAGGGTAGCGCTGCAAGAAGTCCGGCAGTAGCGGCAGAATGTGGCTCATCCCGACGGTTGGCGGCAGGCTGATCTTGAGCACACCCGCAGGCTGTCCGTCGTCTGCTGATATAGACGCAATGGCGTTTTGCAAAGACTCCAGATTGCCGCCGATCGCGCTCAGGAATGCCTCACCCGCCTCGGTCAGCGTCAGCTTGCGGGTTGAACGATGGAACAGCCGTACTTTTAGGTTGCGTTCCAGCATGGCCACGTTCCGGCTTACCGCTGCCGGAGTTAGCGCCAACCGCCGCGCCGCAGCCGAAAAACTTCCGCTTTCAGCACTGCGCACGAACGACTCCAAGTTGGCCAAGGTCTCCATTCGTGAATATTAAATGGATGCTTGAAAATGATTCAAGTCGTATGGCACTAATCAAGAGGAAATAAGTGGGCGACAGTGCGGGTGACTCATTCACGACCACTAACGAAGCCGGAGATGCAGCATGCCAGCGGTACTCGTCCACGGCGTTCCCGACACCCATCGACTCTGGAACCGCCTTCTCTCACAAATCAAAAGGCAGGACGTGATTGCACCTGACCTGCCGGGTTTTGGAAAACCTGTGCCCGATGGATTTACGGCGACAAAAGAGGAATATATCGATTGGCTGACTAGGGAACTGGAGGCGATTGGCACACCGGTCGATTTGGTTGGCCACGACTGGGGTTGCTTGCTGACCGCGCGGATCGCGTCGACTCGCCCCGATCTTGTCCGCACCTGGGTGGGGATCAGTGGCCCAGTCGATCCCGCATATCCCTGGCACGATCTGGCGAAGATCTGGCAAACCCCGGTGGAGGGCGAGCGCTGGATGGAAGATCTCGATCTGGAAGCGTTCGCCGATCAGCTCGTTCAAGCGCAGGTGCCCAGGGACGAGGCGCGAGAGATGGTTCGCTATATCGACGAAACCATGAAGTCGAGCATCCTTGCGCTATATCGATCAGCCGTCCGTGTCGGTGCGGAATGGAAGCCAGAGCTGAGCAACATCACTGTACCGGCGCTGGTAATTTGGGGTTTGGATGACCCCTATCTGCCACACCGCTTTGCCGATGAGCTGGCGAACGCTACCCGCGCTCAGGCGGCAGTCAAGCTTCGTAGCTCCCATTGGCCCATGTTGGAGCGGACCACGGACGTGGCGCGGGAATTAGAAGCGCATTGGGCTCAGGTTTAGATATCAATGGTCTAGGTGCATGCCGAAAATTATTCAGATGCAGTCCCTCGGCGGTCCGGCCGTCCTGCAGATCATCCACAGTGACCTGCGGGCGCTAGGTGCTGGGGAGGTTCAGATCACCCAAGACGCGATTGGTCTCAATTTCGTCGATACCATGATACGGAGGGGGCAGTATCCGATGACGATGCCAGCAGTCCCTGGTTTTGAAGCAGCGGGGATAGTCACCGCGATAGGACCCGACGTCAGTGGGCTCTCGGTCGGCGACCGTGTCGCCTACTTCTTCGCCGAGGGGGCATACGCTACCGAGAGGGTGATTTCAACGGCACCGTTGGTTCGCCTGCCTGGCGACATCACCAATGAGGTCGCAGCGACTTTCTTGGCCAAGGGCGGAACGGCCTGGATGGGTCTTCGTGGGCTCTACGATCTCAAACCGACTGATGTGGCGCTGGTGCTCGGCGCATCAGGAAGCGTGGGCTCAATTCTTTCCCGTTGGGCAAAATCGCTCGGCGCGACGGTCATTGGTATAGCTGGGTCTCCGAACAAGCTTTCCAAGGTAAGCGCTGGCAGCACTTACGCGTTTCACTCACAAGATCCCGACATCGCGGCGAACATCCGCGCGATCGCGCCGGACGGGGTGGATGTGGTTTACGATTTTGTAGGGCAGGCGATGTTTGATTTGGGCGCTGCAAGTGTCCGGGACGGCGGTGTCATAGCAGCTATCGGCTATGCGTCGGGCCAAGCATCGACAAACCGATCAGATATCGCTCGACGAGCCATCGCTGTTCGAAGTGGCGGTGCCCCTCAATATGTGCGTGGCCAAGCGGTTGGGATTGCGACCAACGAGCTATGGGCCGCAGTGCGTTCCGGCATTTTCGACGACCTCGAAACCGCTCGCTATCGGTTCGATGAGATTACGCGTGCACATGACGACATGGACAGTCGGCGCTTGACCGGGCTTCCGGTTCTGATCACATAGACCAACCTCCAGGCGGATATTAAATAATTGCTTGAAGATGATCCAAGTCATTTGATACTAATCATTCAGCAATAAAAGCGCGAAAGTCACTCCACCGAATCCTCGGCATTTAAACGGAGTGACCTATGAACGACACAACTTCTACCCAATCGCTTCCGCTGCTAGGCAAGACGGCTTTCGTCACTGGTGGTTCGCGCTCCATCGGGGCGGCCATCACCAAGCAACTCGCTGCCGACGGTGCCCAAGTCGCCTTCACCTACCGGGGCTCGCCTGACTCAGCCAAGCAAACAATCGCCGACATCGAGTCAGCCGGTGGCCGCGCGCTGGCCATCGTAGCCGACGCTGCGGACCCGGACGCCGTGCGCGCGGCCATCACCAAGACGGTCGAGACATTTGGTGGTCTGGACATTCTGGTGAATAACGCCGGAATCGCGTCGGCGAGCCCGATAGACCAGATTACGTTCGAGGACTATCAGTCGATGCTCGCGGTCAACGTCACGGGCGTGTTCGTTGCCACGCAGGAAGCCGTACGCCACATGAAGGAAGGTGGCCGAATCGTGCACATCGGGAGTTCGGCAACGAAGTATGCCGGTGTGCCCGGTCTCTCGGTGTACGGACTGACAAAGGGAGCCATCACTGGCTTTAACCGCAGCTTGGCATACGACCTGGGCTCGCGTGGCATCACCGTCAACACCGTGCACCCCGGGCCCGTAGATACGGACATGAATCCGGTCGATAGCGAGTGGGCCAAGTTGCTCATCCCCGGTATCGCGGTGGGCCGTTACGGCAAGCCGAATGAAATCGCCAGCGTCGTGGCGTTTCTCGCCAGCCCACAGGCCTCCTATGTCACGGGCGCCGACATCCTGGTCGACGGCGGCTTCACGTCTTAAGCGTCTCTGGAGTGGGCCCGCTGGCCCGCTCCACACGACTGCAAAGCCGATCTTCATCATCAGACCCAATTTTTGTTCGGCCTAAAGCGGTCTAGACAAGCCGCGCTTGCTCCTCCCCGGCAAACTAGGGTTATCCGGGATTCTTTATGCTTAAACTTTTGTGAAGAATGAGCGGCAGATGCAGGGCACCGCCGCGATGAGGCATCAAGGCGGTTCACCGGGGTGCGGCACCTGACGCACCGTACGCAGGATCGCGCGGTGGCGGCCCAGAAGGAGAATCGGATGCTGTTGCGTAGACATTGCCTGGCCGTGATGATGCTGGCGCTGACTGGCTGGGCGACGGGCAGCCAGGCGCAAACGGCGCCTCAGGCCTGGCCCACCAAGCCGGTGCGTCTGGTCGTGGGGTTGGCCCCTGGCGGGCTGGTCGACGTGCTGACGCGCACGGTGCAGCCGCATTTGGCCGAGGCCTTGAAGCAGACCGTTATCGTGGAGAATCGGGGCGGCGCGGGCGGCAACGTTGCGGGCGCCGAAGTCGCGCGCAATGGCGGAGACAACCATACCTTCTTGCTCAATCCATCGACGACCGAATCGGTCAACCCGCTGATGTTCACCAGCATGCCGTTCGATCCGCAGCGGGACTTGCGGCCGGTCGCCTTGTTGGCCAACAGCCAGTTGTTCTTGTTCGTCCGGTCCTCGCTGGGCGTCGATACGCTTGAAGCGTTCGTCGAATACGCGCGCAAACAGCCCAATCCGCTTAACTACGGTTCGGCCGGCAACGGCACGACGCCGCATCTGGCTGGCGAGCTGCTCAAGCAGGCTACCGGCATGCAGGCCACCCATGCGCCATATCGCGGCGTGGCGCCGGCGATTCAAGACCTGGCCGCGGGCCAGATCGACTTTGCGTTTGGACCGGCCACGGTCTTTCCCATGGTGCAAGCGGGCAAGCTGAAGGTGCTGGCGGTGGCGAGCCGGCAACGGGCTGCCGTGGCGCCCGACATCCGAACCTTTTCTGAGGCTGGCATTGACGGCGTTTTCGCGGACAGCCTGTTCGGCGTGTATGCCGCCGCCGGCACCCGCGATGATGTGGTCAATCGCATGAACGGCGAAATCAACAAGGTGTTGGCACGGCCGGAGATCAAGGCGCGGTTCCTCGACGCCGGCGCCGAGGCGCTACCGCTGAGCGTGGCCGACTACACCGCGCGCGTGGAGGACGAGAAGAAATTGTTCGCCCCATTGATCAAGTCGTTGGGGCTGAAGGAACAGTAGAGAAATAAGGGGTCGAAATAAGGAGTCAGACTGCAATTTCGCCGATGCCAGCGAAAAATTGCAGTCTGACTCCATGGTGTATCAGCCCAACAGTTCCTTGCGAACGATTTCGGCGCCTTCGCTCAAAGCTAGCAGCTTGCCCTTCGCAATAGCCCGCGACAACGGCGCCATGCCGCAGTTCGTGCACGGGTACAGCTTGTCGGCATCCACAAACTTCAGCGCCTTTCTCAGCGTATTGGCCACTTCTTCCGGCGTTTCAACCTTGTCGCTCGCCACGTCAATGGCGCCGACCATTACCTTCTTGCCGCGAACCAGTTCCAGCAGATCAATGGGCACGTGCGAGTTGTGGCATTCCAGCGAGATGATGTCGATATTGGACTTCTGCAGCTTGGGGAACGATTCCTCGTACTGACGCCACTCCGAGCCCAGCGTCTTCTTCCAGTCGGTATTGGCCTTGATGCCGTAGCCGTAGCAGATGTGCACGGCGGTTTCGCACTTCAGGCCTTCGATGGCGCGTTCCAGGGTGGCGATGCCCCAGTCGTTGACCTCGTCGAAGAACACGTTGAACGCCGGTTCATCGAATTGGATGATGTCCACGCCTGCGGCTTCCAATTCGCGGGCTTCCTGGTTGAGGATCTTGGCGAATTCCCATGCCAGCTTTTCGCGGCTCTTGTAGTGGGCGTCGTACAGGGTGTCGATCATCGTCATGGGGCCTGGCAGCGCCCACTTGATGGGTTGCTTGGTTTGCTGACGCAGGAATTTGGCGTCTTCAACGAACACCGGCTTTTGACGGCTGACGGCGTCCACGACGGTCGGCACGCTCGCGTCATAGCGATCACGGATGCGAACGGTCTCGCGCTTTTCGAAATCGACGCCGTCGAGATGTTCGATGAACGTCGTGACAAAGTGCTGTCGGGTTTGCTCGCCGTCGCTGACGATATCAATGCCCGCATGCTGTTGTTCTTGCAGCGCCAGGCGCAAGGCGTCTTGTTTGCCCTCGATCAGCTCTTCGTCTTGCAGTTTCCAAGGCGACCAGAGTTTTTCAGGCTGTGCAAGCCACGAAGGCTTGGGCAGGCTGCCGGCGGTGGAGGTGGGCAGTAGTTTTTTCATGATCAGTTGTTCTCGTCTGTTTTTGAGTGATTAGTGCGCGTAGTTGGCGGCCCAGCTTTCCAGCACGTGCTTGTAGGGCTTGATGAAGTGCTCTTCCGTGAACTTTCCCTGCTTCACGGCAAGCTGGCTGCGCTCATCGCGGTCATAGACAATCTGCGTCAGCGAGTAATCCTGATTCTTCAGGCTCGGTTGATAGACCTTCCCCGCGGCGGAATTGGCGTTGTAGATCTCGGGACGGTAGATTTTCTGGAACGTTTCCATCGTGCTGATGATGCTGATCAGCTCAAGGTTCGTGTAGTGGCCCAGCAGGTCGCCCTGAAAGTAAAAGGCCAATGGTGCGGCGCTGCCCGGGGGCATGAAGTAACGGACCTGCAAGCCCATTTTTTCGAAGTACTGGTCCGTCGGCGAGAATTCGTTCTGCTGATATTCAATGCCCAGGATGGGGTGCTGATTTTCCGTGCGCAGGTACGTCTTGCTGCTTGAGGCGCTGATGCAGATGACCGGCGGCTTGCTGAACTGCTCTTTGTAGGCGCTGGAACTGACAAAGTGCTTGAACAGCTTGCCGTGCAAGTCGCCGAAACCGTCAGGCGAGCTAAAGCTGGATTTGTTCTTGTTGTGCTCTTGCAAAAGCACGCTGAAGTCGTAGTCGCGCACGTACGAAGAGAAGTTGTTCCCGACGATCCCTTCGATGCGTTCGTTGTTGTGGCGGTCAATGATATTGGTCTTCAAGATTTCAATCAGCGGAAACGCATCACTGCCGCCGTTGGCGGCGATGTTCATTTCAACGGAGATGATGTCGAGTTCGACCGTGTAGCGATCCCCCCTGGGGTTGTCCCAATGCGCCAGGCTATTGAAGCGCCGGTCGATCATCTTCAGCGTGTTACGAAGGTTCTGCTGGCGACTCGTTCCCCGTGCCAGATTGGCGAAGTTGGTCGTGATGCGCGTGCTGTCGGAGGGCTGGTAATTTTCATCAAAAGGAATGCTCTTGATGTTGAATGTGAAGGCGTTGCTCATGGTGTTGGCGTGTGCTGATTTTGGCGAAAGAATTACGGAGTCCGGCTGCTGCTTGGCGACGGACGTTATCGCCGCTGCGGGCGGCGCGTGAATTGGCTTTGCGTCAGGCTGCCACCGCTTCTTGTGCGGCGGCGGTGCGTGGATGGCGCATCAATTCGATCAAGGGCAATGCGCGCTGGACCGCCAGTCGGGCCCGTTCGATCAAGGCTATGTCCTGCACGCGGTAGTCGACAAAATCCTTGTCGGTGGCGTAGACGCCCAGCGGCAAGGTGCGTGCCTGGAAGAAGCTGAACAGCGGCCGCAACTGGTGGTCGATGATCAGGGCATGGCGTTCGCTGCCGCCGGTGGCCGCCAACAAGACGGGCTTGTCGATCAGGGCGTCCTGATGAATGAAGTCGAAGAAGTGCTTGAACAGCCCGGTGTACGAGCCTCGGTAGACCGGGGTTGTCACCACCAGGATGTCCGCTTGTTCGACCACGCCAAGCTCGCGCTCCACCGTGTCGGGCAATTGCGAGCGCCAGACGGCGCCGGCCAGTTGCGGGGCGAGTTCACCCAGTTCAACCAGGTGCTGTTCGCACGGAATATGGTCGGCGATCAGATCCAGCAGGTGTTCTGCCAGGGCCGCTGACTTGGAGGGGCGTTGCAGTCCGCCGGAAACTGCGACTAGACGGAGTGGACGTGTCATCTTTGCTTCACATGAATGGATCTGCCCGGCGCCGCATCTGTTTGTGCAGTTGCAGCATCAAGCTGGAACCGCATGCTAGAGGAGGGTAACGATGAAGTAAAATGGTTTTATTTCACTAATCCATGAGCAGGAATCATCTGAATGCTTGAGCGCATCCACCTCAGCATCGTCCAGCAGGTCGAAAAGCAAGGGGCGTTGACGGCCGCCGCGGGCGTGTTGAACCTGACCCAGTCGGCCCTGAGCCACAGCATGAAGAAGCTGGAGGTGCAGCTGGGCACCGACGTCTGGCTGCGCGAAGGTCGAAGCCTGCGCTTGACGCAGGCCGGCCAATACCTGTTGGCGGTGGCGAACCGCGTGCTGCCGCAACTGGACCTGGCCGAAGAGCGCCTGGGCCAATTCGCGCAGGGCGAACGCGGCGCGCTGCGCATCGGCATGGAATGCCACCCTTGCTATCAGTGGTTGCTGAAGGTGGTTTCACCGTATCTGGCGGCCTGGCCCGACGTGGATGTGGACGTCAAGCAGAAGTTCCAGTTCGGCGGGATCGGCGCGCTGTTCGGCTACGAGATCGACCTGCTGGTGACGCCCGACCCGCTGTTCAAGCCGGGCCTGAAGTTCGAGCCCGTGTTTGACTACGAGCAGGTGCTGGTCGTGCCCAAGGGCCACCGCCTGGCAACGGCTGCGTACGTGAAGCCGCAGCAGCTGACGCAGGAAGTGCTGATCAGCTACCCCGTGGACATCGAGCGCCTGGACATCTACAACCAGTTCCTGCTGCCGGCCGGCGTTACGCCCAAGCGCCATAAAGCCATCGAAACCACCGACATCATGGTGCAGATGGTGGCCAGCGGACGCGGTGTGGCAGCTCTGCCGCGCTGGCTGGTCGAGGAATACGCGGCCCGGATGGATGTGGTGCCGGTGCGGCTGGGCGTGCGCGGCATCGCCAAGCAGATTTTTCTGGGGGCGCGCGAGGCGGACAGCGCCATTGACTACGTGCGGGCCTTCATCGAACTGGCCCGCCATCCGGCCACCGACGCGCCGACCGCCGTGGCGCAAGAAGCCAATGAGTGAACTTCACCGGGGTAGGCAAACCGCTTGCCAAGCGGTTTGGCGTGCCAAGTAGTGATGTCCTGGATTTCCTTCCGTTCGACTATGGTGGCCAGCAACATCACCGACGCCTGTTTGTTGGATGTCACGGCAAGGGGCATTGCGGCGCTGACCGCTGCTGATCGAGCGGCGTTGGGCTGCGAAGCTAGATGATGGAACGATAGGTCGCCAAAGCCTTGGTGGTCTGAACCAAGCCTTGCCGAAACAGGATCTCCAGATAGCGATCGACGTCAATAGGTGGGTTCTTGAGTTGTGCTCGCTGGCGCTGCGCGGCGGCTACTACCGCTGGTGCATCGAGGTCGAAGAGATTTTCAACAAATTCGTCTGGATGCTGGCACTCGACTCCGTACGAAGCAAGCACGTCCGCTGGAAAATCGCGCTGGTTGAAGGTCACGATCACGGTAGCGCTACAGTGGATGGCGGCGGCCATAACG
Organism: Achromobacter colocynthidis; assembly: GCF_057334535.1. Classification (NCBI taxonomy): domain Bacteria; kingdom Pseudomonadati; phylum Pseudomonadota; class Betaproteobacteria; order Burkholderiales; family Alcaligenaceae; genus Achromobacter; species Achromobacter colocynthidis. The sequence continues at coordinate 43,983 of NZ_JBHFIZ010000022.1, forward strand.
TGGCGGTCGTCGAGGTCGGGAAGAACCACTCCCGCAATGAGTTCTTCATATCCATCCACCAGGGCATCCGGGATTGCGCGATCCATCAGGTCTGAAGTGCGATCGACTTGCGAACGAGTCAGATCGGGCCGGTTGAGCAGTAGATTGCGTTTCCACTCCTCATGAATGTCGCGACTCCAGCGGGCACGGAATCGTCCTGACAGTCCCAGCCACATTAGAAAGTCACGCAGCGGCGCGGGGTAGAGTACGCAGGCATCGAAGATGGCAGTAAAAGGGAAGTGCCTCATTCGTAACCCATGCTTGATTCCTGAGCCTGACGGGCGAGCTCCGCCATGGCTTCTTCGCTAGCACGGTCGCGTGCGTCCTTGTACTGCGTCAGGTCCGCGAACCGCACTCTGCGATGTTTACCGGTTCGATGGAATGGCAGCACGCCATCCTCAAGTAGCTTGACCAGGTGAGGCCGGGAGACGTTGAGCATGTCCGCGGCTTCCTGAGTCGTCAGTTCTGCATGGACGGGTACGACTTTTACGGCGTTGCCGTCGGCCAATTCGGCCAGGATGTCGACCAGCAGACGCAGCGCAGAGGTGGGCAACTCTACTTGGTGGGCTTGGTTCCGTTCATCGAAGATCTGGATGTGTTGTGTTTCAACGCGGGTTGCCAGGTACGTGGCCAACGCGCGCTGGCCTTGAACAGCCGCCTCCACTTCCCGTGCGGCGGGTAACGTCATCTTGGTTTCGGCAATGGCGGTCATGGCTAGCTCCTGAGCTAAAAGCACTTTCAGGGGCGAGCTTATTCGAAATAAACGAAAATCGCAATAAACGAAAGTCGGGGGCGAGTAGGGGTCATCCACCCTCAATCAGCATGCCTCGCAACCGCTGGCGCTGCTTTTCCAGCGCCGCTATCTGCTTCTCCAGTATCGCCAGCCGCTTACGTTTCGCATCCGTCATATCCGCGCATGCCTTCGCCCCTTCAATCAGCAACATGCAATCCGGAAAGCTGCGGATTTCTTCCAAGCTGAAGCCGGTGGCGATCAAACGCTGGATCTGTTTGACCTGTGTGACGGCCACCGCCTCGAAGCCACGGTAGCCATTCTCGGCCCGCGTTGATGCAAGCAGACCGTGCTGATCGTAGTGACGAATCGAGCGCACGCTGACGCCGGTTGCTTGCGCCAACGCGCCGATCTTCAGCAGGGTGGTGGACTCAGTTTTTTTCATGGATCGAACCTTATCATCCGCGCTTGACTGTGACACTAATGTCAGGCTTTAGCCTGGGCTCTTTCCATTCGAAGGAGCTTCAACATGATGTCTTTCAACCTCTTCAGCACATGGCGTAAGGGCTTGGCCGCCGTGGCCTTGATGGCTGCATCCGCGCTGGCGCAGGCTGCTGTGGAACCGTACACCGTGACGGCGCCTGATGGGGTGCGCATCGCGGTGCAAGAAGCCGGTGACCCGAACGGGCAGCCCATCATCTTCATTCACGGCTTGCTTGGCAGCCACCAGAGCTGGGACAAGCAGATCAACAGCCCTGAGTTGCAGCGCTATCGGCTGATTACCTTTGATATGCGCGGGCATGGTATGTCCGGTCAACCGGAGCGCGCCGATGCCTACCGTGATGGCGGGCGTTGGGCGGATGATCTGGCAGCGGTGATTGCTGGGTCAGGAGCCCGGCAGCCTGTCTTGGTGGGATGGTCGCTAGGCGCCGCCGTGGCCACTAACTACTTGGCCGCCTATGGTGACGAGAAAATCGCAGGCGTTGTGTACGTGGGCGGTGTCATTGAGCTAAAACCCGAACAAATCGTGTCGCATCCGCAGGTTTACAACGGAATGGCATCGCCGGATCTCAAGACGCATCTTGATGCCGAGCGTGAGTTCGTGGCGCTGTGCTTTGCCACGCAGCCGGACGCGCAGACGTTCCAGCGTTTGCTGGCGAATGCGGCCATGGCGTCACAGAACATGCAGAACGCCGTGCATGGTATGTCGCTGAATGCGCCGAAGGGCTTGGGGGCCATGCACAAGCCGCTGTTGTTGATTTACGGTGCGCGTGATGCGTTGGTTCAGGCCGAACCGTCCTTCAATCGGGCCAAGGCTTTGAACGCCGATGCCATCGGCAAGTTCTACCCAGAAGCGGGGCACTCGCCGTTTATCGAAGAGACGCAGCGCTTCAATCGTGATCTGTCTGCTTTTGTTGATGGGGCAGCATCGCATTAGCCGTTCATCGGCGCGCTGGGAAAATCAATGCTGGCATGTTTTATAGCAGTCGATATAAAATCGCCAGACATCGCACGGCACCTGCAACGCAAGTGCCTTCGTCAACCAGCTTTCCCCGGGGGAGGCCACCGCATGACGCAACTTGCCGACCCCATCCAGGATGCCGCCATCGGACCCGCTGCCACGTCTCACCCCCAGCAACCCTCTCGCAAAACCCTCCAAGGTCTCTGCTGGGCGGCCCTTAGCGTGCTGATCTTCGCCGGTTGGTTTGTGGTGACGCGCTTTAGCGTGACGCGCGAACTGCGCTTGTGGGATGTCACCGCGCTGCGATTCGGTATTGGCGCCCTCATTCTCTTTCCCGTATTACTGCGGGGTTCCAGGCGCATGTCTGCCAAGCAATGGAGTGAAGGACTGCTGTATGCCTGCCTGTGGGGCATGCCCTTCGTGCTGGCGGTGGCTCTGGGCTTGCAGCTCACGTCCGCCGGGCGGGCAGCGGCAGTGGCGCCGACATTGATGCCGGTTTTCGTTGGCCTGTTTGCGTGGGTCTTCCTGAAAGAAAAACCAGGCAGGGGGCGGTCGCTCGGCTATCTGGCTATCGTTATCGGTCTGATCTGCATGATCGCGGGCGGAGCCTCTGCGCACGGTGTTGCGAACCCGGTGGGCATCTTGGCGCTGATCACTGCCGCCGCGATGTGGGCCGTTTATACGCTGCTGTTTCGGCGCAGCGCGTTGACGCCGGTGCAGGCAGCGGCGTTGATTTGCTTCTGGTCGGCCGTGCTGTTCCTGCCGGTCTACCTGTTTGCCGGGCTCAGCCGCCTTGGCTTGGCGTCGCCCGGCGAAATTGGTTTGCAGGCGTTCTATCAGGGCGTCTTGATGAGCGGCGTGGCCATCGTGTCCTTCAACAGATCCGTCGCGCTGCTGGGGCCGTCGGCCGCCACGGCCATCATTGCCTTGATCCCGGCGGTTGCCGCGCTGACCGCCATTCCCGTCCTGGGTGAGCTGCCGTCGTGGGAAGAGGGCGTAGCCCTTCTTGCCGTGGTCGGCGGCGTGCTTCTGGCCGCCCGTCCCAAGCGCAAAGCCGCAGTCCCATCGACCACCACCGTAGCGAGGAACCCGCCATGATCCGTTTTTACTTTCATCCGACGCCCAACCCCGCAAAGATCGCGCTTTTCCTGGAAGAGACCGGGCTGGAGTACGAAGCCGTGCCGGTCGACACCAGCAAAGGCCAGCAGCACACGCCAGCCTTTCGGGCCATCAATCCGAACGGCAAGGTGCCGGCCATCGTTGATACCGACGGCCCTGGCGGCAAGGAAGCGCGCGTGTTCGACTCGACGGCCATCCTGATCTATCTGGCCGACAAGACCGGCAAACTGACAGGCACGCCGGAGGATCGGCCGGAGTTGCTGTCATGGCTGTTGTTCATTGCGTCGGGCCTGGGCCCGTTCTCTGGCCAGGCGGTGCACTTTCAGTTCGCAGCGCCCGATGGCCTGGACTACGCCGTCAACCGTTACCGCCGCGAGGCCGAGCGGCACTACCAAGTGCTGGACGAGCACATGAAGGGACGCGAGTTCGTTGTCGGCAACAGCTTCACCATCGCGGATATTTCGGCTTGGGGCTGGCTTGATCGGGCCTCCCGCGTGTTTAAGGGCGCCGAGGATCCGCTGGCACCGTTTCCGGAACTGAAGCGCTGGTTCGCCAGTGTGGATGCGCGCCCAGCCGTTGCGCGCGCCCGGGCGCTTAGCAAAAGCCACCAGTGGAAAACGGTCAACGACGACGAGACCAAGCGGGCGTTGTTCCCGTCGAACTTTCCCCCGGCGTCGTCACAAGGAGCCTGAGATGGATCTGAAGAACAAACGGGTTCTGATCACAGGCGGATCAAGCGGCATCGGCCTTGCGCTGGCCCATGCGCTGACGGCGCGCGGCGCCAGGGTGGTCATCACGGGGCGGCGGCAAAGCGTGCTGGATGATGCGCTGCGCGGTCTGGATTCGGCCACGGGGGTGTGTGCCGACGTCGGTACGACCGAAGGACGCGTCGCTACGCTCGACAAGGCCGTTGCGGCCTTGGACGGGCTCGACATCCTGATCAACAACGCGGGCGGCGTGCGCGCTGGCCGTTTGGAAAATACGGCAGAGGCCGACATCGAGCAGATGGTGTCCGTGGACCTGCTTGCGCCGATCTTGCTGACCCGCGCCGCGATCCCGGCCTTGCGGGCCAGCGGTGATGCCATGGTGGTGAACGTGACCTCTGGCATTGCGCTGGTGGGCGCGCCGTTCTACACGACCTACGCAGCGGTGAAAGCGGGCTTGGCGCATTTCGGCGAGTCGCTTCGGCGCGAGCTTAAAGGCGAAGGCATCCATGTGTTGACGGCCTATCCGGGCGGTACCGACACGCCCATGATGCAATCCAACCGCGCCGGCCCGGAACTGGGGTTTTCGCGGGAGCCTGCTTCCGCGGTGGCCGAGGCCATCGTCCAGGGAATCGAGACGGACGCTTTCGAGGTCATCAGAGGCGGCGAGACACGCGCGCAGATGATCGCGCTGAACCGGCAGGATCCCGCCGCCGTTGATGCACGGTTTCTGACGCTCAAGCCCGCGCTTGAAAACGCCGTCAAGGACCACAGCGCACTATGATGGCGTCGCCTTTCCCTGTTCGCTGTGCGAAGCAGCCGCTAAGGAGACCCCATGGCGCGCCCAAGAGAGTTTGACGAAGCGGCGGCGCTTGATGCCGCCATCGCGTGCTTCTGGTCGCGCGGCTATGAGGCGACGTCGGTTCGCGACCTGACCGCTGCGATGGGGATCGTAGGCCCCAGCCTGTACAACACGTTTGGCGACAAGCGCACTCTGTACCAGCGGGCGCTTGCGCATTACGTCGAGCGTGGCTTTTGCGAACGGGTCAGGCGCTTTGAGTCGCAATTGACGCCTCGCGAGGCTATCGGCGCGTTCTTTGACGAGATCCTCGAGCTATCGCTGGCGGACGAACAGCGCAAGGGTTGCATGATCGTGAATTCGGCGCTGGAGCTGTCGCCGCACGATGCCGAGTTCCAGCAGGCGCTGACGCTTGTGCTGCGGGATATGGAAGCCTTCTTCCTGCGCTGCGTGCAGTCGGGTCAAGCGGCCGGCACCATCAACGCCACGCAGTCGGCAGAGGATCTTGCGCGCATGCTGCTCGGCTTGCTGATGGGCCTGCGCGTGCTGGCGCGTTCGCGACCGGAACCGGAGTTGCTGCGCGGTTTGGTTCGGCCCGCGCTGGCCTTGCTTGACGACGCCAGCCCGGCCCGTTGATCAAACGGAAGAACGACGTAAATTCGCTCAACCGTGCCAGTGTGAGCAACGGATCACGCTGCAGAAGTTGCCGCGATGGAAGTGCGGCTCTTTGTCAGAGGTCAGGTCGCGGTCGAACGTCTGGGTCCGAAAAATAGCGTTCTGTTAAGGCTGCGCGCGTTGTGCTTCAGTCGCGGCATCCGACAGCAGCGCATCCGCGATATCCAACATCGCTCGCAAGCGATCCATATGCCGCAGATCGTGGTGGTAGCCCACCCATATATCCCTGCTTGGCGGCTGGTCCGGCATGTCGATGCGCTGCAAGCCAGGCACGGCATCGCCAATTGGTCTGGGCAGTACGGCCATACCCATGCCGCGCGCGCACATCTGCGCTTGAACCGCCCGGCTTGTGCTGGTGAAAACGCGGGGTGACTGCGGAAACCTATCCAGCAGCCACGCGACATCCGGAAAGTGGGACTGTGCCGTGTTCATCAGAATCAGTCCCACGGAAGACGGATCGTGCTGCATGGCGGATGCGGTGTCCGCCGAACCATATAGCCCGTACGAAACCGTCATCAGGCGGCGTTGAACGATGTCTGGTTCGGTAAAGGGCACGATGCGAAAAGCCACATCGGCTTCACGGCGTGACAGATCAAGCAGCCGGTAGCTGGCAATCACCTCGGGCACGACGGCCGGATGGCGGCGAGTCAGTTCGGCCAGGACAGGCGCCAGCACATAGCCCGCAAACCACTCGGCCGACGATATTCGCAAGATTCCCTCAAGCCGCTGATGGTTGCCCGCCAGCCGCCTTTCCATAGACAGCGCGGAATTCTCCATGGATTCCGCCAACGCCATCACGGCGTCCCCCGCGTCCGTCAGCACCAGCCCGTCTTTCGTTCTGCGAAACAGTGCTTGTTCGGCTTCGTCTTCCAGCGCCTTGATCCGGCGGCCCACGGTGGGATGGCTCACGCCCAGGCGCCGCGCGGCTTCGCCAAAGGATTGGCCGCGGGCCACCGCCAGGAAGATCCGGACGTCGCTCCATTCCATGCTGTGATTTCCGTTCAAAACTGAACGGCAAATATACAGAAATGGCAGTTCGCAAACAATTCTATTCCGATCACCATGACGGCTTCGCCGAGCTGGACCATCCCGCCAGCCGATTCTGGAATCGCAAGACATGAGCAAGTTGAAAGACAAAGTCGCCCTGATAACGGGCGCATCGAAAGGCATTGGCGCGGGCATCGCGCGTCGGCTCGCGGCGGATGGCGCGAAGGTCATCGTCAATTACGCTTCAAGCCGAAGCGGTGCCGACAAGGTGGTGGCCGACATCGAAGCCGCTGGCGGGACGGCGGTGGGGGTGGCTGCGGATGTCACCAAGCAGGCGGACGTCGAGGCGCTGGTCGGGTCGGCCATCGAGCACTTCGGGCGGCTGGACATCGTGGTGAACAACGCGGGCATCTACCAGTTCGCCAAGATCGAAGACACCACCGAAGCCCTGTACCGACAGCAGTTCGATATCAACGTGCTGGGTACGCTGCTGGTTGCCGGCGCCGCCGCGCGGCATTTGGGCCAGGGCGGCAGCATCATCAACATCAGTTCCAACGTGACGAGCGTGCTGCCCGCCGAGAGCGCCATCTACACCGGCACCAAGGGCGCCATTGACGCCATTACCGGCGTGCTCGCGCGCGAACTCGGGCCCCGAGGCATCCGCGTCAACGCGGTCAACCCCGGCCTGATCGAAACCGAAGGTACTCATACCGCCGGGGTGATGGGTTCGGACTTCGAGGCGTGGAACGTAGGCCGGACGCCGCTGGGCCGCGTCGGAAAGGTTGAGGATATTGCGTCGATCGTCGCGTTCCTGGCGTCCGACGAGGCGGGGTGGGTGACAGGCGAGGTGATTCTGGGGGCGGGAGGGATGCGCTGAAAGGAGGGAGGCGTAGGGTCTTGATAGCGATGCACGCTGTTCTTGGTGCATTCTCCGGCGATGTGTGACAGTATTCCGTTATCATTTTTTTGGGTTTTCCACTAAAAATAAACGTTTTTTGTGGCCCGTAACGGATTTTCATCACATGCGGATCGGTTTGAAAGCCCTGGAGGCCAGGTTTGGCATTACGTCGGCGCAGCCGCTGCGTGTGACCTCGCTCGTTGGTACGGTCCGTGCGACGCGAGAGTCGCCCCAGGGAATCGAAAACCAATATCCCGCTGTATACCGGCCTGCCGACACCTTTGCCGGGCACTTTGAGTTCGGGCTGAAGTACGAGGAGATCCATCTCGAATTCTTCGCCCGGCTCTTCACGGCCAGCGGACCCCAGCCGCTAGAGGAATGGTGCCGAGCCGAGCCGTTCGGACAGTATGCGCGCCGGGCTGGCTTTTTCTACGAATGGCTCACCGGTCAGCAACTTGATGTCCCGGATCTGGCCGGCGGAGCCTACGTTGATGCCATCTCCAATGATGCCTACGTCACGCGCACCAAAGCCGCTCGCGATCGTCGTTGGCGGATCAACAACAACCTGCCGGGCACGCCAGCTTTTTGCCCCATCATTCGTCGCTCTCAGGTCCTGACTCAAGCGTTGCAGTTCAACCCGCTTGAGGCGCTCACGGAATTGGATAGGCAGTTTGGCGAAGACGTGCTCAGACGCGCTGTCGTCTGGCTTAAGCTCAAGGAATCGCGGGCGAGTTTCCAGATTGAGCACGAGGCCGACCAAACAGATCGGGTGAAGCGGTTTGCCCACGTCATGGGCGAACACTGCGGCAAGCTGGACGAGCCGCTAGGTATCGACAGCTTGATCGTGCTGCAAAAGGACATTCTCGGCGCTGCGGCATTGCGGCTGGGTGTGCGCCAATCGCCGGTCTTCGTCGGCCAGGCCACCATGCGCGAGGACATCGTCCACTATATCGGCCCGCATTTCTCGGTGCTGGATGAGATGCTGACAGGGCTGCAAGCCTTCGAGCAGATGACCCGCGGACGCGAGTCGCTGGCGCGCGCGGCGGCCATCGCATTTGGGTTCGTCTACCTCCACCCGATGAGCGACGGGAACGGCCGTATTCACCGCTTCTTGATCAACGACACACTCTTGCGCGATGAGGCCATTCCGGCGGGGGTGATCCTGCCTGTTTCGGCGACCATCACCAGCGTGCGCGAGTTCGGCCATGGTTATGACCGCGTGCTGGACGTGTTCTCGAGCCCATTCATGCGGCGGTACGACTCTGCCTATCGTTTCGGCAAGATGGTCGAATACGAAGACGGCGTCAGGTCAAACTTTGTGTTCGATGCTTACGACGACGCCAACTCGGCTTGGCGCTACCCGGACCTTACCGAGCACGCGATCTACACCGCTCAGCTTGTGGCTCACACCATCCACCACGAAATGGCGGACGAGGCGCGTGTGCTGGTGCGGTTCGAGCTTGCACAGCAGCGCATCAAGGACGTACTGGAAATGCCGGACGCGGACGCTGTGCGCATAATCCGGTCGGTCAAGGAATACGGGTGGCGCATCTCGGGAAAACTCGTGAAGGAGTATCCGATACTCGACGACAAGATACGCGCCTTGCGCGTTATCGAGGCCGTGCAGTCCGCGTTCGAGGATCGGGACCCGTCACCCATCGTCGAATGACCCGCGATTAAACATCGCAGATCAGGATGGCATGAACGATGCCGGCCTGGCCAACCACTCAAAGCTCATCGTATTTCTTGCTGCTACCCCGGGCGCGGTCGGCGGGGTACTTCTGTGCGTTCAGCGGAATCTTCGCCTGCGCGGCTTTCACGGGGTCGATGCCGAGCACGTTGCTGAGTTGGATGAGGTAAAGGAGCACATCCGCGATCTCGCTGCCCACCGCTTCGAGTTTCTCTGGGGAAAGCGCGCGGCTTTGTTCTTCCGTCAGCCACTGGAAGTGTTCGAGCAGTTCGCCCGCTTCCACGATCAGCGCGGACGCCAGGTTCTTGGGCGAGTGGAACTGCTCCCAATTGCGGGCCTGGGCAAATTCGCGTTGTTGCTGGCTAAGGTCTTGAAGGGTATCGGTCATGGTGTCGACAGGGGTGAGGTGGGCAACTGGATGCGGTATTTATCGGCCATTTTCGCGCATCTCCGTACCTCCGAATTCAGCGAACAGTCGCGCCTTGGCAGTCGGCGCGCCTCCCCTTACACCTCCCCTTACAAATCAAGCACAATCCTGCTTCCCTTGGCGCTGGACACACAAATCAACATCGTCTTCTGCGCGGCCTTTTCCGCGTTGCTGAGATATTGGTCGGCGTGTTAGGCTTCGCCTTCCAGAATGCGGGTCTCGCAGGTGCCACATACGCCTTCGCGGCACAGGCATTCCACCGGCACGGTGCTGTCGCGTTCGATGGCGTTCAGGATGGACTCGCCGGCGGCCACCTCCACTGTCTTGCCGGACTTCGCCAGCACCACGGTGAAAGCGCCGCCCATTGGCTTGGGCGCGGCGAACTGTTCGACGTGCACGCGCGCCGGTTCAACGCCGACGGCTTGCGCGGCACCGCGCACGGCATCGATCAGTGGACCGGGACCGCAGACGTAGGCGTGCGCGCCGGGTTCCATGCCGCCCAGCAGGCCCGTCAGGTCCAGCCGCTGGCCCTTGCTGTCGATATGGAAGTGGACGTGATCCCCGCAAAGCCCGGCCAGCTCATCCCGAAAGGCGCCGTGTTCGTCAGCGCGGAAGGCGTAGTGCAGTTCATACGAAGCGCCACGCTGGTGCAGGTCATGCAACTGCGAGATGAATGGGGTGATGCCGATGCCGCCCGCGATCAGAACGTGGTGACGGGCGGTCTTGTCCAGGGCGAACAAGTTGTTCGGGTAGGTGATGCTGAGTGTGTCGCCTTCGGCCACCTTGTCATGCAGGAAGGCAGACCCACCCTTGGACGGCGTTTCGCGACGCACGCCAATCTGGTAGCTACCCAGCGCGTGGGGTGAGCTCATCAGCGAGTAGGCATTGTTGTACTGACGGCTACCGTCGCGCAGTTGCACGATGATGTGACTGCCCCCCGAGAAGGGTGGCAACGCGCCACCGTCCAGGGCTTCCAGGGTGTAGCGCTTGATCAGCGGGGTTACGTGCTCGATGCGCGTAACCCGTACGAGCAGGGTCGGATGGGTGGCCATGTTCAGGCGGGGGCGCGGTGGAGCGCCGACGCGGGGGTATCGGCAGACAAGGCGCCCTCGTATTCGGTCGCCAGCTTGCGGTGAAAATGTACGATGCCGTGTTCGCTGATGCCGCTGCGCTGGCGATCAACCATGATGCGGCCTTGGCCGCGATAGCCCCTGGACTTCAGCCCCTTCTGCACGCTTTCCACCAGGCGCAGGTCTTCGGGGCGGAACACGTCGCGGTACCACTCAACCAGCGTCTGCTGCTCGTCGGTGAGTTCCTTGTTCAGAAAGTAAATCTCGTAGTGCTGCAACGTGACGCCCGCGCTAGCGGGGAATTCGTAGATGACGGTCATGAAGTCGGCGCCCGGTGGCACGTTGAACATGGTGCATGGCCACGCCCAGAATCCGGCAAAGCTGGGGTCTTTTACCGACGGGTCCACCCTGAAGGATTTCTCCGACGACTTCGCCAGGCCGAATTGCAACGACCAGTTGTCGTGCATTGTGTGCTGGTATTTGTCTACCTGGACGGAGCCCGCGAAGCTGGGGTGCACGGGGCCGCAGTGGTAGCACTCCAGGTAGTTGTCGACGATGGACTTCCAGTTGGCGGGCGTGTTGGTGACGAAGCGCGCGGCCAGGTGCAAGTCATCCACCACCGGGCAGGCGGCGCGCAGGCGGGCAGCAAGGCCGGGGAGTTGATCTTCGACGGAGCCGGCCTTGGGGTTCATGTTGATGAAGACGAAGCCGGCGGCTTCCTCAACCCGTACGGGCACCAGGCTGGCCTTGTCGCGGTCGAAGTTGGGCACGTTGTCGCAGTTGCGGGCCAGGGCCAGCTCGCCATCCAGCTTGAAGGTCCAGGCGTGATACGGACAGGTGATGACATTCTTGGCGCGGCCGCTGCCTTGCATCAGTTGATGGCCCCGGTGCGGGCAGACGTTGTAGAACGCCCGCAGGATGCCGTCGCGGTCGCGCAGCACGATGATGCTTTCGCCGATGATCTCGCGCGTGACGTAGTCGTTGGGCGCGGCCAGTTCACTGCGGTGGGCCACGCAGATCCAGGCGTTGGCGAAGACCTTTTCCTTTTCGTAGTCGAACACGGCGTCCTTCGTGTAGTACGAGGCGGGCAAGGTCCAGGCGTTTTCTTCGTCGGCGCAGAAGTTGGCGGGCAGTTGGGTGATGGGGTTCATGATGATCTCCAGGGAACAAAAGCCGCTTGGGCGGGCGTTTCGATCAGGTGGGCGGGGGTGTCGCCGTAGTCCTGTATCAGCCAGCGGAACAGGCCAAACAGCTTGATGGCGAGGATGAACAGGAACGGGATGGCGGTCAGCACCACGGCTGTCTTCATCGTTTCCAGCGACGCCTTGGTGAACAACATCGCAAGCGGCACCAGCGTCAGCGCTATGCACCAGAAGACGCGGCTGGTGGGGGTGGGGTCTTCGCCTTCGGACAAGTTGCGGGTGGTGGTGGCCGCCACGGCGTAGGCAACGGCATCCACGTGGGCCGCCAGGAAGACGATCATGATTGCCAGGTACAGGGCCAGGAACAGCCAGCCGGCCGGCAGCGAGCTCAACAACATTTCCACCGCCGTTTCGCCACCGTGTTCCTTCAGGATGCGCGGCACGTCGATGGCGCCCGACAGGAACTGGTGCATGGAGTAGCTTTCCAGCGCCCCGAAGAAGAACCAGCATCCGGCGCTGCCGCCCAGCAAGAGCGCGTAGATCACTTCCTTGATCTTGCGGCCCTTGGACACGCGGGCCACAAACATCGCCACGCCCGGTGAATACGACACCCACCACAGCCAATAGAACACCGTCCAGCCTCGGTTGAAGGCGCCGTCGCCGGCCGGGTCGGTGAAGAGGCTCATGCGCACGTAGTTCTGCAGCATCAGGCCCAGGCCGTTCACGATGTTGTTGCCGGAAAACTGGGTTGGCCCCACCAGCAACACAGCGGCGGCCAGCAGCAACGCGCCCCAACAGACCAGATGGCTCAAGCGCTTCATGCCGCTGGCGATGCCGATATAGGCGCTGGCCGAGAACAGCGCCGACACGCCGACGATCACGATGACTTGCATGCTGAAGGTGTCGGGCGTGCCCAGCAGGCTGGAGAGGCCGCGCGTAAAGGTGGATGCGGTCAGTGCGATGGACACCGTTAGCGCGCCGAACATGGTCAGCAGGAAGATCAAGTCGGCCGCTCGGCCGACCGGACCCGTTGCGCGAAACCCCGTGATGGCCTGGATGATGGACGCCAGGTTCAAGCCCGTGTTCTTGCGCACATGAAAGTGATAGGCCATGGCAAGCGAGGGCAGGGCGTACACCGCCCAGGCGCTCAGGCCCCAGTGGAAGAAGGAATAGCTGATGCTGTATTCCAGCGCCTCGCGCGAGCCGGCGGGCACGTTAAGGCCCGGCGACTGGTAGTAATAGGCCCATTCCATCACGCCCCAGTACAGCGTTGACGACCCCATGCCGGCGCAGATGAACATGAAGATCCACGACAGCGTGGAATATTCAGGCTTGCCTTCGCCCAAGCGCACGTTGCCGTATTTGCTGAACGCCAGCCCGATGCAGGCGATGACACAGCCGAAGACGAAAATCTGGATAAGGGATCCGAACGAGCGCGTGGTCCAGTCAAACAGCACGGTGGCGGTGGCGGCCGCTTCGGCGGGCCACAGAACCATGGCGATGACGGTAAGCAGCACGGCGGTAAGCGTGCAAAGGGTCAGGAACCCGTCGCGGCGTGGCGCGGATGTTTTCACGTTGTCTCCTCCGATGCGTCGTTGCGCACGGGTTCTTGTCGTATGTAAACCGAGGGTTTACATGAACTATTACTTAACAAGTAAACGACCGAACTTTAGGGAGAACGTTGTCCACGCACAAGCATCGCGCCGAAAGCGGCGCGTTTGTAACGACTAGTGTTTGTCACACTCCGCGATGGCGTCGGGGGCATGAAGGAAGGCGGCTTGCGTTTCGCCTGACTTTGCGCTGGCGGGCAGCCCCCGCGACGCTGCACCACCAGATTGCTGACGAAGATCTGCACCACTTCATCGTTCTGATTCAACGTGGTCGTGCGCGCTTTCACCAAGCCTTGCTGGGGCCGGGTCTTGGACGGCCGCACTTCAAGCACTTCGCTTTCAATCCGCAATTCGTCGTCCGGTCGCACGGGAAGCGGCCAGCGGATTTCATCGACGCCGGCGCCGATGATGCCGCCCGCGGGTTTGAATTCGCTGGCGACCAACAACTGCATCGTCAGCGCGGCGGTGTGCCAGCCGCTGGCGGCCAGGCCTTTGAATAGCGTGGCGCTGGCGGCCTCTTCGTCCACGTGAAAGGGTTGCGGGTCGAATTCGGATGCAAAGGCCTTGATGCGCTCGCGGGTGACGCGCACGCGGGCGGTGCCGATAAAGCGTTGTCCGGGGCTCAGGTCTTCCAGGTAGTGCAGGGGCATGGGGTTTGGCTCCATCCAATGGGCAATGAATTCAGGGCAACGAATTCAGGGCAATGAATTCAGGGCAACGAATTCAGGGCAATGAATTCAGGGCAACGAATTCAGGGCAACGGAAACGTCAAGCGGCGGCTTTCGGCGTCAGGGACGCAATCAATTCACTGCGGCAGGCCTCCAGGATTTCGTCGGCCAGCGGGGAATCATCGGGGCAGGCGCGCGACAGTGCCACCGCTCCAATCACGTGGGCAAGCAAGTCGATGCGTTTGGCGCGGGCGCGTTTTGGGTCCGCGTCCTGCGGCGCGGCGTCGTCCCGGCCCAGCACGGCCAGCATGTCTTCGATGCCCGCCGCAAAGGTGGCCTTGACGTCGTCTGATTGGCGCGCGGCGTCGCCGCACAGGGCGGCCATGGTGCAACCGGCGCTGCGCCCGTCGCGGTGCGCGCGTGATACGTAGACGCTGATGAACTTGGCCAAGTCCATGTCGCCCGTCATGGCCAGGGATTGCGACAGCCCCGACGCGGCGGTCTCCGCCATCAGGTCGGCCTTGGACCGGAAGTGTTTGTAGAAGCCGCCGTGGGTGAAACCGGCGGCCGCCATCAATTCGGCCACACCCACGCCGTCGTAGCCGTGCTCTCGGAACAGGGCCGATGCGGTCTCGACGATATGCGCCCGGTTGGCCTGCGCCTGCGCCTTGGTGACTCTCATTTGCTGTCCCTCATTCGTTGTTTCTCACTTCGCGGCCCACATCGCGTGCCTCGTTGATCAATGCAGTGCCCAGGACGTGAATATACATTGATGTCGATCATCATCAAAGTGCTTGACGATTTAGATGTTGATCATCATCATTAACGCCGTTAGCGCATCCAGCGCCAGCGCAACAGGCCAAGCACGCACTTTCGGCCTTGGCGCTCAACCCTCTTCGATGGACCTGACCATGACCGACAACGCTTTGTTCCAGCCCTACCAACTGGGATCCCTGACGCTTTCCAACCGCATCGTGATGGCGCCGCTGACGCGTAACCGCGCCGAGGCGGGCTTCGTACCCAGCCGGTTTGCCGCCACGTACTACAGCCAGCGCGCCTCCGCGGGCTTGTTGATTGCCGAGGCAACGCAGATTTCGCGGCAGGGGCAGGGCTACCAGGACACGCCGGGGATCTACACGCCCGCACAGGTCGAGGGATGGCGCCAGGTGACGCAAGCCGTGCACGCCAAGGGCGGCAAGATCTTTCTGCAGTTGTGGCATGTGGGCCGCGTGTCGCACGTGGACTTGCAAGAGAACGGAGCCGCGCCCGTGGCGCCGTCCGCCATCCAAGCCGAGACCAAGACGTTTGTGAACAATGGCTTTGTACCGGTGTCGACGCCGCGCGCGCTGGCGTTGGAGGAACTGCCCGGCATCGTCAACGATTTTCGGCGGGCGGCGGCCAACGCCATCGCGGCGGGCTTTGACGGTGTGGAAGTTCACGGCGCCAACGGCTATCTGCTTGAACAGTTCGCCAAGGACGGCGCCAACCACCGCGACGATGCTTACGGCGGCTCGGTGCAGAACCGTGCCCGGCTGTTGCTTGAAGTCGTCCAGGCGGTGGCCGCAGAGGTTGGCGCTGACCGCACAGGCGTGCGGATTTCGCCGGTATCGCCCGCCAATGGCATCTCGTGCAGCGACCCGCAGGCGCAGTACGACTACATTGCCGACCAACTGAATGCGGTGGGCGTGGTCTATCTGCATGTGGTGGAAGGCGCCACGGGCGGCCCGCGCGACGTGGCGCCGTTTGACTACGGTTCGCTGCGTCGGCGCTTCACGAACACCTATATCGCGAACAACGGCTATGGCCTGGACCTGGCTGCTACCCAGCTTGCCCAGGGCCATGCCGACCTGTTCGCATTCGGGCGTCCGTTCATCGCCAACCCGGACCTGGTCCAGCGCCTGAAGACGGACGCGCCGCTGGCGCAGTTGGACCCGGCCACGCTGTACGGCGGCGGCGCGGAAGGCTACATCGACTATCCGGCGTTGGCTGACGTGCGCTGACCCGCGCTGAGCCGCATTGACTCCTCTTGACCCGCTGCGCATCGCGGCGGGGTCCATTCCCACTTACAAAGAGAGCTGCAAGATGAATTCCTCCACAGTGTTGATTACCGGCGCGTCCTCCGGCATTGGCGCAACCTATGCCGAACGCTTTGCGCGGCGCGGCCATGATCTGGTGCTGGTGGCGCGCGACCAAACCCGGCTTGACACCCTGGCCGCGCGCTTGCGGCAAGACCATGGCGTTGCGGTCGACGTGCTGGTGGCAGACCTGACGCGCGAAGACGACATCCAGCAAGTCGAGGCACGGCTGCGCGATGATGGCCGCATCCAGATTCTGATCAACAACGCGGGCGCGGCGCAGACGGGCAACTTTGTTGCGCAGACGCCGAGCGCGGTCGCACAACTGGTGGCGCTGAACACCACCGCGCCCACGCGGCTGGCCAGCGCGGTGGTGCCGCGTCTGGTGCAATCCGGCACGGGCGCTATCGTCAACGTGGGGTCGGTGGTTGGCTTCATGCCGCAGTTCGGCATGGCGGTCTACGGCGCAACCAAGGCCTATATGTTGTTCCTGTCGCAGGCCTTGCACGAAGAGCTGTCGCCCGCCGGCGTCTATGTGCAGGCTGTGCTGCCCGCCGCCACGCGCACCGAGATCTGGCAACGCGCGGGCATCGATATCAACGCGCTGCCGGAAGTGATGGATGTGGGCGAATTGGTGGACGCCGCGCTAGTTGGCTTTGACCGGCGCGAAACGGTGACGATCCCGCCGCTGCATGAGGCGTCGCGCTGGGAGGCCTTGGACGGCGCGCGGCAGGCGCTTCTGGGCGACATCAAGATGGCCAGCGCGGCGGCACGCTATCGCATCGCTTGATGGGCGAACTGCCGCCTACTGAAGCATCGGCGCCGCGACCCCGATCGCACCCGTGTTGATCAGCCGCTGCAGATACTGCGTGCCTTCGCGCAGCGCCTCAGCGGGGGTTTCCCACGGCGTGTGCGGGCAAGGCATGCACCAGTCGACCAGAATGTCGGTGCATCGCACCACCTGCACCAGCGAAATGAAGCCGGCCGGCAGCGACCCAGGCTTGTCTAGCGCGCGCAACGGAATGGCGCGCACGCTAAGAATGTAGCCGCGATACTGCGTGATGACGGAATGCTCCATAAGGCCTCCCCACAAGACCTTCACATGATGTTCACAAGACCCGGACGCGATTACCGCAAGGCTTTCGTGACCGCTGAAACGTCAATGCGCCCGGCGGGCGCCGGGCGCAGGGTTGCACTCGCAAATCACGATACGGTGACCGAGATTTTTCGCGGCTGTGCTTCGCGCAGGCGCGGGATCTGCAAGGTCAGCACGCCGTGCTTCAAGTTGGCGGTGATGTTGTCCTTGTCCAGGTCATGGCCCAGCGTGAAGCTGCGGCGGAACAGCGGTTCGCGCAGCTCGTTGTGCACCAGCCGCACCTCAGCCGGCACCTGCACCGCGGCTTCGCCTTCGATCAGCAGTTCGTTCGACTGCACCTTGATCGATAGCCTGTCCTTGGACACGCCCGGCAGGTCCGCCAAGAGCGTGATGCCGGTGGCGTTCTCGTAGATGTCCACGGCGGGCAGGGTGGCGGGGCGGTTGCTGTCGTTCGCGACCTTGGCCAAGGACTCCGAGCCGCGCGTGGCGGTCAGTTGGTTCCGTTCTTCCATGATGGTCCTCCTGTGTCGTCAACGTGCGTTCATTGGATGGAGATCAGGCGCGGCTTGGCCGATTCGCGCTTGCCGATCGAGATGCAAAGGCAGCCGTCGGTGTAGCGCGCCTGGATGTTTTCCGGGTCGGCGTCGCTGGGCAGTTCCACCACGCGGCTGAAGCGGCCACGCGCGCGTTCGCGGGCATACAGGGTGGTTTGCCCGGCAGGTTCCTCTTCGCGCCGTTCGCCGGAAATGGTCAGCAGGCCTTTTTCCATGGTGACCTCAAGCGCTTCCGGATCCACGCCGGGCACGAAGGCCACAACTTCAATGGAATCGGCGCAGGCGCCCACGTTCACGGGCGGAAAATCCCCGCGCGCGGTGGAGCGCAGGTTGGAAGGCGCGGTCGAGCCTCGCAGGATTTTGTCCAGCTGTTGCAGGGTGTCCAGGGCGGAACTGATGCCGCTATCGAAAAATGGATACGTTGCCATGTTCGTCTCCCGATAAGGTCTGGTTCAGACGGGCGTAGGGCTCAGCGGCATGGCTTATATAAGCTGCGCGGCCCCGCCATAGCGCAAATGTGGCATCGGGTTTGCAGGTTTCAAGAGACGGGTTTGATTGATTTCTTCAATCAAGCCGGCAGAAAAAATTGCGTATTTTTAGCGGTTGAGCGCCATTTCAAGAAGCGATAAATTCGTCAGGCATGTTTGTTCGATGGGCATACCCCCACGCGAAATCCGCTTTTCGATAACGGAGATCTCATGGACATCTTCACGACTATCCGCACGCATATCGCCGCGCTGGGCCTGCCGCTATACGCGGTCAGCGCCAGCGCGGTGCAAAAGTCCGACACGCCTATTTTGTTGACGCTGCACTGGCACGGCTTCAAGCCAGACAGGACGGCGATTGCGCAGCCGCTGCGGTCGGTGGCGGCGTCGGCCTTGCAGCTGAACCAGCGCTGGAATGACGTGGCTGAAATCGACGATGCCGTGTTGGAAGCCGGATGGCGTTTGGGCGCTTGGGACGTGGAGCGCGTGGCGCATCCCGGTTGGTGCCGCCTGAATGCGCCGCTGGAAGAAGCCGTGGCCTGCCGACGGGCCTTTGCCGACTATTCCGATCTGCCCGGCGGGCAGGAACGCGTCGCGCTGGAGGCGCCCGATCTCTCGGTGCTGATGGAACTGGCTGCCAGGAAGGGATATCTGCGCTGGATGTTCCGGCCGCGTAAGTACGGCATCTGGAATCAGACGGACGCGGATGACGCCACGGTGGACGACGAGGGGGGGCGTTCGCAGCCGTGTCCGGTGCATGCCGTGCCGGCCGCCAAGCTGCAAAAGCGCGTGACGTTCCGGCTGGGAAAGGCGGTCGGCATCTGGGTCTCTGGTGAGCCACTTCGGTGATGCAATTTGATGCAATTTGCGGGTCTTGAAGCCGCGCGGGTCTGCCCATAAATCCTGATGCGCGCCCGCGAGGCGCAGTGTTTGGTGATCTGTATTGTTCAGGAGATTGAGTCATGAAGATCCGTCCCCTCTATGACCGGGTAATCGTCAAGCGCATCGAACAGGAACGCAAGACCGCATCCGGCATCGTGATTCCCGATTCCGCGGCAGAAAAGCCCGAGCAGGGCGAAGTCGTGGCGGTCGGTAGCGGCAAGGTCGGTCGCGACGGCGCCGTGCAGCCACTGCAACTGAAGGTGGGTGACCACGTCCTCTTCGGCAAGTACGCCGGGCAAACCGTGAAAGTCGACGGCCAGGAGCTGTTGGTGATGCGGGAAGACGATGTGCTGGCGGTGCTGGAACCCGCCCGCGACACGTTGAAGAAAGCGGCTTGACGCCGCTGCCCGAGCCGGTATCAGGAGTCTTCCAAAGACATAGACATATCAGGAGCCTTAGAAATGAGTGCCAAGGACATTCAATTTCACGACAACGCGCGCGCCCGCGTGGTGAAGGGCGTCAACATTCTGGCCGACGCCGTCAAGGTCACGCTGGGACCCAAGGGCCGTAATGTGCTGCTGGAACGCAGCTTCGGCGCGCCGACGATCACGAAGGACGGCGTGTCGGTCGCCAAGGAAATCGAACTGAAGGACAAGTTCGAAAACATGGGTGCCCAGATCGTCAAGCAGGTAGCGTCGAAGACGGCCGACGTGGCGGGCGATGGCACCACCACCGCCACCGTGCTGGCGCAGGCCATCGTGCAAGAGGGCATGAAGTACGTGGCCTCGGGCATGAACCCCATGGACCTGAAGCGCGGCGTGGACCAGGCCGTGCAGGCCGTGGTGGAAAATCTGAAAACGCTTTCCAAGCCCATCTCGACCAGCAAGGAAATTGCGCAGGTCGCGTCCTTGTCGGCCAATTCCGACGAGACCATCGGCCAGATCATCGCCAAGGCCATGGACAAGGTTGGCCGCGAAGGCGTCATCACGGTGGAAGACGGCAAGTCCTTGGACAACGAGCTGGATGTGGTCGAAGGCATGCAGTTTGACCGCGGCTACCTTAGCCCGTATTTCGTGACCGACCCCGAGAAGCAGGTGGCGCAGCTGGACGAGCCGCTGGTGCTGCTGCATGACAAAAAGATCTCGAACATCCGCGATCTGTTGCCGGTGCTGGAAATTGCTGCCAAGGCGGGCAAGCCGTTGATGATCGTGGCCGAGGATGTGGACGGTGAAGCGCTGGCCACCTTGGTCGTGAACTCGATTCGTGGCGTGCTCAAGGTGGTGGCGGTAAAGGCCCCCGGCTTTGGCGACCGCCGCCGCGCGATGCTGGAAGATATCGCCATCCTGACGGGCGCGACCGTGATCTCGGACGAGACCGGCATGCAGTTGGAAAAGACCACGCTCGAACAGCTGGGCGGCGCGCAGCGCGTGGAAGTGCGCAAGGAGGCGTCCGTCATTATCGGCGGTGCGGGCAAGCAGGCGGATATCGAAGCGCGCGTAGCAGTCCTGCGTAAGCAGGTGGACGAAGCTACCAGCGACTACGACCGCGAAAAGCTGCAGGAACGCGTGGCGAAACTGGCCGGCGGGGTTGCCGTGATCAAGGTGGGCGCCGCCACCGAGGTCGAGATGAAAGAGAAGAAGGACCGCGTGGACGACGCGCTGCACGCCACGCGTGCCGCCGTGGAAGAGGGCATTGTGCCCGGGGGCGGCGTGGCGTTGTTGCGGGCGCGCACGGCAATCCACGGCCTGAAAGGCGCCAACGCCGATCAGGACGCAGGCATCCGCATCGTGTTGCGCGCGCTGGAGGCGCCGTTGCGCGCCATCGTCACCAACGCGGGCGACGAGCCCTCGGTGATTGTGGCGAAGGTGCTGGAAGGCAAGGGCAACCATGGCTACGATGCGGCCACCGGCAACTACGGCGACCTGGTGGAACTGGGCGTGATCGACCCCACCAAGGTGACGCGCACCGCGTTGCAGAACGCGGCGTCCATCGCCGGCCTTATCCTCACCACGGACGCCACCGTGGCGCAACTGCCAGAGGAGTCCAAGGCGCCGGCCGCGCCCACGCCTGAAATGTCGTTCTAAGGGGCCGCTGGGGCTGCTCGCCCCGGTTCAGGGTGAAAAAAGGGCGCCAGGCGGCAAGGTAATGCTTGCCGTCTGGCGCCCTTTGTCGTGCGGTGGGGGCTTTGTCCGGGGGGGCCGTTATCTATTCCGCCTTACCCCTGGCGGCCCATGATGCTCAACGCCACCGCTTCAGCAATCTTGATCCCGTCCACGCCCGCCGACAGGATCCCGCCCGCATACCCCGCGCCTTCGCCCGCCGGGAACAGCCCTTGGGTGTTGATGCTTTGCAGCGTGTCGTTGTCGCGCTTGATTCGCACCGGCGACGACGTGCGCGTTTCCACGCCGGTCAGTACGGCGTCGTGCATGCCGAAGCCCTTGATGGTCTTGTCGAAGGCGGGCAGCGCTTCGCGAATGGCGGTGATGGCGAAGTCGGGCAGCGCGGTCGCCAGGTCGGTCAGGTGCACGCCCGGCGTGTAGGACGGCAGCACGGAACCGAATTCCGTCGACGCCTTGCCCGCGATGAAGTCGCCCACCAACTGGCCGGGCGCGCTGTACGTTTCACCGCCCAGCACGAAGGCCTGCGATTCCCATTTGCGCTGGAAGTCCACGCCGGCCAGCACGTGTTCCGGGTAGTCTTGCTCGGGCGAAATTCCCACCACAATGCCTGCGTTGGCATTGCGTTCGTTGCGGGAATACTGGCTCATGCCGTTGGTGACGACGCGGTTGGGTTCCGACGTGGCGGCCACGACGGTGCCGCCCGGGCACATACAGAAGCTGTACACCGAACGCCCATTGCTGGCGTGGTGCACCAGCTTGTAGTCGGCCGCGCCCAGGATGGGGTGGCCGGCACTGGGGCCGAAGCGCGCCTTGTCGATCAGCGACTGCGGGTGCTCGATACGGAAGCCGATCGAAAACGGCTTGGCTTCCATGAACACGCCCTGCTCATGCAGCATCTGGAAGGTATCGCGCGCGCTGTGGCCGATGGCCAGCACCACGTGATCGGCTTCGATGTGTTCACCGCTGGCCAGCGTAACGCCGGTGACCTGGCCGTTTTCGCGTTGCAGCGTTTCCACCTTGCTGGAAAAGCGCACTTCGCCGCCCAGCTTGGTGATGGTGTCGCGCATGACTTCGACCATGCCCACCAGTCGGAACGTGCCGATGTGCGGCTTGCTGACGTACAGAATTTCTTCCGGCGCGCCGGCCAGCACAAATTCCTTCAGGACCTTTTCGCCATAGTGCTTGGGGTCTTTGATCTGGCTGTACAGCTTGCCGTCCGAGAACGTGCCCGCGCCGCCTTCGCCAAACTGCACGTTCGACTCGGGGTTCAGGATGCGCTTGCGCCACAGGCCCCAGGTGTCCTTGGTGCGTTCACGCACTGCCTTGCCGCGTTCCAGGATGATGGGCTTGAAGCCCATCTGCGCCAGCACCAGGCCCGCGAACAGGCCACAGGGGCCGGTGCCGATGACGATGGGGCGCTTGGCCAACGTGGCGGGCGCCTGGGCGACGAATTTGTATTCGGTGTCGGGCGTGGGCTTCACGTGACGGTCGTCATGAAAACGAGCAAGCAGCGCCGCTTCATTTTCAACGTCGATATCCAGCGTATAGGTCAGCAGGATATTGTGCTTTTTGCGCGCATCGTAGCTGCGCAAAAAGATGGTGAAGCCGTGCAGGTCGCTAGCCGGAATGCCCAGTTTCTTAAGAATCGCGGCGGGCAATTCTTCGGGCGTGTGGTTCAACGGCAGCTTGATTTCGGTCAGTCGCAACATGCTTCGGTCCAGAGGGTGGGCGATCACAACGTCGCCAAACGCGGGATTGTACTGGAGCGCTCAGGCGGCGGCGTTGCCGATTCGCCACCACGGGGAACCTGCCCCAGGCGCTTCCATCGCCACCCGTTCCCCCATCACAGGCGTCGTCAGCGCGACCCCTTTGGACGACGCCAGCGCCGCGATCCGTTCAAACGGGTCTTCCCACGCATGCAGCGCCAGATCGAACGTGCCGTTGTGGATCGGCAGCAGCCAGCCGCCGCGCAGGTCCAGGTGGGCTTGCAGGGTTTCTTCGGGCTGCATGTGCACGAAGGCCCAGCGCTTGTCGTAGGCGCCGGTTTCCATCAGTGTCAGGTCGAAGGGGCCATAGGCGTCGCCGATGGCCTTGAAGCCATCGAAGTAACCGCTGTCGCCGCTGAAGAAGACGCGCAGGTCGGCGTCCTGGATCACCCACGAGGCCCATAGGCTGCGGTCCGTGTCGGTCAGGCCGCGTCCCGAGAAGTGCTGCGCCGGCGTGGCGGTCAGGCGCAGGCCGTCGACGTCGGTGGATTGCCACCAGTCCAGTTGTTCGACGCGCGCGGGGTCGACGCCCCAGGCGATGAGCTGGTCGCCCACGCCCAAGGGGGTGATGAAGCGGGCGGTCTTGTCGGCCAGCTTGTCGATGGCGGCGCGGTCCAGGTGGTCGTAGTGATTGTGCGACAGGATCACGCCGGCAATGGGCGGCAGGTCTTCGATGGATATGGGAGGCGCGTGAAAGCGCGCGGGGCCGGCCCATTGCACGGGCGAGGCGCGCTTGGAAAATACGGGGGCGGTCAGCCAATAGCGGCCGCGCAGTTTCATCAGGATGGTCGAATGGCCCAGGCGGTACAGGCTGCGGGCGGGTGCGGCTTGCAGGCCGGCCAAGGTGAGGGGGCGCACGGGAATCGTTTGCGCGGGGACCGTGCCACGGGGCTTGGCGAAGAAGAAGGTCCACATGAGCTTCACGCCTTGCCAGAAGCCCAGCGAGGGGCGCGGCAGCGGGTTGCGGAAACGGCCTTCATGGTGTTGGGGCGACTGCGGGTAGCTGGGCTGGGCGGACGGGCAAGAGGTGAGGGCGGTCACGGCTAGGGTTCCAAGCGGGAAGGGGCAAGGGCGTTGCGGCTGATACAACATGCACCGCGCAAAAATTACACTGCGCAGTGTAGTTTTGATTTTCTGAAAAGTACACTGGCCGGTGTAAAATTTCGCGTCGCCAATGCGGCGAGTTTCAGCCACATACGAATTTCAGCCACATACTTCAGCCGCGCACATCGACGCGCACACCTCGCCCGCGTGCGCCACCCACCTGACAACGAGCCCGCTTCATGCCCAATCCCCCGCTCCGCCTGACCGACCGCAAACGCCAGGCCATCGTGCGCGCGGCGGTGGAAGAGTTTCGGTCAGCCGGGTTTGATGCCACCAGCATGGACCGCATCGCCGCCGCGGCGGGGGTCTCCAAGCGCACGGTCTACAACCATTTTCCCAGCAAGGAAACGCTGTTCTCGTTGATTCTTGAAGAGCTATGGGCCAGCAGCGCGGCCAGTGTTGCGCTGGCGTATCGGGCTGACGTGGCGCTGGATCAG
This sequence comes from Achromobacter colocynthidis, assembly GCF_057334535.1. Lineage (NCBI taxonomy): Bacteria > Pseudomonadati > Pseudomonadota > Betaproteobacteria > Burkholderiales > Alcaligenaceae > Achromobacter > Achromobacter colocynthidis. Next base: position 68,522 of record NZ_JBHFIZ010000022.1, read on the forward strand.
CAGTTGCGGCAGTTGCTGATGCAAAAGCTGGACCTGCTGGCGGACCCCAACTTCATCGACCTGGCGCGCGTGGCCATGGCCGAAATCATTCATTCCCCCGAACGCGCCCAGGCCATCGTGTGCCGCATGGGCGAGAAAGAGGGTGGCGAAACGGCCTGGATACGCGCGGCGATCCAGGACGGACGGCTAGTGGATGTGGACCCCGAGTTCGCCGGCCACCAGTTGCAGGGGCTGGTCAAGAGCTTTGCGTTTTGGCCGCAAGTTACGCTGGGGCAAGCGCCATTGAGCGCAGCAGAGCGTAAGCGCGTGGCGGATTCGGCGGTGGAGATGTTCCTGGGGTGCTACGCGCGGCGGGGGTGACGGGCGCCGTATCAGACTGAATGAAGGATCCAAGCATCCCTTGTTTTCACGGCGAGCAACGGAGAATTAAGCCTTTGGCGTAAACGGGTGGCAGCCAACCCGCGCGCACCAACATCGATTGTCATAAGTTGTCAGTTGACAACCTTGCTGATCGATTGAATACTGGAGGCTTACATGGTTCGTTCATCACATCCAAAGAAAGAGATTGGATCGGTGTTGCGTCACGCAGAGCAACAAGGTTGGCGCGTCAGGCTCGGTAGTGGTCATGCGTGGGGCCGCATCTATTGCCCCTACAACGATCAAGATTGCCGTCGTGGTGAGTTTTGTATCGCCAGCGTGTGGAGCACACCGAGAAACGCCGATAGCCATGCACGTTTGCTGCGCCGCGTACTGAATCAATGCACTGCGCATCTTGAACAGACTAGAACCCTATCCCGTCGGGAGCCCTAACAGTGGAATACACCTTCACCTTGCGATATCGGTTGGGCCAAACCGAAGAGTCGCTTGACGACCTGATCGGCCGTCTGGCCGAAGCAGGTTGCGACGATGCCCTGGTCGGATCGGGGCAGCCTGGCCGCTTGGCGCTTGAATTCGCGCGAGAGGCCAACAGCGCCCGGGCGGCGGTGCATGGCGCATTGGCGGATGTGAAGCGCGCGATTCCTTCCGCGCGCTTGATCGAAGCCGGCCCTGACTACGTGGGGCTGACGGATGTGGCCGAGTTGATGGGCATGTCGCGCCAGAACATGCGCAAGCTGATGCTCGCGTATTCAGACAGCTTTCCGTCGCCGGTGCATGAAGGCAAGGCGTCTATTTGGCGCTTGTATCCCGTGCTGGATTGGTTGAAGGCCAAGGGCGGGTATGACGTGGATGACGGCTTGCTTGAGGTGGCCCGGGTGGTGCTGGACGTGAACGTCGCCAAGGATGGCATGCGGGCGCCGCCGTCAGCGCAACGGCAACTGGAGCGCTTGTTGGCTTGAAACGGTCAGCTTGAAACGGTTGGCGTGAACGGCGGGCGTGATCGCTTAGCCGCCGCCGCGCCTGCTAGAACAGATTCAACGCCCGCGCCACCCATAGCGCCAATCCCACGGCAATGCCGATCAACAATGCGCGGCGCAGCCCGCCGCTCTTGGGAACGGCCCCGGGGGACGCGGCTGGGTCGGCACTTGCGCGCGCAATTTCGGCGGCCTCAAGGGGGCGCGCCGGTGCGCTTGCGATAGCGTCCGCGCTGCCGTCGTCCGTCTCAATCGTGAACGCAGGTTTGCCAGTGCGCGCAGCATCGTCACCAGGCATATCTTCAATCTGCACCCCGGCATTTTTCAACATGTCCCACAGGCCCTTCATGCCTTCGCCGTCGCGCAGCGACTCGATGCGTTCGCGTTCCGCGCGCGGTACGTCGTCCAGGCTGTCGTAGTGGCGGCCGTTGACGGTGACCGCGCCGTTGTCGATATCGACCTTGAACGCTTCGCCGTTTTCCGTGCCGGCGTAGCTCCATTTTTCTTGCACGCTGACGCTGCCCAGCTTCCCGCCCAGCAGTTCTTCGATGTTCTCTTGCTGCTCGGGCGTCAAGTTCGTGGTGGAACTCCAACTGCGTGTTGTCGTCGAACTTTTCCAGATCTTCGTCTTGTCGTTCATGCCTGCCGTCCTTGGTGTTCCAACCGCGAAATATACAGAATTCGTTCACCCAACTGTCAGAAAAGCCCGCTTTTGCGGGCTTCTTACTTTGTCCTTAAAGCAAAACACTTTTCCATGTCAATAAATTCAATCTGATCTGGTTCTACAAGCAGATCAGATGCATGAATAAGCGCATAATGCCAGCACCTTCTCTTACGTCCCCATTGAAGAGCAGGTTCAACTTTTTCTGAAGTACAGAGCGTGTTGTCACTAGCTCGGCAGTTCGTGTTTCCAGGGTTCATGTTCGGTAGCGCGCTAGGACAACTTGGAATATTCACGGAGATGTCTATGACAGATGATGCAAAGCCGCGTCGTCGGTTTCTTCAGGCGTTGGCGATCGTGCCCGCGTCGACATTGGCGGTTGGCGCGCTGACCACTGGCTGTACCAACGCCGCGGACGACAAGACCGCAGCGGCCGCCAAGCCCTACGAACCCACCTATTTCACCAAGCCCGAATGGGACTTCATCGTTGCCGCGGTGGATCACCTGATCCCCGCCGACCAATATGGTCCGGGCGCGATCGAAGCGGGTGTGCCGGAATTCATCGACCGTCAGATGGAAACGCCGTTCGGCCACGGCAAGCTCTGGTACATGCAAGGCCCGTTCCACACCGACCAGGTGCCTGAACTGGGCTATCAGCTGAACCAAAACCCGCGCGAGGTCTATCGCCACGGCATTGAAGCCTGCAACGCCTGGTGCGTGAAAACGCACGGCAAGGTCTACGCCGAACTGGACAAGCCCTTGCAGGAACAGATCCTGAAAGACCTGCAAGGCAACAAGATCAAGCTGGAAGCCGTTCCCGCATCCACCTTCTTCAGCTTCCTGCTGGCCAACACCAAAGAAGGCTTTTTTGCCGACCCGATGTACGGCGGCAACAAGAACATGGTGGGCTGGAAGATGGTGGGCTTTCCCGGGGCGCGCGCCGACTACATGGACTGGGCCGACCAGCCCAACGTCAAGTACCCCTATGGCCCCGTGTCGATCTCTGGGGAAAAGGGTTAATCAATCATGGCAATCAAGAAAGACAAAGTTGATGCGGTACTGGTCGGATTCGGCTGGACCGGCGCGATCCTCGGCCAAGAGCTGACCGAAGCGGGCTTGCACGTGTTGGCGCTGGAACGCGGCGGCATGCAAGACACCCCCAAGGACGCCGAGTACCCCAAGGTGATCGACGAGCTGGCGTATTCGGTGCGCGGCAAGCTGTTCCAGGATCTGTCGAAAGAAACCGTGACCATCCGCCATGGCGTGGACGATGTGGCCGTGCCGTATCGGCAGAACGGTTCGTTCCTGCTGGGCACGGGCGTGGGCGGCGCGGGCTTTCACTGGAACGGCATGCACTACCGTGTGCTGCCCGAAGAGCTGGAACTGCGCACGCGCTACGAAACGCGCTACGGCAAGAGCTTCATTCCGGAAGGCATGACCATCCAGGACTTCGGCGTCACCTACGACGAACTGGAACCGTACTTCTCCAAGTTCGAATACGTGTGCGGCACGTCGGGCAAGGCCGGCAACCTGAACGGCAAGATCGTGGAAGGCGGCAACCCGCTGGAAGGCAAGCGCAGCAAGGAATTCCCGCTGGCGCCGCTGACCACCACCTACGGCGCGCAGTTGTTCGAGAAGGCCGCGCGCGAGGTGGGTTTCAACCCCTATCCGACGCCCGCGGCCAACGCTTCCGCCCCGTACACCAACCCCTATGGCGTGCGACTGGGACCCTGTAATTTTTGCGGCTTCTGCGAAAACTACGGCTGCTACATGTATTCCAAGGCATCGCCGCAGACGACGATTCTGCCGGTGCTGCTGAAGAAGACCAACTTCGAACTGCGCACGCATGCGCAAGTGATCAAGGTCAACCTGGATTCGACCGGCAAGAAGGCCGTCGGCGTGACGTACATCGACGCGCAAGGTCAAGAGATCGACCAGCCGGCCGACCTGGTGATCCTGTCGGCGTATCAGATGCACAACGTGCGCCTGCTGCTGCTGTCGGGCATCGGCAAGCCATATGACCCCAAGACGAACGAAGGCGTGGTCGGCAAGAACTACGCCTACCAGATGAACGGCGCGGTCAACGTGCTGTTGCCCAAGGGCACGCAACTGAACCCCTTCGTGGGCACGGGCGCGGGCGGCGTCGGCATGGACGATTTGAACGGCGACCAGTTCGACCACGGCCCGCTGGGTTTCGTGGGAGGGGCCAGCATCCGCCACGTGCGCTACGGCGGCCGGCCGATCAAGCAAACGCCCACCACGCCGGGTACACCGTCGTGGGGCACGGCCTGGAAGGCCGGCGTGCAAGATGCCTACCAGCGCTACATGACGATCGGCATTTCGGGTTCGGTGATGTCGTACCGCGACGCCTACCTGTCGCTGGACCCGACCTACAAGGACGCCTTCGGCCAGCCGCTGTTGCGCATGACGTTCGACTGGCACGACAACGAGTTCGACATGCTGGGCTACATGGGCAAGCGCATGGAGACCGTGGCCAAGGCCATGAACCCGGAAAAGCACTTCGTGGCGGTGCGCAAGAAGGGCGCGCGCTATGACACGCGCGTCTACCAAAGCACGCACAACACGGGTGGCGCGATCATGGGCTCGAACCCCAAGGAAAGCGTGGTCAACAAGTACCTGCAAAGCTGGGATGTGCCGAACGTGTTCGTGATGGGCGCCTGCGTGTTCCCGCAGAACATGGGCTACAACCCGACCGGGTTGGTGGGCGCCTTGGCCTATTGGGCCGCGCAGGCCATCCGCGATCAGTACCTGAAGAACCCCGGCCCGCTGGTCCAGGCTTAAGGAGACGGAACAATGTTGAAGCAAACCATTGTTGCGGCCTTCTCGGCCCTGGTCGCCAGCACCGCTTTCGCGGCGGACGGCACGCCCGCGTCGAACGACGCCCAGATGATCAAGCAGGGCGAATACCTGTCGCGCGCCGGCGATTGCATTGCCTGCCACACGGCTGGGGGCGGCAAGCCCTTTGCCGGTGGATTGGGCATCGAATCGCCGCTGGGCACGATTTATTCGACCAACATCACGCCCGATAAAGAAACCGGCATCGGCAACTACACGTACGAGGACTTCGACCAGGCCGTGCGCCATGGCAAGGCCAAGGATGGGCATTCGCTCTATCCGGCCATGCCTTACACCGCCTACGCCAAGGTCACACCCGAGGACGTGAAGGCGCTGTACGCCTACTTCATGCATGGGGTTGAGCCGGTCAAGCAGGAAAACAAGGACACGGATATCTCGTGGCCCATGTCGATGCGCTGGCCGCTGACCGTGTGGCGCTGGATGTTTGCGCCTGACGTCGTCAACGGCCCCGCCGCCAGCGACCTGAAGGGCGCGGACCGCGCGGCGCTGCTGCGTGGCCAGTACCTGGTTGAAGGGCTGGGGCATTGCAGCACCTGCCACACCCCGCGTGGTTTCGCCTTGCAGGAAAAAGCACTGAGCGACGCGGACGGCTCGGCCTTCCTGTCGGGCGGCGTGGTGGAAGGCTGGCTGGCCAAGAACCTGCGCGGCGACGTCGTGGACGGCCTGGGTAGCTGGACCAAGGAAGACATTGCCGTCTTCCTGAAGTCGGGCCGCAACGGTCATTCGGCCGCATTTGGCGGCATGGCACAGGTGGTGCAAGACAGCACGCAGCATCTGACGGACGACGACCTGAACGCCATCGCCGTGTATCTGAAGAGCTTGCAGCCGGTCAACAAGGATGCCGCCAACAAGCCCTTGGCCTATGACGAAACCGTGGCGCAGGCGCTGCGCACGGGCAAGGACAAGGGCGACGGCGCCATGGCGTTCCTGAACAACTGCGCGGCCTGCCATCGCAGCACCGGCAAGGGCTACACGGAAACGTTCCCGCAGTTGGCGCTGAGCTCGACGGTGAATTCGGCGGACCCGACATCGCTGATCCACATCGTGCTCAAGGGTGCGCAAATGCCGGGCACGACGGCGGCCCCCACCGCCTACGCCATGCCTGGCTTTGACTGGCGCATGACCGACAAGGAAGTCGCCGATGTGGTGACCTTCGTGCGGTCAAGCTGGGGCAACAAGGGCGCGGCGGTCAGCGCGTCGGATGTGGCCAAGGTCCGCAAGGACGTGGGCGCGGCAGCGCAGCCGGCGCGATAAGGTGGTGTTGGGTGGGCGGCCATTGACAAGAATTCGCGCCAAGCGCAATCTCTTGCCCATGCGCCGCCCCCTGACCGCCTTCGCCGTGATTATTAGCCTCCTTGGTACCAAGGTGGGTTAGCGCGCATCGGCATATCGCTACATAAACCCGCCAACCGGCGGGTTTTTTGTTGGCTCGCCAGGCACACGCTCCAGGAGAGCCTTGCATGACACCTTCGTCCTCGTTACCCGGCACCTTGCACTTTCTGTGCGGCAAGATCGCCGCGGGCAAGTCCACATTGGCCGCGACGCTTGCCTCGCAACCCGGCACGCTGTTGATCAGCGAAGACCATTGGCTGGCGGCGCTGTATCCCGGCGAGATCCAGGGCATCGCGGACTACGCGCGTTGCGCCGAGCGGCTGCGCGACGCCATGGGCGGCCATGTGGCGGCCTTGGTGGGGGCGGGGGTGTCTGTGGTGCTGGACTTTCCCGCCAACACGCGCCCGGCTCGGCAATGGTTGCTTGAGGTGGCGCGGCAAGCGGGTTGCCCGCATCAACTGCATTATTTGCAGGCGTCCGATGCGCTGTGCAAGGCGCGGTTGCGCGCCCGCAATGCCGCCGGCACCCATGCGTTTTCCACCTCGGACGCGCAGTACGACGCCATCACCGCCTACTTTGTCGAACCGGGTCCAGAGGAAGGGCTGAACATCGTGCCGCACGTGCAAGGCTGAAAATAGTGGCAAAAATGGCCCGGTGCGACGCCGGGTCGCCTGCTATGATTACTGGATAAAAAACCAGCTATCCGGCCCGGCCGATGTTTCCCCCGCACCGCTACTACTACTTGCACAATTTCCAGCGCGCCTTGGCGTGGGTCGGCGAACGTTATGCCGACCTGCTGGACGCTGACGAGCACCGTTTCCTGGCTGACTTTCAGGCCCTGCCGCAAGCCTCGCAGGCCTTGATGGTGCGCATGCTGATGCGCCGTGGGCCGTGGTTTCGTGCCAGCCGGCTGGTCTATGAGGAAATCGGCAGCGCGGTGGATGCGGCCGCGCCGCTCGCGGCGCTGGGGTGGCTGGACGCGCTGGCGCCGATGTCGCTGGACGAACTGTTCGGCCTGCATACCAAGCCGGAACTTTGCCAGCTGGCTTTGGACCTGCCCCTTAAACCCTCCGCCCGCAAAGCCGACCTGCTGGATGCTCTGCGCGTCGCGCACGATACGCCCCGGCCATACGCCGAATGGTTCCCGGGTGCACAAGAACCTGTCTGGCGCGTCATGGTCGGCGATCTTTGCGAACGCTTCCGGCTGATGTTCTTCGGCAACCTGCACCAAGACTGGTCGGAATTCGTGTTGGCCGACCTGGGCGTGTTCCAGTACGAAGCCGTGCCGTTCGATGCGTCGTCGCGCGCCTTCCAGACGCGGGCGGACGTGGATGCCTATCGGCTGCTGCATGCGTGCCGGACCGCGCTGGATGACGGCACGGACGTTGCCGCCTTGCTGGCGACGGTGCAAGGTTGCGTCAGCCAGAACGCCTGGCTGGAAAAGCGTCGCGCCAAGGTGCTGCTGCGGATCGGCCAGGCCTGTGAACGCGCGCAGGATTGGGCAGCGGCGCAAGCGGCCTATGAACACTGCGCCTACCCCGGCGCGCGCCATCGTCGCATTCGCGTCCATGAACGCATGGCGCGGTATGACGAGGCTTTGGCCCTGGCGCTGCAAGCGCGCGACGCGCCCGAAAGCGAAGAGGAAAGCCAGCGCGTGGCCCGCATGCTGCCGCGCTTGTATCGCGCCGTGGGTCAGGGCCGGCCCACCCGCGCGCCAGCCCACGCCGTGCCGCGCACCGACCTGACGCTGCAACGGCCGGCTACACCGGCGTCGGTCGAATTCGTCACACGCGACCACCTGCATCAAGACGACGCGCCAGTGCACTACGTGGAGAACGCGCTGCTGAACTCCCTGTTCGGCCTGCTGTGCTGGCCGGCCGTGTTCGCGCCCTTGCCGGGCGCGTTCTTTCATCCATTCCAGCGTGGCCCGGCCGACCTGGACGCGCCGGATTTTCACGAACGACGCCAGGCGCTGTTCGCCGATTGCCTGGCGCAGTTGGACACGCCGGCTTATCGCGACCTGATCCTGCAACGCTATGCCGACAAGGTGGGCGTGCAGTCGCCGTTTGTGTTCTGGGGCGCCTTGTCCGAAACCCTGCTGACCCAGGCGCTGGACTGCCTGCCCGCCGCGCACCTGAAGCTGGTGTTTACTCGCCTGCTGCGTGACGTAAAGACCAACCGCTCGGGCCTGCCAGACCTGATCCGCTTCTGGCCGGCCGAGCGCCGCTATGAACTCATTGAAGTGAAAGGCCCCGGCGACAAGCTGCAAGACAACCAGATCCGCTGGTTGCAATACTGCGTGGCGCACGGCATGCCGGTGCGTGTTTGCCACGTTACGTGGCAGGAGGGCGCGGCATGAGCTACGCCGTGGCGGTGCGCGCGCTGTGTGAATTCACGGCGCGGGCCGGTGACCTGGACTTGCGCTTCACGCCCGCGCCAAGCGGGGTAGAGGGCATGGCGGGCCACGCGGTCGTGACGGGGCGGCGCGGGCCTGACTACGAGACCGAGGTGTCCTTGTCCGGGCAGCATGAAGGCCTGCTGGTGCGGGGGCGCGCCGATGGTTATGACGCCGTGGCCAATCAGCTTGAAGAGATCAAGACGTATCGCGGCCAGTTGGACAGCGTGCGCGAGAACCATCGCGTGGTGCATTGGGCGCAGGCGCGGGTTTACGGGCATCTGCTTTGCCAGGCGCGTGGGCTGGAACAGGTGCGCGTGGCGCTGGTGTACTTCAACGTGGTCACCGAGGAAGAAACGGTACTTGTGGAAACGCACGAGGCCGGGGCGCTGCAAACGTTCTTCCAGGAACAGTGCGATCGCTTCCTGGCATGGGCCAAGACAGAACTCGCGCATCGCCAGACGCGTGACGCGGCGCTGGAAAAGCTGGCGTTTCCGCATGGTGAATTCCGCGCCGGGCAGCGCGATCTGGCCGTGGCCGTGTACCGCACCGCGCGTGATGGCCGCTGCCTGATGGCGCAGGCGCCCACCGGTATCGGCAAGACGCTGGGCACGATCTTCCCCATGCTCAAGGCCAGCCCCGGCACGGGCCTGGACAAGATCTTCTTCCTGGCGGCCAAGGGCTCGGGCAGGGCGCTGGCGGTTGAAGCGCTGGACACGGTCAACGCGCAGCCCGCCGCGCCCGGCTTGCGCGTGCTGGACTTGCAGGCGCGAGACAAAACCTGCGAGCATCCGGACCTGGCCTGCCACGGGGATTCCTGCCCCTTGGCGCAGGGCTTTTACGACCGCTTGCCCCAAGCGCGTCAGGCAGCGGTACAGCACGCACGGCTGGACGCGCCCACGGTGCGCGCCGTGGCTCGTGAACACAGCATCTGCCCGTACTACCTGTCGCAAGAGCTGATCCGCTGGAGCGACGTGGTGGTGGGCGACTACAACTATTACTACGATTCGTCGGCCATGCTGTACGCCATGACGCAGGCCTACCAATGGAAGGTGGCGGTGCTGGTGGACGAGGCGCACAACCTGGTTGACCGCGCGCGCCGCATGTACACGGGGGACTTGGATCAGGCCTCCTTGTCGGCGGCGCGCTATGCCGCGCCGAAAGCCTTGAAGAAGCCGCTTGATGGTTTGCAGCGGTCGTGGAATGCGCTGAACAAGAAGCAGGCAGAACGCTATCAAGCGTATGACGCGGTGGCGCCGGGTGTGCTGGCCGCCGTGCAGAAAGCGGTGGGCGCCATCATGGAATACATGGCCGAGTCCCCCTTGCCGCAAGACGACCCGGTGCTGACGTTCTACTTCCAGGCGCTGCAATTCATGCGCCTGGCCGAGCAGTTCGGCTCGCATGCCTTGTTTGATGTGACGCTGTCGGACGTGGGCGTGGCCAGCGCCAAGACGCGGCCGTCCACCCTGTGCGTGCGCAATGTGATCCCCGCGTCTTACCTGGCGGCGCGCTATGCGGCGGCGCACGCCACCGTGCTGTTCTCGGGCACCTTGAGCCCGCAGCAGTTTTATCGCGACACCTTGGGGCTGCCCAACGAAACGCCATGGATAGACGTGGCCGCGCCGTTTCAGGCCGAGCAACTGGCGGTGCGCGTGGTGGGCAATGTGTCCACCCGCTATCGCGACCGCGAGCGTTCGCTGGCGCCCATTGTTGACCTGATCGCCACGCAGTACGCGGAACACCCGGGCAATTACCTGGGCTTTCTCAGCAGCTTTGACTACCTGCGCCAGGTGTCGGACCTGATGCGCGCACGCCATCCGACGGTGCCCATCTGGCTGCAAACGCCGGGCATGGACGAAGCGGGCCGGGCAGGGTTTCTGGCGCGTTTTACCGAAACTGGCCAGGGCGTGGGCTTCGCGGTGCTGGGCGGCGCGTTCTCGGAAGGGGTGGACCTGCCTGGCAAGCGCCTGATCGGCGCCTTCATCGCCACGCTGGGCCTGCCGCAAGTGAACGCCGTGAACGAAAACATGAAGCGCGCGATGGACCTGCGCTACGGCGAAGAAAACGGCTACGACTACACCTATCTGTACCCCGGGATGCAAAAGGTGGTGCAGGCGGCGGGCCGCGTGATCCGTACCGAAAGCGATGTGGGCACGGTGCACTTGATTGACGACCGCTACCGCCGCGCCAAGGTGCGCGGGTTGCTGCCTAGCTGGTGGCGGGTGGACTGAGCCGCGCCGCGACCGTTTCACGCCGGCCCAGCAGCAGGGTGATGCACAGCGCCGTCAACACGGCGATGCCGGCCAGGGCATGCAGCACGTGACGAAAGGCGCTGTCATAGGCGTCGTGCAGCAGTGGCATGGTCTCGGCCGTTGCGTGCGGCAGCAGTGCGGCGGCTTCGTCCAATTGGCCCAGCGCCGCGCGGTTGGCGGCCATCACCAGGGCTTGAGCTTGTGGTGCGTTTGACTGTGCTTCGACCTGGACTCCGGGCTGGGGGGCGGGCAGGGTGGCCGGCAGTGAGGCCGGCAGTGAGGCCGACAACTGCGTCTGGATCAACAGCGCCAGCAGCGCGCTCAGTACCGCGATGGCCACGCCGTCGGCCGACACGCGCACTGTGTTGAAGATGCCGGTCGCCATGCCGACGTTGCGCGCATCGACCACGCTGACCGCCATGGCGTCCATCAAACCCCATGGCAGACCGATGCCGCAGCCGATCAACAGCATGGGCATCCACAGGCCCGCCGCGCCCGCGGCCATCACGTCGGCCAGCCAGATCAAGCCCGCCGCCACCGCGATCAGTCCGATGGCCGACAGCAGGCCAGGGCGGAACCAGCGCGTCAGCAGCGCGGCCAGGAATGGCACGACCAGCAAGGGCGCGGCCAGGCCGATCATCAGTTGCCCGGCTTCCAAGGCGCTATAGCCGTCGATGCCGATGAATCGGCCGGGCAGCAGTGCGATCAGCGCAATGAACAGAAACGCCGGCGACGCCGCCAGGACCTGCACGCCCACAAAGCGCGGGCTGCGAAACAGGCTCAGGTCCAGCATGGGGCGGGCGACGCGGCGTTCAATACGCACGAAGGCCACGGCCAGCAGCACGGATGCCAGCAGCGCGCCGACGACGTGCGCGTCCGTCCAGCCCGCCTCGGGCGCCAGCAAGATGCCGTAGGTGAACAGCCCCAGCGCGCCGGTAAAGCTGATGGCGCCCGGCCAGTCCAGCCGGCCTTGCGCCACGCTTGCCGTGGGGCGCACGCTGATGGCCACCATGACAGCGCCCAGCAGACCCACCACGCCCGTGGACAGAAACACCCACTGCCAGCCGGCCACCTGCACCATCCAGCCGGAAGCCAGCGGCCCGAACGACAAGCCGATGCCGAACGTGGTGCCCAACAGGCTGAACGCGCGGGTGCGCGCCACGCCATGGAAAAGCGGCGCCAGCGACGACATCGCCGCGGCAAACGCGGCCGCGCCGCCCACGCCCTGCATCAAGCGCATAAAGTTGATCCAGCCGGTCGTGGGCACGAACGCAATGGCAAACGTCGTGACGCAAAACATCGCCAGGCCCAGCAGCCACACCCGCCGAGGCCCCACCAGATCGGTCAGGCTGCCCGCCACCATGATCACGCTGCCGTAGGCCAGGATGTAGCCGTTCAAGATCCAATTCAGTTGCACGGGCGTGCCGCCCAGGTCGTGGCTGATGGACGGCAGCACCACGGCGGGGCCGGTGAAGCACAGCGGGATCAACAGCGCGGTCAGGCAGGCCGACAGCAGTTGCAGCCAACGGTGGCGGGGGGCTGGAAACGGGGGGGAAAGCTCGGGGGTAGGCATGACGCACATCAGGGAATACAAAAGGGACGGTCAGCTTATGAGCCCCGGTATAAAAGAAAAATAGGCTAGGATTCCTAACATTCCGGACGTGGATGTCCGCATTGGAGCGTGGTGAATGGATAGCCTGAGCGGCATAGGGGTGTTCGTGCTGGTGGCGCAAGCGGGCAGCTTTGCCGAGGCGGGGCGCGTGCTGGGTGTGTCGCCATCGGCGGTGGGCAAGAGCATTGCGCGGATGGAAGCGCGCTTGAAAGTGCGGCTGTTTCATCGCAGCACCCGCCAGCTTGCGTTGACGCCGGAAGGCGAGAAATTCCTGGATCGCTGCCGCCGCATCTTGTGCGAGGTCGAAGCGGCTGAACTGGAATTGTCGGCGGCGTCCGACGCACCGCAGGGCAAGCTGCGCGTGAGCCTGCCGCGCTATAGCGGCTTGTACGACGCCAGCATCGCCAGCTTCATGCGGCAGTACCCCGCCGTGGAACTGGACCTGGATTTCACCGACCGGATGGTGGACGTCATTGGCGAAGGCTACGACGCCGTGGTCCGTTCGGGCGACATGGACGACTCCGGCTTGAAGCGCCGCCGCCTGGGCGCGTTTCGCCGGGTGCTGGCGGCATCGCCCGACTATCTGCGTCAGCACGGCACGCCCAAGCGCGCGGCCGACCTGATGCGCCATGCCTGCCTGCATTACCGCTATCCGGCCACGGGCCGTCTGGAAAAATGGCCGTTCAAGCTGGGGCCGGACGCCCAGGCGCCCGAACTGCCCTTGACGCTGGTGTGCAACAGCGTGGAAACGCGGCTTGCGCTGGCCGTGGGTGGGCAGGGCATTGTTTGCTTGCCGGACTTCACGATCCGCCGCGAGCTGGCGGCGGGGCAACTGCAACTCGTCATGGAAGACCGCACGCGCGGCGGCGGCACGATGTGGGCGCTATGGCCCGCCAGCCGTCACGCGTCGCCCAAGCTGCGCGTGTTCATCGACCACCTGGCGCAGCATTTGTTTCCGTAAGGGTAGTGCTGGCCCCGCCCAGCTTGCGTAGTATGTCGTCTGGGTGAACTGGCCAACGCGCCAGCCTGACAACGACCAAGACATTCCGGAGACCCTCGCATGCCCCTCGCCACGCCAACCGACGCCGCCAGCCTGAACCCCATCGTCGCCATGCCGGCGCATGCCTTGTCGGACGCGATCCGGCGCCGCGAGCTGTCCTGTGTCGAGGTCATGCGCGCGTATCTGGCGCATATCGACAGCGTCAACCCGAAGATCAACGCCATCGTCGCCCGCCGTGACGCCGATACGCTGCTGCGCGAAGCCGCCGAGCGCGACGCGCAACTGGATGCGGGCCAATGGCTGGGCTGGATGCATGGCATGCCGCAGGCGCCCAAGGACCTGACGGCCGTGCGCGGCATGGTCACGTCGATGGGCTCGCTGGTCTACAAGGACCAGGTCACGCAGCATGATTCGATCATCGTCGAGCGCATGCGGGCGTCGGGCGCCATCTTCATCGGCCGCACCAACGTGCCGGAATTCGGCTTGGGCTCGCATACCTACAACCAGGTTTACGGCACCACGGGCAACCCCTACGACCCGTCCAAGACGGCGGGCGGCAGCAGCGGCGGCGCGGCGGCGGCGCTGGCCGCGCGCATGCTGCCCGTGGCCGACGGCAGCGATTTTGGCGGCTCGCTGCGCAACCCGGCTGCGTTCTGCAACGTGTACGGCATGCGGCCGTCGGCGGGGCGCGTGCCGTTCGGGCCGTCGCCCGAAGTGTTCCTGAAGCAACTGTCGTATGAAGGGCCAATGGGCCGCACGCCGCGCGATGTGGCGCTGCTGCTGTCGGTGATGGCGGGGCACGACAAGCGTTCGCCCTTGTCGTTGCGCGACGACCCCGCGCAGTTCGCCACCGCATTGGACGCCACATCAGACGCGGACTCGCGCGGCAAGCGCATCGGCTGGCTGGGCGACTGGGGCGGTTATCTGCCCTTGGAGCCGGGCATTCTGGACGTGTGTGCGCAAGGCTTGGCCACACTGGATACCGTGGGCTGCGACGTCGTTGATTACCAGGTGCCGTTCGCGGGCGACCGGCTGTGGCGCATGTGGTTGACCCATCGCCACCTGATGGTGGGCGGCCAATTCCATGCGCTGGTTCAAGACCCGCAAACGCGCAAGCTGCTCAAGCCCGCGCTGATCTGGGAAGTGGAAGGCTTGGACGGCATGACCGCGCACGAGGTCTATCAGGCCACACAAGAGCGTAGCGCCTGGTACCAGACGGTGCTGAGCATGTTTGAAGAGGTCGATTTCCTGGCGGTGCCGTCGGCGCAGGTGTTTCCCTTTGACGCCACACTGGACTGGCCCAAGCACATTGCCGGGCGCGCCATGGATACCTATCACCGCTGGATGGAAACCGTGACGCCGTGGACGCTGGCGGGCTGCCCGGTGATCAGCGTGCCGGTGGGCTTCAGCCCGCAGGGCCTGCCGATGGGCATGCAACTCATCGGCCCGCCGCAGGGCGACCTGGATGTGTTGCGGCTGGCGCAAGCCTATGACCAGGCGTGCGACTGGGTACAAGCCCACCCGCCAGCGTCGCTGTGGCAAGCGGCCTAGCCACGCCTGCGGTACGCACTGTCACGGGAAAACACAAGTTCCTGTAAGCGGACTTTGCGTTTTTCTGACGGACATCCCCAAATTTACGGGGATTTCCCTAGTTTTTCATGGCTCGCCGCACTCGCCTTTGCAATAATCAGTGCATTTCCCCACATCCGGTAATGGGTGGGTCGGGCGTTGTCGTGTTGAACCTGCACAAAGGTCTACCTGAATGAAGAATCTGACTCTGCGCCAACGCATCCTGGCCAGCTTCATGGTCATCCTGGCCATCATGACGTTGATGGTGGTGGTTGATTACCGACGCCTGCTGCACATTGAAGACGAAGTGGTGATGATCAACACGGACGCCGTGCCGGGCATCTACTACAGCACGTCGATACGCGCGTCGTGGTTTGCCGGGTTCGTGGTGGTGCAGGACGCTTTCAACAGCGATTCCGACGCAGAGCGCCGCACGGTGCTGGAGGCGCTGCCCAAGAGCGACCAGCAGTTGGAAGAGCACATCGACTTTTACCGCCGCACGATTTCGCGCGAGGACGATCGCGCGATGTTCGCGGATTTCGAGAAGGCCTTGCAGGATTACAAGCGCATTCGTGCCGATATCCTGGGTAGCGCGATGGCGGGCGATACGCTCGGGGCGAAAAGCCGCATCAAAAACGAATTGCGGCCCGCCTTCTACCAGGGGCGCGACATCCTGGCCAAGATGGTGGTGGAAAACAAGAAGCAGGCCGACGAGGCCGCCGTCAGCATCAAGAAGGCCGTGGATGCGGCCGAATACGGCATGTTGTTGTCGCTGGGCCTGGCGATCGCGGCGGCGATCGTATGCGGCGTAATGCTGATGCGCGCCATCGGCAACCCCATGCGCGACATCGTCAAGACGCTGGAGTCCACCGGCAGCGGCGACCTGACCCGCCGCCTGGCCTTGGCGCGCAAAGACGAATTCAACGCCATCGAAACCGGTTTCAACGGCATGGTGGACGAACTGACCGGGCTGGTTGGCAAGACCCAGCGTTCGGCCGTGCAGGTGGCGACGTCGGTGACCGAGATTGCGGCCACGTCCAAGCAGCAGCAAGCCACCGCGTCCGAAGTGGCGGCCACCACCACCGAAATCGGCGCCACCTCGCGTGAAATTTCCGCTACATCACGCGAGCTGGTGCGCACCATGACCGAAGTGTCCAGCGCCGCCGAGCAGACCGCGTCGCTGGCCGGCAGCGGGCAGGTGGGCTTGGCGCGCATGGAAGACACGATGCGCAACGTGGTGGGCGCGGCGGGCTCGGTGAATGCCAAGCTGGCCATCCTGAACGAGAAGGCCGGCAATATCACCCAAGTGGTTACCACGATCACCAAGGTGGCGGACCAGACCAACCTGTTGTCGCTCAACGCCGCCATTGAAGCCGAGAAGGCCGGCGAGTACGGCCGCGGCTTCGTGGTGGTGGCGACCGAGATCCGCCGACTGGCCGATCAGACCGCCGTGGCCACGTATGACATCGAACAGATGGTGCGCGAGATTCAGTCGTCGGTGTCGGCGGGCGTGATGGGCATGGACAAGTTCTCGGAGGAAGTGCGCCGGGGCATGGCCGACATGCAGCAGGTGGGCGACCAGTTGTCGCAGATCATCCAGCAGGTGCAGACGCTGGCGCCGCGCGTGCAGATGGTGAACGAAGGCATGCAGGCGCAGGCAACCGGCGCCGAGCAGATCAACCAGGCCTTGCAGCAGTTGAGCGACGCCGCCCAGCAAACGGTGGAATCCCTGCGCCAGTCCAGCCTGGCGATTGAAGAGCTGACGGTGGTGGCCAACGACCTGCGCAGCGGCGTGTCGCGCTTCAAGATCTGAGCCCCGTCATGGCGGAACTTGCACCATCGTCCTCGTCCGGCCCCTTAAGGGCGGCCGGGGCGGCCGGGCCGGCTGCGCGGCGGCTGTATCTGCTGTTTCGCATCGGCGGCGACCGCTATGCGCTGGATGCGGGCGAGGTCATCGAGGTGTTGGGCTTGCGCACGCTGAAACAAGTGCCCGGCGCGCCCTTGTGGGTGGCGGGCATGCTGGACAGGCGCGGCGCACCGGTGCCCGTGATCGACATGAGCGCGCTGGCGGGCCAGGGCGCCGCCGCCCGGGTCACCAGTACTCGCCTGGCGCTGGTGCATTACCGGCCGGCTGCGGCTGCAACCCCGGCTGCCACTGCAACGGCGTCAGCAACTGCGGCTGCCCCCAGCGCGGCTGACCATGTGCTGGGGCTGATTCTGGAACACGCTACCGAGACCCTGCATTACGACCCGGCCGCGTTCCGGCCTTCGGGCCTGGACAGCCCCAACGCCCGCTACCTGGGGCCGGTGCTGAGCGATGCGCACGGCATGGTCCAGGCCGTGCGCGTGAATGACCTGCTGGCGCCGTCCGTGCGCGCGATGCTGTACCCGGCCGACCTTGATGGCGAGGCCCAGCCATGATGCTCGTCGACGAATTCGGCGCCTTGCTCAAGCGCAAGATGGGGCTGGACAGCGGCTCCATCGGCAAGGCGGCGGTCGAACGCGCCGTGCGCCACCGCATGAACGCGGTGGGCGTGGCGGACGAACACGAGTTCCTGCGGCGACTGCACACGGTGGCCGACGAAATGCAGCAACTGATCGAAGCCGTGATCGTGCCCGAGACCTGGTTCTTCAGGTATCCGGAATCGCAAACCGCCATGGCCAGCCTGGCACGTGAACGCTTGTTCGCGGTCGGCGTGCCGGAAAGCCGGGTGCTGCGGATATTAAGCGTGCCGTGCGCCAGCGGCGAAGAACCGTATTCCATTGCAATGGCCTTGCTGGATGCGGGCGTGCCCGCCGCGCGCTTTCAGGTGGACGCCGTGGACATCAGCGAACGCATGGTGCAGTTCGCGCAACGCGCCATGTATGGCCGCAACGCATTCCGTGGCGACGACCTGGCGTATCGCGACCGCCACTTTGTTGAAACGGCCGACGGCCATCAACTGAATGCGCAGGTCCGCGAGCGGGTCCGCTTTCAACACGGCAACCTGTTCGACGGCAACCTGCTGGCGGGCGTGGCCCCGTACGACTTCGTGTTCTGCCGCAACTTGCTGATCTACTTCGACGGGCCGACCCAGGAACGTGCCGTGCAGGTGCTGCGGCGCTTCACGCGCAATGACGGCGTGATTTTTGTCGGGCCAGCCGAAACCAGCCTCTTGACGCAGCGCCGCCTGCCCGCGCTGCCGTTGGCGCGATCGTTCGCCTTCCGGGCGCAGGCCTTGCCGCCGCCGCCCGAACCCGCGACGCGGGCCATGGGCACGGCGGGGGGATTGGGTGCCACCGCAGTCACCCCCATCGTGCATGCCTGGGCGCCGCCCCGGCGGCCCGTGGCGCAGGCGCCGGCCGCGCGACTGCCCCTGGCGCATGCGGCAATCGCCCCGGCGCCTGGCAATGGCGACACCAGCGCGGCAAACGGCAACACCAGCACGGCCATGGGCAACACCAGCGCCACGGCATCGCTGCGCCAGATCGCGCAGATAGCGGATCGCGGTCGCGTGCAGGACGCCTTGGCGCAATGCCGCGCCCACATAGACCTGCACGGCGTCAGCGCCGACGGGCTGCATCTGCTGGGCCTGCTGCAAGACGCCGCCGGCGACGCGCATCAGGCGCAGGCGGCTTACCGCAAGGCGCTATACCTGGACCCGACCCACCGCGAAGCGCTGCTGCACCTGGCCGCCTTGATCGCATCGGCAGGCGACATCGAAGGCGCGCGCCCCATGCAGG
>NZ_JBHFIZ010000022.1:87349-221360 GCF_057334535.1 Achromobacter colocynthidis
CCCCCCCCCCGCGGCGCGACAGGAGGCCCGACGTGATTGAGTCCCTTGCGCGCCTGTCCGACATTGACGACTGCTGGAACCGCATCGGTATCCGTGGCGACAAAAGCTGCGACCAGTTGCCCACGCATGTGCATTGCCGCAACTGCCCGGTCTATGCGGCGGCCGCCAAACGCATTCTGGACCGGTTGCCGCCGCAACTTGATTCGTCTGACAGCGATATCGAGCAGCCCCGGCAAGACATTCGCTTGTCGTCGCTGCTGGTGTTTCGCGTTGGCGCGGAATGGCTGTCGCTGCCGACGCGGGCCTTGGACGAGGTGGCCGCCACGCGCCAGATCCTGGCGCTGCCGCATCGCCGCGACCCGGCGGTGCTGGGCGTGACCAATGTGCGCGGCACCTTGACCGTGTGCGTGTCCTTGGCGCGGCTGTTGGGGCTGGACGCGGCGGGCGATGACACGCGCGAGCGCCCCGGCGCGGCCCGCATGCTGATCTTCGGCGGCGCGGGCCGGGCCGTGGTGCTGCCGGTGGACGAGGTTGAAGGCATTCATGCCGTCAACCTGGACCAACTGGAACCGCTGCCGTCCACCGTAGAGGGCGCCAGCCTGAAGTACTCGCGCGGGGTGGCCCCATGCGGTGGTCGCAGCGTGGGTGTGCTGGATGAAGCCCTGTTGATGCAAGCTTTGGAACGGAGCCTGGCGTGAACCCGGACGAGATGCGCGACGCCTCCTTGCTTGAGCTGTTCCAGCTAGAGACCCGCACCCAGGTGCAGGTGCTGAACAACGGCCTGCTGGCGCTGGAACACGACCCGACATCGGCGGCCCAGCTTGAAGCCTGCATGCGCGCGGCGCATTCGCTCAAGGGCGCCGCCCGCATCGTGGACCTGCACCCCGCCGTGCGTATTGCGCACGCCATGGAAGACTGCCTGGTGGCCGCGCAGGAAGGGCGGCTGCGCTTGCAGGCGGATGATATCGATGCCTTGTTGCTGGGCACTGACCTGCTGCAACGGGTGGCCACGCCCGGCGCGGAACTGGGCGGGGAGATCGATGAGCTGGTGGTGCGCCTGAGCAATGCGCCGGCGGTTGCGCCCCCGCCGCCCCGTCCGCCCAGGCCGTCGGATTTTTTGCCGCCGATCCAGCGCTTCGAGGATGAGCCGGCCTCGGCCCGTGTCCCGCAACCGGGCCGGACGGCGGCAACGGCGGCGGTACCCACTGCGGGTTCGAGTGCACTCCCGACCGCCAGCCCGAGCCCGAGCTTGGCAGTGACGCCACCGCCGCCGACAGTACCCCCCGCTCAGCCGACGACACGCCGCAGTTCCGACCAGGGCATCTTCGAAGGCGAGCGCGTGTTGCGCGTTACCGCCGACACGCTGAACAAATTGCTGGGCCTGTCCAGCGAGACGCTGGTGGAGTCGCACTGGGTTGGCCCGTTCGGCGCCTCCATGTTGCGTCTGCGGCGCTTGCAGGCGGGTGCGGCGCAGGCGCTGGACGGCGTGCGCGGCGCGCTGGCCGGCCAGCATGTGGATGCGCGCGCGCAGGCGGCGCTGGACGACGCCCAGCGCATTGTTGAGCAATGCCAGCAGGAACTGGCCCAGCGCACCAACGAAGTCGATGAGTTCGGCTGGCGCATGAGCCATCTGGCCCAACGCCTGTACGACACCGCGCTGGCTTGCCGCATGCGGCCCTTTGGCGACGGCGTGGGCGGCATGCCGCGCATGGTGCGCGACCTGGGCCGCTCGCTGGGCAAACAGGTTCGGCTGGAAATCGAGGGCGACACCACGCAGGTGGACCGCGACATTCTTGAAAAGCTGGACGCGCCGTTGATGCATCTGCTGCGCAACGCGGTGGATCACGGCATTGAAATGCCGATGGACCGCCTGGACGCCGGCAAGCCCCCGGAAGGCCTGATCAAGCTGTCGGCGAGGCACTCTGCCGGCATGCTGGTGGTGGAACTGAGCGACGACGGCGCGGGCATTTCCTTGGACCGACTGCGCATCGAAGTCGTGCAGCGCAAGCTGACCACGGCCGACACCGCGGCGCGCCTGAGCGAAGCCGAACTGCTGGAATTCCTGTTCCTGTCCGGCTTCAGCACGCGCGGCGAAGTGACCGAGATATCGGGGCGCGGCGTGGGCCTGGACGTGGTGCAGACGATGGTGCGCCAGTTGCGCGGCGCGGTGCGCATTCATCAGACCAGCGGGCAGGGCACGCGCTTCGTGCTGGAAATGCCCTTGTCGCTGTCGGTGGTACGCAGCCTGCTGGTTGAGGTACAGGGCGCGATCTATGCATTTCCGTTGGCCTACGTCAGCCATGCCTTGCAGGTACGCAGGGAAGACATCGAACAGTTGGAAGGCCATCAGCATTTTCGGTTCATGGACCGGCAGGTTGGGCTGGTGGCCGCGCGGCAGATCCTGCGGGGCGGCGAGCCCGCGCCCGCAACGGAATCCGTGGCGGTGGTGGTGGTGGGCGATCACGACAAGCGCTACGGCATCGCGGTCGACCGCTACGTGGGCGAGCGCACGCTGGTGGTGCAGCCGCTGGACCACCGGTTGGGCAAGGTGCAGGACGTGATGGCGGGCGCCTTGATGGACGACGGCACGCCGCTCTTGATTCTGGACGTGGAAGACATGCTGCTGTCGGTGCGGAAGCTGATCGAGGCCGGCCGCCTGACGCGGGTGGACGGCGCGGGTCAGGTCGCGCAGACGCGCCGCCGCAAGCGCGTGCTGGTGGTGGACGATTCCCTGACCGTGCGCGAACTGGAACGCAAGCTGCTGGTGAACCGGGGCTTTGACGTGGCCGTGGCGGTTGACGGCATGGATGGCTGGAACATGCTGCGCGGCGAAGATTTTGATTTGGTCGTGACCGATGTGGACATGCCGCGCATGGATGGCATTGAACTGGTGTCGCGCATCAAGGCCGACGCCAAGCTGCAAGGCCTGCCGGTGATGGTGGTGTCGTACAAAGACCGCGAGGAAGATCGGCGGCGCGGGCTGGATGCCGGCGCTGACTACTATCTGGCCAAGGGGAGTTTCCATGACGACGCGTTGCTGGACGCCGTCGAAGACCTGATCGGAAAGGCACTGACGTGAGAATCGGCATCGTCAACGATCTGCAAATAGCGGTCGAAGCCCTGCGGCGCGCCATCGCGCTGGAACCGGGGCTGGAAGTGGCGTGGGTGGCGTCCAACGGCGAAGAGGCGGTGGCGCAGTGCGCGCGCGACCGGCCCGACGTGGTGCTGATGGACCTGATCATGCCCGTCATGGATGGGGTGGAGGCCACGCGCCGCATCATGGCCGAGTCGCCGTGCGCCATTGTGGTGGTCACCGTGGACGTGGCGCGCCACACCGCGCGCGTGTTCGACGCCATGGGCCACGGCGCGCTGGACGCGGTGGATACGCCCGTGGTCGGCGGGGGCGACCTGCGCAGCGCCGCCGCGCCCTTGCTGCGCAAGATCCGCAACATCGGCTGGTTGATTGGCCGCTACGGCAGCCGGCCCAACTTGACCCCGGTGCCCCACGCGGCCGCGCGCGCGGATGCGCAACGGCTGCTGGTCATCGGGGCGTCGGCGGGTGGGCCGGCCACGCTGGCCCAACTGCTGCGCGATCTGCCGCTGAGTTTTCCCGCCGGCATCGTGCTGGTGCAGCATGTGGATGCGTCGTTTGCGGCGGGCATGGCCGACTGGTTGAACGACCAGGTGCTGTTGCCCGTGCGGCTGGTGCGCGAAGGTGAACGGCCCTTGCCGGGCCAGATCCTGCTGGCGGGCACCGACGACCATCTGCACCTGCTGGCCGACGGCACTCTGCGCTACACCCCGGACCCCAAGGAAAGCCTGTACCGGCCGTCCATCGACGTGTTTTTTCATAGCGTGGCGCAGCACTGGCGCGGCACCGCCGTGGGCGTGCTGCTGACCGGCATGGGTCAGGACGGCGCGCGCGGCCTGAAGGCCATGCGTGAACGCGGCTGCCTGACCATTGCGCAAGACCAGGCCACCAGTGCCGTGTACGGCATGCCCAAGGCGGCGGCCGCCTTGCAGGCGGCGGTGGAAATCAAACCGTTGGACCAGATCGCGCCGCGCGTGATCCAGGCCTTGGCCTGAGCGCCCAACATTGCCAGACATCAAGGAATAGCGATGCACCCTCCCATAGACAGCGCAGGCTCGGCGGATTTGAGCGCGCACGCGGCCATGGTGCTGCTGGTTGACGATCAGGTCATGGTGGCCGAAGCGATCCGGCGGGCGCTGGTCGTCGAGGGCAATATCGATTTCCACTATTGCTCGGACCCCTACAAGGCGCTGACGGTGGCTATTCAGACGCGGCCCACCGTCATCCTGCAAGACCTGGTGTTGCCGGGCGTGGACGGCTTGAGCCTGGTGAAGGAATACCGCAACCACCCGGTCACGCGCGACATTCCCATCATCGTGCTGTCCACCAAGGAAGACGCCGCCATCAAGAGCGCGGCGTTTTCCTCGGGCGCCAACGATTATCTGGTGAAGCTGCCCGATTCCATCGAACTGGTGGCGCGCATCCGCTACCACTCGCGCTCGTATCTGGCGCTGGTGCAGCGCGACGAGGCCTACCAGGCGCTGCGCCAAAGCCAGCAGCAACTGCTGGAAAGCAATATGGAATTGCGCCGGCTGACCAATTCCGACGGCTTGACGGGCCTGGGCAACCGCCGCTACTTCGATGAATACCTGAACGCCGAATGGTTGCGCGCGCGCCGCGATGGGCGCGAGATCAGCATGTTGATGATCGATGTGGACCACTTCAAGGCCTACAACGATACCTATGGGCACATAGCTGGCGACGAAGCGCTCAAGCGCGTGGCCAACACCATCTTCGCCAGTTGCGACCGCTCCACCGACCTGGCCGCCCGCTTTGGCGGGGAAGAGTTTGCACTGGTGCTGCCCGGCACGCCCGGTGGCAGCGCGCGGCTGGCAGCCGAAAAACTGCGCCGCGCGGTCGAGGCCATGCAGATTCCGCAAAAGGATACGGGGTCAGGGCCCTGGCTGACGGTCAGCATCGGCACGGCCACGGCCATTCCCACGAATGACCAGCCCTGCACCGACCTGATCCTCACGGCGGACCGCGGTCTCTACCAGGCCAAGCGCAACGGCCGCAATCGCGTCGTGCCCGGCCAGATGCAAGCGGACGAATAGGCGTTATCGTCGCAACATGCGACACGCGCCTGCCCGGTCGGCTGGAATCCCAGAGTAAGAGGCACACCATGACGTATTCGACTTATCACAAGAAGGATATTTTTGGACGCCCGCTGCATGCGGAAACGCAGATGATGTCCTATGGCTATGACCCCTTTCTGTCCGAAGGCGCGGTCAAGCCGCCTGTCTTTCTGACGTCTACCTTTGCGTTCCGGTCCGCCGAGGACGGCGCGGCCTTCTTTGATGTGGTGTCGGGCCGCAAGCCCCTGCCGCAAGGCGAATCGGCCGGGCTGGTCTACAGCCGCTTCAATCATCCCAACCTGGAAATCGTGGAAGACCGGCTGGCCTTGCTGGATGGGTCCGAAGCGGCGGCGGTTACGGCCAGCGGCATGGCCGCCATCAGCGCCGTGTTGATGGCGTTCTTGCGCCCCGGCGACCAGCTGGTGCAGTCGCTGCCCTTGTATGGCGGTACCGAGACGTTGATTGCCAAGGTGTTTCCGGAATGGGGCATCGGCTCGCATGCCATCCGCGACGGCCTGTCGCCCAAGGCCATGCGCGCGGCGCTGGAGGAAGCGGCGACCAAGGGGCCCGTGCGCGTGCTCTACGTGGAAACGCCGGCCAACCCCACCAACGCGCTGATCGATTTCGAAGGCATGAAGAACGAGCTGGATGCCTTTGAAACGCGCCACGGCTATCGCCCGGTGTCGGTGTGCGACAACACGCTGCTGGGGCCCATTTTTCAAAAGCCGGCCGACCATGGCGTGGACCTGTGCGTGTATTCGCTGACGAAATACGTGGGCGGCCACAGCGACCTGGTGGCGGGCGCCGTCACGGGCAGCAAGGACCTGATCAAGAAGGTGCGCGCCATCCGCAGCGCGTTCGGTTCGCAACTGGACCCGCATTCCTGCTGGATGATTACGCGCTCGATGGAAACGGTGGTGCTGCGCATGAAGCAGGCGGCGCGCACGGCCACCAAGGTGGCGCAATGGCTGGCCGGCAATCCATATGAGAAGGTGGCCATCTTTCATCCGGAAATGATCTCTGACCGCGCCTACCAAGAGGTCTACAAGCGCCAGTGCACCGGCCCCGGCTCAACCTTCGCCTTCGTGCTTGATGGCGGCCGCGAGCGGGCGTTCCGCTTTATCAACGCGCTGCATCTGTTCAAGTCGGCGGTCAGCCTGGGTGGCACGGAATCGCTGGTGTGCCACCCGGCGTCCACGACGCATTCCGGCGTACCGGCCGAGGAACGCGAGGCGGCGGGCGTGTCGGAAGGGCTGATCCGGATTTCGATCGGGCTGGAGCACGAAGAAGACCTGATCGCCGACATGGACCACGCCTTTCGGATTCGCTGATATGCGCTGACGGGGACCCGCGCTCAGCCCGGGGCCGGCTGCCGGCGCGTGCGGTTCAGCAGCACGAACGCGGCGGTGGCCAGCAGCATGACGGTGGCGGTGGCGATCACGGCGGCATAGCCGGTGTCGAACGCGGTCTTGGCCAAGTGCGTCAAGGTGGCCGCCAGGTCTGTCGGCAAGCCTTCCGCCACGATCAACGCCTCGTCCAGGCTGTCACGCAAGCTGTCACCCAGCGCGGGCGCCGCCGCCAGGGCAGGGGGCACGTCCAGCGTGTTGGCATAAACGCCCGACAGGATGGACCCCATCAAGGTCACGCCCAGCGCGCCGCCCAATTCGTAGGACACCTCTTCAATCGACGCCGCCATGCCGGCGCGTTCCGGCGTGGCGCTTTGCATGATGGAGCTGGACGCCGCCGTCATGGTTGCGCCGATGCCCAGGCCCAGCACGCTCAGGCTGAGCATCTGCGGCAGGATGGCGCCGTCATAGCAGAGCAGATAAGCGCCCATGCCCGCGGCCGACACGGCCAGCGCCAGGAACATCAGGCGCGGCCCACGCACATAGGCCAAGAGCCAGCCCGCCAGCGGCCCCGCCACGAAGGCGGCAAGCGGCAGCGGCAGGATGAACAGCGCGGCCTGGATCGGCGACATGCCCAGCACCAATTGCAGGCGTTGGCTGAACACCAGTTCCAGCCCCAGCAGCGCGGCGCCCGCGAACAGCGCGGCAGCTACGCCCGAACTGAAGGTGGCGTTGCGGAAGATGGCGAAGTCGATCAGCGGATACGGGCGGCGACGCTGGCGGCGCACGAACAAGGTCAAGATGGTGACCCCGGCCGCGCAAGCCAGCCCGGCATGTAGCCACGAAGTCGTGGCGCGGCCCAGTTCTTTCAATGCATAGGCGCACAGGATCAAGCCCGCCATGACTTGCAAGGAGCCCATCAGGTCCCAGGGGCGGGCAGTGGCGGGGCGGCTGGCGGGGATGCAACGCCAGGCCAGCGGCAGCGCAAGCAGCACGATGGGCACATTGATCAGGAACACCGAGCCCCACCAGAAATGCTCCAGCAGCACGCCGCCCACCACCGGCCCCAGCGCCGCGCCGCCGGACGCCACCGACGCCCAGATGCCGATGGCCACGGCACGCTCACGTTCCTGGGCGAACGTCAGGCGGATGATGGACAGGGTGGCCGGCATCATCATGGCCGCGCCCACCGCCAGCAGCACGCGGGCCGCGATCAGGGACGCCGCACCCGGCGAATAGGCGGCGGCCAGTGAGGCCACGCCGAAGACGACCAGCCCCATCATGAACAGGCGCTTGTGGCCCAGCCGATCGCCCAGCGTGCCCATGCCCAGCAACAGGCCCGATACGACCAAGCCGTACACGTTCACGATCCATAATTTTTCAGACGCGGTGACGCCCAGTTCGTGCGTGAGCCGGGGCAGGGCGGTATACAGCACCGTCATGTCCACCACGATCAACAACAAGGCGATGGACACAATGCCCAGCACCAGCCAACGGCGCGGGTCGGCCGTGGCGACAGCGTTCGAATGAGTCCGCTGCATAGTTCTACTCCTGTGTAAACCACACCCGGCCGCGCGGTTTCGGCGGCGCTACGAGTGCAAGGTCGGCATTATCTATCTGTTTATTTGCCTTAAAAAGTTTGATTCCATCTATAAAATAGATGAATTAAGGAGGGCAACATGCAATGGACCCTGGATCAACTTCGGCATTTCGTGGCGGCGGCGGATGCCGGTTCGTTTTCGGCGGCGGCGCGTGCGCTGGGCCGCGCGCAGTCTGCCGTCAGCACGTCGGTGGGCCTCTTGGAAGCCGACCTGGGTGTGGAATTGTTCGACCGCTCGCGGCGCAACGCCACGCTGACGCCCGCCGGCGAAGTGATGCTGCAAGAAGCGCGTGAACTGCTGCGTCAGGCGGGCGGGCTGGACCAGCGGGCGCTGTCTTTCGCGGCGGGGCAGGACGCGCGGTTGTCGATTGCGCTGGACGAAGCGCTGCCGTATCAGGTGCTGGGCGCGTTGATGGTGGAAGTTGCCGACCGCTTTCCCGCGCTGGAACTGACGCAGTTGAACGGCACCGCGACCGAGGTGGCCGACTACGTGCAGCAGGGTCGCGCCAGCATCGCGTTCCACTTTGACCGGGGCGACCCCGGCAGCGCCTTCGCGCACCGTTACCTGGGCAACGTGGCGCAGGCGGTATTCGTGGCGTCGGGGCATCCGCTGGCGGCGCTGGCCGAAGTCACTCGCAGTGACCTGGCGCGCTACCGGCAACTGGTCATGCAGATGGAAGGCGTGGAAGAGGTGGTGCTGAGTCCCACCGTCTGGCGCACGGACAGCTTCTACAGCATTGCCGGCATGGCGGCGGACGAACTGGGCTGGGCGATCCTGCCGCTGAACATCGCCGAATACGAGAGCTTTCGCCGAACGCTGACGCGGGTGCCGTGTACCGGCCTGTCCTTGCCGATGTTGTCGGTGCGCACACTGTGGCTGCAAGGCGCGTCGTTAAGCGCGACCGAGCTGTGGTTGCAGCAGCGCATGGAGCAAATGCTGGGGGGGGCGAAGGCGGGGTGAGGCGAACGCGGGCTAAGACGAACGCGGGCCGGGGCGCTTGGCCACTGCCGGGTCGTTGGCTCAGCCAGCTTAGCTAAGCAGCGCCGTGACCAAGTCCCCGCCGCCCGCGCTGTCGTCGGTGAAATTCAGCGCGGTCTGTACGTGTTCCAGGTGTTCGTCCATCAGCGCGCAGGCGCGTTCGGTGTCCCCCGCGCGCGCGGCCTCGATGAAAGCGTGGTGCTCTTGCGACGAGCAACTGGCGTCATGCGAGCTTTGGTACAGCACGGTGATCACGGCGCTGCGCGCGGACAGTTCGCGCAGCATGCCCGTCAGCACCGAATTGCCTACGACTTCGGCCAGCAGAATGTGGAAGTGTCCCAGCAGATGGTTGCGCTTTTGCACGTCGCCGGCTTCCAGCGCCAGCCGTTCCTCGGCCAGGTGGGCGTCAATACGGCGGTAGTCGGCGGCGGTGGCGCGCGCCACGAATTCCTTGGCCAGCGCGGCTTCCAGGATGCGGCGCACGGCGTAGACCTCGCGCGCCTCGTTGGCGTCCGGCTTGCTGACAAACGCGCCCTTGTCAGGAACGATGTTGATCAGCTTGTCCTTGGACAGCATCAGCAGCGCCGCGCGAATCTTGGTGCGGCTGACCTTGTAGACCCGCGCCAGCGCCTCTTCGCGCAGCCGGGTGCCGGGGGGAAGCTTGTGCGCCACGATGGCGGCGGCCACTTCCTTGGCAATATCGTCGGCGCTGGGGTCTAGCGGAACTTCCTGAGTCATGGGGCGCGGCTGCGGCGGCCGGAGGGGAAAACAATCGGGCAGCCAGTCTATCAAAAAGCCGGACAGGAAAGGCAGACATTTTTTGCATACAAACGTAGCATGCAAAGAAAGCCGCCGTCCCGTCCGGCTTGTTTTGGCCCTGCTTCAGGGCGCTTTACCCGGCCGCCCGGTCAATCCTTCGCCATCAGCCCCAGATACTCGATCAGGTCCTTTTCCTTCACATACGTCGCCTGGGCCCAGGCCTTGTAATCCGCGCTGTTGCGGTACGCGGGTTCCTGGTTCAGTTGCTTCATGACGTCCATGCTGGCCTTGTCGAACAGCGCTTTCTTGAAGGCGTCATGCAGCGTTTTCACAACGGCCGGGTCCATGCCCTTGGGGCCGGCCAGACCGTACGGCGAGGTCGACACGACCTTGTAGCCGAGCTCCTGCGCGGTGGGCACGTCGGGCCAGCGCGTGGTGCGCTTTTCGCCGAAGGTGACCAAGAGCCGCATCTTGCCGGAGTCCACGAACTGGTCCCAGCCGGTGGCGTCGCTTTGCGCCATGACGTGGCCGCCCAGCAGCGCCTGCTGCATGTCGGCGTTGCCCTTGAACGGCACGTGGTTCAGCTTGACCTTGGCGTTGATGGCGATTTCTTCAATCAGCAGGTGCGGCGACGAGCCCACGCCCGTGGAGCCGTAGTCGATGGTGCCCGGCGCCTTGCGCGCGGCCTCGATGTATTCGTTGAAGGTCTTGTACGGCGAGTCCGAGCGCACCGTGAAGCCGAAGGTGTAGCCCGA
This sequence comes from Achromobacter colocynthidis, assembly GCF_057334535.1. Taxonomy (NCBI): domain Bacteria; kingdom Pseudomonadati; phylum Pseudomonadota; class Betaproteobacteria; order Burkholderiales; family Alcaligenaceae; genus Achromobacter; species Achromobacter colocynthidis. The sequence continues at coordinate 97,955 of NZ_JBHFIZ010000022.1, forward strand.
CAGCCCGATGATGAAGCTGAAATCGTTGATGGGATCCCAGCTGCTTTTCTGCATGTATGGCATGCGCAGCATGGCCAGCGTGTACAGGCTGATCGTGTAGCCGTCCGGCTTGGCGGTGCGCGCCATGGTGGCCGTGCCCAGGGTGCCGCCCGCGCCGGGCCGGTTTTCCACGATGACCTGCTGACCCAGGTATTTGGAAGCGTCCTGCGCCACGATGCGCAGGTGGCGGGCGGTGGAGCCGCCGGCCGGGAAGGGCACGATCAGCGTGATGGGCTTGGTGGGAAAGTCGGTTTGCGCGCTGGCGGCCAGCGGCAAGGCGGCGCTGGTGGTGGCAAGCAACAAGGCGGCCAGGCAGGCGCGACGCATCGGCATCTTCAGCATGGGTTGTCTCCAGTGGTGTGTGTTGTGGTTTGTTGTGGTGTGTGGTGATGAGTTGTGTTGGTCGGACCGCCCCGGTTCAGTCGCGCAACACGACTTTGACCGGCAAGCGCGCCAACGCTTCGCGCAACTGCTCCTTCAGCGGCGCGGACACGCCGGCTGCCGCTTCAACAGCGACATCCGGTTGCGCATCGGCCAGCACGCGGAAGATCTTGCTGTCTTCCGCCAGCCCGGCCTTTTGCAGGGTGCGCGCCACCACGGCCTCTACCGATACGGCAGTGGCCAGATGGCGCAAATCAGGTTTGTAGATCTTGCCCACGTTGGTCATGGGCATGGCCTCCAGCACGATGACGCGCTTGGGCCGCGCCGGGCCTTCATCCACGTGCGCGGCCGCGTAGGCAACGAGTTCGGCTTCGGTGGCCTGCGCGCCTTCCATCAGTGTGACGAAAGCCACCGGCAATTCGCCGGCATAGGCGTCCGGCGCGCCGACGGCGGCGCACAGGTGCACGGCCGGATGCGTGGCCAGCGCGTCTTCGATGGTCTTGGGGTCGATGTTGTGGCCGCTGCGGATAATCAAGTCCTTGGCGCGGCCTTGCAGGTGCAGCCGGCCTTCGGCATCCATGAAGCCCACGTCGCCGCTGATCAGCCAGCCGTCTTCGGTGAAGGCGCGGGCGGTGTCGGCGGGGTCCAGAAAACCGGGGATCACGTTGGGCGCCTTGAACAGCACCATGCCGGGCGTGCCCGGTGGCAAGTCCTTCGCGGCTTGCCCGGCGGGAATGTCCAGGCCAACGATGCGCACCTGCACATAGGGCAGTGGGTAACCCACGCAGTTGACGGGAAACACCGAGCCCGGGGGCGTGATGGACGAGATGCCGGCCATTTCCGTCATGCCCAGGCTTTCGTTCACTTGCAGGCCGAACAGCCGCTTGAAGCGCGCCGCCAGTTCAGCCGGCAGCGGCGCGGCGCCGGTGCGGCAGTAGCGTAACGACGAGATATCGGCGCCCGCCAGCGGTACGTCGGCCAGGGCCGCGAGTATGGTCGGCACGCCTTGCAGCGAGGTCGCGCGATGCTTTTCCACCAAGCGCCAGTAGTTGCGCAGCACGTCGCGGTTGCGCAGCAGCATGGGGGTGGGGATGACGGTTTCCACGCCGGCCGACAAGGCCGCCAGCGAGGCCGGCAACACGCCCGCCACGTGGAACAGCGGATAGCCGTTGATGACCACGTCCGTCGGCCCCGCGTTCTGCAACTGCACGGCCGCCCAGGCGGTGAAGACCTGGTTGGCGTGGGTGTGGATGGCCAGCTTTGGCGCGCCCGTGGTGCCGCCCGTGTGGAAGTAGGCCGCCACGTCGCTGGCGCGGATGACCCGTTCGCTGAGCAGGCGGTCGGCCGGTTGCGCCGAGCGGTTGGCGTTGAAGTCCAGCGCGTAGTCGGGCAGCGCGGGGCGGTCCGACAGCGCTTCGGTGTGCGGCGCCACGCGCAGCAGGGTTTGCAGGGTCGGCACACGCTCGCGCAGGCGCAGCGCCTTGGACCACATTTCGCAATCGGCGTCCGCGCCGTAGGCGATCAACACCTTGGCGCGCGCGGTGGTCATCAGCGAGGCCAGCTTGTCTTCCGTCAGCAGCGGGTTCAGCGGTTGGACAATGCCGGCCGCCTCGCCGCCCCACAGCGCCAGGTGGTATTCCAGGCAACCGGGCAGCATCACGGCCACGGCGTCGTCCGCGCGCACGCCCAGGTCGTGCAGCAGGTTGGCCGTCTGGTGGATGCCGGCCAGCAGCTCGCGATAGCTCCAGCGGATGGCCTCGTCGTCCGGGTCCGCCGAGCGCAGGAAGGTCAGCGCGGTCTTGTCGCCAAAGGCCGCGGCCGAGTTGCGGAAGATCTCGTAGGTGCTCTGCACCGTCAACGTTTCCGCCAGCGGGCGCGCTTGCAGCCGTTGCACGGCGGCGGCGCTGCGCACGAGAAACGGCGCCGAGAACGGAGGTGATAGCGGTGGCAGAGCAGCGTGGGCCTGCGTCATATCGGGCTGGCCTCCGTTCACGCCTGCGCCAACGCGATGTAGCGGCGCAGGTGATGGTCTTCGTCGCCCAACTGGTGGTCGATCATGACGAGGCGCTTGGCGTAGTGCGCCAGCGGCAGTTCCCAGGTCATGCCGATGCCGCCGTGCAACTGGATGCTTTCCTCGGCCACCAGCGTGCCGATGCGGCCGATGGTGAACTTGGCGGCGGACAGGGCGCGTTCGCGGGTGACGCGGTCGGGGTTGTCCAGCGCGGCGGCGGCGTTGATGACGGCCGAGCGCGCTTGTTCAATTTCCAGCAGCACGTCCGCCATGCGGTGCTGCAAGGCCTGGAAGCTGCCGATGGGCGTGCCGAACTGGCGGCGCGTGCGCAGGTATTCCAACGTGGCGTCGCGGGCGCAGTCCATCGCGCCCACGGCTTCGGCGCACAGCGCCAGGATGCCGCGCCCGGTGGCGCGCTCCAGCAGCGGGTAGCCCGCACCGGCCTCGCCCAGCAAGGCCTCGGGGCCCAGCTTGACGTCGGTCAGCGTGACTTCGGCGGCGCGTCCACCGTCGATCAGCCCGTAGCCGCGCACCGCCAGGCCCGGCGTGCCGGCGCTGACCAGGAACAGGCTGATGCCGGCTTCGTCATCTTCCGCACCGGACGTGCGCGCCGACACCAGGAACAGGTCCGCGTGTTCGCCCGCCGTGACCACGGCCTTGGCGCCGTTGAGCACCCAGCCGTCGCCCGACGGTTCGGCGCGCGTGCTGACCCGTGCCAGTTCATAGCCGGACTCCGGTTCCGCTTGTGCCAGTGCGGCGGTGATGGCGCCCGAGATCAGGCCGTCCACGGCTTCGCGTTGCGCGGGCGTGCTGGCGGCGGCGATGGCGCTGCCCACCATCAAGGCGTCCAAAAAAGGTTCCACGACCAGGCCGCGTCCCAGCGCCTCGAAGACGACCGAGATATCAAAGCCCGCGCCGCCCAGGCCGCCATCGGCCTCGGAGAACAAGGCGCCGATGGCGCCCAGTTCCGCATAGCGGCGCCAGAATTCCACGCTGTAGCCCTGGGCCGATTGCGCGTGGCGTTCGCGGGTGGCGAAGTCGTACTGCTCGCTAACAAAGCGGCGCAGCATGTCGGAAAGCATGCGCCGGTCTTCGGTGTGTTCAAAGTTCATGGCCGGCCCTTACAGTCCCAAGATCATCTTCGAGATGATGTTTTTCTGAATTTCATTGGAGCCGCCGAAGATCGACAGCTTGCGGTTGTTGAAGTACTGCGCCGCCGCGCTGTCGGCGCCTTCGGGGCCGATGGGGGCGGCGTCGTAGCCGTCGTGCAGCGCTTCGGGCACGAAGGGGCGCGCGTACGGACCCATGGCACGGCGGTTCAAGGCCGTGATTTCCTGGCGAATCTGCGTGCCGCGTATCTTCAGCATCGAGCTTTCGGCGCCGGGTGCGCCGCCGCCCGCCACCGCCGCGACCACGCGCAGGTTGGTGGTGCGCATATTGGCCAGTTCGATTTCCACGCGCGCCAGGCGGGCGGCAAAGTCAGGGTCTTCGGCCAAGGGGCGGCCGTTCTTTTTCTGCTTGGCGGCCACCGCTTTCAGGCGTTCCAGCGCGGCGGTGGATTGGCCCACGCCGGCAATGTTGGTGCGCTCGTAGGTCAGCAGGTACTTGGCGCAGGTCCAGCCCCGGTTTTCTTCGCCTACCAGGTTCTCGACGGGCACGCGCACATCGGAAAAGAACACTTCGTTGACTTCGTGTTCACCGTCCAGCGTGATGATGGGGCGCACTTCGATGCCCGGGCTGTTCATGTCGATCAGCAGGAAGCTGATGCCCTCCTGGCGCCGACCTTCCTGCGAGGTGCGCACCAGGCAGAAAATCATGTTGGCGTACTGGCCCAGCGTGGTCCAGGTCTTTTGCCCGTTGACGACGTAATGGTCGCCGTCGCGCACGGCGGTGGTCTTGACGGAAGCCAGGTCGGAACCCGCGCCGGGTTCGGAATAGCCCTGGCACCACCAGTCGCTGCCGTCCAGAATGCGCGGCAGCCAGTACTGGCGCTGCGCTTCGTTGCCGTACTTGATCAAGACAGGCCCCAGCATGCTCAGGCCGAAGGGCACGATGCGGGGCGCGGCGGCCAGCGCGCACTCGTTGTCGAAAATGAATTTTTGCGTGGCGCTCCAGCCGGTGCCGCCGTATTCCACGGGCCAGTGGCTGGCCAGCCAGCCTTGCTGGTTCAGGATGGCGTGCCATTCGACCATGTCGTCTTTGGTAAGCAGCTTGCCCAGCCCAACCTTGTCGGAAAGGCGCCGGGGCAGCTTGGCCGCCAGAAAGGCGCGCACGTCGTCGCGGAAGGCGTTTTCTTCGGGGGTGAATTCCAAGTCCATGTCGGTCCTTAATGCATATCAACCGTAGATTTCAAACAGGCCGGCCGCGCCCATGCCACCGCCGATGCACATCGTGACGACGGCATAGCGGGCACCGCGGCGGCGACCTTCGATCAGCACATGGCCGGCCAGGCGAGCGCCGGTGACGCCAAACGGGTGGCCCAACGCAATGGAGCCGCCGTCCACGTTCAGACGTTCCATGGGGATGCCCAGCTTTTCCTGGCAATACAGCGCTTGCGACGCAAACGCCTCGTTCAGTTCCCACAGGTCGATGTCATTGACCTTCAAGCCATGGCGCGCCAGCAACTTGGGCACGGCGTAGACGGGGCCGATGCCCATTTCGTCGGGCTCGCAGCCGGCAATGGCCAGGCCCCGGAACGCGCCCAGCGGGCGAATGCCCGCGCGCTCGGCGTCGCCCGCTTCCATCAGCACCAAGGCGGCCGCGCCGTCGGACAGTTGCGAGGCATTGCCGGCCGTGACGAACTGGCCTTCGCCGCGCACGGGCGCAAGGCCAGCCAGCGCTTCATAGGTGGTGCCTGGGCGGTTGCAGGTGTCTTTGTCGATGGTGACTTCGCGTTCGCTGACGACGCCCGTGGCGCGGTCGGTGACGGACATGGTGGTGGTGACGGCGATGATCTCTTCGCGGTAGCGGCCGGCGGCCTGGGCGGCTTCGGTGCGCGCCTGGCTTTGCGCGGCAAAGCGGTCTTGGGCTTCGCGGCTGATGCCGTAGCGGGCGGCCACGATGTCGGCGGTTTCGATCATGGGCAAATAGAGTTCGGGCTTGTTCGCCAGTATCCAGGGGTCCATGCCGCTGACACCGTCGTCCCGCGTGCGGATCTGCGACACCAGTTCCACGCCGCCCGCGATCACGGCCGGGGCGCCGTCCATCACGATGCGGCCGGCGGCCGACGCAATGGCTTGCAGGCCCGACGCGCAGTAGCGGTTGATGGTGGCGCCGCCCACGCTGACCGGCAGCCCGGCGCGGATGACGGCTTGCCGGCCGATGTTGCGGCCGGTGGCGCCTTCGGGGTAGCCGCAGCCGATGAAGGCATCTTCGATCAGCGCGGGGTCGATGCCCGCGCGGTCAACGGCGGCGCGCACGGCATGCGCGGCCAGCGTGGGGCCGGCGATCTGGTTGAATTCGCCGCGCCCCGCCTTGGTGATGGGGGTGCGGGCGGTAGAGACGATGACGGCTTCGCGCATAAGGGTTCCAGTCGAAAGTGGGTTCTGTATTCAGGCGGGCGGTGTTCAGGCGGCCGGCGGCTAAAAAACCTGCGTTCAGGCAGCCTGATTCAGGCTGGCGAAGTTGCGGCCGGATTCCGCCAGACGCACCAATAGCGGCGACGGCTTCCAGAACGCCGGGTCTTCCTGCGCATAGGCGCGGATGTCGGCCAGCACGCGGTCCAGGCCCACGCTGTCGGCGTAGTGCATCGGGCCGCCGTGGTGGCGCGGAAAGCCGTAGCCGGACAGGAACACCACGTCCACGTCGGACGGGCGCAGGGCAATGCCCTGGTCCAGCACGTTGGCGGCTTCGTTGATCATGGCGGCCAGGTAGCGGCGCTGGATGTCTTCGTGCGTGAACGGACGCGGCGTAACGCCCGCGCGGCGGCGTTCGTCGTCGATGATGGCCAGCACGTCCGGATCCGGCGTGCCCACGCGCGCGCCATCGGGGTACAGGTAAAAGCCACGGCCCGTCTTCTGGCCGAACCAGCCGCGTTCGCACAGGCGGTCGGGAATCTGCACATAGCGCAAGGCGGGGTCGCGGGTGGCGGCGCGGCGCTTGCGGGTGGCCCAGCCGATGTCGCCACCGGCCAGGTCGGCCATCTGGTATGGGCCCATGGGGTAGCCGAACTCGCGCACGGCAGCGTCGATGTCGTAGGGCGACGCGCCGTCTTCCATCATCATGTCCGCCGCCTGCCGGTGCACGGCCAGGATGCGGTTGCCGATAAAGCCGTCGCACACGCCCGCGCGCACGGGCGTCTTGCGTAGTTTGCGTGCCAGTTCAAAGCCGGTGGCCACCGTATCGGGCGCGGTGTGCTCGCCCACCACGATCTCCAGCAGCTTCATGATGTTGGCGGGTGAAAAGAAGTGCAGCCCCAGCACGTTGCCCGGATGTCGCGTGGCGGTGGCGACGCGGTTCACGTCCAGGTACGACGTGTTGGTGGCCAGCACCGCGCCGGGCTTGGCCACGCGGTCCAGTTCGGCAAACACGGCCAGCTTCACGTCCATGTCCTCGAACACGGCCTCGATGATCAGGTCGGCATCGCTCAGGGCGTCGTAGGTGGTGGCGCCCGTCAGGCGCGCCAGCCGGCCATCGCGTTCTTCTGCCGTGATGCGACCTTTCTTGAGCAGCAGGTCGTACACCTGCGCGACGCGCGCGCGGCCACGTTCCAGCGCGGCATCGTCCTGCTCAACCATCACTACCGGCAAGCCGGCGTCCAGCACCGACACCGCGATGCCCGCGCCCATCGTGCCGCCGCCCACCACGCCGATCTTGTTCAGGGCGCGCGCCTTGCCTTCTTTCAGTTCGGGGACCTTGGTGGTTTCACGCTCGGCAAAAAAGGCGTGCACCAGGCCGGCGCGCTGCGGGCTGTCCAGGCATTGCAGGAACAGCGCGCGTTCGGTGCGCAGGCCTTCGTCAAAGGGTTGTTCGATGGCGGCACGCACGGCTTCGACGATCTTCGCGGGCGAATACAGCCCGCGCAGCGTCTTGGCGATGCGCTCGCCGGCCGCGGCGGCTTCGGCCAGGGCGGCGGCCTTGTCGGCCAACGCGGCGGTGGCGTCGCGGCTGCGGCGGGGGCCCGCGCCTTGCGCCAACAGTTGGCGGGTGTAGGCCAGCCCCGCCGCCAGCGGGTCGTTGCCTTCAGCCAGCGTGTCCACCAGCCCGGCGCGCAGCGCGGCGTCGGCCGCCAGGTGCTTGCCCGACAGCATCAGGTCCAGCGCGGCGGCCGCGCCTATCAGGCGGGGCGTGCGCTGCGTGCCGCCGGCGCCCGGCAACAGGCCCAGGTTTACTTCGGGCAAGCCCAGCTTGGCGCTGGCAAGCGCTACGCGGTAGTGCGCGGCCAAGGCCACTTCCAGCCCGCCGCCCAGCGCCGCGCCATGCAACGCGGCCACCACCGGCTTGGTGCTGGCTTCAATCTGATTGCAGACGTCGGGCAAGGCGGGGGGCTTGGGCGGCTTGCCGAACTCGCGGATGTCGGCGCCGGCGATGAAGTTCTTGCCCGCGCCCACCAGCAGAATGGCGCGCACGTCGGGGTCGGTTTGCGCGGCGTGGATGGCGTCGGCCAGGCCGCGCCGCACGTCCGCGCTTAGCGCGTTGACCGGAGGGTGGTCCAGGGTAATGACCAGGATGTCTTCGTCGCGGCGCGCGGGGGCGGCGCCGGCAGTGCTGCTGTCCGTCATGGGTCCTTGTCTCCGTTGGGGCGGCCGTCGTTGCGGCGCCTGGCAAGCCGAGGAATGGGCTGTCTTGCTCATCCCGTGGCTTGTCTTGTTTTGCGTCTATCGCTTAGTTCTTTATTCTTTCCCAGTAAAGATGTCTTGACAATGACATCAGGAATTGACACGACGGATAAAAAAATTTGACAATCCGGCCCAAGGAGACGCCATGGACACCAAATCCCTGACCTTGCTGGTCGATATCCTGGACGCCGGCAACTTGAGCGAAGCCGCGCGCCGGCTGAAGATGACCCGCGCCAACGTCAGCTACCACCTGAATCAGTTGGAGCGTTCAGTCGGCATGCAACTGGTGCGGCGCACGACGCGCCATGTGGAAGCCACCGAAATCGGGCTGAAGCTGTATCAGCATGGCCGCAGCATCCAGGACGAACTGGTCGCCGCGCGCGAGGCGGTCGACACCCTGGGCAAGACGCCCCAAGGCAAGGTGCGGCTGAGCGTGCCCAGCGGCTATGGGCAGTTTGTGATGACGCCTTGGCTGCTGGAGTTCAAGCAGGCGTATCCGGATATCGTCCTGGACGTGCTGTTCGAGAACAGCGTTGACGATCTGCTGCGCGACGAGGTCGATATCGCGGTACGCATCATGTCCGAGCCGCCGCAGAACCTGGTGGCGCGCGAACTGGGCTTGGTGCGCTACGTGGCGTGCGCGTCCAAAGCCTATGCCGAGGCCCGGGGCCTGCCGCAACGGCCCGATGACCTGGCCCAGGCGCCCGTCATCAGCGCGGCCGTCATTGGCCGGCCGTTGCGGCTGTCGGCCTATTACGGCGGCCAGCCGCGCCAGCACGTCGTACTGGAACCCACGGTCATTTCACGCAACTACGCCTTTCTGCGCGACGCCATCCGCGCTGGCTTGGGGGTGGGCGTCGTGCCGGACTACGTGGTGCACGACGACATTGCGCGCGGCGAGCTGCTGGCCGCGCTGACGCAATGGCGGCTGAGCATTTTCGGGCGAGGGATGTACATGCTGTACATGCCCAACCGGCACCATCCGCGCGCAATTTCCATGCTGATCGAATTCATCCTGGAGCGCGCGCAGCGCGATCACGAAGGGCAGGCGGGGCTGCTGGCGGTGAAGGGCTGAACGCGCTGGAAAGCGGCGCTGAAAAGCAAACCGAACGTCCCCAGGCACGATACTTGCTGTCCGCGTTCACCAAAACGAAATGCGAGGGGACGGGATGGAAAGCGCGACGCCGGGGAAGGTGACGCCGGGAAAGATCACGCCGGAAAAAGCGGCGCCGGAAACCATGTCGCCCGAAGAGCGAGCGGCGGAAAAGTCTGGGCCGGACGATCGCGCCTCGGATGAAAAAGCCACCGTGCAGGACGCCGGCATCATTCCCGAACCCGCGCCCAACGTCACGCACGTCTGGGCGCGCGGCGCCTGTCTGACCACGCTGACCGTTCTTGCCGTGCTGTTTTCCCTGAAGATGGCGCAGGAATTCATCGTGCCCGTGGTCATGGCGATTGTGGTCGCGTATGCGCTGGACCCCGCCGTGGCCCTGATGGAACGGGTGCGCCTGCCGCGTCCGGTCGGCATCATCATCCTGATGGCCGTGATTTTCTTCGGGCTGGCGGGCCTGGTGTATGCCACGCAAAGCCAGGTCAGCTCCATCATCGAGGCGCTGCCCGAGATTTCCGGCAAGATCTCGCGCACGCTGAACGGCTTTGCCAGTGGCGATGGTTCCTTCATTGAACGCATCAAGGGCGCGGCCAGCGTGCTGCAGGATACCGGCGGCGTGCAGCCCGGTCGCCAGGTGGTGGTGGCCAAGTCGGACGCGGGCTTCAGCGAATTCCTGCTGTGGGGCTCCAAGGGGCTGGCCACCTTTCTGGGCCAGGCGACCATGAGCGTATTCCTCGTGTTCTTCCTGCTGCTGTCGGGCAACGCGTTCAAGCGCAAGTTCGTCAAGGTGGCGGGCACAACCTTGTCGCAGAAAAAAATCAGCGTGCACATGCTGGACCAGATCAACAATTCGATCCACATGTACATGGCGATGATGCTGGTGACGAACGTGGCGTTGGGCGTGTTGTCGTGGGGGGCGTTTCGCCTGCTGGGCCTGGAGAACGCCGCCACCTGGGCGGTGGTGGCGGGCGCCTTGCACATCATTCCGTACTTCGGCCCGCTGATGACGGCGGTGGGCACGGGGATCGCGGCGCTGATTCAATTCGGTGAAATCGGGCCCGCGCTACAGGTGGCGGGTAGCTCGGTGGTCATTGCCTTGCTGATCGGCGTGCTGGTCACCACCTGGATGTCGGGCCGCATTGCCAAGATGAACTCGGTGGCGGTGTTCATGATGCTGCTCTTGTTCACCTGGCTGTGGGGCATCTGGGGCACGCTGCTGTCCGTGCCCATTGCCTTTATCGCCAAGGTGGTGGCGGACCACATCGAAGGGCTGGAGGCCGTGTCGGAGTTCCTGGGCGAGTAGCGCAGTTGTTATGCTGACGCCTCGCTTGCCACGCCGACACCGCCATGCCTGATAAGCCCGAAGCCGCCGACACGTCCAAGACGCCCGAATCGCCGCCCCTGCCCGGACGGGCCGCCGCCGCGTTCGCCACGCATTCCAGCTTGGCCTCCGACGCGCGCCGTACGCAGTTGCGGCGCATGAAAATCGCCGCGCTGGCGCTGCTGGTGGCCATGGTCTGCGGCTTCATCACCAGCCATGTCATGGGCGGGCAGGGGGCATGGGCCTGGGTGCGGGCGTTTTGCGAAGCGGCCACGGTGGGCGCGCTGGCGGACTGGTTCGCGGTGGTGGCGCTGTTTCGCCGTCCGATGGGGCTGCCGATTCCGCACACCGCCATCATCCCCAGCAACAAAGACCGCATCGGCGACAACCTGGCCGTGTTCGTGCGCGACCACTTCCTGGACCCGGACACGCTGATGGAAAAGCTGCGCGTGTTCGACCCCGCCACGCGGCTGTCGCGTTGGCTGGTGCGGCCCAAGCAGGCGCATGCCTTGAGCGACGGCGCGCGCCGCGTGGCGCTGCAAACGCTGGACATGCTGGACGATCACGCGGTACGTGGCGTAATCCAGGAATTCGTGGTGAAGAACCTGCGCGGCTGGGACGCGGCGGGCACCGTCGGCGAAGTGCTGGGCCTGTTGACGCGCGACGGGCGCCACCAGGAATTGCTGGATGCGGCCATGGAGCGCCTGGGCGGCTACCTGGGCGAAGACGACGTGAAGGAACGCGCGTCCACGCTGCTGGTGAAATTTGCCCGCAAGGAATGGCCGCGCATCATCGCGGCGGTGGACGTGGTGAAGTCGGTGGACGGCATTGCCGACAACCTGGCCGACCGCCTGGCCATGGCCTTGATGGACGAGCTGCGCGACGTGCTGTCCGAACCCGACCACCCCGTGCGGCGCGACTACGAAGCCTGGGTGCTGAATTACATCGAACGCCTGAAGACCGACCCGGCATTGTCCGCCCAGGTTGAAGCCCTGAAGCAGCGCGCCATCGACCATCCCAAGGTGCAGGAATACGTGCAAGGCCTGTGGGACGACATCCACGCCGCCTTGCGGCGCGACCTGTCTGACGAAAACTCGGCGCTGGCCGGCCATCTGGAACGCGCCATGCTGGCGCTGGGCCGCAAGCTGGGCGAAGACCCAAGCCTGCGCGACGCCATCAACAGCCACGTGATGGGCAGCGCGCGCCGCCTGACGGGCCGGTTGCGCATCGGCGTGACCGAACACATTTCGCGCACGGTGAAGAACTGGGACGAACGCCATCTGGTCGACGAACTGGAACTCAGCGTGGGGCGTGACCTGCAATACATCCGCTTTAACGGCACGCTGGTCGGCGGGTTGATCGGTGTTGCGCTGCACGCGCTGGTGCTGCTGGTGAATCGTTAAGAAGCCTGATCGCTTGTATCAGGAAGGAAGAATGCTGGTGCGCCGACTTGCCCCGGTGCTATTGTTTTCTGCGCCCTGGGCCAGGCGGCAAGGTTCGTGCTGGCCGGGCATCCGCACCTTGCGTGCATGATTCCAGGAGGCACTTCATGAAGAAAATCTCGATGCTTGTCGCGGCGCTGACGATGGCGGGCGCGTCTGGCGCCGCGCTGGCCGAAGACGTTTCGATGTCATTCCTGACCGCCGACGGCCTGGGCAAAAGCGCCGGCACGATTTCGCTGAAGGACACCAAGGGTGGGCTGGAGATCACGCCCAACTTGACCGACTTGAAGCCGGGCGAGCACGGCTTTCACGTCCACGAAAAGGGTTCCTGCATGCCGGGCATGGTGAACGGCAAGATGGCGCCTGGCGGCGCCGCGGGCGGGCATCTGGACCCGAAGGGCACCAAGGCCCACAAGGGGCCGATGGCCAAGGATGGGCACCAGGGCGACCTGCCGCTTATCGTGGTGGCGGCCGACGGCACGGCCAAGAAAGCCGTTGTGGCCCCGCATCTGAAGCTGGCCGACGTGAAGGGCCACGCGATGATGGTGCATGTGGGCGGCGACAACTACAGCGACAAGCCCGAGCCGCTGGGCGGCGGAGGCGGGCGCCTGATCTGCGGCGTGGTGAAGTAACACGGCAGGCTGGCTGATCGTCCAGCGGACCCGTCAGCCAAGCCCACCCGTCAAACCATGCCGTTGCGCCCGTACAGCCGGTAGCCCTCGCGGGCGGCCAGCCGGTCGTAGTAAGCGCTGACGGCGGGCAGGGTGGGTTTTTCATGGGCAGGGCCGAAAGGCGTCGCGAACCAGCGGTTGACCGATAGGCCGATGGGGATGTCCGCCAAGCTGAAGGCCTCGCCCGCTACATACGCACCGGTTTGCGCCAGCCGGGTATCCAGGATGCCCATGTACAAGGCCCAAGCCTGGCACGACGCCGCGATACTGGCCGCGTCTTGGTGCGCGGGCGATTGCCGGGCCAGCGCCATGAAGGCGTAGCTCCAGGACCGGTTCAGGTCGGTGGCCTGCCAATCCATCCATTGATCCACGCGCGCCCTTAATTTCGGTTCAGCCGGATAGAGCGCCTGCCCGCCGTACTGCGCGGCCAGGTAGCGGATGATGCTGTTCGACTCCCACAGCACGAAGTCTCCGTCCTGGATGACGGGCACCATGGCGTTCGGGTTCAGCGCCAGAAAGCGCGGGTCGCTGGTGGGCTGAAAGCCCGAGCCCCAGTCTTCGCGGGTAAAGGGCAGGTTCAATTCCGCGCAGGTCCAGAGCACTTTGCGCACATTAATGGACGAGGCTTTACCCAGGATTTTCAGCATTTTTCGGTGGCCAATCAGGCGGTGGGTGGGGCGGCGGGAAGCAATATCAAGGGGTATCGCCGAAGTCTAGCGGCCGGCGTGCAGGGCCGCCAGATACAGAGCCACGCGCGCGCAAGCACAACAGATTGCGGGCGGCCTTCGGCCCTCGGGTCAGGCTTCAACGGTGCGCGGTTGGTTTTGCAGGCGCGCGACGGGCGACGTTAACAACACCACGAACTGCACCAGAAAGCCCGCTGTCGACACCCAGAGGCAGGCGTCCAGCCCGATGCGGGCGGCCAGCGCCGCGCCAATCAGCGCGCCCACGGGTCGCGCGCCATAGGTCGCTGTCAGGATCACGGCCGATACGCGGCCCAGCAGCGCGTTGGGCGTGACGGCCTGGCGCAAGGTGGTGGTGGTAATGGTCCACAGGATGGGGCCCGCCCCAAACAGGAAAAAGCCCGCTGCCGCCACGACGCCCGACGGGTACGCCAAGGTGAACAGCAACAAGACGCTTGCCGCCAAGGCCGATAGCGGCCCGGCCGCGATCATCGCGCCGAAGGACAGGCGGCGCGCCAGCCATGGCGCGGCCAAGGCGCCCGCCAGCATGCCGCCGCCGTACACGCCCAAGGTGATGCCCACCCCCGTGGCGTTCAAGCCCAGGCGCTCAATGGCATAGACCACGTACACCGCTTGCAGCACAAACCAGGCGGTATTGAAGAACACCGCCGTGATCAGCACGGGACGCAGCAGCGGGTGCGTGGCGACGAACGCGGCGCCTTCGCGCAGCTCGGTCAAGGGATGGCGGCGGGCCGGCTTCCCGTTACCCGCCGACCCGTCCCGAGGCAAGCCCGCCAGCAGCGCCGCCGCCAGCAAAGACAAGGTGGTGGCCAGCACATAGGCGGTGGGCGCGCCCATCCAGCCGACCAGCGCGCCGCCCGCCGCCGGCCCCGCCGCGAACGCGCTGCTGCGCGCCAGTTCCAGCCAGCGGTTGGCGCTGGCCAATTCGCTGGCGGGCACCAGCCGGGGCAGCAATGCCGGCGCGGAAACGTTGTACGCCACGGTGCCAACCGCGCCCAGAAAACCCAGCGCGGCCAGCCAGGCCAGGTTTAGTCCCCCCATCCACAGCAAGGCCAGCAGCCCCAGCAGGCTGGCGGCGCGTACGCATTCGGCGGTCGTCATCAGGGCTTTGCGCGACATGCGGTCGGCCAGCACGCCCGCCGGCATCGATAGCAGCAGAAAGGGCAAGGTTTGCGCGGCTTGCAGCGTACCGGTCTGGGCGGCGGTGGCGCCCAGCGCCAGCACGGCGACCAGCGGCGCGGCCGCCAGCGCCATCTGTTCGGAAAATTGGGCGGCCAGGTTGGACGCGGCCAGGCGGCGAAACGCAAGGGGCAGGGTGGGCATGGGGGAACAGATGCTGCGCCGAAAACGGCAAGGGCACGATCATGATCGTGCCCTTGGCGGCTTGCACTCCGGTCCTTGCCCTTTGCGCCTATCCGGCGTGATCAGGAAAGGCGGGGTTCAGGAAAGGCGCGTCAGGGAATGGGCGGGTAGTCGCCGTAGCCGTCCGGCCAGGGCGTCAGCACCTCGTAGCCGGTGTCGGTCACCACCACCATGTGTTCCCATTGCGCCGACAGCGAACGGTCTTTGGTCACGACGGTCCAGCCGTCCGGCAACTGCTTGGTGGCGGGTTTGCCCGCGTTGATCATGGGTTCGATGGTGAACATCATGCCGGGCTGCAGCACCAGCCCTTCGCCGGGCCGGCCATAGTGCAGCACCTGCGGTTCGTCGTGGTAGATCTGGCCGATGCCGTGGCCGCAGTATTCGCGCACGATGGAAAAGTGCTCGCGGTGCGCCACGGTCTGGATGGCGTGGCCGATGTCGCCCAGCGTGGCGCCGGGCTTCACGGCCATGATGCCGGCGCGCGTGGCTTCATAGGTGGTGTTGACCAGGCGGCGCGCCAGCGGGCTGGGTTGGCCCACGTAGTACATGCGGCTGGTGTCGCCAAACCAGCCGTCCTTGATGACGGCCACGTCGATGTTCAGGATGTCGCCGTTTTTCAGCACCTTGGCCGACGGAATGCCATGGCAGATCACATGGTTGACCGACGCGCAGATGGTCTTGGGAAAGCCGTGGTAGCCGACGTTGGCCGGAATGGCTTTCAGCACGTTCACGATGTACTGGTTGCAGATGCGGTCAAGCTCGTCGGTGGTGACGCCGGGGCGCACGTGTTCGCCGATCATGTGCAGCACTTCGGCCGCCATGGCGCCGGCCTTGCGGGCCATTTCGATATCAGCGGCGGATTTGATGGATACCTTGCGTGCCATTTACGCGACCTCCTGGGCCGCGTCCGGCAGCCGCCGGGACAGGGAGGCAATGGTGAAGCCTTCGCCCTGTTCAATGCGGATCAGCAACTGGCAGATGTCCGCGTGGCGCAGTTCCGGATAGAGCTCGGACAGCATGCCGATGCGCATCCAGTGTTCGGCTTGGGAATTGATCGAGCGGCTGAGGGCGCCGCTGGCGACGCGCAGATTCTCATGCATCTGCTCAGAGATTTTGACGAGGCCCATAAAGAATGATCCATATATGGTTTGTATATGGATCGTATGGTACAGCGCGGTGGGGGCCTCGCGCAAATCGAGGTGGCCCCCGCCTTAGCCCTGCTGGCTAAGCGCCCGCGCAATCCGGTTTTTCGACACGGTGGTTTTTGGCACCTTGAACGGAAACCAGGTCCGCACGTCTTCATCCAGGCCAATGCCGTGCATGTAGTTATAGATGGCTTTTTTCAGCGCGCGGCCCAGCGCATCGTGATCCACGCCCGTGGGGTCATGAAATCCGATGTCGTTCTTGGCGAAGGTAACAGGCGGCAGCGGTTGCAGCGTCACCCCGTATTCCTCGGGGTTCTTGCCCACCGGCGAATGCACCGTACAGGCAAAGCGATGGAAGAACCCGCTTTGGATGCAGTCGTTGGCAAACAGTTGGCGCACGTATTCCAGCGCGTCCACGGTGTCTTGCACCGTCTGCGTCGGAAAGCCGTACATCAGATACGCATGTACCAAGATGCCGGCGTCTGAAAACGCGCGCGTGACGCGGGCCACCTGATCAACCGACACGCCTTTCTTCATGAGGTTCAGCAAGCGGTCGGACGCGACTTCCAAGCCGCCTGATACGGCGATGCAGCCGCTGTCGGCCAGCAGTTCGCACAATTCCGGGCTGAAGGTTTTTTCGAAGCGGATGTTGCCCCACCACGAAATGCCTGCGTTGCGTTCGATGAGCTCGGTGGCCAGCGCCTTGAGCGACTTGGGCGGCGCGGCCTCGTCCACAAAGTGGAAACCGGTCTGCCCGGTTTCACGCACGATGGCTTCGATGCGGTCGGCCAGTACGGACGCCGACGCGCCTTCATAGCGGCCGATGTAGTCCAGGCTGACGTCGCAGAAGCTGCATTTTTTCCAGTAGCAGCCATGCGCCACGGTCAGCTTGTTCCAGCGCCCGTCGCTCCAGAGGCGGTGCATGGGGTTCAGCATGTCCAGCAGCGACAGGTAGCGGTCCAGCGGCAGGCCGTCCCAGGTGGGCGTGCCCACTTCCGCGAAGGCCACGTCGGGTTCCACCAGGTTCACGTACTGCACGGCGCCGCTGTCCTGGTTGCGCACGAAGGTACGCACCAGGCGCTGGCGCGAGCGCTTGCCCTGCACGTGTTCCAGCAAGGCCAATAGCGGGCGTTCGCCGGCATCCAGGCAGACGTAGTCAAAGTAGTCGAACACGCGCGGGTCTTTCAGTTCGCGCAGTTCGGTATTGACGAAGCCGCCGCCCAGCACGGTGACGATGCCGGGGTCTTGCGCCTTGATGGTCTGCGCGATCCGAAACGCCGCGTATACCGCACCAGGAAACGGCACCGACAACAGCACCATCGTTGGCGCGTGGCGCGACAGGGCTTCGGTCGTCAGTTCGCGCAGTGTGTCGTCCACAAGCGTGGGCGCGCCGGCCAGGGCTTGGGCCAAAGGGTCGAACGTGGGCTGGCTGCCTGCCAGCGATTCGGCATAGCGCACGAATTCAAAGCGATCGTCCACGGCGTCGCGCAGCACGTCGGCCAGGTCGTTCAGATAGAGGGTGGCCAGGTGCTTGGCGCGGTCTTGCAGCCCCAACGCGCCGAACGCCCAACCCAGCGGGTCGCCGCCGTCTTCGTCCATGTAGACGTCCAGCGTGCTGAAACGCGGGCCTTCGGGCAGGAAGTGGCGGCCCACGATGCGGTGGGCCAGCGTGGAATCGCGCCCCTGCAAGAATGCGATCGTTGGCCCGATGGTGGCCAGGTAGCGCGGCTCCATCGCCACGAACGCCTGGATGGCGGGCGTGTGTTTTTCAAGCGGCAGCGCGTTGACCCGATCCGCCACGGCGCGCAAGCCCTCCGCCGACAACAGGCGCAACACCAGCGCAAGCGCAAGGTCTTCCTGCACCGCGTTCACGTCGCGCGAACGCAGGAAACCGGTCAGGTAGGCGGTGGAGGGGTAGGGCGTATTCAGCTGCGTCATCGGAGGGATGATGGACAGCACGCGTAGAGGCAAGGTGGACATGAGGCACGGCATGGCTGCCGTCAAAGCGGAAGTTGGGACGATGGGTCGAGGCGGCGGGCTTGGGGTACGGACTTGGGGTACTGACTTTCTGCGCTGGGTTCGAGGCGCAGGCTTTGGCAATTATAGGCAGCACGCGCGGTTGCCCGGATCGCGAGGCTGCCTGTGGGGCGCGTGGGTAGGCTTATAGGCCGGGGAACGCCGAGGTACGCCTGGGTAGGCTTACCGCGCCTTCGCCCGCGACGATTTCTTGGCGGCGCCTCTCGCGGCGTCCTTGGGGGCGGGGGCGGTGGCCGCGTGGATCTGTTCCATCCACATCAGCGCGTCCGTGTACGACAGGAACTGTTGCAGGTAACCGGGCGACAGCTCGCGCATCAAGGACAGCGCGCGGTGCACCAACTGGTTGGAATTGAGCGGGCCGGCGTTCTTGTGTACCTGCTGCTGCGACTGCCGCACCTGCCGGTCGGCGCTGACGCGCGACCAGACGGCGCGAAAGTACTCCAGCATTTGCACGTCGGGGTAAGCGTCGCGCAGGCCGAGCGCGTCGCGGTTCCAGTCAGGCTCGCCATCCGTCATGTTCAGGCTTGGGTCCGCCAGATAAGCCAGCAAACCGGCCAGCGCACTGGGGGCGTCGTTGGCGGGTTCCGCTGGCAGTGGCGCGTTTCGCTCGGCGCTGGGTTCGGCATCTGGTCCGGCATCTGCCCCAGCTTCTGGTCCGGCATCCGCATCGGCATCCGCATCGGCATCCAGCAACTGCGCGTAGGCATTCAGATGCCCCGCCAATCTTTCGTCCAGCAACTGCCGCGCCAGGCCGTCCAGACCGGCGGCGCGCCTCGCCATGGCTTGCAAGAAGCAAAAGCGCACCGGGTCTATCCGGTCGGCTCCACCCTCGCGCCAGGCGTCCAGCATGGCCTGCGCGTCCAGCGTGCCGAGAATGCCGCCGTCACTGCTCACGCGGCTTCCCTGGGGCATCGGATTGCTTGGGGATGGGCGTGATTTCCACCCGGCGATTCTTGGCGCGGCCTTCCTCGTCGGCGTTGGACGCCACGGGCTGCTCCGACCCGAATGCCGCCGCGAACACCGTGGAAGACGGCACGCCTTCGTCGATCAGGGCGCGCGTGACGGTCAGGGCGCGCTGCGCCGACAAATCCCAGTTGTCCGCAAAGCGGCGGTTGCCTTCACGCACCTGCTGGTCGTCGGTATAGCCGCTGACCATCAGAATTTCGTTGTGCGTCTTCAGGTACGCGGACAGCGGTTCGATCAGCGATTTCAGGATCTCGCGGCCTTCGGGCTGCAACTGGTCGGAGTTCAGCGCGAACAGCACGCTGCCGCTGATGCCGATGCGGCCATTGACCAGGGTCACGCGGCCCGCCGCCAGCGGGCCCGCCAGCGCCTGTTCCAGCGTTTCGCGGCGCTGGGTTTCTTCCTGGCGCTGCTTGACCTCTTCTTCCAACTGCGTCGACAACTGCAACTGCATGCCGATCACGCTGACCAGGATCAGCACGAAGGCGCCCAGCAGCACCGACATCAGGTCGCCGAAGACGGCCCAGGCGGGGGCGGAAGTCTCGATGCCGCCGTCGATGTCGTCGCTCATGCGGGTTCCGCGCTGGCGTCGGCGCGCTGGACGGCCAACTGTTGCAGGTTTTCAATAATCTGCTTTTGCGACATCAGGCTCAGGTCCACCACTTCGCGCGCCTGCGCCACGTAGTAGGACAGTTGCTCGTCGCCCCGCGCGATGGACTTGTCCAGCGCGGCTTCGATGCGTTGCAGGTGCGCCACCAGCGTGTTGTTGGACTCGCCGAACAACTGCACCGCCGCGCCGAACGATTCGCCCAGGCTGGCCACTTCCACCGCGCTGGTGGTGACGTGCGCCGCCACGTCGGTCAGCTTGCCGGTTTCGGCTTCGACGCGCTCGGTGAACTGCGTGCCCACGCGCTCCAGCAATTCGGCCGACGAGGCCAGCAGCGCGTCCACCGCCGAGCGTTGTTCGGCGGCGGTGTGGTTGACGGCATTGAGCAGGGTGTCCAGCGTCTCCAGCAGCCGGTTGCGCTCTTGCAGCATGTCGTTGTCGCGCACCATGCTGTCGGACAGCTTCTGGCGCAGTTCGCCGATGACGTCGGCGGCGGCCTTCGGCGCTTCCGACGCGGCCTGCACCAGGCGGCCGATTTCGGCAATGGTCTCGCTGGCGTGGGCCTGCGTTTGCGCGGTGATGCCGTCCGCCGTTTGCGCCAGCGTGTCGGCCAGCGCGGCCAGCTTGGCGGTCCAGGCGGACAGGCGTTCTTCGTCCTTGGCGGCCAGCGCCGCTTGCAAGTCCGCGTGCGACTGGTCCAGCGTGTGCAAGAGCGAGGCCGAGTGCTGCTCGAAGGGGGCCGCGGCCGCCTCCAGCGCCTGCTGATTGGCCTCGGCCAATTGCTGGCCTAGCTGTTCCTGGCGCGTCTGCGCGTCGGTCCAGGCTTGCGTGACCTGGTTGGCGGCGGTTTCCAGGCGCGTGGACACGTTTTCCAGCACGCCCGCCTGCGCCTGGGTTTGCGCCGTGATCTCTTGCGTGGCTTGTCCCAGCGCCTGCGTCAGTTCCTGCTGGCGGGTGGCGGCCTGCGCGCCCGCCAGTTCCCATTCCTGGCCCAGCGCGTCAGCCATCGCGGCCAGTTTGGTGGTCCAGGCGGACAGGCGTTCTTCGTCCTTGGCGGCCAGTGCGGCTTGCAGGTCCGCGTGCGATTGGTCCAGCGTGCGCAGCAGCGCCGCCGAGTGCTGCTCGAACGCGGCGGCGGCGGTGCTCAGCGCTTGCTGGTTGTCGGCGGCCAGCTTCTCGCCCAGCTGCGCCTGGCGGGTCTGTGCCTCGGTCCAGGCCTGGGTCACGCTGCCGGCCGCGCTTTCCAGACGGGTCGACACGCTTTCCAGCAGACGGGATTGCGCTTCGGTCTGGCCGGTGACGTTCTGCGCGGTCAGGGCCAGCGCGTCGCTGATTTCCTGCTGGCGCGCCACGCTCTGGTCGCCGGCTGCCTTCCATTCCTGGCCCAAGGTGGCGGCCATGGCGGCAAGCGTGTCGGTCCAGGCGGACAGGCGTTCGTGGTCCTTCGCGGCCAGGGCTGCATGCAGCTCGGCATGCGATTGGTCCAGCGTGCGCAGCAGCGACGCCGAATGCGCCTCGAACGCGGCGGCCGCCGTCGTCAAGGCTTGCTGATTGTCTTGCGCCAGCTTCTCGCTGACTTGTTCGTGGCGGCTCAGCGCGCTGTTCCAGCGGTCCGACACGCTGTTGGCAGCGGCTTCCATGCGGGTCGACACGGCTTCCAGCACGCGGGCTTGCGCGGCGGCCTGGGCGTTGATGTCGCGCACGGTCTGCGCCAGCGTGTCGCTGATGGCCTGTTGGCGGTCGGCGGCTTGCGTGCCGGCCTGTTCCCATTCCTGGCGCAGCGTGGCGCCCATGGCGCCCAGGGTTTCGGCCCATGCGGCCAGGCGTTGCTGATCGCGCGAGGCCAGGTCCGACTGCAGGAGCGTGTGCGAATCGTTCAGCGTGCGCAGCAGCGACGCGGAATGCTGTTCGAAGCTGGCGGCGGCGGCGGTCAGCGCTTGCAGGTTGTCGCCCGCCAGCTTTTCGCTGACGCGCTCCTGGCGCGACAGCGCGGAAGTCCAGGCTTCCGACATATTGCCCGACGACGCCTCCAGGCGCGCGGACACCCCGTCCAGCAGCGCGGCCGAGCGTTGTTCGAAGGTTTCGGCAAAGCGGTCCATCGAGGCGCGCAGGTCTTGCGCCAGCGTTTCGCTTGCGCGTTGCTGGCCGGCCAGCGCCTGGTTCCAGATGTCGGCCACATTGGCGGTGGACGCCTGGAAGCCCGAGGTCAGGCTGCTCAATTGTTGCTGCACGGCTTGCGCCACCGTGTCTTGCAGGCTGGCGGTTTCGCGCGACAGGCTTTCCATCGTGGCCTGCACGACGGGCTGCAAGGCCACCCCGGCGGAACGCGCGCTTTCGGCCACGCCTTCCTTCATGGACTGTTCCATCACCGACGCCAGGCGCGCGTAGGCGGCTTCGGCCTTGCCCTGGAATGCGTCCTGGCTGGCCAATTGGCGGTCATTCATGGACCGCGTCTGCTGCTCCATGTTCTGCATCATGGCTTGCAGGCGGTCAACCAGCGTCGGCATGGCCTCGGCCTGGCGCTGCATGACTTCGGCCTGGCGTTGCAGCAGCTTGAACGATTCTTCGCGCTGATAGCTTTGCGAATACACGCGCAAGGTCGTGGCGATCTTGCTGTCCAGCAGTTGCGCGGCCTGCACCCGTTCACGGCGGCAGAGCGCGGCCAAGAGGCCCAGCATGGCGGACGCAGCCACCCCGGCAATCGACGTGCCGAACGCAAAACCCAGGCCCTTGACCGGCGCGGCGAGCGACGCGCGTATGGCGCCCAGGTCGGTCGCGCTTTCCAGTGCGATGCCGGTGCCGCGCAGCGTCACGACCATGCCCAGGAACGTGCCCAGCATGCCCAGCAGCACCAACAGGCCAACCAGATAGGGCGCCAGGGCCGGGCCGGGCAAGCCCACCCGTTCGCCTTCAACGCGCAGGCGCGCGGCGTTGCGCAGGCTGGGGTGCAGTTGGTCCAGCCAGGAAGCCAGGCTGGCGGGGGCTTCGGACAGTGCGGCGGTGGACCGCGCCAGGCTGGACGTGGCCTGCTGATAGCGCAGCAGTTCCCAGGCGCCGGCCAGGTAACAGACGCCTATCAGCAGCGTCACGGCCAGCGCAAGCGGGTTGGACCCCGCGTAGCCCGCGCCGATCCAGCCCACAACGGCCAAACCGGCCAAAAACACAACGAAATTGATCAGAGTCTTGGACATGGTGTCCTGGTTAGCTGGCGCGAAGGGCGGCAAGCAGCCCTTCCACCGGTTGTAAACGTACATCCAATTCGGCAAGCAGAACGCTGCGCATATCCTTGCGGAATACGTCCAGCCACGCGCCGGGAGTCGCGGGCTCTTGCGCTTCTTCGGCCAGGCGCAAACGCTCGAAATGCCCTTGCAGCAGCTTCGGGATCGCGCCCAGCAGGGTGCGTTCCTTGGGCAGCAACGCGCGGTCCATGATGGCGTCCACCACGGCCAAGCGCGTCATCTCGCCATTCCGGGCGGCGACCATGCCGCGCAGGCGGCTGCGCAAATTGCCCACGCTGGTTTCCATCGTGTGCTGCAAGGACACGTACCGCTGACGAAAATTCGAGTAATCGGCCTGGGCTTCTTCAACCGCCGCCGACGGCTTGGCCGGCGCCTGTCCGGGAACGAGCCGTTTGGCGCTTGTGGCCGCCGTATCGCTGGCGATGGCGTCGGCCAGCGTCGTGCGCACGCGCACGCATTCACGCTCTTCGGCGCTGCTGAACAGGCGCGCGCCGGGGGCGATCACCGGCGGGCTCGTGGTCAGGGCCGCGGACAGCGCGATCGCGTCCGTCCAACCGAGCCACTGGCTCAAATGGTCGGAAAGCGATTGCCTGGATTCCGGAACGTCGACATCCGTCAGGCGAGTCAGCAAGTGAATGAGCGTCGGGCCGCTTAAACCTGTGCGCTGTGGGGCTTGCAACATACCACCAGAGTCAAAAAGGGGGGAGTTTACACGCTGGCAGGCTGCTTAAGGGCGGGTGGGGGAGGCGCTGCCTTAATAATGGGGTCGCATCATGGGTTGCTTGGTCATGGGTTGCATCCCCAGGGGTTGCATCATCGGGGGTGCATCGTCGTTCTGACGCCGGCTTGCCCGCATCCGCGCCACGGGCAGTGGTAGATTCAGTCGCAACCGGCATGGGGAAGGGTTGAAGGTGGCGAGACATCCATGGATTTGCTGATCACAAGCGCCGCGCGCGCCCTGGCCGCGGGCGACCCGCTGACCGCGCTGAACCACGTTGCGCTGCGCGATGATGCGCCTGCCTTGGCCTTGCGCGGCATCGCCATGGCGCAACTGGGCGACTTCGTTCGGGCCAAGGCCTTGTTGCGCCAGGCAGCCCGCGCATTCGGCCCGGCGCAGGCCGTGGCGCGCGCCCGCTGCATCGTGGCCGAAGCCGAAGTCGCGCTGGCCTCGCGCGACCTGGCCTGGCCCGAGAAATCGCTGGCGGCCGCGCGCGCCACGCTGGCCGCGCAGGGCGACGCCATCAATGCGGCGCACGCGGCGTATCTGGCGGCGCGGCGCTTATTGATGTTGGGGCGCCTGGATGATGCCGAGCAAACGCTGGCCAGCGTGGACGGCAACGCGATGCCGGCCGCGTCCCGCGCCATGCATGAACTGATCGCGGCCGGTATCGCGCTGCGGCGCGTGCAGGCCGGCCGTGCCAGCGCGGCGCTGGCGCGCGCCGAACAGGCTGCGCGCGAGGCGGGCATCGCCGCCTTGCAGGCCGAGGTGGATCAAGCGGTTCGGACCCTGCGCGCGCCGGCCGCGCGTCTGGTCGCGCAAGACGGCACGCGGAACCTGCTGCTGGACGAGGTGGAATCGCTGCTGGCGTCTCCAGCGCTGATCATCGATGCGTGCCGCAACGTATTGCGCCAGGACGGCCAGACGGCGCCACTGGCCAGCCGCCCCGTGTTGTTCACGTTGGCGCGCATGCTGGCCGAGGCCTGGCCACAGGACGTGACCCGTGAACTGCTGATCGCCAAAGCTTTCCGCACCGGCTTTCAAGACGAGTCGCATCGCGTGCGGCTGCGCGTGGAAATCGGGCGTTTGCGCACCGCGATGCAAGGCATGGCGGACGTGAATGCCACGCGCCATGGCTTTGTGCTGCGCCCGCATGCGGACACGCAGGTCATCGTGCTTGCCCGTCCCGTCGATGTTGCGGACCGCGATCACGCGGCGGTGCTCGCCTGTCTGGTGGATGGGCAGGCGTGGTCGAGTTCTGCGCTGGCGTTGGCTTTGGGCGCGAGCCAGCGCACGGTACAGCGCGCCTTGGATGCGCTGGCGGCGTCGGGCCAGGCGCAGCCGCTGGGCCATGGCCGCGCGCGGCGCTGGACGACACCGGCCGTGCCGGCATTCACGACAAGCTTGTTACTCCCGTCGCTGGTGCCCGGCCTGTAGCATGGATTCACCCCATTACAAGGAGCCAGACATGAAACGAAGCCAAGCCCAAATCCTGCGTGAATATGGTCCTTTCCCTGATGTCGACGCCGTCCATGGCGTGAGCTACGACGGCCGCCAGATCTGGTTCGCCACGGGCGACAAGCTGCTTACCCTGGACCCCGACAGCGGCGAAACGCCGCGCACGTTGAACATGGTGGCCAACGCAGGCACCGCCTTCGACGGCAAATTCCTTTATCAAATTTCCGACGGCAGCATCCTCAAGCTGGACCCGGCCAACGGCCGCGTGCACGCCACCATTCCCGCGCCCGGCGGCGCCGAAGCGTCGGGCATGGCCTGGGCCGATGGGTCGTTGTGGGTCGGCCAATACCAGCAACGCAAGATCCACCAAGTGGACCCGGAGACCGGCCGCGTGTTGCGCACCATCGAATCCAATCGCTACGTGACCGGCGTCACCTGGGTGGATGGCGAACTCTGGCACGGCACCTGGGAGAACGACGACAGCGACTTGCGCCGCCTGGACCTGGCCACCGGTGCCGTGCTGGAAAGCGTCGAGATGCCGGCTGGCGTGGGCGTGTCGGGCCTGGAGTCCGATGGCGCGGGCCGCGTTTTCTGCGGCGGCGGCAACAGCGGCAAGGTCAGGGCAGTGCGTCGGCCCAAGTAAGCCTGCTTCGTGATGGCATGCGCATTGCCTGGCCACGCGGCAGGTCAGGCAATCGCGCCATCCCCCTTCATATGCACTAACCCTCCTGTAGGGTAAGTCCCGACTACAAGCTGATTGTCAGCCGTTAGTCAGGCAGGTTTAATCAGCACAAAGTTGCAAAGCAGTCGTAGCCCCGACACAGGGAAGCGCGCAGCAGGCGATCCCCGCGTCCTCGCAGGTGCAGTTACTACAAGCTGGTCCCATGTAGTCCACCAAGGAGACAAAAAGCCATGCAACACGTCACAAAGCCCCGCCGCAAGTTCATCTCCGGCGCTGCCGTCGCGGGCGCCGCCGCACTGGGTTTTCCTGCTGTTACCCGGGCGCAGAACGCGCCCATTTCTTTGCGGTTCCAAAGCACCTGGCCCGCCAACGATATCTTCCACGAGTTCGCACGCGACTACGCGCAAAAGGTCAACGACATGGCCGGCGGCCAGTTGAAGATCGAGGTGCTGCCGGCGGGCGCGGTGGTGAAGGCGTTTGATTTGCTGGACGCGGTGTCGGCCGGCACGCTGGACGGCGGGCATGGCGTGGTGGCGTATTGGTATGGCAAGAACACGGCCGTGGCGCTGTGGGGTTCGGGGCCGGCGTTCGGCATGGACGCCAACATGCTGCTGGCCTGGCACGAGTACGGCGGCGGCAAGGACCTGCTGACGGAAATCCAGAAGGCCATGGGCGTGAACGTGGTGTCCCTGATGTATGGCCCGATGCCGACACAACCCTTCGGCTGGTTCAAGCGGCCGGTAACCAAGATCGAAGACGTCAAGGGCGCGAAGTTCCGCACCGTGGGCCTGGCCATCGACATGTACACGGCCATGGGCCTGGCGGTGAACGCCTTGCCGGGCGGTGAAATCGTGCCCGCCCTGGATCGCGGCCTGCTGGATGGCGCCGAATTCAACAACGCATCGTCGGACCTGGCGCTGGGCTTTCAGGACGTGTCCAAGATCTGCATGCTGCAAAGCTTTCACCAAAGCGCGGAGCAGTTCGAAATCATGTTCAACAAGGCCAAGTACGACGCGCTGCCGCCGCACTTGAAGCACGTGCTGAGCTATGCGGCGCAGGCCAGCAGCGCCGACATGTCATGGAAGGCGGCCAACCGCTATTCGCAGGACTACATCAAGCTGCAGAAGGAACACAACGTCAAGTTCTACAAGACGCCCGACGCCATCCTGCAGCAGCAGTTGAAGATCTGGGACGAGATGATCGCCAAGCGCTCGGCCGAGAATCCCCTGTTCAAGAAAGTGCTGGAATCGCAGCGGGCTTTCGCCGAACGGGTGGGGCGTTGGCAGGGGGACACCTCGGTCAACTTCCGAATGGCCTACAACCATTATTTCGCGCGCAGCACCAAGCCGGCCTGACCCCAAGGCCCATCGATGCTTCGTCTCGTCCGTCTGATAGACCGCGTCTCCACCTTCGTCGGCAAGACTTTTGCCTGGCTTATCGTCGTACTGACCCTGCACGTGTGCTGGGAGGTGGCGGCGCGGTATCTGCTGAACAAGCCCAGCGCATGGGCGTTCGACATGCAGATGATGTATTACGGCATCCTCTTCATGATGGCGGGCGCCTACACGCTGGCCAAGAACGGCCATGTGCGCGGCGACATCCTCTACGGCTTCCTGCCGCCGCGCGTGCAAGGCGGGCTGGACCTGATCCTGTACCTGGTGTTCTTCTTTCCCGGCGTGATCGCGCTGGTGTGGGCGGGCTGGTATTACGCCAGCTATTCCATTGCCATCGGTGAGCACTCGTCGCTGATGGCCAACGGGCCGCCCATCTATCCCTTCAAGGCGTTCATCCCCGTGGCGGGCGCGGTGCTGCTGCTGCAAGGCGTGGCCGAGGTGCTGCGTTGCGTGCTGTGCCTGCGCCTGGGCGCATGGCCGTCCCGCGAAGAAGACGTCGAGGAAGTGGACATCGACAAGCTGAAAGAGATGGTGCACGTGAAGGACGAAGACATCGCCCAACTGGACCGTTACGTGACCACCCCTCGGGAACCCCACCGATGAAAATCCACAAGGCGTTGTGGTTTGGCCTGTCCTGCATCGGGATAGTGCTGTTGATGATCGCCTTCCTGACCCCGTGGGGTGAGATCACCACGGGGCACATCGGGCTGCTGATGCTGGCGCTGATCGTGGTGGCCATCATGCTGGGCTTTCCCACGGCGTTCACGCTGATGGGCATGGGGGTGCTGTTCACGTTCCTGGCGTATTACCTGCAAAGCGACGACGCGGGTCGATCGATCAGGCAGACGCTGGACCTGATGGTGCAGCGCACGTACGCCACCATGACGAACGATTCGCTGATTTCGATTCCGCTCTTCGTCTTCATGGGCTATCTGGTCGAACGCGCCAACCTGATCGAAAAGCTGTTCCGGTCCATGCACCTGGCGCTGGCGCGTCTGCCCGGCGCGCTGGCCGTCGCCACTTTGGCTACCTGCGCCATCTTCGCCACCGCCACCGGCATCGTCGGCGCGGTGGTGACACTGATGGGATTGCTGGCCATGCCCGCCATGTTGAAGGCCGGCTACAGCGTGCGCTTGACGGCAGGGTCCATCACCGCGGGCGGTTGCCTGGGCATCTTGCTGCCGCCGTCGGTGATGTTGATTGTGTACGGCGCGACCACGGGCGTGTCGGTGGTGCAGTTGTACGCCGGCGCACTGTTTCCCGGCATCATGCTGGCCACGCTGTATATGGGCTACGTGATCATCCTGGCCAAGCTGCGCCCCGACATGGCGCCGCCCTTGCCGGTCAGCGAGCGCGGGGTGCCCTTGTCACCCGAAACCAAGACCTTGGCCGACGCCGGTTACACGCGCGCCTTGACCGGCATGGTGGCCGCCATGTTCAAGGGCCGCCGCAACGAAGGCGTGTCGTTCGGCTTCATGCTGCGCAACATGGCGACGGTGCTGGCGCCGCTGGCCGTGACCGTGTTGCTGGTGGCGGTGGTACACCACGGGTTGACGCGCCCGGTGGTGGAATACGAGATTCCCGCTGAACTGCAATTGGGCTCCAGTGGATTTGATTCCGGACTCAGCGAACCGCCGGCCGACGGCCTGGCCGAGCCGCCGTCGTCGGATGCCGGTGGCTTGTCGGAACCGCCCGGCACGCCCCAGGACGCGTCCCAAGCCGCACCCGAAGCCGCTGCCGCCGCTGCCGCTGAAGACCCCAGCGTGCCCGCGCCGACCGGCTTCTGGATATTCGCCGCCATCTGCGCGGTGATGCTGGTGGTGTTCTACGCCGTGCTGACGTGGGCGCGGCTTGAGATCTTCAAGATGCTGATGGGGTCGTTCTTCCCCTTGGCGGTGATGATCGCAGCGGTGCTGGGTTCCATCGTCTTCGGCCTGGCCACGCCCAGCGAAGCCGCGGCCATGGGCGCCATGGGTGGCGCCTTGCTGGCGCTGGCGTACCGGCGCCTGAACCTGCCGGTGCTGCGCGAATCGGTGTTTCTAACCGCCAAGACCAGCGCGATGGTGTGCTGGCTGTTCGTGGGCTCATCCATCTTCTCGGCGGCGTTCGCGCTGCTGGGCGGCCAGCGCATCATTGAAGAATGGGTGCTGTCGCTGGGCCTGACGCCCATCCAGTTCCTGTTGCTGGCGCAGGCCATTATTTTCCTGCTGGGCTGGCCCTTGGAGTGGACCGAGATCATCGTGATCTTCATGCCGATCTTCGTGCCGCTTCTGAACACCTTCGGCATCGACCCCTTGTTCTTCGGCCTGCTGGTGGCGCTGAACCTGCAAACCGCGTTCTTGTCGCCGCCCGTGGCCATGTCGGCGTTCTATCTGAAAGGCGTATCGCCGCCGCACGTCACGCTGAACCAGATTTTCCTGGGCATGATGCCGTTCATGGGCATCCAGATCGTGGCGATCTTCCTGCTGTACATGTTCCCGGAAATCGGGATGTGGCTGCCCACGGTGCTGTATCGGTAAGCGGCAGGCGGTAAGCGCGGGCGGGCGGTAAGCGATAAGGGCGCGTCCGGCCGGGGCGCGATCCCGCTATTCGCCAACCAGATACGCCTGCCCGCCCGGCGCCAGATACGGCGTCAGGTCCTTGAACGGCACGCTTGCGTGCGTGCCCAGGCATACGCCCATCGCGTGGCCCACGCCAGAGACTGACAGGGTCAGCTCGCCCGGCGCCTGGGTGCCCAAGGCCAGATAGCTGGGCCAAAGGTCAGAGCATTCCTTCAGCGATGTCTCTTCCGTGTTCTCGACGTTTGCGCCGGCCAGCGGCGCGCGCGCTTTCTCCACCAGCGCAAGCAGGGCAGGGCTTTCCTGGCGCCATCCATTTTCGCCCGGCACGTATGCGTTCAGCACGCGGTTCCAATCCAGATAGCCGCCTTGCAGCAGGTCGAAGGTGTAGGGCTCGAAATGATTGTCGGGATGCGCGCCACCGCAGTACAGGCTGCCGGACTCGGTCACGGTCATCAGCGCGGACGACAGCCACTGCACGGTGATGGCTTCGTCGTCATAGCTGCCCAGCGTGCCGGCGGCGGGGTTGCCGTCGGAATACGCCGACGCCATGCAAGCCAGCGCAGCCAGATTCATCTGCCAATGGCGTTGTTCAAGCAGGTGGTTGATGCGCGCCAGCACTTGCGGGTCGGGGTGGCGGCTCAGGCGCGGGTAGCTGAACTTGGTGCGCGGATCGCGCCACATTCGGTAGGCGACGGCGCCCGTGCCGCTGTCGGGGCCGACCGGTTTGGCGTAAGCCGCAAGCTTCAGGGTTTCGTACGGGGCGTTGGTGGCATTGATGCCGACGCCGCGATCGATACCGCTGCCCGTGCCTCCGCTGATCGCGTCGGTAACGGCCTGCACGCTGTCCGGCGCCAGCGCGTCGGGATCGTACTGGGCCACGCGGTGCAACGTGAACGCGCGTTGCCTGCCCGTGCGCGCGTCGATCCATCGTCCGCGATAGCCGTCGGCGTCGCGCCGCCCTTGCCAGGTGGCCGCGGCGGCTGCCGGCGTGTCGGGGTCGATGCCGGCTTGCGCCAGGTCCTGAAACAGGCGGGGTTCGGTCAACGCCTCGGGCGTGCCTTTCAAGGGGATGTCGACGCCGTGCTTCGGATAGAAGTATCGGCCCGTCAATGTGCCGCCCGAAGACGCCTCACTATCCAGTTCCATCACCACATCGCCCGCGCCTTCGAGCGTGCCACGGTAAACGGTGCGCAACGCGGCGTCGGCCGGCGCGGCGCAGGGCGCCAACACGGCCAGTGCCAACGCGCCAAGCAGCAGACGGGCAGGAAGGAGAGGGATCATCGGATGGGCGGATCGCTAAGGGGAAGATCGGGATGATAGCGGCAGGGGGCTCGCGTTGGATCGTGGGACTTTTCAATGGGCAACCCTCGCGCTTGCCGTCTTATGATTAGGTGCCTTACTATCTGCCCGTGAATTGAACCAGGAATCTCGCCTTGCCCCCCGACCTTCCCATGCTTGAACCCAAACATCACGCGTTGCTGGACGAAGCCGGGCGGCGCGGCCTGGCCTCGGCCGACGATATCGGGCTGTGCTTTCAGCTGTTGTCGCTGGCCAATGCCATCGACCGCGATTGCGCGGCGCGCCTGGCGCCCCGGCAATTGTCGGAAGGCAAGTTCGTGCTGCTGTTTCTGTTGCACGAGCAGCCCGATGGCTTGTCGCCGCATCAGTTGGCGGACGGGGCGGGCGTTACGCGCGCCACCATCACGGGCCTGCTCGATGGCTTGGCGCGGGACGGCTACGTGCTGCGCCAGGCGGGCCAGGGCGATCGCCGCAAGATCATGGTGACCTTGACCCCCAAGGGCAAGACGGCGGCGGCGCAATTATTCGACGAGCACACGGCCTGGATTGCGTCGCTGTTCGGCAAGTTGAGCGCGGCGGACAAGACACAACTAAGCGGATTGCTGGCGCGCGTCTGGCGCGGCACCGATGCCGGCCGCGCCGCTATCGCGCAGAGGCGGTCATGAGTACAGCCAGATCACCCATTGCCAAATCACCCACCGCCAGATCACCCTCCGCCAACATTCCCACCTCCAAAAAGGTCCCCACCGCCAAACCCAGCGGGCGTGGCGTCAAGGACATCCCCGCCGCGCGGCTGGCGCAGTTGAACGCGGGCGCGCCGGCCACGACGCTGACCGAATGCCTGGCGGTGGATTTCGCGGTGCTGATGAGGGCGGCGGCGCCGCAAGCCGGGCTCGAGGCCATCGCGCGGATGCAGGCGCAGGCGGCGCTTGGAATTTCCAAACGCATGGCGCTGGCCGCCGAACTTCTGGTGGAAGCCCTGGGCGCCGATTGCGACGCGCAGCTTGCCCCGCATGCGTCCGACACCGTGCGCGGCTGGGCCTGCTTCGTCATCGGCGCACTGCCGAACTTGCCCTTACGCACGCGACTTGAGCGGATCCGCCCCTTGGCCGACGACTCGCATTTCGGCGTGCGCGAATGGGCATGGCTGGCGGTGCGCCCGCGCTTGGCGGCGGATCTGCCGGCGGCCATCCAGGCCCTGCGCCCCTGGACCCAAGACCCTTCCGAGCGCGTGCGCCGCTTTGCCAGCGAATGCCTGCGCCCGCGCGGTGTTTGGTGCGCGCACATCGCGGCGCTTAAAGCCGACCCCGCCATGGCGCTGCCCTTGCTGGAGCCGTTGCGCGCGGACCCCTCGGTATATGTGCAGGATTCGGTGGCCAACTGGCTGAACGACGCCGGCAAAGACCAGCCCGCCTGGGTGCGCGAAGTCTGCGCGCGATGGCTGACGGGCAAGCCGGCCGCCGCGACCGAACGCATCTGTCAGCGCGCGTTGCGTTCGATCGGGACGTAGCAGAGGGGGCTGCGATGATGAGTCAAAGCTGATTAGTCAGCGCCGATGAGTCAGAGCTGACTCATTCCCCCATCCACGATGATCTCGGTGCCCACGATGAACGCGGATTCCGGGGCGGCCAGATGCAGCACGGTCGAGGCCAATTCCTGCGGGGTGCCGAAGCGGCCCAGCGGGATCTGCGCTTGAATGCCGGCGGCCGTCTCTTCCAAGCTTGCCGCGTCCAGGCCCAGCTTGCCGTAGATGGGAGTGGAGATCGGGCCGGGGCTGACCACGTTCACACGGATGCCGCGCGGCAATAGTTCCGCCGACAAGGTCTTGGCTAAGGAGATGAGCGCGGCCTTGCTGGCGGCGTAGATGCTGGATGCGGGCATGCCGATGTGGGCGTTGATGGAACCGTTCAGCACAATGGACGCTCCGGGGTTCAACAGCGGTTCCAGGGCCTGTAGCTGAAAGAACACGCCCTTGATGTTGGTGTCGAAAGTTTGGTCCCACAGGTCTTCGGTGGCCTCGGCCAAGGTGGCGAATTTGGCGATGCCCGCGTTGACGAAGACGGCATCCAGCCGCGCGTCCGCGCCTTTCAGCGCCTGGGCCAGCGCGGCGGATGCGCCCGGCGCTCCGGCCACGTTGCGGATGGCCAGCGTATTGCCGCCCAGGGTGGCCCGCGCCGCTTCCAGCGCGGTTTCGTCGCGCCCCGTGACGATGACGCGGGCGCCTTCGGCCGCAAACGCCTGCGCCGCCGCCAGCCCAATGCCGCTGGTGCCGCCGGTGACCAATACGGTCTTGTGTTCAAAACGGTTCATGGTGATCTCCTTGGGAGTCGTTCGATAAGGTGTAGCCATGTTGCGCCTGGGTGGGCGCTTTGTCGTACGATCTTTCGGACGAACACGTTCGAAGGAATCGCACATGTTGACGGCCAATGAACTCGCACTGCTGGAAGCCATCCGGGACAGCGGCAGCCTGTCCCGCGCGGCGGTGAAGCTGGGTCGCGCGCCATCCTCGGTGTCGCACGCCGCCCGCCAACTGGAAGAACGTTTTGACGCGCTGCTGTTCGACCGCCGCCGCTATCGGCTGCAACTGACGCCGGCCGGTCAACTGCTGGCCGACGAAGCCGCCCGCCTGATGCTGGACGTGTCGCGGCTGACACAACGCGTCAAGCAGGTGGCCAGCGGCTGGGAAGACAGGCTGCATATCGTCAGCGACGAGATCCTGGAATTCGAGCTGATGTCGCCCTTGATCCACGCGTTCGACAAGCTGGCGTCCGGGGTCAGCCTGCGCTTGACGCACGAGGTGCTGGGCGGCACCTGGGAAGCGCTGCGTGAAGGCCGGGCCGACCTGATCGTGGGGGCGACGAACGAGCCCCAAGCTATGCCGAATCTTCAATGGGCGCAATTGGGGGAGATGGAGTGGTTGTTCGCGGTGGCGCCGCGCCATCCGCTGGCCAAGCTGAACCCCCCCTTGCGCCAGGACCAGATCCAGCAGTACCGCGCGGTGGTGGTGGCGGACACGTCGCGCGGGGCGGCGGCGCGCGGCTATGGCAGGGGCAGCGGCCAGCCGGTTTTGGCCGTACCCAGCATGCGCGCCAAGATCCTCGCGCAGCGCGATGGGCTGGGCGTGGGCTGGGTGCCGCGCCATCGCGTGGCGTCCTTGCTGGCGCGCGGCGAACTGTTGGAAATGGCGACCGAGACCCCGCGTGAACCCAACCTGCTGTACCTGGCCTGGCGGGGTGGCCACGAAGGGCGCGCGCTGACGTGGTGGTTGGAGCAGTTGCGCCAGCCAAAGATGGCGCAGGCGCTGATGCGCGGCGTGGATGCGTTTCGTTGAATGCGGCAGCGAGCTGCGACGGCAACGTTTGCGGCAACATGGCGCGCGTCAGGGGTTACGTAGGGCTGGCAAGCCCTTCAGCCGCCAACGCCGCCCGCACGCTGGGCCGCTCGCCAATTCGGGCCATATAGTCCGCCAGGGCGGGCCAGCGCGCCAGGCTGATGTCGAAGAACGCGGCCCAGCGCAAGACGGTGTACAGGTAGGCGTCGGCCACGCCGAAGCGGTTGTCGACCAGATACGAATGCGGCTGCAAGACGCCCGCCACATAGTCCAGCCTTTTTTCCAGCCGCGCCTGCCACCATTGGCGCGCGTCAGCGGGCAACGCGCGGTTGAACAGCGGCCCGAAGCCGCCGTGGATTTCGGTGCTGATGAAGTTCAGCCATTCCTGCAAGCGGCTGCGCTCCCACGTGCCGTTGGCCGGCGCCAATCCGGCTTCCGGCTTCAGGTCGGCCAGATACTGCACGATTGCCGGTCCCTCGGTCAGCACCTGCCCGTTGTCACGTTGCAGGGCGGCGACGTAGCCCTTGGGGTTGATCGCCAGGAAATCACCGCCGTCTTCCGTGCGCTTGGTCTGGTTGTTGACGCGCACCAGCGTGAAGGGCAGACCCAGTTCGCGCAGCACGATGTGCGGCGACAGCGAGCAGGTGTCGGGGGCGTAGTACAGCTTCATCGGTCACTCCTGATTCAACAAGGCGTTCAGCTTGAGGCTGCTCGAGCCATGCGTAAAATTACTTCTTCAAAAATGTGAAATAAGAAGAGCTAATGCCATGATGAACCTGATGCATTGGCGCCTGGTGCTGGCGGTGGCCGACGCCGGCAACATCACGCACGCGGCGGCCGAGGTGGGCATGACCCAGTCCGGCGCCAGCCAGGCAATCGCCAACCTGGAGGACACGCTGGGCGCGCCGCTGTTCACGCGCGAACGCCGGCAGACGCTGCCTACCGCGCTAGGTCTGCGCGTGGCGGATGAAGCGCGCGCCATGCTGGATGCGCTGCGACGCATACAGGATATGGCGCAAGACGCGCGCGGCGCGGCGCGCGGCACCTTGCGGCTGGCCAGTTTTCCGATGGTGTTCTCGACGATTCTGCCGCCCGTGTTGCGGCGCTTTCGGCAATTGCATCCGGCCATCGATGTCGTGTCCCTGGAAGCCAGCGATGACGAAGTCGAAACGCTGCTGGCGGCCAATACCGTGGATGTGGGCGTGGTGCTGAACGCCGCGCCCGACCGGCTCGTGTGCCCGCTTGGCGAGGATGAATGGTTGGCGGTGCTGCCCGCCACGCATCCGCTGGCACGCGCGGGCAACGCCATCGATCTGGCCGAGCTTGCCTGGCAGCCCTTCGTCTTGGCCACGGGCGGATGCAGCGTGCATGCGCAAAGCGTCGCGAATGGCGAGGGCGTGACGATTACGGACGTGCGCGCCACGGTGCGCGACTGGAGCAGCGCGTTTGCGCTGGTGCGCGAAGGCGTGGGTGTGTCGCTGGTGCCCGCGTTGACCTTGCCCGAAAACCGTCGCGGCTTGCGTGTGCTGCGACTCGCTGCGCCGCTTTACCGGTCGTTCGGGCTGGCGGCGTCCGCGCAGTCGGCGGCCAGCGCGCCGGTTCAGGCTTTGTTTGCAATGTTGCAGGGGCGTGCGCCAGGCGGCATTGGGCGCACACCCTGACCGTGGGTCTGTGTGTTTCATGCATGGGCGGATTGGTGCATGCTTACGGCTGATCAGCGATTGGGCAGCAGGCGATCAAGCCGCGCCCAACTCGCAGATACGAATTCCCATCGCGGCAGACGCCGCGCACAACAGTCCAAAGGACGGGTATGGAAGAGACAACGCAAGACGCGGCCTTGAACTGGCCGCAGTTGGTGGACGACCTGAACAAGCTGCTGCGCTTGAAGACCACGGTCATCGGCATGAAGCTGTTCGAGAACGAAGCGGACATGGCCGGCGTGAAGGGCTTGCGCCGACCGCAAGCCACGCACACCACCGACCAGATCGTCGGCATGGCGGCGCGGCTGGGCTGGACGGTGGGCATCACGGGCGATGATCTTGTCGGGTCGCAATGCCGTGCGGTGATAGGTCTTGGCCCGCAGGACGAAGCCTGGAAAAGCGGCAAGGAGTACGTGGGCGTGTGGCATGCCACCGAAGCCGACGCGCGTGCGCGCCAGGAAGCGCTGTCCTGTGTGCCCGCGGGCAAGTACCGCGGCATGGTGGTGTCGCCGCTGGCCTCGGGCCGGCTGGACCCGCCCGACATCTGCCTGGTGTATGCCACGCCGGGGCAGATGATCATTCTTATCAATGGCTTGCAGTGGAAGAACTATCGGCGCTTTGACTTCAGCGTGGTGGGCGAAACCGCCTGTGCGGATTCCTGGGGCCGGGCGCTTGCCACGGGCGAACCGAGCTTGTCGTTACCCTGTTTCGCCGAACGCCGCTACGGCGGTGTGCCCGATGAAGAAATGCTGATGGCGTTGCCGCCGCGCTATCTGCCGATTGCCATCGAGGGCATGAAGGCCTTGGCCGCCAACGGCTTGCGCTATCCGATTGCGCCTTACGGCATACAGAACGATGTGCGCGCGGGTATGGGGGTGAGCTACGCGCAAGCGCCCGCACGGGGGGATCGCAAGAGGTAGGGGGCGGCGGGGCGCTTAGGCGATGGCTTGCAACGCATCCGCAAACGCACGGGCGGCGGGGCCCAAAGGCACGTCGATGCGGTGTGCCAGATAGGTCTCGGTCGCCACCTGGCTGCCGCGTCCCAGGCTGTGCGTGGGCAGGCGTACCAGCCGGCCTTCGGCCAGGTCGCGCTCCACCTGCCATAGCGGCAGGCGGCCCCAACCCAGGCCCGCCACAATCAACGCGTGCTTGGTGTCCTGGCCGCTGACGCGGCAGGTTTGCGGCGACAGCACCGCAAAGTCGCGACCCTCGCTCAAGCTGGACGGATCGGACTGCACGATCTGCAAGTGATCGGCCAATTCCGGTGCGCCCAGCGCGGCGTTGTCGGCTGCGTGCCGCGCCAGCGGATGGTCGGCGCCCACGACGGCCACCATCTGCACCGACGACAAGGCCTGCACGGCGATACGCGGGTGGCGAAAATGTTCGCCCGCAATGATGCCCAGCGTGTGGCTGCCCGACAGCAAGGCATCAATCGGCCCGCCCAAGGGCAGCACGGCCACGCGCGTCGCCACCATCGGATAGGTGGCGCGCATGGTCTTTAGCGCCGCGCCCACCGTGGCGATGGGAAACAGGGTATCCACCACCAGCGAAAGCTCTAGTTCGACGCCCGTGCCCATGCCTTGCGCCCGCGCGCGCATGGCGTCCACGCGCAGCAGAATGTCTCGGGCATTGGCCAGCAGCGCCTGGCCTTGCGGCGTCATCACGGGGCGATGGCCGGCGCGGTCGAACAGCGTCACGCCCAATTGCAGTTCCATATTGGCGATGGCGTGGCTGACCGCCGACTGCACGCGCGACAGGCGGCGGGCGGCGGCGCGGAAGCTGCCGGCGTCCGCCACGGCGGCAAACACGCGCAATTGGTCCAGGGTCAGGGCGTCTATCATCGGGCGGGCTGGTCAATTCAATGATCTATTCCGTCGATCATTTTCATCGAAAAATTATCACTTCTCAAGATCGCTTCCAGCGGGCATGCTGGCGACCATCGCATGGGTATCGAGGCAGCAATGAATCAGGGTGAAACCCATTGGGCCGGGGTGCTGGCTATTGTGGGCGCGGGCGTGGTGGCGTCGTTGCAGGTGGGCAAGGTGATCATCGCCGCGCCCTTGTTGCGCCAGGACATGGGCCTGGACCTGGCGTCGATCGGCACGCTGACGGCGGTGTTTTACCTTTTGGGTGTAGTGGGTGGTATTGCCGCTGGCGGCGTGATCGCGCGTTTCGGTGCGCGGCGCATGCTGCTGCTAGGCTTGCTGGCCACGGCGCTGGGCACGACCCTGGGCGCGATGGCGCCCAGCTACGGCTTGCTGCTGGCATCCCGCGTGGTCGAGGGCTTGGGTTTCCTGATGATTACCGTGGCAGGCCCCGCCGCCTTGCAGCGCATGGTGTCGGCGTCCGGCCGGGATTTCGCCTTTGCGCTCTGGAGCTGCTACATGCCGACCGGCATGGCCGTCGCGATGTTGGCCTCGCAAGCGTTTGACCACTGGCAGGCCTATTGGTGGTGCGCGGGTGCGGCGGTGGCCGTGGCGCTGGCAAGCGTGGCGGCGTTGGTGCCCGTGGGGGAATCCACAACCTCGGCATCGCTGTCTTGGCGCGGCATGCGGCAGGACACTGTCGATACGCTGGGCGCGGCCGGGCCGGTATTGCTGGCCTTGTCGTTCACGCTTTACAGCCTGATGTTCTTCGCGCTGTTCACCTTCCTGCCGGTGCTGCTGATGGAGCAACTGGGCCTGACCTTGGCGCAAGCCGGCCTGTACAGCGCCATCGCCAGCGCCGCCAACATCATCGGCAACCTGGGTGCGGGCGTGCTGCTGGCGCGCGGCTGGCGACGATCCACCCTGATTGCCTGCGCCAGCGCCACGATGGGCGTGGTGGCACTGCTGATCTTCCAATCCGTGCTGCCCGCGATGCCGACCTTCCTGCTGTGCGTGCTGTTCTCGGCGGTGGGCGGCCTGATTCCCGCCACCTTGCTCGGCACCGCGCCACTGGTCGCGCCGCGCCCCGCGTTGACGGCGGCCTCGGTCGGGCTGGTGATGCAGGGCAGCAACCTGGGGCAGGTGATCGGACCGGTCACCGTGGGCGGGGTGATAGACCGTTTTGGTTGGGGGGCGGCGTCATATGTGGTGCTGGCGGCGGCGGTGGGGGGCTTGGTGATTGCGGCCGGTCTACGGCGAGTTCGGGCGGCCCGCTTGTAGGGGCGCAGGCACCGGCACCGGCTTGACGCGCACCGCGCGCAGGACGCCCACCACCAGGCAGGCGATGCCGACCAAGGTCAGCGGTTGGGGCATGGCGCCGCGCAGGATGAAGGCGTAGGCCAGCGCGGCCAGCGTTTCGAAAACGATAAGCTGGCCGGCCAGGGCGGTGGGCAGGCGCTGGCTGGCTTCGTTCCAGCACAGCGTGCCCAGCCAGGACGCGAACAGGCCGATGGCGATCATCAGGCCCAGGAATACGTCGGGGCGCGGTCCCAGCGGCATGTCGAACGGGCTGCCGGTAGCGGCCATGCCACCCCATACCACCGCGTAGCCCGCCAGCGCCAGCGGCAGGGTGGCCACGCCCTGCGCGGTGGCCCAGGTGCTGGGGCTGCGGTCGGGATGCGCCCGCAACCAGTCGGCGTTTCGCAGGGGATACCAGGTCCAGCAGGCGACGGCGGCCAGTGCCAGCAAAGCGCCCACGGCGTAGCGCGACAAGTCGGCATCGGCGTCCTGGCGCAGCGCTTGCAGCTCTACCTGGTTGACGCAGCCAATGCCCAGTGCAATCAGAGCCAGCGATGGCGCCAGCCGTTTCCATGGCAGCTTGCCGTCGCGGCGCGCATTGCGCAGGTTGGCGCAGACGGCAATCACGACAGGCAGCGTGCCGATGATCATCGTGGGCACGGGGCCACCCGCGCGCTGGATGGCGCTGGCCAGGCACAGGTAGTAGAGCAGGTTGCCGATGGCGGCCAGTTTCAGCGCCTCGATCCAGTCGGCGCGGCGCAACTGCCGCAACCGATTGCGGTCCAGCCACGCCAGCGGCAGCGCGATCAGGCCAAACGCCAGGTAGCGCGCCACCGATTGCAGCGCGGCCGGGTATTCCGGCAGCAACAACGGCCCCACGAATACCAGCCCCCACATCAGGCCGGCGGCCAGCGCGTATAGGGTTCCTGCCCACATGCCATGCTCCTGCGTATCGATGCGGGCAGTCTAGCGGCGCGAGCGGGGCGAATCTTGTACCAGATTGCGGTGTGGCGAGCTTACGTCCGATCCTGCTTCTGGTTTGCGGTGTGGTCGGGCCTACCCGCGCACCTGCTTCTGATAGCGGGCGGGCGTGACGCCGTAGCGGCGCGAAAACGCCCGCGTCAGGTGCGCCTGGTCGGTCAGGCCGGCCGCCAAGGCCGCCTGTGCCGGGGCAATGCCCGCAGCCAACAGCCGCTTGGCTTCAAACAGGCGCAAGGCCATCAGCATTTTCTGGGGCGTGGCGTGGTAGAGCGACTGAAAGCGCCGCAGGAAATGAAAGGGGCTTAGTCCGGCCACCGCTGCCAGCTCATCCAGCGTGAGGCGGCGCGACAGGTTCGCGCGCAGGTAGTCGACGACGGGGGCAAAACGCGGCGCGCCCTCGGACGGCGCATCGCGCGGCACCTGGGCGTGGCGGCGGAATTCACTGAGCAGCGTGTAGAGTGCGCTGTCGAAAGCCAGCGGTTCGTGCGCCTGCCACAAGGAGTCGAGCAGGGCGGTGACGCGCTGTGCGCTGGCGGCGTCATGGCCGACTGCCGTGTTGAACCACCACCCGGCCTCGCCCGACACGCGGGCCACCACATCGGGGTCGATGTACACCATGCGGTAGCGCCAGCCGCCTTCCGTTTCAGCGCGGCCGGTGTGCAGTTCGTCGGGGTTCATCAGCACGACAGAGCCGGACGGCGCCAGGTGATCGGCGCCTCGATAGCGAAACCGTTCGACGCCGGATTCGATGGCGCCCAGGCCATAGGCTTCGTGCGTGTGCGGTTCGAAGGCGTGGCGGATGATGTGGGCGCGGTACAGCTCCACACCGGGTTGATGCGCCGCGCGGCGAAATTCGGCGCGGTCGTTGGGATGGTCGAACGCCGCCGGCACGCCCGTCAAGACGGAAGCGCCGGCATCGGACGGGGCGGCAGGCAGGGAACCCATGCTTGGAATTTAAGCACGGCGCAGGGTTGTCGGCCTGTCGGCAAGGCGCGCATCGCGTGGGCGTGCATCGGCTAGCCAGGAATTACCTACGCCTGCATCGCTTGGGCGCGCGCCAACAGCAGTTCGCGTTCGCGGGCGTTGCGGGTCATGCCGGCCGCGCGCTCGAATTCTGTGCGTGCCTCGGCGTTGCGCCCCAGCTTGGCCAGCAGGTCGCCGCGCACGCTGGGCAGCCAGTGGTAGTTGGCCAAGGCGGGCTCGCTGGCCAGCGTGTCGACCAGGTCCAGCCCCGCCTGCGGCCCGAACGCCATGCCCACGGCCACCGCGCGGTTCAGCGCAACCACGGGCGAGGGCGTCAGTTGCACCAGCGCGTCGTAAAGCGCCACGATGCGTGGCCAGTCGGTGTCAGGAGGCGTGGCCGCGCGCGCGTGGCAGGCGGCCAGTTCAGCTTGCAAGGCATAGGGGCCGGGTGGCCCGCCCAGCGCGGCGGCACGGGTCAATGCGGCCAAGCCGCGCCGTATCAGCAAGGGGTCCCAGCGGCTGCGGTCCTGGTCCATCAGCAGCACCGGCTTGCCGTCGGCGTCCGTGCGCGCATGCAGGCGCGAGGCTTGCAGTTCCATCAGCGCCACCAGGCCGTGCACTTCCGCATCGTCAGGCGTGAGTTCGGCCAGGATGCGGCCCAGCCGCAGGGCTTCGTCGCACAGCGCCGGGCGCATCCAGTCGTCGCCCGAGGTCGCCGAATAGCCTTCATTGAAGATCAGGTAGATGACTTCCAGCACCGACGCCAGGCGCGCGGCGCGGTCCTTGGCATCGGGTACTTCAAACGGCACATTCGCGGCGGTCAAGCTGCGCTTGGCGCGCACGATGCGCTGGGCAATGGTGGATTCGGATGCCAGAAACGCGCGGGCGATCTCGGCGGTGGACAGCCCGCCCAGCAGGCGCAGCGTCAATGCCACCCTGGCATCGGTGGACAGCACCGGATGGCAGGCGGTGAACACCAGGCGCAGCAGGTCGTCGCCGATGTCGTCCTGGCGGGCGGCGTCGAGAGCGTCGACAAAGTCGGGCTCTACGTCCGCGTGCAAGGCTTCAAGTTCGTGGCCGATCTGCTCGTGCTTGCGGGTGTGCAGCGCATCCAGGCGCAAGCGGTCGCGGGCACGGTTCTTTGCGGTGGTCATCAGCCAGGCTCCCGGGTTGTCCGGCACGCCGGTCTGCGGCCAGCGTTCCAGGGCGGTCACCAGCGCGTCCTGCGCCAGTTCTTCGGCCAGCCCGACGTCGCGCACCAGGCGCGCGACGCCGGCGATGACGCTGGCGGCCTCGATCCGCCAGACCGCCTCGATGGCACGATGCGTGGCCGCCTGCGTCATGCCGCGGGAACCTCGCCGGGCGCCATGTGGACCAGTTCCCAGATGTGGCCGTCCAGGTCTTCGAAGCCATGCGCGTACATGAAGCCGTGGTCTTGCGGCTCGCGCGGCACGGTGCCGCCGGCGGCCCGCGCGCGGGCGACCAGGTCGTCGACTTCGGCGCGGCTTTCGCAAGACAGGCAGATCAGGACTTCGGTTGCCTCTTTGGCGTTCACCAGCGGTTTGCCGGTAAAGCCCTGGAAGAAATCGCGCGTCAGGAGCATGGCGTAGATGTCATCGCTGATGACCATGCAGGCGCCTTGCTCGTTGGTGAAATCCGGGTTGAAGGTGAAGCCCAGCTTCTTGAAGAAGTCCTGCGATTTCTGCATGTCGCCGATGGCGATGTTGACGAATATCTGCTTGTGCATGGCTTTGTCTCCTGAGTATCAATGGCTGACGCCGGGAATGTCGCGAAAGCGTTCGACTTGCTGGCTGGGTTCGAAGTCTTCCAGTTCGTACAACTGGCGCACTTCGATCGCGCAGTTCTGGCCGGGGAAGGGTTGCGGAAAGCGCATCGCCCATTGCATGGCTTCTTCGCGCGAGCGCACCTGAATCAGGGTGTAGCCCGCGATCAGTTCCTTGGTTTCCGCGAAAGGGCCGTCCACCACCTGGCGTTGGCCGTCCGCGTATTGCACGCGCCAGCCTTGGGACGTGGGCTTCAAGCCATTGGCGTCCAGCAGCACGCCGGCCTTCATCAGCGCCTCGTGGTAGGTCGCCATCGCGGCAAGCAGGCTGTCGTCCGGCATCAGGCCGGCTTCGCTATCGGACGTGGCCCGCACAATCATCATGAAACGCATCCGAGTCTCTCCTTGGAGTGGGACTTCGCCGCCCGATCCGGGGTGGATCTTCGGGGGCTTGTAGGGGGACGACGAATGGAAGGCGGTCAGATCGACAGGAATGTCGCGAAGCTAGGGTAAGTACTAGGGCGACGGGTGCGAGGCGCC
Organism: Achromobacter colocynthidis; assembly: GCF_057334535.1. Lineage (NCBI taxonomy): Bacteria > Pseudomonadati > Pseudomonadota > Betaproteobacteria > Burkholderiales > Alcaligenaceae > Achromobacter > Achromobacter colocynthidis. Next base: position 141,339 of record NZ_JBHFIZ010000022.1, read on the forward strand.
CCAAGGGTTGATGACGGAAACCCCGGCGGCTTCAAAGGGCGCCACGTCCCGGGTCGCGACGCTCATGCCGTGCGCGGCGGCGGTGGCGGCGATGTAGCCGTCTGGCCCGCCGATGGACTGGCCCGAGGCCCGCGCACGCGCCATCAGCGCGGCGTATTCCAGGCTGGCGGCGGTATCGAAAGCCAAGATGCGCCCGGCAAACAAGGCCAGGACGCGCTGTTCCAGGTCGCCATGCAAGGCGTCGCGCCGTTTGCCCACCGGCATGCAGGCCACGCCAAACCGCAATTCAGCGACGGTAACGGCGGAAAGGAACAGGGTTTCCAGGGGCTGCCGGTCTATCCATTCGATGACGGCGTCGGCGGGCGCTTGGCGTAGCGGCTCCGAGATGACATTAGTGTGCAGCAGAATCATTCAAACCTCGGTGGGGCGGCGGGCGCCTTGTCGCGTTGGTCGAACAAGGCGGCTTCCTCGTCGGTGAGCTTGGCCTGGCGGCCGATCTGCGCAAGCAACGAACCCAGCTTGACGCGCCCTTCAGGCTTGACGGCGTCTTCAAGAATGGCGCGGACTTCAGCTTCGGTGCTTCGGCCATGCTGGGCGGCGCGCACGCGCAGCGCGCGGTGCACTTCTTCAGAGATATTTCTAACGGTCAACATGGGCATGATGCGATCGCTCCTGGTGCAGTCAATGCATGCATTCTAGGAATATGCAGTCACGTGTGCAACTTAAGTTGCCGTGGCCAACCAGGAGCAAGCCTCGGCCCTACATAAAGCAGGGCCCAAGTTCACGGACTTCGACCGTTGCCCATTGCGCAGCCGGGCATTCAGCGGCCAGGGCCAGCGCCTCTTCGCGGGTGTCGCAGGTCAACAGGAAGAAACCGCCGATCATTTCCTTGGCTTCGGCGTACGGCCCGTCCATCAGCGACCGTTCGCCGTCGCGGATTTGCAGGCGCACGCTTTCGGATTCGGATTTCAATGATTCAGCGCTGACGAGCAGGCCGCGGCTTTTCAGGCCTTCGGCGTAGCGCACCATCTGCGCATAGGCCTCGCGGCCTTCGTCGGGCGTGCGCTGTGCGCGCTGGCCTACCGGTTCAACGATCAGCAACATATAGGACATGGCGTTTCCTGGTTCGGGCACTGGGGCGATTGGGCGAAGCTTACCGCCCTTGCCCAGTGCCCCGCCACCCTGACCGTGAGGCTTTTGTCCGCCCTGGAGCGGCACAAACCACGTGCTGATTGTTGTGATGCCGCCCGTGCTGGGCGTGTTGTGGGGCCGTGTGATCAGGATCGCGCGGGTGCCGCGTCTGCCTGTGACGCCGACGGCTTGGCGGGGGCTTGGGCGTTCTTCGTGGACGCCTGTTTCGGCGCGATGTCCATGATCAGCTCGACGCGGCGGTTGGCGGCGCGGCCAGCCGGGGTGTCGTTGGATTCGATCGGGCGCGTTTCCGCGTAGCCCACCGCGCGCAGTCGATCGGCGGACACGCCGTCGCGCACCAGTTCGCGCAGCACGCTGGTGGCGCGGCTGGTGGACAGTTCCCAGTTGGACGCGAACTGGCGCGTCTGGATCGGCACGGGGTCGCTGTGGCCTTCCACGGACACCGGGTGCGGGTTCTTGTTCAGGATGACCGCCAGACGCTTGATCACGTCCAGCCCGGCGGGGCTGAGCGTGGCCTGGCCCGACGGAAACAGCAATTCGTTGCTGATCCGAAAGCTCACCGACTGCTCGTTGATGATCACGTCCACCGACTTGCCCAGGTCGTCCAGTCCCAGGGATTCCTTGGACGGGGCGATCAGCGGCGGGGCGGCGTCGGCCACCTTCACGCCGTCTTCGACCGGCGCCGTTTCGGCCGTCTGGACGGCGGCGGCGGGCGGTGCGGGCGGTTCGGCCCAACTGGCGGGAATGGCGACGGCGTCGAATTCCGAGTATTCACCGTCGTACACGGGCAAGCCGGCGGTTGCCAGCGTGCCGACCAGTTCGATGGGCTTGCCAGAGGCTTCAGTGCCCAGGCCGTGCAGGCGCGACACCGCCAGCATCACGACCAGCATCGCCAGCAGCAGGGTGATCAGGTCCAGGTAACTCAGCAGCCAGTTCTCGGCGTCCTGCTCGACCTGTTCCTCGACGTGCCAGCGGGCGTAGCGATCCTTGCGGTCGCTTTTGCTGGGCCGCCAGGCGTGCGTGTCCGCGGCTTTCTGGGCGCGCAATTGGGCCTGGCGGGCCAGTTCGATCCGCTGCGCCAGGGAAGGGGAAATCAGGCTCATTGACGCGCGGCGGCTGGGCGGGTGATGGACAGGGGGGGGTGGGGGGGGGGGGCGGCGCCCTTGGTGGCGCCGGTGGTGGCCCCCTTGGCCGGCGTTGCCGCCTTGGGCTTGGACGCCGGCGCGGCCGCCACGCCGCCGTCGTAGATTTCGTCTTCGACGTGCAGCACGAAGGAGTTCAGCGTTTCACGCACCACGGCCGGGCCGCGCTTTTCGCACATCATGGAGATGCCTTGCAGCACCATGTTCATGGATTCCACGCGGCGCGCGGTGCGGCGTTCCAGCTTCAGCGCGATCGGCTTGCAGATCAGGTTGGCCAGCAGAATGCCGTAGAAGGTCGTCATCAGGCCCACTGCCAGGTGTTGGCCGATCGTCGTCATGCTGCCGTCGCCCAGCACCGCCATCATGTTGATCAAGGCGATCAGCGTGCCCAGCATGCCGAAGGCGGGCGCGAACGTAGCCATCACGCGGAACATCTGCGCTTCGGCCTGTTCACGCGCGCGCAGCCGAGCCACGCGCCATTGCAGCACTTCAATGATCTGGTCTTCGGGGGTGTTGTCGATGATCAACTGCACGCCGGTGCGCAGGAACGGGTTCGACACCTTCTTGAGTTCTTGTTCGACCTTGTGGACGTCGGTGTTCATCCACAGTTGCGCCATCGTCGCCAGTTCTTCGATGTCGCGCTGCTGGTCGTGCTGGTCGTTGCGGAACACCGTGCGGACCAGCTTGAAGATCCGCAGCACTTCCGGCAGCGGGTAGGCGATGAACAGCGCGGCGCAGGTGCCGCCCAGCACGATGGCCAAGCCCGGCAGGTTGATGTACATGCTGGCGTCGGTGGCGGACAGCGCCACGACGATCACAAGGGTAAGCAGGCCGACGGCGGCGCCGATGAGGGTAGACGGATTCATGGATCTTGCCCGAAGGGAATGGCACGCCGAGCCGGAATGCCGGATTGTCGGGAATTCTAGCCAGCGCGCGCCCAAGTCAATCCGCCGGAAAGCGGGGCGAAAGGGCCGGTAAGCGCCGGCTTAGGCAAGTCGTCAGGATCTGGCCGGTAGCGTCGGAAACGGGGCCGGGTCATGCCGCCTCGGGGGGTAAATGGGCGGCTGACGGGAAGGGAAGACGGGGGCAAAGCCGGATATGTATATCATGAGCGCTATCTGGCGGCCCGAAGCACGTGGCCGCCTCGCTTTGGAGAAGAATATGACTACCCCCAACGAAAACGTCAGCATGGCGCTTTTCTGCGACTTCGAGAACGTGGCGCTGGGTGTGCGGGACACCAAATACCAGAAGTTCGACATCCGGCCCGTGCTGGAACGCCTGCTGCTCAAGGGCAGCATCGTCGTCAAGAAAGCCTATTGCGACTGGGAACGCTACAAGGAATTCAAGGCCCCCATGCACGAGGCCAATTTCGAGCTGATCGAAATTCCGCACGTGCGCCAATCGGGCAAGAATTCCGCCGACATCCGGCTGGTCGTGGACGCGCTGGACTTCTGCTATACCAAGTCGCACGTCAATACCTTCGTGATCATCAGCGGCGATTCCGACTTTTCGCCGCTGGTGTCCAAGCTGCGCGAGAACAACAAGAAGGTGATCGGCGTGGGCGTTAAGCAATCCACGTCGGACCTGCTGATTGCCAACTGCGACGAATTCATCTTCTATGACGACCTGGCGCGCGAAGGCCAGCGCACCGCCGACGCCCGCCGCGACAACCGTGGTGGCGCCGCTGCCGGCACCGGCCAGCGTCGCACGCCGGACGAAGAACGCCGCCGCAAGGAAGAACTGGAAGCGCGCAAGACCCAGGCCGTGGACATGGTCGTCGAGACCTTCGAGGCGCTGATGGCCGAGCGCGGCGACAGCGGCAAGATCTGGGCGTCGGCATTGAAAGATGCGTTGAAGCGCCGCAAGCCGGATTTCAACGAGTCGTACTACGGCTTTCGCGCCTTCGGCAATTTGCTGGACGAAGCGCAGTCGCGCGGCTTCCTGGAAGTGGGCCGCGAAGAAAAGTCCGGCACCTATGTGTATCGCGACAGCATCGACGGCGCGCCGGCCGTGAACCGCTCGGGCAACCAGGGCGGAGCCCGGTCGTCGCAAGGCCGCCAGTCGGCACAGGCGGACTCCGACGACACCCAAGCGGGCGTGGTGCAAGAAGAAACCAGTTCGCGGCCTGCCCGCAAATCGCGCGGCGGCCGCAAGTCGGGTGGATCCGGCCGAGGCGCCAGCCATGCGGTCGAGCAAGGCGCGGGCGAAGCGGCGATGGCCGCGCCGTCTGACGCCGCGCCGGACGCGCAGTTGGTGCTTCCGGTTGCCGCGCCCGAGGGTGTGCAAGAAGGGGCGCAGGAAGGCTCGCATATGCCGTCCAATACGCCAGCCACTACGCCGCCCGTATCGTTCCAGGGCGCGGCCCAGGCCGAACGCCAGGCCAACAAGCAAGCCCAGGTGGACAAGCAAGCCGAGGCCGACGACGAAACCGCCAAGGCGCTTGCCCGCGAAGTCGCCAAACTGGAATCCATGCGCGCGGATGCGCTGGCGCGCGCTCAGGCGCCCAAGCCTGTCCAGCCGTCGCGCCTGCCGCCCATGCCGACGCCCTTGCCGCAGGCGCGCCAGCCGCTGCCTGCCGTGAATATTGCGGAATGGACGTTCGTTGAGCCGCCGGCGGACACGCGCCGCGAGGCAGCCGACAAGGCGCCCGCCAAAGTGGCTGACCCGTTCGCGGGCGGAAACGCCAGGCCGGCGGCGGAACCCGCGCCAGCTCCGGCAGCTCCGGCCAAGCGCGGCCGTACTGCCAGCAAGACCACGAAGGCCAAGTCGGCGGAATCCGACGCTGGTGGTCCTGCCCGAGCTGTGGCAACGGAATCGGCGGCAACCAAGTCGGCGGTAACGAAATCGGCGGTAACCGGATCGGCGGTAACCGGATCGACGGCAACCGAGGCGGCGGCACCGGCTGCTGAACCGCAGGCCGAGGCGCCAGCCAAGCCTGCCCGCAAGACCGCGTCGCGCACCCGCAGCCCCCGCAAGACGGCGGCCAAGGAATCCTGATCTGGGTTAAACCACCGGGCCGCGAAAGCGGCCCGGAGTGATTCCGACTTCACGCTTGAACATGGCGATGAATGCGCTGATGTTGTCGTAGCCTAATTCAAGCGCCACTGTCGTTACGGCGCTACCCGCCGCCAGCATTTCCTGCGCCCGCATCAGGCGGGCCTGCTGCCGCCATGCCCCCAGCGGCAGGCCGGTTTCGGCCAGGAAGCGGCGCGCCAAGGTACGCGGCGCCATGCCGATCCGCGCCGCCCAGGCATCCAACGACCGGGTGTCCGAGGGGTGATCCGAAATAGCCACCGCCAGCTTTTGCAAGCGCGGGTCGCCAGGCAGGATCAGCGCCTGGTTGGCCAGGGGTAGGGTGCGTATTTCGTCTCGAATCAATTCCAGCACGCGGTTGCGCGCGGCGGCTGTCTCATTGCCATTCCACGATGCGGCGCGGTCCACGGCCGCCAGCAGCAAGGCTGATGTTTGCAGCACGCGGGCAGTGGTGGGCAAGCCCGCGCAGGCCGTGGGACTCAGGTAGGCGCTATAGCCCGCGTAAGGTCCGTGCGACTGCAAGCCATGGGGCTGGCCGGGCGGAATCCACACCGCATGCGCGGACGGCACCACCCATTGCCGCGCGCCCGCAACCACCGTCACCAAGCCGCGATAGGCGCCCAGTAATTGGCCGCGCGCATGCTGGTGCATGGAGGTGTCGCGCAGCAGGCCGTCATCACGGCGCACGGCGATCAGTGCCGGGCCGCGAGTCGAGTGGGCCTGTTCGGGGGGCAGCAGGGGAGTCGTCATGTCAGCAGGGGGTGGGTGCGTATGGCATGTGGCGCGTGGCATGTGGTACGTGGCATAGGGCATGTGGCAGAAACACAGTATTCATTGGCCAAAATACCGCAGTAGCGCCAACGTGATGCCGCTATCGTAACGCCTGTGTCTCACCATCAGGAGCCAGGCATGCAAGCCAAAGACATCTTGCCGGACGGCATGAACCACAGTGAATTCAACGGCGTGCCGGTGCACAAGGGCACCGTGGGCGCGTTTCTGGCGAACGCGCGTGTATGCACCGATGCCAAGGCGTCGCCCGAGGCGGTGGCCGAAGCGCGGCGCGACATTCAAGACGCGCTGCCGGCCCTGCGAGCGCTTGGCCTGTTCGATGTGCTGGAACTGCGCGACCCCGACTTGCGGGCGTGGATCCACACGCTGACGCCGGGCCGTCACTGACGCGCGTGGCGGCTGGTCTATGATTCAGGGCTGCTTATTTCCAAGCCCGGTCCTGTTTGAGTTTCCGATGCAATACGTGTTGATCAGCTCCTGCCTGTTGGGCAACCCGGTGCGCTATGACGGGCGCGCGGTGCCCAACGATGACGCCGTCCTGGCCCGCTGGCGCGAGGAAGGGCGGGTCGTGCCGGTGTGCCCGGAAGTCGCGGGCGGCATGGCTACGCCGCGTCCGCCCGCCGAGATCGAGCCGGGCAAGCAAGCCGCTGACGTGCTTGCCGGCGGCGCGCGCGTGGTTGCCGTGACGGGAGACGACGTCACCCAAGCATTCGTGCAAGGCGGGCACGCGGCGTTGTCCGTGGCGCGCCAGCAAGGCATTCGCATCGCGGTGCTGAAAGAAGGCAGCCCGTCGTGTGGCAGCGGCTATGTGTATGACGGCCATTACTCCGGCCAGCGGAAAACGGGCGTGGGTATCACGGCCGAACTGCTGATCGGCGCCGGCGTGCGTGTCTTCAGCGAAAAGCAATGGGCCGAGGCCGAGGCTTGTCTGGCACGGTTGGAGGCGCACGATGTGGCTTAGCGCGGCAGCCGTCGTGTTGGCGGCGCTGGTCATGGCGGCGTGGGGCGGACGGGCGGCGAGGCGGTCGGGTGGTAAGGATGCCGTGCGCCGCCATCCGTGGCGTGCGCGCGTTGGCGCCGTGCTGTGCCTGGGGCTGTCCGCCTTCTTCTACTACGCCTGGTATGCGTTCTATTGGAAGTGGAACTTCAACGAATTGGGTCGCTATTACGACCCGGTGGACCAGGTGGTCTACACGTCGTCAGGTTTTGTGTGGGTGCTGCCGGCGACGGCATTGCTGGCCGCCGGATTGGTACTGGCGTGGCGCGCTTGGCGGCGCCGCGCCCGCTGACAGACTTTATTGGCTGCGGTAACCGCGGCTGGTCATGCAAGAGTCCAGCGAGTGGTTGTACGAGTCCACCATCACTTGCGTCGTCCATTGCGAAATGGTGGCTGGGTTGTAGCCGCTTTGGTTCATGGCCCAACGCTGGCAATCGGTGGTGGCGCTGGCCTGGGCGGCGCTGACCTTGGGCGCGGCCTCGTATTGCACGGGCGCGTATTGCGGCTGCGATTCAAGCTGCGATTGCGGTTGCGCATAGGCAACGGACGGGTCGGCGTACACGGGCGGCGCGTCGTAGACGGGCGCGGCATAGATGGGCGGGCTGGTGTAGGCAATGCCAGGCGACGCATAAACGCTGGTCTGCGCATAACTGGGGCCAGAGTTGGCTGCCAGCAATAGGCCAACGGTGGCCAGCGCGAAAGCGCCGCCTATCCACCAACCGTCCGAGCTGCTACCGCCGCCGCCATGGTGGTGATGACCACCGCCGCCGTAATAGCCGCCGTGGTAACCACCGCCGCCGCCCCAACCACCGCCACGGCCGCCCGCCATCGCGGGCGCACTTGCCACGGCAAGCGCCAACGTCACGGCAACCATCCGGCCTGTAAACCGTTTCATGATCTTGCTCCTGTTCGCCTGGCGCGGGCATAGTCGAAATGCGCTCGGCGATAGCGCTACTTTACTGCTGCCGAGGCACCAAAAGTTGTTGCAAAAGCTACGGGCATTTCAAGTGACTTCAAGGTGTAGGGAAGGGGCGGGGAAGCGGGCCCGGAGGGCATGGGGAGGCGCGTTTGTCGCGAAATCGAGACGGCTTAAGTTCAGTAATTTGTAAGCTTTTCGGTTGGCCCCGTGGCGGGCGTTGTAATGCCGTGACATCGCGTTGCGGGAAGGCCATGCGAACTAGTAGCGCAAAGCTATGAAGCAGGGTACTTTCTCGCGATGATGACGGCACGACCCCCTTCTTTATCGCAAGACAAGCGTCTCACCAAAGGTGAACGCACCCGCTTACAGCTTTTGCAAGTTGCCGCGGCGGAATTCGCCGAACGCGGGTTCCAACACACGCGGATCAGCGACATCGTCGCCCGCGCCGGGGTCACCCAACCCGTCTTCTATCAGTACTTTTCAAGCAAGCAAGCCGCCTACGACGAACTGGTCGGCATGTTCGCGCAACGCTTGCGCCAGGCGATCAGCCAGGCGCGGCTGCCGGCTGATTTGGACGGCGCGGAGTTGGCCGATCGCATTCGTGGCGGCGTGCTGGGCCTGCTTGCCATCCTGCAAGAAGACCCCAACTTGACCCGCATCGGCTTTTTTCAAGTAGCGGCGGCGGAATCCTTGAAGGACGAGCTGGTGGCGATGATTGCCGACAACATTCGCGCCGAGCAGCAGGCAGGCCTGTTCCGCACCGAGGTTTCAGCGGATTGGTTCGCACAATCACTGATGGGCATCATCGAACGCTTCACGCGCCAAGCGCCCGACGCGCAACAGCAACAGGCCGTTGCCACGTTTATTACGGACGTGCTGCTAAACGGTATCCGCCGGCCGTTGGGTGGGTGAAGCGCGGCACGCCGGTATCCGGCTCCCGTAGGATGGGTGAAGCGCGGCATGCTGGCGGAAAAAACGCAGATAGACAACGCGCGCAACCCATCAAGCAACCTCAGAGCCAAAACAGCTTCAGCCACATCGCATCGGCTGCATGATGGGTTACGCGCGTTGGGGTCTGGTTTTCTTGTTTCGATCTTCCCGCGCTTCACCCATCCTACGGGTTGGGCTTTGGCCGCCCCTGTGCTGCTGAACGGTATCCGCCTCCCGTAGGATGGGTGAAGCGCGGCACGCTGGCGAAAAAAACGCAGATAGACAACGCGCGCAACCCATCAAGCAACGTCAGAGCCAAAACAGCTTCAGCCACATCGCATCGGCTGCATGATGGGTTACGCGCGTTTGGGTCTGGTTTTCTTGTTTCGATCTTCGCGCGCTTCACCCATCCTACGGGTTCGGCTTTGGCCGCAACTGTGCTGCTGAACGGTATCCGCCTCCCGTAGGATGGGTGAAGCGCGGCATGCTGGCGAAAATAACGCAGATAGACAACGCGCGCAACCCATCAAGCAACGTCAGAGCCAGAACAGTTTCAGCCACATCGCATCGGCTGCATGATGGGTTACGCGCGTTTTGGTCTGGTTTTCTTGTTTTGATCTTCCCGCGCTTCACCCATCCTACGGTTCGGCTTTTGCCGCCACTTTTCTGCGTACAACACCAGCGGGATCGCGCATGCCGCGCAGGCGGCCATGGTCATGAAACCGCCGGACGCATAGCTGCGGTATAGCGCGCCGCCCAACTGGATGCTGGCGAACATGAATACGCCGCCTGACAGCAAGGCATACAGCGCAATCGCCGAGGTCTTGCAGGCGGCGGGAACGTGGCGGGTGATGTACCACATGATGGCCGCGTTGTTCCCGGCCAGCGTGAAGCACTGCAGAAGCTGCAACGCCGCTATCTGCGCCGGGTCCGTCGTGGCGGACAAGCCCGCCCAGCGGATTACCGTCATCATTGCCGACGCCAGGATCAACCGTTGCGCGCTGGTGCGTGCCAGGATCTTGGGCGCCAGAAAGAAGAACAGCACTTCGCTGACAACGCCCACCACCCACAGCATCGAGATCACCGCGGTCGACAGGCCGCTGGCCGTCCAGTAGAGCGTGGAATAGGAATACAGGAAGCCGTTGCTGGCTTGCACGAGCGAGGCCGCGCCGATACACATCAGCAGCGGCCGGTTGCGTAGCACTTCCAACATCGGCAGCCGCACGGGCTTCCCCGGCGCCTCGACCGACGCAGGCTGCGGCGTCTTGTCCCAAGCAGGCTTCCCCGGCACCTCGCCCGACGCAGGCTGCGGCGTCTCGTCCGAAGCAGGCTTCCCCGGCACCTCGACCGACGCAGGCTGCGGCGTCTCGTCCGAAGCAGGCCGCCCCGGCGTCTCGCCCGACGCAGGTCGCCCCAGCATGTCGACCGAAGCAGGCCGCCCCGCGCGGGGCAATAAACGGACGCAAGCCAGGCACGCGATGATCAACAGGATCGACAGCCACATCACCCAGTCGGCGTTAAACGTCTTGATCAGATAGCCGCCCGCCATCGTCACTACGGCAAAGCCCAGCGAACCGCAGGCCCGCATGATGGTGTAGGAATTACCTTGTGCCCGGCCGCTGGCGATGGCCATGCGGTCCATCAAGGGCAGCACCGCCGGAAATACCGCGTTCAGCAACAAGGTAGTGCCCAACAGCCAGCCCGCCCCATGCATGAACGGATAGCAGATGAACAACACCAGCGAGGCCGCCAACGCCGACGCAATCAAGGCATGCGCGCGACCGGTCTGGTCGGCCACGTGAGCAACGACCGGGGTGGACAGGATCTTCGGCAGGAATGACGTGGCGACGATCAGGCCGATCGTCGCTGCGTCCAGGCCACGGCTGGCGAACCACAAAGGCAGAAAAGGGATGCTGACGCCCTGCAAGCCGTAATACAGGAAGTAGAAACCGTGCAACGCAATGGCGCCTTGTCTGGCGTCGGGATTGCCGCGCATAGCGATAAGTGAATCTGGCTAAGACGAAGCGGCGTAGCATACTCCCCGGCTTGGGGCGGGGGGAGGGGCCGCTAGATATCCCGACGCGGCGCTACCTGAACAGATATCTGGGCACCAGCCACACATACGCCACCATGCCGAACAGTTCTACCAGTGACTGCGCCACGATGACCACGGCCGCCACCTCCCAGCCGGCAGGAAGCAGCAGGGCCAAGGGCAGCACCACGAATGAATTGCGGGTGCCCATGCTGAATGCCAGCGTGCGTCCTTGTTCGACGGGCAGGCGAAGCGTGCGCGCCATGGCCTTGGCCAGCAAGGCGGCGGCCATCAGGAAGAGCGCGAACGCGGGCAGCGTCTGTTGCAGTGCATCCGTGGCGCGCGCGACGGTGCCCACCTGAGCGCCCGCTATCAGGAACACCACCAGCGACAGAAGCGGCACCGGCCACCAGGCCAAGGCGTCTCGCAGGCGTTCGGCTTTGGGATGGGCCTGGATCCACCGTTCCGTCAGCGCCGCGCCGGCCAGGGGCGCCAGCACGATGAATACGGCGGGGGCCAGCGTGGCCCAATCCCATGAGCCCAGGCTTTGCGTGTCCGCCATCAGCCACAGGTACAGCGGCAGCAGGGCCAATTGCAGCACCAGATTCAGCGGCGTGATGGCTATGGCACGGGGCACGTCGCCCTTGCCCAGTTGGCTGAATGTGATGAACCAGTCCGTGCAAGGCACCAGCAGCACCAACAGCACGCCCAGCCGCACTACCGGATCAAAGTCGAACGCCTCCACCAGCACCCATGCCAGCAGCGGAAGCACCGCGAAGTTTCCCAGCAGCACGGCTAGCGAGAAGCGCCGGTCGCGCAGGGCGTTTCGCACATGCAGCAGCGGTACTTGGAGGAAGGTGGCGAACAGCAGCGCGGCCAGGGTGGGCCACAACAAGGCTTCCATGGCGGGGCCGACCCGTGGCCATGCGGTGCCGGCGGCCAAACCCAAGCCGATGGCAAGCAGATAGGCCCAGACCTGATAGCGTTCCAACGTCAGGCGGGTCATGATCCGCAAGTCTCAGCGGTGGTGGTGCGAACAGATGGGCGTGGACAAGTGCTGCCTGACGCTGTGTCGCTCAGGCTTGCTCTGTGACCCAAGCTTACTTTGGCGCTCAGACTGGCTCTGTCGCCCAGCCTTGCTCTGTCACTCAGGCTTGCTCCGACACTCATGCCTGCTCCATAACCCATGCCTGCCGTGTCACCCCTGCTTGGGAAACCCGCCGTTTGCCCATTCAGACGCCCGCTGCACGCTCAGCTTGTACGTCGGCGCCACGTGGACTTGCGCCACTTGTTCGCCGGATTCGTCGTAGGCGCTTAGCACGGCATACGGCTCGTAGTCGTCGGGCACGATGTCCAGCTTGATGGTCAGGCGGCCGGCCTCGGTGTCGATCTTCACGCTCTTGTGCAACGTGGCATGCAATTGCTGCTCGTGGCGGCGCAGGACTTCGTTGGCGGTCTTGACCAAGGTGATGAACGCCGGCGAGTCCAGTGGCTTGGGGTTCTTTTTGTCACGGCCCATGGTCCAGGGGCCGACCAGGGCGGGTTCGGCTTGCCCGTCCAGGGTCATCTCCACGGCCCAGCCGTCATCGTCTTCATTCTTGATGATGCGGGCCGTCCAGCCGTCATCGCGCCAAAGCCTGGCTTCCTGTTCCTTGCGGTCTTCGGACATACCGGCGTCGTCGGGGGTGGAGGTGTCTGTCACTGCGGTACTGCTCCTGGATTTCTGTGCTTGAACATCGGCACTGTAGCCGAATGCCGGCGTTGCCTTCCGGCGCACGGGATCCTTGCACGACAATTTGGCACGACCACGTCGGGGCGGGCGCAGTCAAGGCGTCCGCCCCGATATCGTTCCTAGATGCCTTGGCCGCCGGATATCTCGATCCGCTGGGCGTTGATCCATCTATTGTCCTCGGCCAGCAGGTTTGCCACCGCCGGCCCGATGTCGTCCGCGACGCCCACACGGCCCAGCGCCGTCATCTCCGCGAAGAATTTGTTGAACTCCGCCGTGTCGCGCACCGCGCCGCCGAAGAAATCGGTCTCGATCGCGCCCGGCGCCACCACGTTGACGGCAATGTTGCGGCTGCCCAGCTCCTTGGCCAGGTAGACGGTCAGCACCTCGACCGCGCCCTTGACCGCCGCATAGACAGACCAGCCGGGCGCAGAGACACGGGTCAGGGCGGTCGATAGATTCACGATGCGGCCGCCATCCGCGACCAGCGGCAGCAGTGCCTGGGTCAAAAAGAACACGCCTTTGAAGTGCACGTCGACCAATCGGTCGAACTGCGCCTCGGTCGTCTCGGCGATCAAGGCTACATCGCCATGGCCGGCGTTGTGGACGATGTGATCAATCGTGTCGCGGTGCCAGGTGTCGCGCAGCGTGGCCTTCAGGCGCTGGACGAATGCGGGAAAGGCGGACGTGTCGCCGACATCCAATTGCAGGGCGACCGCCTTGCGGCCCATCTGTTCGATGTCGGCCACAACGGCCTGGGCGTCCGTCTCGCGGCTTTGGTAGGTAAAGACAACATCGCCGCCTTTGCGGGCGATATTCAGGGCGGCGCTACGGCCCAGGCCACGGCTGCCGCCGGTGATGAAGGAAATGCTTGTCATGCTCAGGCTCCCAGGTGATAGAAAATCAGAATGTGATTCTGAAGCGCCCGATCCCCGCGGCCTTTGCCTGAATCGTGATGTTCTTGGCCTGTTTCTACAAAGGTGACGTCCCGGCCGCGAAATGTCCGTTACGATCACCGCGAACGAAGATCACTGCGCCAGCGTATGAACGACCCCCTGCTCAGAGCTGTCCGACGTTACGTCGAGGCAAACGCCAACCCCACCGGCGTGGCCCCAACCCCCATCCCCGGCTTGACCGCCATTCGGTCCGCCCAGCCCAGCGGGCTGGAATATGCCATCTCGCGACCCCTGGCCTGCCTGGTGTTACAGGGCAGCAAACGGGTCTCGATGGGCACCCATGCCGTTGACTTCACCGCAGGCGATTCGCTGCTGATTACGGCGGATGTGCCGACCGTCAGCCAGATCACGGCCGCCAGCGCCGACCAGCCATATATTTCGCTGGTGTTGGATCTGGACATGGCGCTTATTGCGGAACTGGCCGTCGACATGAAACTGCGCCCCGTGGCACAAGACGCTGCGGTGCTCGTCGAACCCACGGATGCCGAAGTCGCGGATGCCGCGCTGCGCTTGATGCGCCTGATGGATCGGCCCGACGCGTTGCCCGTACTGCAAGCGCAAGGCTTGCGCGAGATGCACTACTGGCTGCTGGCCGGCCGGCATGGCGGCGCGATTCGTCAGCTTGGCGGGCCGGGCAAGCACGCCCAACGCATTGCGCGTGCCATTGCCCTGATTCGAGCCGAATTCACACGGCCACTGCCGATGGAGCGCCTGGCGGCCGAGGCCGGCATGAGCCCGTCGTCGTTCTACCAGCATTTCCGCGCGGCGCCCTCGCTGTCGCCGTTGCAATTCCTGAAGCAGTTGCGCTTGATCGAGGCCAGGCGCTTGATGGCCACGGGCGATGTGTCGGCCAGCAGCGCGGCATTTTCAGTGGGCTACGAAAGCGTGCAGCAGTTCACCAGGGAGTACCGCCGCCTGTTCGGCTTGCCCCCGGGCAAAGCCGCGGAGGCGCTGCGGGCCCACATCGCCGAGGCGCAGGCGTAAGCTTGCATGGCGAATGCCGGCGTGGAGTCAGGCGGGGATAGGCGAGCGGTAGCTGAAGTCGGTGACGTAGGTGACGCCGGTGAAGTATGGGACGTATGAAAAATATGGGACATAGGGAGAACACCATGGGCCTGGCATTCAACGATCCGATGCATGACGAGTTTGGCACCTGGCCGGTTGCCTACATTCCGTATGGCGGTGCGGATATGGGCGAGATCCTTGCCGTTGGCCAGGCGGTGGGCGACGGCGACGACAGCGCTTTTCATGAAGCCTGGATGGCAGCGGGCGACCGTTTGGCGGACGAAGCCGTTCAAACGCAAAACCGTGGCCTGCATGCCAGCGCAAAAGACCTGTTCCTGCGCGCCAGCGTGTTCTATTCCGCGTCTTACCATCCGCTGTATGGCCCGCAGCGCGACCCGCGTCTGCTGGCGGCCTTCCGCAAGCAGATTGATGCGTTTGACAAGGGGCTGGCGCTGTCCGACGTCCCCGTTGCGCCGATGCGGATTCCGTTCGAAGGCACGACCATGCCGGCCTACCTGATACCGGCTGTCGGGCGGGAACAGGAAACCCGTCCGCTGGTCATCTTCACCAATGGGTACGACGGCACCGTCACGGATCTTTATTTCGCCTCTGCCGTGGCGGCGTCGCGCCGTGGCTACCATTGCCTGATTTTTGATGGGCCAGGGCAGGGCGAAATGTTGGTTGAGCAGCGCATTTATCTACGCCCAGACTGGGAAACCGTCATCGCGGCGGTGGTTGATGTGGCGCTTGGATTCAACATCGTCGACCCCAAGCGCATCGTGCTCAGCGGCTGGAGCCTGGGCGGCTATCTGGCTCCGCGCGCCGCATCCCAAGAGCATCGCCTTGCCGCATGCATCGCCGACCCCGGGTTATGGGGCATGCCCGGGCCGTTCCGCGCGCTTGCCCTCAAGCTGGGCGCATCCCCCGACTCGGTGTCGGACCTGGGGAATCTTGATGACAAGACCCTGGCGCAATTCGAGCAGGTGATCTCGAACGACCCCGGCCTTAAGTGGAAGATTTACCAGCGCGGCTTCTGGACCCACGGGGTCGACAATCTACGCGATTTCCTGCGCAGCGCGGAACCGTTCACCATGGACGGCCGCGCCGGCGCCATCTCATGCCCGGTGTTGATGACGCATGCCGAACAGGATGGCTTGTCTGCCGGCGCCCAGGCCTTCTTTGACCAGCTTCAAAGCCCGACAAAAGCCCTGCTTCGGTTCACCTCGGCCGAAGGCGCCGGCATGCACTGCGAGATGCGAAACAGGTCGCTCTTGAACCGCAGGGTTTTTGACTGGCTGGACGAGGTGCTTTCCCGCTAGCCCGAAGCAACGGCCAGCACAGGCCGGCACCAGTCAGCGAAGCCTGTCTCAGCCCGCCTTACCCGGCACAGGCGTGTTCAGCAACTGCTGCTCCCACAGGTACGCGATGCCGCTGCCGCCGGCATGCTGCGTGATCACTTCGGTCAAGGCGGCGGCTTGTTCGGCGCGCGCCCAGTCCCGCTGCCATTCAGCCGCCACCGCCAGCCAGGTCATCATGTTGGCGCCGGCCGCGATCATGCGCTGGATGGCCACCTGATGGGCCTCGACCGAGACCGCGCCCGACGCATCGGTGACCACGGTGACGTCCCAGCCTTCGCCCAGGGCCTGGATGGTGGGCATGGCCACGCACACCTCAGTCCACAGGCCGGCGATGATCAATTGCTTGCGGCCCGTGGCCTTGACCGCGTCGACCACCCGCTGGTCCTGCCAGGTGTTGATGAGCGTGCGGTCAATGACTTCGTGCTTGGGAAACACCTCGGTGATCTGGGGGAAAAGAAGACCGCCCCGTTCAGCGATCACGGTGGTCAGGATGGTGGGCACGCCGAAGGCCCGTGCGGCCTTGGCCAGACCCGCCGTGTTGTTGATCACCATTTGCGGTTCGTGGCTGTTCACGTTTGCAAGCTGGTAAGGCTGGTGGTCGATCAGAACAAGTACCGAATCCTCGGGACGAAGCAGGGAATCAAGGCCGTTGCGAAAAGTCATTGATGCATCCTTATTGCTGTGGGGTCAGAGAGTGGCTCCAAGGCGTGTGCGCCAGTGTGGCGTTGCCCGGAACCCTATTCTGTTGTTCCTGAATTCGATGCGGTAGTACCATTTTGCGCTGAGCTGTGTCGCAGAATGGGGAACACCAAAGTGGATATCGAAGCGCTACGTACATTCGTTGCAGTTGCTGATACCGGGGGAATTTCGTCTGCCGCGCTTCGGCTGGGGGTGTCGAAATCCATCGTCAGCCGTCGGCTTGCGGGACTGGAATCAGAGCTGGGTGTCGTGTTGCTGGCGCGGACGACACGCGGCGCGGCGCTGACCGAAGCCGGGGCCGCGTTTCGCAACCATGCTGCCCGCGTCTGCGCGGAAATCGACGTGGCCCGCGAAGCGATCCTGCCGGCCGGCGAGCTACGCGGGCGCTTGCGTGTGTCCGCGCCGCTGTCTTTCGGCGGGGCTCACTTCGCGCCCATTCTTGCCGAGATGGCGCGACGCCATCCCCAGCTTCATATCCAGACCTGCTACAGCGACCGCTTCGTGGACATCATCGCGGAAGGCTACGACTGCGCAATACGGGTGGGCTATCTGCCGGACTCGAACCTGGTCGCGCGACGTATCGGTCCGGTCCTTGGAAAGCTTGTTGCCAGCCCGGACTACATCAAGGCGCATGGGTCGCCCGAGACGCCGGAAGATCTGGTCGCCAATCACCAGGCGCTGATGCAAGGCACCGAGGCGTGGCAACTCAAGGATGGTGACAAGACCATCACGGTTCGTCCGCAAGGGCGCTTCAAGGCGGACAACGGCACGGCTTTGGTTGCGGCGGCGGTCGCCGGGCTGGGCATTGGATATCTGCCGGATTGGCTTACCCACGAACACCTGGCCAGCGGGGCGCTTGTGCCGGTGATGACGCGGTATCCGCCGCCGCCGGCAGGCGCCTATGTGGTCAGGCCGCCCGGTCAGCATCCCGCCAGAAAGATACGGGTGCTGACCGAACTCTTGATCGAGTATTGCGACCAGGCCGAGCACCCGGTGTAGGCGTCTGCCCGCGTTGCGATCAACGACCAATGCTGCGCGCGGCGGCGTCGATGGAGTCGGCCACGCTTTTCGGTTGGGTGAAGAAAGCCACGTGACTCCCCACGACCTCGGAGCGCACGGCGCCAATGCGATCCGCCGTGTGGCGCAGCAGCTTCGGGTCGATCGCCTTGTCTTGCGTGGCGATGATGGCCCAACTTGGCTTGGTTTTCCAGGCGGCGTGGCTCACCTTGGCATTGAAGATCTGCATGTTGATCGGCACTTGCGAATCACGCAGGAAGGCGGCGTCGGCGTTGGTCGTGTCGCCTGCGAAGCCGATCTTGAACTTTTCAAGGTTGACGAAACCGTAGCCATCTTTCTGCGTCTCGATCACGAATTCGGGCGGGGGCGGGATGTCCTTGAACTGTGATGCCGTGGTCTCGCCGACGTCGGGCGCCAGCGCGGAAACATAGACCAGGCCCGCCACCTTGGCATCGACGCCGGCTTCCGTGATCACCGTTCCGCCGTAAGAGTGGCCGACAAGAAGCGTCGGGCCGTCCTGGCGATCCAGCACGCGCTTCGTGGCGGCAACGTCATCGGCCAACGACGTCAGCGGGTTCTGAACCACCGTGACGCGGTAGCCGCGCCCGGTCAGTTCGTTGTAGACACCGCGCCATCCCGAGCCGTCGGCAAAAGCACCGTGGACCAGCACCACATTGCGCACGACCTGCTTGGCGGCAATGGGTTCGGCGGCGTGGGTGAGGGTGGCCGCTGCAATACCCACGATGGCGGTCGTGGCGGCGAGGAGGGCTTTGATCTTCATGGTAGGGTCCTTTGGGTTGTGTGATAAGAATTATCGCGATAACTAAGTGCGAGGAACGAATGCTAGGGCGTGTTTTCAGGCGCGTCAAGCGATAAATGTTATCGCGATATATATTCTTGCAGCATGTTATTCTTCGCGCACCCTGGAGCGATGCCATGAGCGCTAAAAAACCCCACGTCCCCGCCGCCGTTGGATGGCCAGCTTTGCTATGCCGTGTATTCGGCCGGCATCGCTATCCAGCGCATCTACAAGCCCTTGCTGGACAAGATGGGGCTGACCTATCCGCAGTACCTGGTGCTGAACGTGCTTTGGCGGGAAGACAGCCAGACCGTCAGCGGCATCGCGGAAAAATTAGCCCTGGAACCCAGCACGCTGACGCCGCTTCTGAAGCGGTTGGAAGTGGCAGGCTTTCTGGGCCGCGTGCGCAACCCGGACAATGAACGCCAAGTGGTGGTGGCACTGACCGAGCGCGGCCGTCAGCTTCAAAATACGTCAGGCTGCCTGGGCGAATCCTTGCTGGCCGCGTCTGGCCAGTCGCCCGCCGAACTTGCTGAGCTGAATACGCAGATTCGGCAGCTGCGTGACGCGATCTACACGCGTCTGGACGGCTGGACTCCACCTGCGTAGGGGGTCGAAAGATGCTTGGGTTCGCAGGATTGTTAACCCAGGCTGAACACCTTGCTAAGCATCGTGCATCTAGTGCGCTAAGCGCGGGCTACCTACCATGGTCCTACCTTTCACCCACAAGGTTCGACCATGCAACGACGCGACATCCTGCGCCAGGGCGCCGCCCTGGCCACCACACTGGCCGCAACCCCTTTTCTTCGCGCCGCCTACGCGCAGTCCGCCGCGCCCCGCTGGACCACGGCGGCCGCGCCGTCACTGGCGCGCCAGGAACTCTATCCCGAGGTGCTCGACGGCCGCATCTATGTGGCCGGCGGACTGCTGACGCCCAACACCGGGTATTCCGCGCACTTCGAATCCTATGACCCGGCAACCGACCGATGGACGCGGCTTGCGACCTTGCCCGAAGCGCGCCACCACATCGCACTTGCGGCTGCCGGCGGCCTGATCTACGGCGTGGGCGGCTTCAGCGGGGGCTTTCCGAACTGGCGCGCCCAGGCCTCGACCTACGTCTACGACCCGCGCGGGAATCGCTGGCGTGACGGCGTTGCGATTCCTTATCCGTCGGCCGAAGGGGTCTTCGCGGCCATCGCAGACCGGCTTCATCTGGTGGGCGGGCGCATCCGTGCCCACGAAGACGCGCGCCATTTCAATGACCACGTGGATACCGCGCAAGCCATGATGTTCGACCCGGTCACCGGGCGGTGGTCGGCCATTGCCGATGCACCCACCGCGCGCAACAGCGCGGCGGCGGCGGTCATCGATGGGCGTCTCTTTGTTGTGGGCGGAAGGCAGGCCATCAAGCAGGCCGACGGATCGCTGCGCCAGGTCAATGTGCCGCAACTAGAGGTCTACGATCCGAAGACCAATCGCTGGACCGTCCGCGCGCCCATGCCCCAGGCCCAAGGCGGACTGGCTGCCGCCGCGTATGACGGTCGTCTGTACGTGTTCGGCGGGGAACAGTGGGTGCCCGAGCAGAAGGTGTTCGACAACGCCTGGGTCTACGATCCGGCCAGCGATCGGTGGCGCGCGCTGCCGCCGTTGCCCACGCCCCGGCACGGCCTGGGTGCGGCCACCTTGGGCAATCGCGTCCATGTGATCGGGGGCGGCACGCGCGTCGGCGGCGACCATGCCAGCGCCGTGCATGAAGTGCTGGTGCTAGGCGACACGTAGGCCTGGCTGCGCACCGCCGGCATCAAGACCAGTCGTAATCGCGGACGTACGCCAGAAATGCGCGCATCGCCGCGCTAGGGTGG
Organism: Achromobacter colocynthidis; assembly: GCF_057334535.1. Classification (NCBI taxonomy): domain Bacteria; kingdom Pseudomonadati; phylum Pseudomonadota; class Betaproteobacteria; order Burkholderiales; family Alcaligenaceae; genus Achromobacter; species Achromobacter colocynthidis. The sequence goes on from NZ_JBHFIZ010000022.1 coordinate 161,758, forward strand.
CGGCGGCTGGGGTAGTACAGGCACCAGCTTGGCAGCGTCTGCTTCCAGTCGACAAGCAGTTCGACCAGGCTGCCTTGTTCGATAGATTCGCGCACGTAATCTTCGAACAGATGCGCGATGCCCGCGCCTGCCAGCGCGGCCTGAAGCTCCTGCTGCGCGGAACTCAGCGTCAAGCGTCCTTGGGGCGCAAACTCTTCGGCCTTGCCGTCTTTGGCGAACTTCCAGGTGACGGTCGTGCCGCCTGGAAAGCGGCGCCGGATGCAGTCGTGCGCCGCCAGGTCGGCGGGCACAGCAGGGCGCGGATACTTCTGAAGATAGGCCGGCGATGCCACGATCGCGTAGCGCAGGGGCGCGCCCAAGGGCATGGCGACCATGTCCTGCGCCAACTGCGTGCCAAAGCGCACGCCCGCATCGAAACCTTGCTCCACGATATCGACAATGGCCGCATCGCTGATGATCTCGACCTTCACGTCCGGGTACGTCTCCATGAAGCGAAACGCCAACGGACACAGCACGTGGTCCACGGCAGGCCCCGGCGCGTTGATGCGCAAGGTGCCGGTCGGGTTTTCGCGAAACTGATTCAGCTCGTCGACGGCGGCCCGGATGTCGAGCAGGGCGGGCGTCAGCCGCTCAAGCAGGCGCTCGCCCGCTTCGGTGGGCGCTACGCTGCGGGTGGTGCGGTTCAACAGCCGAATGCCTAGCGTGGCTTCAAGCGCCGTGATGGACTGGCTGATCGCCGACGACGAAACGCCCCGCCTGAGCGCCGCCGCCCGAAACCCGCCGTGCCGCACCACATCCGCAAAGATCTCCAGACTGTCCAGGCGCAGCGATGACATGGTGAATTTTCCGCATGAGTGGTTGGGTATGCAGGGGGTGAGGCGGGGGAGAAGATGGCCGATGTCGCCCCGCCCGCAGTCCGTGAATTTACGGCATTTCAGGAGTGAACCGCTTGGTTAGCCGAGCCCTTGGCCAAGCCCTTAGCCTATCCCTTCGCCGATTCTCCTGGCCGAGATAGCGCGGCGCGGGAACGCTATTTGCTGCGCGTGCCGCGTCCCTGCGTTCGAGTCCACCATCAAGGAGGCGATCAAAAGTGAACACGATCATTCAACATCGGTATGCCCTGACCGTGCATCCGGTCCATGCAGTATTCCTTGCGGGGATGCTTCCCTGGTTTCTTGGCGCAGCCCTTGCCGATGCGGCGTATGCGCAGACTTTTGACATCCAGTGGAATAATTTTGCGTCGTGGTTCCTGGTGGGCGGTTTGGTGTTCGGCGCCTTCGCGCTGCTCTTGGCCGTCGTTGATGTGTTCCGGCCCAGCCAGCGCGCCCGCGGAATCATTCCGTATACCGTGGTCTTGCTGGCGACCTGGGTCGTGGCCGTTTTCAATGCGCTGATACATGCCCGCGACGCCTGGGCAAGCATGCCAATCGGCCTGATCTTGTCGATCGTCGTGGTGGTGCTGGCCTTCGTGGCGGTAGTGCTGGGCTTTCGCACGCCGCACATCAGGGGAGCCGTATGAAAAACCACCGCATGCAATACAAACCCGCTAGCTGGCTTGCCGCTATTCCCTTGGCCGCCATGATGGGCGTGTGCATCGGCCAGGCCGGCCCGTCGCAGGTGGGGCCCGATCCCACTCTACCCAAGCCCGAACGGGGGCTGCTGCCCGATATGGTCATTGCCAAACCCGCGCCATGGGGCGACAAGACCCCCACCGTGCCCGACGGCTATACGATCACCGCCATCGCCACCGATCTGAAAATCCCACGGCAGACGCTGATCTTGCCCAACGGCGACATCCTGGTGGCCGAGGGCAAGGGTGGCAATGCCCCGAATCTGAAACCCAAAGACGTGATCGCCGGCATCATCAAGGCCCGGGGCACCAGTTCGGTAAAGGGCGGCGACCGCCTGACCTTGCTGCGCGACACCGACGGCGACGGCAACTACGAAGTGTTGACGTTCGCCGAGAACCTGAACGCGCCCTATGGCCTGGCCTTGGTGGACAACAACCTCTACGTCGCCAACCAGGACGCGGTGGTGCGATTCGACTACCAGCCAGGGCAAAGCAAGGCCAGCGGCCCCCCCGAAATCGTGACGCTGTTGCCATCGGACATCAACCACCACTGGACCAAGGCCATGACCGCCAGCGCCGATGGACAGTACCTGTACGTGGGCATCGGCTCCAATAGCAACATCACCGAACGCGGCATGACGGCGGAAGTCGACCGCGCCCGCGTCTGGCGGATAAATGCCCGCACCGGCGAACACAAGTCTTACGCCACCGGGCTGCGCAATCCCACCGCGCTGACCATCCAGCCCGGCACCGACCAATTGTGGGCGGTCGTGAATGAACGCGATGAGATCGGCCCGAACCTGGTTCCCGACTATCTGACTTCCGTGCAGGAAGGCGCCTTCTATGGCTGGCCGTACAGCTACTGGGGGAAAAACGTGGACGAGCGCGTGCGGCCGCAAGACCCGGCAAAGGTCGCCACGGCAATCAAGCCCGACTACAGCCTGGGCTCGCACGTGGCGGCGCTGGGTGTGGACTTCTCGAACGAGGCGATGGGCGCGCAGTTTGCCGACGGGGCTTTCGTCGGCGAACACGGTAGCTGGAACCGCAAGGATCCCGTTGGCTACAAAGTGGTCTTCGTGCCGTTTCGCGATGGAAAGCCCTTTGGCGCGCCGGTGGACTTTGTGGCCGGCTTTCGCGATAAGGACGGCACGACACGAGGCCGTCCGGTGGGTGTGACGGTGGATCCCAAGGGCGCGCTGATTGTGGCGGATGATCTGTCGAACACCATCTGGCGCGTAACGCCGACGCAGGCGGCGCAATCGCAGAAGCCGGTTGCGGCGGCGCAGTAGTTGGAGGGCCAGGGCAGGGGCCATGAGACGCCATCCCGCTTCAGCGCGTCTTTGGCCCGTGCTTGCCGATGAGCAGATAAGTGGTCACTGCCTAAATATTTGTAGACGACCGGTCTAATTGTAGGTAGAGTCCCACCTCATGAACTCCGCCGCCTCCCCCCAAGCTACTGACGTCCGCGAAAAGATCCTGGCCACGGGTCAGCGCATCATGGGCGGCAGGGGGTTTTCGGCGGTGGGCCTGAACGAAGTGCTGACGTCCGCAGGCGTGCCGAAGGGCTCGTTCTATCACTACTTCGGATCGAAGGAAGCGTTCGGTGAGGCCTTGCTGGAAAACTACTTCCAGGATTACCTGGCCGACATGGACCGCGTCTTCGGCCAAGCGGGCCAGACCAAAGCGCAGCAACTCGGCAACTACTTCCTGGCCTGGAAAGACAATCAGTCGTTCGAAGACTGCCAGGGCAAGTGCCTGGCGGTGAAGCTAGGCGCCGAGGTCGCTGACCTTTCCGATACGATGCGCGCCGCTCTGAAACGCGGTACGTCGGCGATCATCGAACGTCTGGCCAGGGCGATTGCGGCCGGGGTGGAAGAGGGGTCGTTATCGGTAGAGGGCGATTCGACAGCCGCTGCGCAAAGCCTGTACCAGCTTTGGTTAGGGGCGAGCGTGATGGTCAAGATCGTGCGCAACACGCAGCCCTTTGAAAACGCGTTGGGCACGACATCGCAGGTTCTGCACCTAGCTCACTAGGACGGGCAGGTACACGAAGCAGTATCACGAAGCAGTATCACGAAGCAGGTTCGTGTAGCAGGTCCATGTACAAGCCTATGTAGCAAGCCTATGTAGCAAGCCTATGTAGCAAGCCTATGTAGCACTTCAAACAGAAGTGCTTTTTTATCCATCAGAAACTAGACGACCGGTCTAATATTTCTAATCCATTCCTCGACAGGAGCATCACCATGAAAGTCCTCATCGTTCTGACCTCGCACGATCAGCTTGGCAATACCGGCCGCAAAACTGGCTTCTGGCTCGAAGAGCTGGCCGCGCCGTACTACACATTCAAGGACGCCGGCGCCGACATCGTGCTGGCCTCGCCCCAAGGCGGGCAACCGCCGCTGGACCCGAAAAGCAACGAGCCGTCTTTCCAAACTGAATTCACACACCGCTTCGAAGCCGACGCTGCCGCCAACGAACAACTGGCCAACACCGTGCGCCTGGACAGCGTGTCACAAGCCGACTTCGACACCGTGTTTTACCCCGGCGGCCATGGCCCCTTGTGGGATCTTGCCGAAGACGGCAACTCCATCTCCTTGATCGAATCATTCATCGAAGCCGGCAAGCCGGTCGCGCTGGTCTGCCACGCGCCGGGCGCGCTGCGCCACGTGAAGGCCGCTGACGGCCAGCCGCTGGTCGCCGGCAAGCAGGTCACCGGCTTCACAAACACCGAAGAAGACGGCGTCGGCCTCACCGAGGTGGTGCCGTTCCTGGTGGAAGACGAACTGAAGGCGAAGGGCGGGGTGTACTCAAAGGGCCCGGACTGGGGCTCGTACGTCGTCACCGACGGCCTGCTGATCACCGGCCAGAACCCGGCGTCGTCCTTGGAAGCCGCCGCTGTGTTGATGAAGCGGTTTGCTTCGGTCTGAGCCAGCTGCTACTCGATTGCCCGACTGCCCGTGCCACAAGGGGCGGTCCCCAATCCACTCTGAAAAACGCAACAGATAACCGTCGGGGTCCTGCACCAGGAACTGCCGCACCCCGATTTCGACGTCATCGCTTCGGGCGACAACCCCCACAACATCGACAACCATCGTATTGACATATCGGGAAATCCAGATATCATCACGCGATGGAATTACTCGACATATTCAAAGCCCTCTCGAACCGTACGCGCCTGGAAATCCTGAAAGGGTTGAAGGATCCGGTGAATAGCTTTCCTCCGCAGGATGAAGGCGATGTTCATACGGTCGGCGTCTGCGTCAGCAGCATTCAAGAGGGCGTGGGGCTGTCGCAGTCAACGGTGTCTGACTACCTGGCCACGCTGCAACGCGCAGGCTTGGTCGAGGCCACGCGCATTGGTCCGTGGACGTATTACAAGCGCAATGAAGCAAACATCAGGGCTCTTGCCGAGATCATCGGGAAAGACCTGTAATTTTTTTACCCCATGATATCGGAATATCCCGATATCCCACTTTACCGATAAGAGGTGATGCAATGAAAGCTGTCGTACTTAAGTCCTTTGGTGGCCCGGAATCGTTCGAGCTGCAAGAACTGCCCAAGCCTGTGCCGCAGGCGGGACAAGTCCTGGTGCGCGTCCACGCCACGTCCATCAATCCCTTGGATTACCAAGTCCGGCGAGGCGACTATCCCGACCTGGTGCCGCTGCCAGCCATTACCGGGCACGACGTATCAGGCGTGATCGAAGCCGTGGGGCCTGGGGTGACGGCATTCGCGCCAGGCGACGAGGTCTGGTACACGCCGCAAATTTTCGACGGACCAGGAAGCTATGCCGAATACCACGTTGCCGCCGAGAGCATTGTCGGCAAGAAGCCGCCGTCGCTAAGCCATCTTGAGGCGGCCAGCCTGACGCTGGTTGGCGGAACGGCGTGGGAAGCGCTGGTGGTGCGCGCGGGGTTGAGAGTGGGCGAGAGCATCTTGATCCACGGCGGCGCGGGTGGGGGCGGCCATGTGGCGATCCAGCTTGCAAAAGCCGTCGGCGCCAGGGTGTTCACGACCGCGCGCGAAGCCAATTTCGAGTTCGCTCGACGCATGGGCGCCGATGTCGTCATCGACTACGAAAAGGAAGATTATGCCGACGCCGTCATGCGCGAAACCGGGGGCCGTGGGGTCGACGTGGTATTCGACACCATCGGCGGCGACACCTTGTCGCGCAGCGCAGACGTGCTTGCTCAACTGGGCCGCGTGGTCTCGATCGTGGACATCGCGCAACCCCAGAACCTGCTGCAAGCCTGGGGCAAGAATGCCAGCTATCACTTTGTCTTCACCCGGCAACATCGCGGCAAGCTTGACGAGTTGAGCGCGTTGATCGAGCGCGGGCAGTTGCGGCCGCATGTGGGCGCCGTCTATCCGCTGGCCGACATTGCGCAGGCCCATGCCAGGCTTGAGACCCCCAACAATGGCCTGCAGGGGAAAATCGCGATTGCCGTTGCGCCGTAAGCCCGCGTGCTTGCCGGCTCAGGGCCAGTTCCGAGGCGGGACGACTCGCTTCAGCCTTCGTCCCGCGCCAGGAACCGCTGCGCCAGCCGCACGAAATACGCCGCGCCCAGGGGGATGGCGTCGTCATTGAAGTCGTACGACGGGTTGTGCAAACGGCAAGGCCCCGGGCCGTGCCCGGGCTCTCGGTGCGCACCCGCGCCGTTGCCCAGCAGCACATAACAGCCCGGCCTTTCAGCCAGCATGAACGAGAAGTCCTCGGACCCCATCAGCCGGGCCATGTTGTCTGACACACGATCCGCGCCGGCCACTTCGCGCATCACGTCCACCGCAAAGCGGGTCTGCTCCTCGTCGTTCACCAGCGACGGGTAGCAGCGTTCGAACGTCAGCGTGGCCGTGCAGCCGAAGGTGGTGGCGGCGCCGTCGGTGATTTCACCGATGCGCCGTTCGATCATGTCCAAGGTGTCGTCGCGGTGCGTGCGCACCGTGCCCCCCAGCCATGCCTGCTGCGGGATGACGTTGACCGCGTCGCCGCCGTGAATCTGCGTGACGGATAGCACTGCCGGTTCATCGGGTGCGCGGTTGCGCGAGATGACGGTTTGCAGCGCCAAGAGGATGTGGCCCGCGCAGACCAGCGGGTCGACGCTCAACTCGGGCTGCGAGGCGTGGGCGCCTTTGCCGGCGATGTCGATACGAAAGCGGTTGCTTGACCCCATGAACGGGCCGGCGCGCACGCCCAGGCTGCCCACGGGCAGGTCGGGCCAGTTATGCAGCGCGAAGACGGCATCGCAGGGAAAGCGTTCGAACAAGCCGTCTTCGATCATGGCGCGAGCGCCCGCCTGGCCGCCTTCCTCGGCGGGCTGGAAGATGCAGTGGATGGTGCCGTCGAACTGGGCGTGATGCGCCAGGTACCAGGCGGTGGCCAGCAGGATGGCAGTGTGGCCGTCGTGGCCGCAGGCGTGCATGCGGTTGTCGTGCTGAGACTTATGCGCGAACGCATTGGCTTCGGGCATCGCCAGCGCGTCCATGTCGGCGCGCAGTCCAATGCTGCGGCCGGTGCCGCTAGTGCCCCGCGTCAGGGTGCCGACCACGCCGGTGCCGCCGATGCCCGTCGTCACCTGCCAACCCCAGGCGGCCAGCTCGCGCGCCACCAACGAGGCGGTGCGATGTTCTTCAAAGCCGATTTCCGGATGCGCGTGCAGGTCGCGGCGGATGTCGCGAAACGCGGGGTTGGCGCTGATCGTGCCCAGGATGTCTTGGATGTCTTGGATGTCGTGATGCGGGTTCATGCGGATCCTTAAGGCTTCAAGGCTGCGTCGGCAGGTTCAAGGCGCGCAGGGCAGCGACGTCGTCACGGATGCGGGCGTCGAAGCTGGCCTTGTCGTAGGCGCTTGCCGACACCATGCCCATGGACAGCACGCGCTCGCGCACCTCGGGCTTGTCCAGCACGGCCGCTAGCGCGTCGCGCACCCGTTGCAGGCGCTCGGGCGGCACGCCCTTGGGCGCCAGCATGCCAACCCAGCCCACCATTTCCATGCCTTGCACCGTCTTGCTTTCGTTGATGGTTGCCAGGTCAGGGTAGGCCGCCAGGCGTTGGCGGCTGATGACACCCAGCGACTTGATGCGGCCTTGCTGCAAGTGCGGCAGCGCGGTGGGCGGGGCCATGACGGCCATGTCGATCTGGCCGCCCAGCAGGTCGTTGATCAAGGGCGATGCGCCCTTGTACGGCACGTGCAGCATCTTCGTGTCGGTGCGCCGTTGCAGGTCTTCCACCACCACCTGCTGGAACGTGCCTTGCCCCGGGCTGCCGTAGCTCAAGCTTTCGGGGGCGGCGCGCAGCGCCTGCACCACCTCGTCGATATTCGATTGCGGCAAGTCCTTGCGTGCCACCAGGATCAGCGGCGACGTGAACACCAGGGAAACTGGATCGAAATTATCCGTGCCATAGCGCAGGTTGCGATTCAGCAGCGGCTGCAAGACCACGTCGTTAATGCTACCGGCCAGCAGCGTCGTGCCGTCCGCCTTGGCTTGCGCCACGCGGCCCGCGCCAATGGCGCCGCTGGCACCACCCACGTTCTCGATGACGACCGTCTGGCCCAGCCGTTCGCTCAGTTGCGGGGAAATCGCCCGCATCACGGCGTCGATCGACCCGCCCGCCGGGAAGGGGATGACGATGGTGACCGGCCTGTCGGGCCAGGTTTGGGCCTGGACCGGCGCGGCCGTCGTACCCAATACCAGTGCGGCGGACAGCACCGCGCGCAGGCGCGCACGACGTAGAAAATGCAGCATGTGGAACCCCTTGTGTTGTTGGTGTCAGGCTGCTATTGCGCCTTGAATAGCTATACTTGAATAGTGAAATATCACGCATAGCTATGCTGTTTTGGAATAGATAAGCCCATGTCCATCGCCACGCCCGCAAGCGCCTCGTCCGCCGCAACGCTCTTGAACCGCCTGCTCGCGCGCACGCGGCTGCGCCATTTGCAATTGATCGTGCTGGTGGCCGAACTGGGCAGCGTGCAGCACGCCGCCGCGCAAATCGGCCTGAGCCAGTCGGCCGCCACAAAAATGGTGCTTGAGGTAGAGCGCGTGCTCGAGTCCCGCTTGTTTGAACGACACGCGCGCGGCATGCGGCCCACCTTTGCCTGCCGCGATTTGCTGCCCTTGCTGCGCAACGTCATGAACAGCCTGACGGGCTGCGCCGAAGCACTGGCGGCGGCGGGGGCGGGCTTTGACGGCACGGTGCGCGTGGGCGCGATCACGGCGGGCGTCACCGGCGTGATCAACCCGGCGCTGCCGGCGTTCTTTGCCAGTCAGCCGCAAGTGCGGTTGGAGTTGTTTGAAGATGCGCTGCCCGTGTTGCTGGGGCGCTATGCGGACGGCGAACTAGATTTCCTGGTCACGCGCGAGCCCGCGCAACTGGCGCCGGATTCTCAGTTCCAGGCCTTGCTGGCCGACGTCTGCGTGGTGGCGTCAGGCCCCGGCCACCCGCTGGCAGGGCGCCGCAACCTGCAAGCCGCCGAGCTGCTGCGCTTTCCCTGGGCCAGCCCGCCGCTGGACAGCCAGACCTACCGCGCGTTCGAAGCCTTGTTTGCCGCGTGCGGCGAATTGCCTGCCCAGCAGCCGCTTAGCACGCGCTCGTTTGCGACGATGGTGCATTACCTGGGCGCGAGCCAGGCACTGATGATGGGCCCCTTGAGTTTCGTGCGCGAAGGGCTGGAGTCCGGCGCGCTGGTGCGGCTGGACTGCACGCTTGCCGAATCGCTGCCGCCCCTGGGGCTGGTCAGCCGTGTCGAAGCCCGCAACCGCAGCGTGGCGGCCTTTCAGGCGCATCTGTTGGACGCGCAGACGGGGGCGTGAGGCTCGGAAAAAACCCGCTGTTGCGGGTTAGGGCACCAGCGAGAACATTGCCGCCGTTACCGGCTGCCCATGCAACTGGAGGCGGTTCCGCGCCTTGCCTTCAAACTGCGCGCCGATTTTCCGAGCCAGCGCCTCGCTTGCCGTGTTGCCGTCGGCAATCACGATCTCAACGCGTTGCATGCCCAAGGTGTTGAAGGCATAGGGCAGTATCGCCTGCACCGTGCGCAGCGCCACCCCGCGTCGTTGCGCGGACTGCCGTACCCAGTAGCCAAGATTGCAGAACAGGTGTTGATGATTGATCGAATTCAGGCCCACGCCGCCCATCAGCTTGCCTGACGCTTGCGCGAACACGCCGAATTCGTAGCCTGCCTGGGAACTGCGGCCACTACGGCACAGCTCAAACCAGTCCAGCGCATTTTGCTCGGAAAACTTAGACGTACACCACGGCATCCACGTGCCTACGGTATCGACGGATTCACGCGCGGCGTTCGCGAACGCTTCGGCGTCGTCATCAAGGAATTCACGGATAACCAGGCCTTCGAAAATGATGGGCTGCATGGATCTGATCTTGAGTCGGGGGCAGGGTGAATACTATCAGGCCGCCCTGCATTGCGAGTAAGGTAACGGAATCAAGGCCTGGCTTGTCCGGCACGTGGGCCTGTGCCATCAGCGGAAACTGAATTTATGAAGAACTCTTGTTTAACACTGCGCTTGGCGTTTGCCGTGGCTGCGTGCGCATCGATTGCCGCCTGCGCCGGCAGTCAGCCCCAGGCTACCGATATGGACTATAAAAGCCGGCCGCCTTCGTCGGCGCAAGGCAAGAGCAGCAACCCCGGTTCATCAGGCCAACGCTTGACCATACAGTCCGGCGAAGGGGAAAAGTTGAACCTGCCCTGGTTCATCCAGGACACGCAGGACTGGGTCAACAGCAACTGAGCTTAATCCGGGGGAAGGTACTGCGAGGCCGACGCTTGTTCACGTCGGCCCCGTTCACGCCAATTGCTTCTGCCTACGGCGTCACGATGTTGAACCAGAATTCAAAGTCATCCAGCGAGCCGAACACATCGTTCAGCTTTGACTGATCTCCGGTGATCTTGACGTCGCCCTTGGCCACGGCGTCCTTCAACGTCGTCTGCTTCAACATGATGTCGTTCAAGGTATTCCGCGTGAGCGATACGCTGGCGCTCGGCTCCTTGGCCGGCTTGCCCTCGGTGTGATTGAGCACGCTGTTCACCATCTCCAGCGTGTATTGCTGTTTGGTGTCGGTGAAATCCACATTCAAGACCACATGCTTGCCCGCGGCTTTTTCACGATTCAAGCGGACGGCGAAATAGTCGAAGAGCATGTCCAGCGTCATGGCGCGCACCGTGTCGGGGCTGGCGGTGTCGGGCACGGGCAGCTTCTTCACGCCTTCACGAAGTTCCTTGGCGCCCGTCAGATAGAAATTGCGCCACGGACCGCTTTCGGCCTGATAGCCCATCTGCTCCAGCGCGTCGGCTTGAAGGTCGCGCGCGGCTTGGTTCTTGGGGTCGGCAAAGACCGCGTAATTGACCACCTCGGCCACCCAGCGGTAGTCCCCCTTGGCGTAATATTCGCGCGCCTTCTTCAGCAAGGCGTCGGTTCCGCCCATCATGTCGACATAGCGCTTTGCCCCTTGCTCGATAGGCAGCGTATGCAGGGTGGCGGGGTTGCCGTTGAACCAGCCCAGATAAAGCACATACGTGGCGCGCACGTTGTGATTCAAAGAACCGTAATAGCCCCGGTTCGAGAACTTGTCGGCGATGCTCTTCGGCAGCTTTACCTGCTCGGCAATCTCCTCTTTGTTGTAGCCCATGTTCGCCAGGCGCAACGTCTCGTCGTTGATGTACCGGTACATGTCGCGCTGCATGCCGATCTGTTCCTGCACCGCCTTTTTGCCCCACACCGGCCAGTGATGCATGGCGTACATGACTTCGACGTCATCACCCCATAGCGCCAGGGCCTCGTTCAGATACTTCGACCAGGCAAGCGGGTCGCGAATCTTGGCGCCGCGCAACGAATACGTGTTGTGCAGCGTATGGGTGGAGTCCTCCGCGGTATTCAGCGCCTTCTTTTCCTTGATGTAATACAGCATCTCGGCGGGGGCTTCGCTGCCCGGCGCGTACAGGAACTGGTACGTCAAGCCGTCGATGGTGCGCGTTTCACCGGTCTTTTCAATGATGTCCGTGGGCGGAATCAACGTCACGGTGCCGGCCGACGTGGTGGTGCCCAAGCCCGCGCCGACCTGGCCCGTCGGGTTGGGCGGCAGCAGGTTCCCGTACATGTAGCTGGCGCGCCGGCTCATTGCCGTGCCCGCCATCACGTTTTCGGCCACGGCGTGTTCAAGAAAGCCCAGCGGCGCATAGATCTTGACCTTGCCGGCCTTGACGTCGGCCTCGTCCACCACGCCGCGCACCCCGCCGTAGTGGTCCACGTGGCTATGGGTATAGATGACCGCGACCACCGGCTTTTTCGGCCGATGCTGATAGTAGAGATCCAGCGCCGCCTTGGCGGTTTCGGTGGAGATAAGCGGATCCATGATCGTCAGGCCTTCCTTGCCTTCCACGATCGTCATGTTGGACAGATCCAGGTTGCGCACCTGGTAGATGCCATCCGTGACCTGGAACAGGCCCGAGATATTCAACAACTGCGATTGCCGCCACAGGCTGGGGTTGACGGTGTCCGGGGCGTCCGAGCCTTCTTTGATGAAGTTGTATTTGGTGGGGTCCCACACCAGATTGCCCTGGGCGCCCTTGATCATGGCGGCGGGCAGTGGGGCGATGAAACCCTTATGGGCAAGCTCGAAAGACGTCTTGTCCGAAAATGGCAGCTCTTTCAGCAGCGCGGCATTCGCCTGCTTGGTGGCGTCTTCGGCAGGCTTGGGCGCCTGCTGCGCCCAAGCCGAGCTTGCCGTGGCAAAAAAAAGCGCCGCCATGGGGGCGGACGCCAAGCGGCCGCGCTTGAGCGGGCTGCCGAAATGAGGGGGGGTAGACCAGGGGGTGTTCGTAAGGCGATTGAGCTTCATGTTGACGATTTCTCCATACATTGACGGGCTGGGCCGGCGTCGTAAACGAGGTTCTATCGGGCAATAAAGTCACGCAACTACGGAAGAAAGATCAGCAGCCACCTGGAAGGATGAACGCAATCTAAAGTGGAAACTACTTGTTGCAGGTGGCGGTGATGGGGGGGTATCTATTGGTCAGTGCAGCTTCGTAGCCTACATAAAAAAGCGCTCGCGGAGAATAAAAATCTGCATAGTGCAGTAATCGTGGCATCGCTACCCCAGCGCCAGCCCCGCGCGTTATCCCCCGTTTATCCCCGCGCTTTATCCCCGCGCGCTATCCCCCCCGGTCACCCCGGCACACGCGGCGTGATCAGCCTGATTTCATCAATCTGGCTCGCATAGCTGGCGCCTTGCAGCAGCAGCACCGTTTGCGGGTTGCCGTTGCGGCGGTCCATCCATTGCGACAAGGTGCCCGGCGTTTTCTTGCGGAACTGAATGTCGTAGTCGGCCGCCGCGTTGTCGTAGGGCAGGCGCACATCGATCCAGCTTTCGCCCAGCAGGCGGTTGATGGTGCGACGGCTATCGCCCACCTTCAGGCCCACGATGCTGCCCGTGAACGGTGCGCGCACGCCGATGGCATCCACCTTGCCGTCGAAGCTGAACATCAGTTCAATCCCGCGCTCGGGAAAGTCCAGCTTGGTCTTGCCAGACTTGCCGGCCGGTTCAGGCATGCGCGTGGTGCCGAAGGCGGTTTGCACCTGAGCAATCGTATCGCCCAGCCACACGCCCAGGCCCGTGGTCGTCAGCGCATCGTCACCCGCGCCGGCCGGCTTGTCGCCGAAGCGCTCGCGGTAGGCGGCGGTTTGCACGGCCAGGTTGGCGCGGTCGCGCAGCACGTCGCCGGCCAGCCAGTTGCTCATGAAGTCGCGCATCTGGGCGCCTTGGCAGTCAAAGCGGTCCGACGCATTGCGCGCGGCCAACTTCTGGGCGTTGGCGACGTAGGTCTTGTCTTGTTCGGTCAGCAGCGCGGGGACGTCGTCCAGCACGAAGCGCTTGCCGGGGTTGTTGCACTTCTCGGCATACAGGTTGTACAGCGTGCTGTTGGCGTGGATGCGCGCCAGCGACGTGGTGATGTCATCACGCAGCAGCACCTGGCTGACTGTCGCCGCGCGTTGTTCGGTGCGCGCGCGCATGTCGCGGTCGAGTTCGCTTGCCAGGGATTGCGGACGCGGTTCGCTCGGACCGAAGAGCTGGCTTTGCAATTTCTGGATCGACTGGCCGACATTGACGTTGTAGAGGCCCGCGGACTGGCCGATCTGGAACACGCTCAGCAACGCCGCCACAACGCACAGCACGCTGCGCGCCCACCAGCGCGACGGCTCGCCATACGAGCCGTCGTTCTTCAGCATTTTCACCGCCATGACCAGACCGGCGATGGCCAGGATCAAACCCAGGATATTGAAGCTGGAATCTTGCACCTTGATGCCGTTCACCGAGGCTTGCTGGGTGGTGCCCAGAAATAACCAGAAAGGCAGCATTGCCAATAGCAGGGCGAACAGCGGGCGCCGCAGTCGGTGCCATACGCTGGGAGTGTTCTGACTCATCTCGCAGGGTCTCTCTATTTTGGTTTCGAGGACCCGCATTATTAACTGAATTTGCGCGTCGATAGCGCTAAGATCGAATTGCTTGAATCACTCGGCCGGCTATCGTGCCGGCCGAGAAAATCGCCACCCACGGGCCGGCGAATACAGCGATACCGGCAAGAGAGGACACCATGACTAGAACTATTCGAGTCTTAATCCTTGCCGCGCTGCCGTTCTTGATCATGACGGCCCCGCTTCTCGCGGCGACGGAGGATGGGCGTCCGGAAGCATCCTCTTCCCTTGAGTTGACGCTTGAAACCGCCCCGGTCGAGATCGATGGCCAAGTGCTGTTCAAGGTGCGCGGGCTGTCGTCTTTTCCGGCTGAGAAGCGCGCCGAGACCATCAGGGAAAGAATCAAGAGCGTGGCGGCCCAGGGCTCGTTTCCCAGCGGCGACCTGCGGGCCGAGGTCGGTGAGAACGGCACGGTAATCACTGCCGGCGTGAACCCCTTGATGCTCGTGACCGACGCGGACGCTCAACTTGAGCAGACCACGCGCGACAGCCTTGCGGCACTGCACCTGTTGCGTATTCAACGCGCCATTGACGATTTTCGACGGGCGCGCGAACCCGATGCGCTGCTGAAGGCAGGGCTGTATAGCGCCGGGGCCACCGTATTGCTGGCGCTGGGCATTGCCATTCTGCTTGTGCTCAACCGGTGGCTGGACAAGGCGGTGTCCAAGCTGCTGAAGAGCCGCGTCCGTTCCGTCGACATCCAGTCGTTTGAAATCCTGCGCCTGGATACCATCTGGAAAGCGATGCACGGCCTGGTGCTGGCGATAGGCGCGGTGACCATCGTCGTGTCGGTATATGTCTACCTGCAATACGTGCTGGCGCTGTTCCCCTGGACTCGCTCTATCTCGAATGACCTCTTCAATCTGGCCGCGGGCGCCGGCGAAAGGTTGGGTAAATCCCTGGCTGCCGTGATTCCGGATCTGGTCATTCTTGTCCTCATCTTTTACCTGGCTCGGTTCGTCTTGCGGCGCGTCAAGAACTTCTTCGAGGCTGTCGAGCAGAGGCGCGTGGCATTTACCCAGTTCGAGTCGGAATGGGCGCTTCCCACCTACAAGCTGGTCCGGGTGTTGATCGTGGCCTTCGCGTTCATCGTCGCGTATCCCTACATACCCGGCTCCGAGACGCCGGCCTTCAAAGGCATTTCCATCTTCATCGGCCTGGTGGTGTCGCTCGGTTCATCAACCGCGATTTCAAATTTCATTGCGGGCTATCTGATGACCTATCGACGGGTTTTCAAGGTAGGCGACCGGGTCAAGGTAGGGGAAGTGATCGGTGAGGTCGTTGCCGTACGCCTGCAAGTCACCCATCTTCGGACCAACAAGAATGAGGAAATCACGATACCGAATTCCCAGATCCTCAATACCGACGTCACCAACTACAGTTCCCTGGCCAGCACCCAGGGATTGATTCTGCATACCACTGTGGGTATCGGCTATGAAACGCCCTGGCGGCAGGTGGAAGCGATGTTGTGCTCGGCAGGGCAGCGCACGGCGGGCGTCCTCACCGAGCCGGGGCCGTTCGTGTTGCTGCCCAAGCTGGGCGACTTTGCGGTGACCTATGAACTGAACGTGTACATCCGCGACACGCGAAGAATCGCCAAGACCTATGCGGAACTCCACCGCAACATCCTGGATGTGTTCAACGAGTACGGCGTGCAGATCATGACGCCTGCCTACGAAGGCGACCCCGACCAACCGAAGGTGGTGGCGCCGGAGCAGTGGTACGTGGCTCCGGCGGTTCCAGGGGTTTCAGGGGCTACAGGGGCTACAGCAGCGTCAGCAGCTTCGGACCCCAAGACCGAACGCTGATCCACGAATCACAAGCGGCTGGATTCCGCAGTGACGGCCGCTAGTCGCCGCCCGACGGCCGAGCCTTGATGGCAGACGGCTTGATCAGCTTGATGCCCCGTGCGGCGTTGTAGCCGTGGATCTCTTTCACATCCAGCTTGCGCATGAACTCGATGGTGTCGGCCTCGATGATCTGGCCGGGCACCATGATGGGAAAGCCGGGGGGATACGGGATGACGAAGTTCGCCGACACCAGCTCTGGGCCGTTGGACAGGCGTTCGTCCAGTGCGGCGGCCGACAGCGGGATGTACTCGCATTCGTCTTCGTTATAGGCCGCGAAAAACGCGGTGCGTATGTCTCCCTCGGACGTGATGCTGGCCGAATTGTCGCGATAGCCGTCGTGAAAGCGGCTGAAGTTCGGCAAGCTGGGAACATCTTCCATCAGGCCACGCACCTTCGCGGCGAACGCCGTTTGTTCGGCTTCACCGCCTTCCTTCAGCCTGGCTTCGATCGACCCGGATATTTCAAGCAGCACCTTGATCAGCGCCGCGACGTCGCTGCGTGTGTTGTTGATATTGCTTTGCAACAGCACGCTGTTGCGCGAGGTCTTGTTCAGCTGGATGTTGTAGGTGGACGCCAACAGATTCTTGAACGTCGTGCCGTCGTATCCCGCCGTGCCGCACACGAGCGTCATGCGCGTGGGATCCAGGCAGAATTCATCATTCTTCAGGGCTTGCACCGCCGTCAGCCAGTTCATGCCGGGCGCCAGGTAATCCGAGAACCCAGAAGGGCGAAACTCGTCCGGAATCATCTTGTTGACGCCCAGCACGCTGAAGTACTTCGAGATGATCGGGTGCTTGGCGATTTCACGCCGAATGGCCAGCGCCACCTCGATGGCGCGCATGACCAGCTCGTATCCTTCAAGCTCCATTTGCCGGCGCGCGACATCCAGCGACGCGATGATCTGCGCGTTGGGCGATGTGGACGCATGGATGAACACGGCCTCGTGAAACGCCGAAATGTGGTGCTCGTAGTCTTCATCGCGCACGGCCACCAGCGACCCCTGGCGCAGGCTGGACATGGATTTATGCACGGAATCGGTCTCGTACACGCGCACCCGCATGGTCTTGGGATTCGGCACCAACTGTCGGTCCAGCAAGCGGGCGTCCTTCGGGTCCAGATCTTCTCCCAGTTCCTCGGCCTGCTCGTCCCAGGCTTGCTGGGCGGCAGGATCATCGCGCCACTGCTCCAGGGCCGCCGCCGCGCCCATGCCGGTGCGCGGGCGCAGGAACGGCGACCACCGCGCAAAGCCGAACCACGCTTCGTCCCAAAGAAAGATCAGGTCTGGCTTGATGGCCAGGCATTCCATCATCACCTGGCGGGTGTTGTAGATGTGGCCGTCAAACGTGCAATTGGTCAGCGTCACCATGGCCACCTTGTCCAGCCTTCCTTCGGCCTTCAAGTTCAGCAACGCCTGTTTGACGGTGCGTAGCGGCACCGCGCCGTACATCGAGTACTCGGTCATGGGATAGGCTTCCACATACAGGGGCTGCGCCCCGGACAGCACCATTCCATAGTGATGAGACTTGTGGCAGTTGCGGTCGACGATGACGATGTCGCCCGGTTTCGTCACCGCCTGATAGACCATCTTGTTCGATGTCGACGTTCCATTGGTGACGAAGTAGACATGGTCCGCGCCCACTGCGCGCGCAAACTTCTCTTGGGCGATCTTGATGTTGCCCGTGGGCTCTAGCATGCTGTCCAGCCCCCCGGTTGTGGCGGATGTCTCGGCCAGGAACAGGTTCAAGCCGTAGAACTCCCCAAAGTCCCGTACCCAATTCGACTTGATGATGGACTTTCCGCGTGCGATGGGTAGCGCGTGGAAGGTGCTGATCGGTCTTAGCGCATAGTGCTTCAGGTTGTCGAAGTAAGGCGTCGTCTGGCGCTCGCGCACGCCTTCCAGAACGCTCAGATGCACCTCGATGGGTTCCTCGGCCTCGTAGAACAGCCGGCGAATCGACGACGCCGCGGGGTCGCCCGCAAGCTGTTCGACCTTGCGGTCCGTCAGCATGTAGATATCCAGCTCCGGCCTGATGTTGGCGATGATGCGCGCCAGCCTGACGCCTATCCCGGCCGGCGCCTTCGAGGTGTCCAAGTGCCGGTAGATGTCCAGGAAGTGCTTCAGCAACGGCACGTCATGCGCCGACGCCATGGTAATGCCGTCATAGATGACGACGGCCTCGATTTTTCCGTTCAGTATCGTGGCCAGGATGGCGTCTTCAAAACTGCCCACCAGCACCGGCTCATACACCAGCCCGTCGTCGGCACGGCGCAAGTGACGCAGTTCCTGGCAAATGGCCGCCGAGCGCGAGGCCGACATGGGTGACACCAGCAGCACTTCAAAGTACGGCGGCCGCGCGGCTTGCCCGCCCAAGCCGGGCAGCAGGTGCTCCTGCGCGTCGGACGAGTCATCCGTCGCCTGCCATTCACTGTCTTGGTATCGGTAGCTGCCAGACAGCATGGCGTTGCTCATGCGAAGGATCAGGCGCGCCGTGCCCATCGCGTCGTGTTCCGCAAGGCGTTCCTCCAGGGCGCGCAGCAGATGCGTGCCCGGATACGCGAAGTAGCTTTCCATGGGCAGCAAATCGGCCAGCGCCTCTTGCACGGCGGCGGCCCCGGCATGGCCTTTGCCGCCGCGCGCCTCGCCCGCCCAGGCTTGCGCCTTTGCATTCATTTCGCGCCACCTGTCCAAACGTGCAGCGGAGTTTGAGAACAGGTGGTCCAGGTGGTGACTGTCATCCGCGTTGCTCGTCATGGCGTTTCCCTTTGGTGGCTTTCCCACACGCTTGCCGCGCAGGCGCAACAAGGGCGGCGGGGTGGTTGTCGTTTTCTAAGAAAGAATGATGATGATCACCATGCCCCAGATCGTCAGCAGCGTGTTTCCGACCGCGTAGGTGACGGTGTAGCCCAGCCCCGGCACCTGGCTCTTGGCGGCATCGCACACCATGCCCAGCGCGGCGGTGGTGGTGCGCGAGCCCGCGCAAATCCCCAGGATCAAGGCGGGGTCAAAGCGGAACACGTACTTGGCCAGCAACATGCCGCCGATCAACGGCACGGCCGTTGCAAAGATTCCCCACAGGAACAGGCTGATGCCAAGCTTTTGAAGCCCGGCCACAAAGCCTGGGCCGGCGGATATGCCTACCACCGCGATGAACACGTTCAAGCCCACCGAATTCATGAACCACAAGGTGGGCTCGGGAATGCGCCCGAAGGTGGGGTGAATCGCCCGGAACCAGCCGAACACAATGCCGGCGATCAGGGCACCGCCCGCCGTGGAAAGCGTGATGGGAATGCCGCTGACGTTGATCACAATCGCGCCGATCAGCGCGCCCAGGGTGATCGCCAGTGACATGAACGCGACGTCCGTCACGGTGGTCGGCCGGTCCACATAGCCCAGTTGCTTGGCGGTGGCATTGATGTCCTGTGTGCGCCCGACGACCGTGATGACATCACCCCGGAACAACTGCGTCTTGGGCAGTACCGGAATGGGCGTTTCGGTCGGCCCGCGCCGAATGCGTTTCAGAAACACGCCGCGGGCGCCCGGCCACTTGGCCAGCTCTTCGAGCGGCTTGCCGTCCACTTTCTTGTTTGAGACGTAGATGTCCACGCCCTCGGTCTTGATGTCCAGAAGCTCGGCATCTTCGACTTCGCGGCCGCTGGGGCCAAGCCGCTCGATCAACTGATTGCGCTTGCCACCGATGGCGACGATATCGCCCGCTTCAATCACCGTGGCCAGATCCACCTCGATGACGGCGCCACCCCGGCGGATTCTTTCCACGAATGCGCGATAGCCCGTTTGCGTGCCGGCCTCGATGTCGCCAATCGTCATGCCGATGAAGGGGCTTTCGGGGGCGACTGAATAGGCCCGCACCTCGAATTCGTACCACTGGGTGGCGTCAGCCGCGCCGCCGCCTGCGCCAAGCTTCTGTTCATAGGCTTTGCAGGCCGCCACCAGATCGATGCCCAACAGCTTGGGGCCGATCTGCGCCAGTATGATCGCCGAGCCCACCGTGCCAAAAATATAAGTCACGGCATACGCGATGGGCATGGCGTCCAGCAAGGCTTGCGTTTCCTCGGGGGTTTGTCCCAGGCGGTTGATCGCGTCTGTCGCCAAGCCCATCGACGCCGAAATGGTCTGCGAGCCGGCGAAAAGCCCCGCGGCCGAGCCCAGGTCATAGCCCGCAAGGATCGCCGCGATCGCGGCCGCCCCAAGCGACAGCAGCGCCATCAACACCGCAAAGATCGCTTGGGGCAAGCCGTCCTTGGCAATGCCCCGTACGAACTGGGGGCCGACGCCGTAGCCCACGGCGAACAGGAACATCAGGAAAAAGACCGACTTCACATTGGGTGAAATCTTCACGCCCAGAATGCCGATACCAATCGCCACCAGCAGGGTAGCGGTGACGGCGCCAAGGCTGAATCCCTTGAAGCTCTTGCCCCCGATCCAGTAGCCGATCCCCAGCGCCAGGAAAATGGCGATCTCTGGATAGGCTTTCAAGGTTGCAACAAACCAGGTCATGTCCTTCTCCTTTGTGGATACCCGTAGTCGGTGACGAAGAAGCATGCGAAGTGAGTGGCACGTCGAGGACGGCCGTGTTGAGCACACTATGGATCACGTCGTCATGGCTTTTCGCATTGACTCCGCATCGATGTTGATCCTCGTCAACTATTTGCTTCACCAGACCGGATTGGTCGCGCAACGATTCGGCCCGGCTCAATAAAATGCAGCTAAGCAGTCAGGGATAGGCACGCGGTGCCTGGGAGCCAGATGCCATGACCACAATGAAGACAATCCCGCCTAGTGAGTACGTCAAGCTTGTAAACAACCTGAATGGGAAGGCGAATCCTGGCTGCAACGGGCTGTTGGTCACCTATACGATCAGCGGGCTGAACCTGGACCAGCGCACACACCTCAACATTCCTCGCGACGCATGGGCTGCGTCGGCGTCTTCAATGCTTAAGCTCCGGCGCCGAGGAATATTCTGTTTTCCTATCCTGGCGCCGTTGGACGAGCCCCGCCCATTTCGGCCATATCGCCGCAGCGCTGCGACTAGAACTTCTGCGGAACTTGCCTGATCGTGTGGGTGGGCTCGCGGTAGCCTTGCGGCTTTTGCCGCTTCGGTAGCGTGATTTTTGGCCTGGGCAGCGCCTTATACGGAATGCTCTGCAGGATATGGCTGATGATGTTCAAGCGCACCCGCTTCTTGTTATTGGAATCCGCAATAAACCAGGGCGCCAAACCCGTATCCGTTGCCGCGAACATGTCGTCGCGCGCACGGGAATAGTCATACCAATGGCTGTACGAATCCAGATCCAGTTTGGATAGCTTCCAGATCTTGCGCTCGTCGTGGATGCGCGCTTGAAGGCGGCGCGTTTGTTCTTCTTCGCTGACTTCCAGCCAGTACTTGAGCAGAATGATTCCAGACTCGGTGATGGCGCGCTCCACCAGCGGCACCGCCTTCAAGAAACCCTTGGCCTCTTCCTTGGTACAAAAACCTAGCACCCGTTCCACCCCGGCGCGGTTGTACCAGCTACGGTCAAAAATCACGATCTCGCCGGCGGCGGGCAAGAGGGGCAGGTACCGTTGCATATACATCTGGGTCTTCTCGCGATCAGTGGGGGCGGGCAGCGCGATGACGCGGAAGACGCGCGGGCTGACGCGCGCTGTGATGGCCTTGATCGTGCCCCCTTTACCGGCGCCATCACGTCCTTCAAACAGAATGCACACCTTGGCGCCCGTGTGGACGACCCATTGCTGGAGCTTGACCAGTTCAACGTGCAGGCGTGCCAGTTCTTCTTCGTATCGCTTGCCCGATAACGCCGTCTTCTCTGGCGCGCCGTTTTCCTCCGCATCCAGCTTTTGAGCCGCTTTCTTTTCAGCCATCTTCTTCTTAGCCATGATTTCACTCCTCAACCCGTTGTGCGAGTCCAATGGGAAGCATCAATGTGACCAGTGCGGGCGTCCGGCGTTGATTGTGAACGTAGTTAAAGCCTTACGTCCATGATGATTCCGGCGAAAAGCCGTAAGGAACGAAATCGGGCGTGCCCAGTATTAATGCTGACGCAGCCGGTGCCGCGTTTGGGACGGCGTTTCCAGGAATAATCTGCGATAGTGGGCCGCCGCATACGTTGAATACGCATACCCATGCTGAAGAAAACAATCTGCCACGGTCATTCGCGGGTCGCGGTTTTTAGCAAGATCCAAATGAACGTCATGCAGCTTGCGCAGGCACAGATAATGCCCCGGGCCCATGCCGAAACACGCCAGGAAAAAGTCACGCAAGCTGCGTTCGCTGATTCTCAGGGCTTTGCAAAGGTCGTTGACATGCGCGGTGGCGTTTTGCTCGCGAAAAACCGTCAGGGCGGATTCACAGAGCTTGGACATGGATATCGAAGGGCGTCCCCGGCACCTTTCAACCGGGGTGCGGGAAGCGATCAGGTCAAGCAAGCGCTGCTCGATCAGGCGGCGACCAATTTCCGGCGGACACGACGGCGCCATGGATGTGATGGCGGCATCACGCAAGGCTGCCACCTGCAAATAGTCGGTATGCAGCATGCTTTCCGCGTCGGCCCAGCGCCGCAGGGTCTGTGCCGTCAAGCCGCTGCCCAGAAACAAGTCCGAACCAAGCGGCAGGGCAATCATGATCCACTCATTGGGCCCCGCCGCCCGAAAGGCGTAGCCCCTGGACGGCGCCAAAATGCCGACGGAATCCTGAGTAAAAGGCAGGCC
Organism: Achromobacter colocynthidis; assembly: GCF_057334535.1. Taxonomy (NCBI): domain Bacteria; kingdom Pseudomonadati; phylum Pseudomonadota; class Betaproteobacteria; order Burkholderiales; family Alcaligenaceae; genus Achromobacter; species Achromobacter colocynthidis. The sequence continues at coordinate 184,394 of NZ_JBHFIZ010000022.1, forward strand.
GTTCAACCAGGTTGGACTTGAAGGCGGTTGCGACAACAGCAATGTCAGATGCGTGGGACGGCCGGTCGCTTCGCATAAGTTCGGCGCTGGCGCCACGCCACGTTGAACGTCGATTCCACACACATCAAGATGGCCGATGCGCCATTCGTTACCGCCAGGCCCCAGCAGCAATATGCGGGCGTGCGCCGCCAGGATCGCTTGCGCATACGAATCAAACGACTCGAAATGATGAAGATTCATATCTTCCTCTGGGCGCTGTAACTAACGGCATTTTGCCGAAATTAGCATGGACTTTGTGACCCGTCAGTAGCAACAATGCAATTCAGGTTCGCACGATATTCGGGGCCGTTATTGCCGATTGTGAAAGGGTACGACGGTAATTGCCCCGCGCGGACCTTGCATGAGCATCCTGATAAAAAGACTACCCCGGTGACGAGCTGAATGCAGGGGTTTCATTGGGGAAAGGGGCGCTATATGTTTCTTCCGACATTGCGGTCTCGACTCGTCGTCGCCTTGACCTCCGCGACGACCCTCATTCCCATGACGGCGCACGCCGTATCCGCACATCTGGAAGACTCGATCGCCGATGTGCTCGTCTGGTTCGTGCTCGTTCTGGTGCCGATACTGGCCATCTGGATATTCTGGAAGCTCCACGTCCTGCCGGAAGTCATCGCCGAGAAACGGCATCATCCCCAAGCTGACGCCATCAAGGCGCTGTGCCTGATGTCCCTGGTTTTCGGTGGGATGCTGTGGCCGTTTGCCTGGCTGTGGGCGTATACGAAGCCGGTGGGGTACCGGCTGGCTTACGGCCGAGACAAGCACGATCACTATTACCAGGAGATAAGCGCCACGGAAGACAACACGGCGACCGCGAACAAACCAGGAAGCGACAACAGTCCACAACAGGAAGTCCGACGGGAAGCACGGCCCGGTCCCGAAACCGCTAGTTGACGAGGGGTTGCAATGCTTGAGCTCATTGCCGTCGTCTATGGGCTGGTGGTTTGGCTTGTGTTCATCAAGCTGAAGCTGCTCCCGTGGAACATCCAATCGCAGGTGGGCGTGGTCGCTGTGGGCGCGGCCGGCTTGGTGGCGCTTGTGCTGACGATCAATGTCGTCACGCCCTCATCGTCAGAGGCGCGGGTGATCAACTATGTGGTTGAAATCATCCCCAGGGTGACCGGGCGCGGGGTGGAAATTACCGTGGAAGGAAATCGGCTGATCAAAAAAGGCGACGTACTGCTGCGCCTGGACGCCGAGCCTTATCAACTGAAAGTCAGGCAGCTTGAAGCCAAGCTTATCGATGCGCAAGCGTCCCAGCAGTCCCTGGACCGCGACCTGGCGGCGGCGCAATCGATGACGGCGGCCGCCTTGGCGCAAGTGGAATTGACCCGTATGCGCTTGCGCCAAAGCACCGCCCTGGCGGCGCGAGGGGCGGGCAGCCAATACGATGTGCAGAGTTTTCAAAGTGAATTGAAGGTACGGATCGCCAACTGGGAAGCGGCGCGCGAGGCGGAACAAAAGGTTCGGCTGAACGTATCCGCCGTTGTGGACGGCGACCAGGTTGCGGTGGCGCAGGTCAAGGCCGAACTGGATACCGCGAAATGGGAACTGGCGCAGACCACGCTCTACGCGCCAGCCGATGGGTACGCCATCAACTTGCAGGCGCGCGTGGGTTCCTATGCCGCCGCGATACCGCTACGCCCCATCATGTCGTTCGTCGAGACCACGCAGCAGGTGATCGCCTTCTTCGATCAGAATCAACTCACAAAGGTAAAGCCCGGCAACGAAGTGGAGGTGTCGCTACGCACCGTCCCCGGCCACGTCTTCAAAGGCAAGGTGGATTCGATTGTCTGGGCAACGTCGCAGGGCCAATTCCAGGCATCTGGCGCGCTGCCCGGCACCACCTCCGAAGGCGGTCACGCCGCCGCGCCCATGCAGTTCGCGGTGCGCATTGACCTTGAAACGCCGCAAGACATGGCTCTGGCAATGGGCGCTCGCGGGCGGGCCGCCATCTACACAGAAAGCCTGGGGATGCTGCACATGGTGCGCAAGGTGATCGTCCGCGTTTCCGCAAAGCTCGACTATCTGGTCCTTAAGCTTCATTGACGGGGGCCTCCATGCCAGCGCGCCGCCCGATCGACCCACGCAGGCTTGCAACGGTGTGCTGCGCCATGGTCTTCATGGCGGGCTGCGCCAACCTGGACCGCCCAGAGGACACCGCCTTGTACGAGCAGGCAATGTCCGGCACGCACGTGCCCGACCAATGGACGGCCAGCACCGCGGCCGCCGCGTTCTCGCCGCAATGGGCCGGCTTTGCGGACGGCGGCACGCTTGCCACGCTGATTAATGAAGCGCTGGCCAACAACATTGATCTGCGCGTGGCGGCCAGCCGGATGCAACAGGCGGCGCACCAAGCCAGGTTGGCCGGCGCGGACCTCATGCCCACTGTCGGCATCGGCGCGCGCGCAGCCACGGACCCAACGCCGGGCAGCGCGTTTTCCGCCAACGGCTACGCCGTTCTGTTGAACTGGGAAATCGACCTGTGGGGCAGGGCGCGGGCGCAAAAACTGTCTGGCGAAGCCGGATACCGTTCCGCCGAAGCGGACTACGCCTATGCCCGCCAGTCCATCGGCGCCTTAACGGCCCGAAGCTGGCTTGCGGCCCTGGAGGCAAGCGGCCAACTGTCGCTGGCGCAGGAAATTGAAGGCGCTACCGACGAGCAGCTCAAGCTGGTGCAGTACCGCCGCCGCATCGGCAAGGTCAGCGAAATGGACGTGGCGTATTGGTCGGAACAGGTGGCGGCAGCGGCTGACGTCGTGGCCCAGCGCGAACAGGCGCGCGCCCAGGCCTTGCGGGCATTGGAGCTGATACTGGGACGCTACCCCGCCGGCGTCGTGGAAGCCAACGAGACCATTCCCGATGCGCCGCCACTGCTGCCACCCGGCCTGCCTTTGGACTTGCTGGACCGCAGGCCTGACTTGGTCGCCGCGCGCGAGCGGCTGGTGGCGGCGTACTTTGGCGCCGAGGAAGCAAAGGCCGCGCGCTTGCCCAACATTTCGATATTTGCCGGAGCCGGACGCTTCACGAAAGACTATTCCGGCCTGGCCACCAGCATGCAAAGCTGGGTTTTCCCGGTGGGCGCGTCGCTGTCCTGGCCCCTGTTCGACGGGGGACGCAGCCAGGTCACGCTGGAGCTGCGTACGGAGCAGCAACGCGAAGCCTTGGCGCTATACGCCCGCGCGATCCTGACGGCAATGGGGGAAGTGGAAAACGGCCTGACGGGCGAGCAGCAGTTGGCGCAGCGCGAGCGCTCGATACAGCGCCAGTATTCCGAGAGCCGCCGTGCGTTGGAGTTGGCGCGCGTGCAACGGCAGATCGGCCAGTTCGATGATTTTGATGTGTTGCAGCGCAAGCGCGATCTGTTGCGGGTTCAGGGTGACCTGATGCACATCCGCGCGCAACGCCTGGTTCAGCGTGTGAATCTGCATCTTGCATTGGGCGGGCATTTTGTTGCGGAGGCTTCCCCGGAATAGAGAGCCAGGGGATGCGGTCACGGGACATTCCAGAAGGTAGAACGTCGTCTTTCTAGGGGCGAACGCCATGGACTACTTTAGCAACATGCTGGTGCGCTACCCCGAGCTGGCGGTTTTCCTGGCAATCGGGTTGGGCTATTGGGTGGGTGGATTCAAGTTTCGCGGGGTGGGCTTCGGGCCGGTAACCGGGTCCTTGCTTGCGGGCCTGTTGATTGGTTACTTCGTCCGCGTGCCGGTATCCGACACCGCCAAGCAGGTGCTGTTCCTGCTGTTCATGTTCGGTATCGGCTATTCCGTGGGGCCGAGCTTCTTTCGCGGCATGAAGGATGGCGGGTGGCGATGGGCGGTGCTGGGCGTCGTTGTCCCGGTGGCGGGCTTGCTTACCGCCTGGGGGCTGGCGGCCCTGCTCAAGCTCGAACTCGGATATGCCGTGGGCCTGATATCAGGCGGGTTGACCGAGTCGCCTGTGATCGGCACAGGAAGCGAAGCGATCCGAAATCTGCCCATCGGTGTCGAAGAGCAAGACCGGCTGATCGGCCAGATCGCCGTGGCGGATGCGCTGTGCTACATCTTCGGCACGTTCGGCGTCATCTGGTTCTGTTCCAGCCTGGGGCCAAAACTGTTGGGCGTGGACCTGAAGGCCGAAGGCGCGCGGCTTGAAAAGGTGTACGGCATTCAGCGGCAGAAGGCGGGCGTGACCTCTGCCTGGCGCAGATTCGAGTTGCGGGCGTATCGCATCCAGGCGGATCACCCCGCCGTGGGCCAAACCGTGGCCTGGGTCGAATCCCTGCATGCCCCCGAGCGCATCTTCGTTGAGCGCGTCCGGCGCGACGGCGCAATCTTCTTGGCCACACCCGCGACAGTCCTGCTGGCTGGGGACGTGGTCGCTGTTTTAGGCAAAAGCGAGGTGATACTCAAACTTCTGGAGGGCAACGCGGTCGCGGAAGCAGACCGAGAGCTGCTCGACATCCCCAGCGCGATGTTCGACGTAGTGCTGTCCAACGCAGATTTCGTCGGGAAGACGATCGCTCAAATCGCCGAACAAGCCGAGGAAGTGCGCGGCGTGTTCCTGCGCCATATCCGGCGCGCGGGGCAAGAAATACCGATAGGCCCGGGCACGGTGCTTCTGCGTGGCGACGTGCTGAACATCGTGGGGCTTGAGCCTGCCGTTGAGCGGGTGGCCGCCCGCGTCGGCAGCGTGGTGCGCGCATCGGACGCCACGGATTTTGTCGCGCTGGGCTTTGGCATCTTTATCGGCGCGGTGGTGGGGATATCGCTGGTGCTTCCCATAGGCAGCATGCATATCGCGTTGGGCAGCAGTGTGAGCACATTGATCCTGGGCCTGTTGGTGGGCTGGCGGAATTCGGCCAAGCCGCTGTTTGGCCGCATATCGCATGGCGCGCTTGAGTTCATGAAGTCGATCGGGCTGGCGGGGTTCGTCGCCATGATCGGGCTGAAGGCCGGCCCGCTTTTTGTGGCAGCCCTGCAAGAAGTCGGGCTGACGATATTCCTGGCGGGTATCGTCGTGACGATGGTTCCGCTATTCGTTGGTTTGCTGGTGGGCCGATATGTGCTGCGTCTTGAACCGCTGTTATTGCTGGGCGCCCTGGCCGGGGTGCAGACCATGACGGCCGGCCTTGCCGCGGTGCAGGAAAAATCCGAGAGCCCCATTGCCGTCATCGGCTATTCCGGCACGGTCGCGTTCGGGCATATCCTGATCACCACCTGGGGAACGGTAATCGTCTGGCTGATGTACTGACGTCCAACCCCTTGTTGTCTTTTCAACTACCCGTCGCCCAGCCTGCGACCAACCAGGTGTTTCATGGCTTCCCCTTTGCCCCCGCCCGCCGCTGTCGACAACCCGCCCCGGCACTGGCTGCGCTGGCTGCCGGGGCTGGCGGTGCTGAGGTCCTATGAATTGGCTTGGCTACCCAGGGACCTGGCTGCCGGTCTGGCGCTGACGGCCATGCTGGTGCCCGTGGGCATTGCCTACGCCGAGGCCTCGGGCGTGCCCGGCGTCTATGGCTTGTACGCCACCATCGTGCCGCTGTTGGCCTATGCAATATTCGGCCCCAGCCGAATCCTGGTGCTAGGGCCGGACTCGGCGCTTGCCGCGCCGATTCTGGCGGTGGTGCTCAGCGTGTCCGGCGGCGACCCCATGCGCGCGGTGGCCGTGGCCAGCCTGATGGCCATCGTCGCGGGCCTGTTCTGCATTGTGCTGGGCCTGCTGCGGCTTGGGTTCATCACCGAGTTGCTGTCCAAGCCCATACGCTATGGCTACATGAACGGCATTGCGTTCACGGTGCTGGTGAGCCAGTTGCCCAAGATATTCGCCATCCCGATCGACGGCCGCGGCCCGTTGCAGGAACTGTGGCTGCTGGCGCAGGCGGTGATGGATGGCAACACCAACTGGTACGCCTTCGCCGTGGGCGCGGCAACCTTGGCGATGATCCTGCTGTTAAAGCGCTTTGACCGCGTGCCAGGCATTTTGATTGCGGTGATTCTGGCCACCTTGGCGGTCAGCTTCTTTAGGCTGGACGCCCAGGGCGTCAGCGTGCTGGGCGAGATCCCGCAAGGGCTGCCGTCGTTCACCTTGCCGTGGCTGAGCAACGCGGACTGGGCCACGATCGTGCTGGGCGGCTGCGCCGTGGCGTTGATCGCGTTCGCGGATACCAGCGTGCTGTCGCGCACCTATGCCGCCCGCACGCACACGCGCGTGGATCCGAACCAGGAAATGGTGGGCTTGGGCATGGCCAACCTGGCGGCGGGATTCTTCCAGGGCTTTCCCATCAGCAGCAGCGCATCGCCCACGCCCGTGGCCGAGGCGGCCGGCGCGCGCACCCAGCTTACCGGCGTTGTGGGGGCGGTTGCCGTGGCCGTCCTGCTGTTGCTGGCGCCGAACCTGCTGCGCTACTTGCCCAGCAGCGCGCTGGCCGCCGTCGTCATCGCCGCCGCCATCGGCTTGTTTGAATTCAAGGACCTGCGCCGCATCTACCGCATCCAGCAATGGGAGTTCTGGCTATCCATGCTGTGCTTTGCCGCCGTGGCCGCGTTCGGCGCCATTCCCGGCATCGGTCTGGCCGTGGTCATCGCCGTCATCGAATTCCTGTGGGACGGCTGGCGCCCACATTTTGCCGTGCTGGGCCGTGTGCCGAACGTGCGCGGCTACCACGACCTGAAGCGCTACCCCCATGCCGCCCTGATCGACGGCCTGGTGCTGTTCCGCTGGGATGCGCCTCTGTTCTTTGCCAACGCCGAGCTGTTCCAGCAACGGCTGATGCAAGCCGTCGAGGCTTCGCCCACGCCGGTGCGGCGCGTGGTGGTGGCGGCAGAACCCGTCACCAGCGTCGACGTGACGTCGGCCGACATGCTGCGCGAGCTAAGCCAGCATCTGACCCAGCAGGGCGCTGAACTGCATTTTGCCGAGATGAAGGACCCGGTGCGCGACAAGCTCAAGCGCTTTGAACTGGCGGAGGTTTTCAGTGACGCGCACTTTCATCCCACGGTGGAGAGTGCGGTGGAAGAGTATCTGGACGGGGGAAGGGCGCCGGGCAAGCATGAAGGGTAGAGGGGGCCCCAGGTATCCAGTCAGTCAGGAAAAGGCGCTACAGGCATCGCGCCCTATGCTTGTGTGATCGAGCATCCGAAAAAATCGACAGTTAAGACGATCAGAGCCTAGGAAATCGTCGCGACTGCGTAACCGCGCTCGGCTCAAATTCGACCATTCTTTCCCAAACGGAGATCGTCGAAAAATGAGAGTCGAGCATCCAGCTACTTCAACCCTGGCGCGCACGCACGCGCATCTGGCGCCGCGCGCCTCGCTAGTGCACAGGGACCGCCGCCTGGCCGCATGGAGCCGCCTGGCCGCAACCGCGATGTTGTCGCTGGCACTGACCGCGTGCGGCGGCAGCGACGACGATTCGGATTCGGCTCCGACCCAACCCGAAACACCCACCACGCCGCAGCCGCCCGAGGCGTCCACGAGCCGTCATGCGCTGGTCATCGACATGGATAGCGCCATTTACAGCGCGGTGCAAAGCGGCATGGCTACCGGCACGCTGCCGAACCTGGCGCGTCTTCAGGTGCAACTGGCTTACAGCGGCGGCGTCGCGGGAACACCCAGCCAGCAGCCCACCCTGGACATGCCGGGTTGGGCGACGCTGCTGACCGGCACCTGGGCAAACCGGCATGGCGTGATCTCCAATGCCCCCGTGCAGGCCTTGCGCGGCGCCACGCTTTTCCAACAGGTGAAGGCCAAGGGCACGGGCCTGAACGGCGCGGCCGTGGCTTCGGCCGAGTTGGCGCAATTGCTGGTGGCGGACCACGACGCGGGCTATCTGGATACCATGGCCGACTGTTCCACCAATGCCGCCACGCTGGACTGCGTGTCTGGTCAGGCCGTGCAGATGATCGGCAGCGGGTATCGCACGGTGGTTGCGCAGTTCCGTTCCGCCAAGGACGCCGCGCTGAACTATGGCGTGAATTCGCCAAATTACGCGGCCACGTTGACCAAGCTGGACCAGGCGGTAGGGGCCATGCTTGATGAAGCGGCCAAGGCCAAGGACAGCCAATGGCTGGTGGTTGTGACGGGCAACCATGGGCTTAGCGACAACAGCCAGGACGACGGGCTGCCGCTGGTGCCCGAATCGGCCACTTTCATTGGTTTGAACCAAGGCGCGAACAACGGCATGCAAGGCGTTGGCGCGCCGGTGCCCACGGCGCTGGCGGACCTGTATGGCTACGCCAGCATCGCGGATGTCGCGCCTACGGTGCTGGCTTATCTGGATGCCTTGCCCGACACGGCACAGTACGCGCTGGATGGCGCCAGGCTGCTGGGGCCGCAGCCGGTCACGAACCTGTCGGCCAAGGTGGCGGACAACAACTCGGCGTCAGTCAATGTGGTGCTGACATGGACGGCGCCGTCAGACCGCACCATCGACGTGCTGCGCGATGGCCGCGTCATTGCGTCCCGCCTGCCGGCGGGGGCGACAACGTATATCGACAATCAACTGACGGCGGATCTGACGGCTAAGGGAACCTATCAGTTTTCCTACACCGTCCAAGCCGGCGAAGGTGACGCTGCCGCATCGCGCGCCATTACCAGCCCGCCGCTCACGTATACGCCGCCTGTGCCATTGGAGCCCACCTTGCTGAATGGTTTGGTGTCGTACTACCCGTTCAGTGCGACGTTGCCGCCCGTGGATGTGCAGGGCAACAGCACGATGGGTCCGGCTTCCAGCGACTTGCCTGCTTCGGCTGGCCTGGTGGTGCCGGGGCCGTTTGCCGGCACCAACGGCCTGTTGGTCGATACCAACTTCGTCACGGTCAACGGGCTGGAAGGCTACCGCCTGACTCCCGCCGACGGCTTTGATGTGTCCAAGGGGACGGCGCCGCAGTTCACCATCGGGTTCTGGTTCAAGGCGGACCAATGCGTGCCGCGCAGCAACGTCACGATCTTGGCGAACAAGAACTACGTGAGTGGTGGCAATGCGGGGGTGGCGATCGGCATGTTCTCAAGTTCGGGGAACCAGTGCGGCATCGCTTTCAACATTGGTTCGGGCGGCGTGCGCGCGGACGGCCCCACCAGCCCCTACACGCAGGTCACGGTGGGCCGCTGGATCTACATCGCGTTTTCCGTCGACGGCGTGGCCAAGACCATGAACATGGTGGTGTTTGATTCCGTGACGGGTGCGATCAACCGCGTGGCGACGGGCAAATCGACCGGCGCCGTGGATCTGTCCAAGTTGTCGGCCTACCCGCAATGGGGCATCGGCGACGATGGCACCGGTGCCTACCTGATGAACAAGTGTGGCGCCAAGCCGCCTTATACCGTCGGGCAATGCACCACCGCGCCTCCCTATCAACAGATGTTTGGTGACCTGGCGATGTGGAACCGGGTACTGACCGATGGCGAGCTGCAATCCATCTTCCTGTCGAACAAGCCCGTGTCGACGTTGATCACGCAGTGAGGGATAGAACGATGAAAACCTCCCTGACTCGGCTTTTCGGCTTGGGCGCACGCGCATCGGCGCTGAAGGCCGCGCTTGCTGCCACGATGGCGTGCGCATTGGTGGCGGGATGCGGCGGCGATGATGAGGCGGACAGCGATACGCCATCCCCGACCGCCCAGGCGAGCGATGGCTCGGCTGTCGCACAGACGCCGATTGTGGCGCCGCCATCCGCCGGCGCCTGCCCCGATGGCGGGACCGATGCGACGCAGCCCCCCGCCTTGAATTCGACGCTGGACTGCGCGCCTTGAGCACATGGCGGCGGCGCCCGCGCGCCGCCGCAATCATCTATCGAACGGATACCGATCACCATGACCTTCATGAACCGCCGCAATTTCTTGCGCGCCGCCGCCGCGACCGCCGCGCTTGGACCGTTTCCGCCGGCCATCCAGCGCGCGCTCGCCATTCCGGCCAACAACGCCACGGGCACGATCAACGACGTTGAGCACGTCATTATTCTGATGCAGGAAAACCGGTCGTTTGACCACTACTACGGCACCATGCCCGGCGTCCGTGGGTTCAGCGACCGCTTCACCATACCCATGGCGTCGGGCGAGTCAGTCTGGATACAACAGGGCACGTCGGGCACGGTGCAACCCTATTACTTGGATGCCACCAAGGGCAACGCGTTGCGCGTGGGCGGCGCGCATAACTGGGCGGATCAGCAGGCGGCCTGGGATGGCGGGCGAATGGCGGCATGGCCGCGTGCCAAGAACACCAAGGTTGCCATGGGGTATTTGCAGCAATCGGATTTGTCGCTTCATTGGTCGTTGGCGAACGCCTTCACCATCTGCGACGCCTATCACACCGCCATCAACACCGGCACCTTCACGAACCGCATGTTCCTGTGGAGCGGCACCAACGGCGCAAACGTCAGTGGTCACGCCTGCGTCACCAACGCCAACTGGGGCGGCCTGGGCCCCTCGCAAGATGGCCTGGACTGGATGACGTATCCGGAACGCTTGCAAGCGGCCGGGGTCACCTGGAAGGTCTACAACACGCCGGGCAACAACAGCAATAACAACCAGCTGGTGGCGTTTGCCGCATATCGTGCCGTCAATGAACGGCTGGCGGCATCCGGCTCTCCGTCCGCGCCGTATACGCCCACCATGGAGGCTCTGTCGCCGCTGTACAAGGGGTTCGGCAACACCATGCCCGATGGCGGATACCTGCAAGCCATTGCGGACGACATCGCCATGGGAACGCTGCCGCAGGTAAGTTGGATTGTTGCGCCCGGGCCTTATAGCGAACATCCCAGCATGTCGGTGCCGGGGCAGGGCGCATGGTACGTGCAGAAGCTGCTGGATACCCTTACCGCGAACCCGGATGTGTGGAGCAAGACCGTCCTGATCCTGAACTACGACGAAAACGATTGCTTCTTTGACCACATGCCGCCGCCCGCGCCGCCCTGGCGCGCGGCCGACGGCACGCAGGCCGGGAAGTCAACGGTGGACATCGAGAACGAGTACTACACCATGCCCGCGCCGCCGGGAGACACCAGCAAGGTCACGCCCGACGGCAGGCCGTTTGGCGCGGGGCCGCGTTTGCCAACGCTGGTGATTTCGCCGTGGAGCGTGGGCGGTTGGGTCAACTCGCAGCAGTTCGATCACACGTCGGTGCTGCGTTTTCTGGAACAACGGTTTGGCGTGGCCGAGCCGAACATCAGCCCGTGGCGCCGCGCCGTCTTCGGCGACTTGATGTCGTGTTTCAACTTCAAGGATCCCAATACCGCGAAGCCCTTGCTGATACCGGCGCCGACCCGTGCCGAGGCCGATGCGACGCTGGCCCAGCAAGTCGGCTCGGGCAGTGTGCCGGTGCCGGATGTGGGCACGGTGCCCCTGCCCACGCAGGCGTTGCTGGTGCGTCCATCGCGCGCCTTGCCCTATCACCTGCACACTAGCGCCAACGTGGATGTCAGCAGCGGACAGGTCTGGCTGACCTTCAGCAATACCGGCGCGCAAGGCACGGTGTTTCATGTGTACGACGAACTCAACCTGGCACGCTTCCCTCGGCGTTACACGGTGGAAGGTCGCAAGATGATCTCGGACGCCTGGCAGGCCACCGCCGACAACGCGGGCCAGTACAGCCTGTGGGTGTTGGGTCCCAATGGATACCACCGCCGCTTCAAGGGTGACATCAGTGCGCTGGCCAGTGGGCCGAACCCCGAGGTGCGCGTTTGCTATGACGAGCGCGGCCGCGCGGTGTCGTTGACCATCATGAACATGGGCACGGCGCCCGCGACGGTGACCGTGACGGCCAACGCCTATCGCACGGACGGCCCCTGGACCTACACCGTAGACCCGGGCATGCAGGTTGAGCCGCGCTGGTCGGTCGAGGCGGCGAACAACTGGTATGACTTCACCGTCACGATGGGCAACGACTTTGAACGCCGCTTTGCCGGCCGCATGGAAACCGGCCAGGACAGTACCAGCGACCCGGTCATGGGGGTCGCGTAAGCGTCATGTGCGTGCGGCATCATGGCGGCCATCGCAAACATCAATGGTCAGCAGAGACACGCCGTGACGCTTAATCAGATACGCGCATTCATCATGGTGGCCCAGCACGGCGGCTTTACGGCAGCCGCCCGTGTCCTGGGCATGAGCCACACCACGCTGAATTCCCAGATTCAGATGATCGAACGGGAGTACGGTGCCGAACTGTTCCACCGCCGGGGCCGGCGCGTGGAACTGTCCGCGCTAGGCCTGGAAATGCTGCCGCTGGCGCGTCGCATGGTGTCGCTGGAAGGCGATATGCGGCTGATGCTGGACGATAGCGGCAAGCTGCAACGCGGGGCGCTGAAGGTGGGCGCGGTAGGTCCTTACCATGTCACGGAAATGATCGAGGCCTATCACGCCGTCTATCCGCGCATCTCGCTTTCCATCACGCTGGGCAACTCCGAAGTGGTGCTGGATGACCTGGACAAATACGTCTGCGACGTGGGCGTGGTGGCCAGCCGCTATCCGGAAGACCGCTACTACATGCAGCCTTATGCGCGCTATCCCGTCATTGCGTTTGTGCGGGTGGACCATCCCTTCGCCCACCGCGAATCTATTGCGTTGCAGGAGCTCTCGGCGCAGCCCTTGTTGATGCGCGAACCGGGTTCCACCACGCGCAAGGCGCTGGAAGATGCGCTGCGGCAGCACGATGTGTCGGTGGAGGTGGCAATGGAAATCGGCAGCCGCGAGGCGCTGCGCGAGGCGGTCGTGCGCGGCTTGGGCGTGGGAACGGTATCCGAATCGGAATATGTGCCGGACCCGCGCTTGCGGCCGGTGCGTATTGAAGGCGACGTGGTGTCGACGCATATCCACGTTTGCTGTTTGCGCGAGCGTCGGGATAGCCGCCTGATTTCATCATTCTTCGATGCCATCCAGCGCTGCGGCGCGGCGGGCGTGGAGGTTGCTTGATGGGGAAGGGCAGCGCTACGAAAAAGATGGCTCCGGCGGAATGTGAATCCCGCCGGAGCCTTTGCTGTTGGCGTCAGCGACTGGCCTTGGATCAGGGCGTGTCGCCGCGCGCCAGTCGTTCTTGGATCTGCTCAATGACACCAGGCAGATCGGCCACGCTGTCGATCACGTAATGCGCGCCGGCCTGCGTCAGGCGGCTGGCGGCGCGCGCGACGCGCGTTTCTACGTCGGCGGGATCGGCGGCGGCCAGTTCTGCTTGCGAGTAGCCCACTTCATTACCGGACAGCGTCAGGCCCACGCACCACATGCCGGCGTTGCGACCTTCCTCGATGCCCGGCGTGGTGTCATCCACCTTGATGCAGCGGCGCACATCTTGCGCGCCCAAGGCCAGCACGTTGGCCAGGGCCATGTAGGGGCCCGGCCTGCCGCCCGCGGAAAGCTCGTCGCCGGCGATCACGCAGTCAGGCGCAAGGCCTGCGGCCGCCGCGTGCGGCAGCAGCACGTCCAGTACCTGGCGCGGATAGCCCGAGCAAGAGCCAATCTTGACGCCTTGCTCGCGCAGGGTTTGCAGCACCTGCACGGCGCCCGGAATCGGTTGCGAGTACGCGGCAACCTTCTCGATCTGCATCGGCATGAAGCGCTGATAAATCGCATCGATATCCTCGTCGGTCGAGCCCCGCCCGAACGCTTGGACCCACGCCGCCTGAATGCCGGGTTCGGCAAGTAGCGTGCGGATGTGGTCGCGCTTGGACAAGCCCATGGGGCCGCGCGCGTGTTCAAGCGTGATCGACATGCCAAAGGTGGCGAACGCATCGACGAAGATCTGCGTGGGCGCCAGGGAACCGAAGTCCACCAGGGTGCCGGCCCAATCAAAAATGACCGCTTCGATCTTGGGAAGTTGTTCGCCCGGGAAGGGGGAAGCCTGATTCATGTTTAACAGCCTGAGAGTTGTTGAAGTGCCGAAGTCGGCGAAGGGCGAGGCGGCGCGGCTCATCGCGCGCCGACGAAATTCTGGCCGCGCGGGCCCAGCAAGGCGTCGGCCACGCGCTCGTCCCACTGTTCCGGGGCCACGCCATAAGAGGCGGGGTCCGTGCTGACACCCAGGTCCTCAAGGAACGCCGTCAGGACAGACACAGCATGCTCGGCGTCGCGCGCGTCGAATATGGACAACAGCAGCGCGTCCAGTTCCGGGTCCACGCCAAACGCCAATTGCATGACGCGAGGCAAGCTGAACGAACATGCAATGCCATGCGGAATGCCATGTTCCAGCGTCAATCCGTAAGAAAGCGAATGCGCCAGCGCGGTCTTGGTGTTGGAGAACGCGACGCCCGCCAGCGCGGCGGCCACGGCCACGCGCGAGCGCAAGACCTTGCTGGACGGATCCCGCATCAGCAAGGGCAGGGCAGCCAGCACCTGGCGCGCGGCCGACACCGCCAGGCTGGCCGACACCGGATTGCGATGAATGTTCCATAACGATTCCAGCGCATGGGATAGCGCGTCCAGGCCGCTTGCCAGGGTCGTGCCTGGCGGCAGGCTGAGCATCAGCGAGGGGTCGATCAAGGCTGCTTCCGGCCAGGTCCAGGGCAGATGCAGCGAGTACTTGCGGCCTTGCCGCTGATCCCACAGCGTGGCCCAGGGGGTGACTTCGCTGCCGGTGCCCGCCGTGGTCGGCAACGCGATCAAGGCGCGGACGCGGTCGGGCGGGCTGGTCATGGCCGCGTCGCCGGACAGGCAGGCCAGCAGCTCGTCGAAGGTGCCCGAGGGCGTGCGGGTCAGCATGGCCTTGGCGCAGTCGATGACGCTGCCGCCGCCCAGGGCGATGATGCATTCCACGTCCGGATATTCGCGCCACAGGCGTTCATACATCGGCGCCAACCAGGCTACGTCCGGATTGGGCTGCACATCGGTTTCGATCGCCACCAGTTGTTCGCCCAGCATCGCCTGGATTCGGTCGCACAAGCCGAGTTGGCGCGCTTCCGGAAAGGCGATCAGGATTGCGCGCCGCTTGCCCAGCCGTTGCGGCAAGCGCTCAAGCGCACCCTCGCCAGCGTCTATGCCGACGGGATTATGAAAATGCCACATGTCAGTCTCTGAAAAATATAGGGGATTCAACCGCGCCCGTTCTCGCGAATAGCGGCACGCAGGCGGTTGGAAATCATGTCGGCCACGATCACCATCACGGTGATGACCACGATGCAGGTTGCCGTTTCCTGGTACTTGAAAAGTTTCAGGCTGCTGACCAGTTCAAAGCCCAGCCCGCCGGCGCCAACCATGCCCAGCACCGTGGCGGAACGCAGGTTGACCTCAAAGCGGTACAGAATCACCGCGATCCAGGCCGTGATCACCTGCGGCAGCACGCCAAACACAATCACCTGCAACGGCCTGGCACCCGTGGAACGCAGCGCTTCCAACGGACCCTCGTCGATTTCCTCTATGCTTTCGGCAAAGAACTTGCCCAGCATGCCTATCCCATGCAGGGCCAGCGCCAGCACGCCAGGAAAAGGCCCCAGGCCCACGGCCGCGACGAACACCAACGCCAAGATCAGTTCGTTGATACTGCGGATCACATTCAGTGTTTGGCGCGTGGCGCGATACAGCCACGGATTGACGTTCAGATTGCGCGCGGCCAGGAACGACACGGGCAGCGCGCCCAGCACACCCAGCAAGGTTCCCCAGATGGCGATCTGCACGGTCTCGACGGCCGGGGCCACCAGCGATTCCAGAATGCGCCAGTCGGGCGGAAAGGTCCTGCTAAGAAAGTCCGCAATCTGCGGGATACCCGCGGCAAGCTCAGAGGCGCTCAGTTGCGCGCCCTGGGCGCTCCATTGCAGCGCGGCCATCGTCAACGCTACCGCCGCCGCCACCCAGGCCCAGCCCTTCAAGCTGGTCGGCAACGGCGCCACCCACATGTATTTCTTGTCGTCCATTTCAGGCTCCCTTGGGCGCGGCTTGCAGCGGTTCGGCGTCAAACTGTGCGTCGATGCCGGTAGTGGTTGCGTCGCCCGAGGGTTCCGCGCCCGGATAGATCCGGGCCAGGTCGGCTTCCTGCATGGCGCCGGGCAGGCCGTCGTAGACCACGCGGCCGTGCGCCAGCCCCACGATTCGATCGGCAAATTCGCGTGCGTAATCGACCTGGTGCAAGTTGCAGACCACGGTGATGCCGAGCTCGCGCGTGGCATCGTGCAGATAACGCATCACCAGCCGTGCGGTCTTCGGGTCCAGGCTGGCAACGGGTTCGTCGGCCAGAATCACGCGCGGCCGTTGCGCCAGCGCACGCGCAATGCCCACGCGCTGGCGCGGCCCCCCCGACAAGGAGTCCGTGCGGGCCTGGGCCTTGTGCGCCAGGTCAACACGCACCAGGCATTCTTGCGCCAGGGCGACGTCGGCGCGGCTGAATAGCTGCAACACCGACGTCAGCACCGGCACGGCGCCCAGCCGTCCGGTCAGCACATTGCGCAATACCGACAGGCGCGGCACAACATCATGGTGCTGGAAGATCATGGCCACCTGGCGCCGCAGCGCCCGGGTGTCACGGTCGGCCATGGCGTTGATGCCGGCCACGGTCATGTCGCCCGCATCGGCGTGCACCAGGCGGTTCATGCACCGCAACAGCGTGGACTTGCCGGCGCCGGATTGGCCGAGTATCACCAGAAACTCGCCGGCGCCCGCTTGCAGATCCACGCCGCGCAGCACTTCGTTCGCGCCGTAGCGCTTGGTCAGGCCGCGCAGTTGGATCATTTCATGCTCCGCAGGTCCAGCTTCAGCACCTTGGCGGTGTCGCGAACCACGTTGTAGGCCGCGTCGTTGGTGGGCTGGAATCCGTTAAGCATGCCTTGGTCGCCCCACGGCACGTCCTTGATGTTGGCCAGCGCGCGCGCCACCTTTTCCTTGAGGGCGGGGTCTAGATCCTTGCGCCACACCATCGGCGATTCGGGGATGTCGCTGGACTGCCACACCACGCTCAACTCGTCCGGGCGCAACTGGCCCTTGGCGATGGCGTTGGCGTAAATGCGGTCGGCAACGGCGGCGGCATCGACTTTCTTGTTGGCCACGGCCAGCAGGCTGGCATCATGCGAACCCGAGAACACCACGCGCGAGAACAGCTTGGCGGGGTCGTAACCGGCTTGCTCCAAGCCGGACTTCGGGAAAAGATGGCCGGACGTCGAGCTGGGGTCCACAAAGGCAAAGGTGTGGCCCTTCAGGCCTTCCACGCTGGTGATGCCGCTGTCTTTGCGCACCACGATCAAGCTCTTGTAGGCGCTCTTGCCGGACTTCTTGGTCACGGCAACCGCGAAGGCCTCGACATCCGCGACCGAGGCCGCCAGCACATACGAGAAGGGGCCCAGATACGCCACGTCCAGCTTCTTGGCGCGCAGCGCTTCGATGATGCCGTTGTAGTCGGTGGCCACGAACGGCTTTACCTTCATGCCGGTCTGTTGCTGCAACTGCTCGATCACCTGCTTGCTGGATTCGATCATGGCCTGCGAATCTTCGGCGGGGATCAGGCCAATGGTGAGCGTGTCTTGCGCCGCGTGCGCGGTGGCGGCGCCCAGCACGCAGAGGGCGAGCGCCGCGGCGGCGGCGGTGAAGGAACGGCGGGCGGTACTACGAATGGGGGACTTCATGGCAGGCATCCTGGTGTAGTGGAGGAGGAATGCCAGGAAGTTTGGGGGTGTCACATGTCCTTCATATTATCGATTTAGCATGCCGTTCATCAGTCATCCATAGATGGAATCTATATGTCGGTTGCCCGCCTGCGCGCCTTCCTGGCCGTCGCGCGTCACGGTAGTTTCAGCGCGGGCGCCCGTGCGCTGGGCTTGGCGCAACCCACGGTGACCACCCAGGTCCAGGCGCTGGAAAAACAGCACGAGGTGGAACTGTTTCATCGCCGTGGACGCGGCGCGCAACTGACGCAGGTCGGCATGGCGCTGTTGCCCGTGGCCCAGCAACTGGGCGCGCTGGAACTGGATGCCTTCAATCTGCTGCACGACGCGGGCAAGCTCAATACCGGCAAATTGCGTATCGGCGCGGTCGGCCCGTTTCATGTGATTGAAATGGTGGATGCCTACCACCGGCTGTATCCGGGCGTGGAGTTGTCGATACGGGTCGGCAATTCCGCCGAAGTCTTGGCCGACCTGGAGAACTACGTGACCGACATCGCGGTGCTGGCCGGCGCGCGCGATGAGCCGGGCCTGAGCTCAGAGCATTACGCCAGCCATGCCGTCATCCTTTTCGCTCCGGTGTCGCATCCGCTGGCGCGCTTCGACAGCGTGCCGTTGTCCGCCTTGCAGGATGCGCCCTTGTTGCAACGGGAAGCCGGTTCCACCACGCGCGCGGCGCTGGAGGCCGCCCTGGAGCAAGCCGGCGTGCGGCCGCGCCCCGTCATGGAAATCGGCAGCCGCGAAGCCTTGCGCGAAGCGGTGGCGCGGGGCTTGGGCCTGGGCACGGTGTCAGAGGCCGAGTTCATTCCCGACGCCCGGTTTCGCGCGATACGCATTGAAGGAGACCCGGTGCGCACCGAGACCTATCTGTATTGCCTGCAAGAGCGCCGGGAAAGCCGCCTGCTGTCTTCGTTTTTTGAGCAGGCGCTGACGGTGCGAGATGCGCCGCGCCGACTGTGACGCACGCCGGTTTTTTGCTGACGGCAGGCAATTTTGCCGCGAAATTGCAGTCTGACACCATTGTTGCCGGTTCGACTTGCGGTCAGCGGAAGCGGCCTACGACGCGATCACCAACGCAAGCGCGCGCGGAAAAATCGTCGTGGATGTGGCATGACCTAAACCGCGATGCTTCCGTCCACGCACGTGACCGACTGACCGCCGATGCGGATGACGTCTACACCGTCGAAGGTCACCGCGATGTTTCCCGCCCGGCCCACGGCAGCACCCTGGGCGCTGAGAAAGCGATTGCCAAAGGTCTGGATCTGCCCGGCATCCCGAATAAACGCGGCGACAGAACCGTTGCCGCTGCCGCACACCGGGTCTTCGTTGACACCGATGCTTGGGGCAAATGCGCGCACTTCAATCGCGGTGAGCGACCCCTTGTCATGCGGCCCAAAGACCACGACCCCGGTCGCTGCATTGCGCTTGTCAAACGCGGCCATGCGCGCGAAGTCCGGACGCAACGCCAGTACCGAGGCCGCGCTGTCCAGTTGCGCAATCGTCCAGACCGGCCCCACATCGATGAACTTGGGAGCGGGATCGCGCCTCACCGGCATACCCAAAATCGCTTCCAGCTCGACGATCTGTTCGCTGGTCAACGCCACCAGCTTGGGTTGCGGCAGGGTGAATGCAATCACCGGGCTGGCCGCGTCAGATTCCGTCACGGTCAGTGGGATCAAGCCTGCCGCGCACTCTTGGGTAAGCGCGCCGTCTTTCGGGGCGATTTTCCCGGCTTCCAGCAGCGCGTGCGCGGTGCCAAGCGTGGGGTGTCCCGCGAAGGGAAGCTCGGAATGGGGCGTGAAGATGCGGACGCGGTAATCGGCATTGGCTTGCGTGGCGGGCAGTACGAACGTTGTCTCCGACAGGTTCGTCCAGTTGGCAATGCGTTGCATCTGCTCGTCGCTGAGACCTTCCGCGTCAAGAACGACCGCGACCGGGTTGCCCTGGTACGGAACGTTGGTGAACACATCAACTTGTTTGAATGGTACCGAGGGCATGGGTGTCTCCCTTGAGGGGCCGGTTGCAAAAAATCATCATAGATGTCGACGGGCTGACGCGCACGGACTGTCGTTGTGGTTTTTTGACAAACCTGGCACCGATTCGTCGACTGAAAAATACGTTTCGTCGAAGCAGTAAAGCTCGCCTTCGTCCTGCGTGCTAAAAATCCCCGAGATCAGAATTAATCAGAAAACTAATGCGGCCTGTTGTTACGGGCTTGCTGCAAGGGGTTGAAGATGAAGAAGGCGACCGCAAAGCGGACTTTGCGCGCAGGGGCCGCTCTGTGCCCTGGTTTTGAACCGCGTCGGTCGCTGCCGCGCCCCGCGAACTGGCTAGGGATGTTCTCAGTCACTGCGGTCGGCCTGATTCTGGCGCAGCCTGCCGTCGCGGCGTTGAGTTGCCCGGCGGTCGATACCAATCCCTCCAATTCCACCACCTGCACCATTTCGTCCAGCCAGGGCGGGGCAGGGGCGCAGGTCAACGTCACCAATACCGCCAGCGCGGGCACCGGCGACAACATCGGCGACTACGGTGGCAACTACACGGTGATCAACAACGGCGCAGTGTTGCAGCCCAGCGCCCCACAGGGCGGCATCTTCGTTCGGCTTACCGGCGGCATGGGGTCCAGCGACACCAGCAATAACGCAACAAACGGCGGTAACGGCGGCACCATCACCATCAACAACAACGGCGGGACAATCACGGTGCAGAACGCGCCGACCGCCAGCGGGCAAGGCAGCGGACCCGGCATCTGGGCGGATTCGGGATCGCAGTTCGGCATCTATGGCGCCTCGGTCGGCGGTATTGGCGCCAACGCCAGCGACACGGTGATTGGCGGGGGCAACGGCGGCCAGGGCGGCGATGGTTCAGCCGTCACGGTTACGAATAGCGGCAACATCAGCGTGTCGAACCTGCCGTATGGCGGCGTGGGTATCTACGGCGCCAGCATCGGCGTCGTGGGCGGAAACCAGGACAGTGCGGCGACGGGCGATCAGAACGGCGGCAATGGCGGTGGCAGCAATATCGTCAATATCAACAACAGCGCTTCGGTCTCGGTCACCGGCACCGCCGGGCGCTACGCCTGGGGCATCGGCGCTGAATCCATCGCCGGCGATGGGGGGCATGCCAATGGCAGCGGCTCCAGCGCCGGAGCGACCAATTACTCGAATCCCACCCTCATCACCAACACCGGCAACGTATCGGTGAACGTGAACGGGTCGGCGCTGGGCAGCGTACGCGGCCTGTATATCTTGAGCCAGGGTGGCAACGGCATGACGTCTTCGGACGGCAGCGACAACGGCGGCACTGGTGGCCAATTCGGCGCGATGAGCGTCGTCAACAGCGGCCAGGTCTCCGTGGCCAGCACGTCGACGGTAGCGCCTACCAGCCTGCCGAAGGCGTCTGGCGGGATCGTCGTCATCGGGCTTGGGGGCAATGGGGGCATGGGCCCGCAGACGATCACCAACACCAGCGGCGAGATCGGCGGGTACGGCGGCGGCAACGGCAACACGACCACCGCCGTTACGCTGAACAGCGGGTCGTTGGTCACGACCTCTGGCGACTACCTGCCCGGCGTCAATGTGATCACGCTGGGCGGTAACGGCGGCGCGGGCCGCGAAGACAGTAACGGTGCGGTCGGCGGCAACGGCGGCACGGTCAACATTGCCATGAACGGCAATGCCAGCATCCAGACCAATGGCGTGCAGTCGCACGGCATCTCGGCAATCAGCCAGGGCGGCGCGGGCGGCGGGGTCGAGACCAGCAGCGGCCTCATCGACTTCACGCCCGAGAACGCCGGCAGCGGCGGCGCGGGCGAGGCAGTCACCGTAACCACCACCGGCGGCTCCATCCAGACCAGGAACGATGACTCCATCGGCATCCTCGGCCAGTCCATGGGCGGCGTCGGTGGCGTCACCACCGGCAACTTCGAACTGTTCGGCAACGCCGGCGCCGATGCGGGTATCGGCGGGGCCAGCGGCACGGTCACGATCAACAGCCAATCGTCGATCTCGACCACCGGCCAGTCTTCGCACGGTATTTCGGCGCAGGCCATTGGCGGCGGCGGCGGAACAGCGGGCGTCAGCAGCGGCATCATCGCGTTGGGCGGCGCGGGCGGCACGGCGGTGTCTGGCGGCACGGTCAATATCAACCAGTCCGGCGGGCTGAGCACCAGCGGCACGGGATCAATCGGGATGTTGGGCCAGTCCATCGGGGGTGGCGGCGGGGACGGCGGCGCGGCAAACGGTGTGGCCGTCATTGGTGGCCAGGGCGGAGGCGGCGGCAACGGCGGCTCGTCCACCGTCGGCATGAACGGCTACACATTGAATACCAGCGGGGACCATGCCTACGGCATCGTGTCGCAGTCCATCGGTGGCGGCGGCGGGACCGGCGGCGCGGCGTCTTCCTACGACGCCGGCGTGGGGTTTGCCATCGCCGTTGCGGTGGGCGGCACCGGCGGCAGCGGTGGCGCGGGCGGTACGGCAGTGGGCAATGTTTCCAACGCAAGCCTGACGACAGGGTCGTCGGGCACCACCAATGGCGACGCGCACGGCGTGGTCGTGCAATCCATCGGCGGCGGTGGCGGAGCAGGTGGCGCGTCCGTGGCGAAAGCCCTGGCGATTGCCGTTCCGGACGAGGACGCGTCCTTTGGCGTGGCGGTGACGTTTGCGATGGGCGGTTCCGGCGCAACGGGCGGCGCAGGCGGCACGGCGTCGTCGGCCATCAATAACTCGATTCTGACCACCTACGGCGCCAACTCGCAGGGCGTGCTGGTGCAATCCATCGGCGGCGGCGGTGGCCTGGGCGGCAGCGCCTCGGCGCTGTCGACGGTGGTTGGCACCGGAGATTCCGTGGGCGGCACCGTTCAGTCGTCAGTGGGTGGCAGCGGCGGGCCGGGCAGCTATGGTGGCACTGCCACGCTTAGCTTGGCGGGCAGCACCATCACCACGTGGGGAGACTCCGCGAACGCCCTGGTGCTGCAAAGCATCGGCGGCGGCGGCGGGTCGGGCGGCGTGGGCTCCGCCACCGGCCGTAGCCCGAATGTGGATGCCAACGTATCCATCACGGCGAACGTAGGCGGCATCGGCGGCGCCGGCGGGCAGGGCGGCACGGCTTCGCTGACCGTCGACCCCTCCAGCACGGTCGTCACCCACGGCGACGGCGCGCGCGCGGTGCTGGTTCAGTCCATCGGCGGTGGCGGCGGTTCGTCGCAAGGCGGCCAGGTCGGGCTTGCCGTCAGTAGCGAAAGCGAAGACGGCTCGACCGACGTCCGGGGCACCGTGTCGGTCGGCCGTGGCGGTACCGGTGGTGGCTACGGCGGCACCATCAATTTGAACAGCGATGGCAGTGTCACCACCCATGGCGCGGATGCCGACGGCTTGCTGGTGCAGAGCATTGGCGGCTCGGGCGGCCTGGGCGGTGCGGTGGGCGGCACCAGCGAGAACAGCGCATCGGACTCGTTGGGCGATTCGGGTACGACGTACCAGTTCAACGTCTCGGTTGGCGGCAATGGTGGCGCCGGCGGCAATGGCGGCGCAATCGGAACCTCTTCCACGGCCGCCAGCCTTGGCGCTTCCACAAATACCTTCGGCGACTACGCGGACGCCGCGGTACTGCAATCCATTGGCGGTGGCGGCGGCGCGGGCGGGGCATCGACCGCGTCATCCAGCATTTCTTCATCCAACGTGTCGATTTCGGTGGGCGGTTCCGGCGGGTCTGGCGGCGCGGGCGGCAGCATCAATGCCTTCCTGAATGGCAACGGCACCAACAGCTTCAACACGTCTGGCTATGGCGCCATGGGCATCGTCATGCAGTCCATTGGCGGCGGCGGCGGAATGGGCGCCACCGGATCGCCGCTGGCCAAGGGCTCGCTGCGTGTTGGAGCCACGGGTGGCAGCGGTGGAGCGGGCGGCAACGTCACGGTAACCGGCGGCAGCTATGCCTCCATCCAGACCAACGGCGACAGCGCCCACGGACTGGTCTTGCAGTCCATTGGCGGGGGCGGCGGTATTGCAATGGCCGGCAACACGACATCCGCCGCAAGCCCGGGCAGCCAGCAATTCAACCTGCACGCGGGCAGCGCCGGCGTTGGCGGCACGGGCGGCCCGATCAATGCGTCCGTCGGCCTCAACCTGAACACCTATGGCGATCGGGCGATTGGCGTTATCGCGCAATCAATCGGCGGCGGCGGGGGCATCGTTTCGTCCGGCACCGCAACCGGCGTGGGCACGACGGTCTTGGGCGGGGGCAATTCCAATGGCGGTTCGGTGAACCTGGACCTGCAATACACCCTGAACACGCATGGCGCGGGCGCGCACGGCATCGTGGCGCAGTCCATCGCCGACGGCGGCGGCATCCTGGGAGACACGACAAAGCTGATCACCACGAACCCTGCCGGGTTTCTGCCTAGCACGTTCAACTCCAGCAGCGCCGGCAGCGTATCGGTTTCCTTTAACGGAAACCTGTCGACCGTGGGCGCCAATTCCTACGGCATCATCGCGCAGTCCATCGGCGGTGGCGGCGGCCTGGCCGGCGGCCCGCAGGGCGGCTTTGCAGGATCGGTAAGCAGCAGCGCGGGCTACGCAAGCAGCGTCACCGTCAACCAAAGCGGAACGCTTAGCGCAAAGGGTTCGGATTCCACGGGCATCATGGCGCAAAGCCAGGGCGGACAAGGCGAACAGAGCGTCACGGTCAACATCAACGGCAGCGTGGTGGGCGGCACCAACAGCGGCAAGGGCGTGTGGATACTGGACGGCCGCAACAACGTCGTCAACGTCAACGCAGGCGGCTCACTGAGCGCGTTGTCGAACACGGCGTTGATGTTCAATGGCGATTCCACAACGGCGGCGGGTTCCTTTCTTACTCTGAACAACACCGGTACCGTCAGCGGCAACGTCTTTTGCGGCAACAGCGATTCCACCGGCGCGTGCAATATCTACGTGCAGCCAGGCGGCGTTGCCAACGCGGCCGTTGCGTACCAGGCCAACGTCATCAACTCGGGGCTGATCGTGATTGGCTCGCCAGGCCAATTCCAGACCCTGACCGTAAGCGGCAATTTCCGGCAGGCCGATAGCGGCGTCCTGCGCGCCGACGTGGATTTCGACAAGATGCGCGCGTCACGGATGGTGGTGCAAGGCAATGGCGACCTGAACGGCAAGATCGACGTGCTGGCCGCCGCGCTTTTGCCCGACCGCGAGTTGACGGTGCTGACAGTGCAGGGCGATTCCCAAGGCAGCGCGGACGCCATGGACAGCCCCGTCTTCGATTACACAACGCGCCAGGTCGGCCAGGACACCCGCATCCGCGTGTCGGCCGCTAACTTCAATGCGTCATCGATGCAGCTGAAATCAAACCAGGGGCAGGTGGCGAATCACCTTCAGCGCATCTGGGACGCCGGCGGCAATTCTGCCCTGGCGCCGCTGTTTGGCCAGTTGGACCAGGCTTCGCGTGTGGGGGCCGGCGCCTATCAAGACAGCGTGGCCAACCTGTCGCCGGGCGTCACGGCCGCGCCCGCCGTGCAGTCGGCCGCAAACCTTGGGCAATTCACTGGCGCAATGATGTCGTGCCCCACGTTCACCGGCGTCGCCGCATTTACCGGCGAGCAGAATTGCTTCTGGGGCCAGGTCACGGGGCGCACTACCGACCAGGACGGCAGCAAGGGCACGACGGGCTTCAGCTACGACACGGTGACCTACCAGTTTGGTGGCCAGCGTGAAGTCAGCCCGGGCTGGTTCGTGGGCGGCTCGGCTGCCTATGAAAACAGCAAAGTGCGCGCCACCAACGGCAACGTGCGCGGCGATGGCGACAGCGGCTATGTCGGCGCGGTGGTCAAGCGCGAGGAAGGGCAGTGGGTGTTCTCGGCGGCGGTGGGCGGCGGCTACGGCGGCTATCGCATGGATCGCAACATCGACATCGCGGGATACCAAGACACCCTGACCAGCCATCCCGATGTCTACGGCTTCAACGCGCGCCTGCGCGCCG
Organism: Achromobacter colocynthidis; assembly: GCF_057334535.1. NCBI lineage: Bacteria > Pseudomonadati > Pseudomonadota > Betaproteobacteria > Burkholderiales > Alcaligenaceae > Achromobacter > Achromobacter colocynthidis. The sequence continues at coordinate 209,977 of NZ_JBHFIZ010000022.1, forward strand.
CCCGCACGTTCGCTTACGACAATATGTATGTGAAGCCCTACCTGGACGTCGACGCCAGCTACACCCGCATGCCGGGATACCAGGAGTCGGGATCAAATCCGCTGGCCTTGTCGGTGGACGGCAGCGACCAGTTCATCCTGGGCCTGTCACCCATGATCGAATTCGGCGGACGCGCAGAGCTGCCCGATGGCGCCATACTGCGGCCGTTCCTGTACGCGGGTGTGTCGTTCCTGTCGAAGAATGACTGGACGTCCAGCGCACGCCTGCGCGGCGCGCCTGCCGGGACGGGGTCGTTTGATACGACGCTGCCTATTGATGATGTGGTGGGGAAGGTTGGGGCGGGGCTGCATGTGATGCGAGCAGGGGGCGTGGATTTTCGGCTGCAGTATGACGGGCAGTTTTCCGAGCATGTGCGCAGCCACAGCGGGACGTTGAAGGTGATGGTGCCGTTTTAAGGGTGGGCGGCTTCAACGTGCCGGCTGCTTACACCGGCATCTAAGGAGCCAATGCCGCGTCCGACGACCCAGCCCCCAACGCCTTGTACAAGGCAATGCCTCCTTGCAATTGCGCCAACTGGCTGATGGCCAACGCATCGCGTGCCTGGTTCAGGCTGCGCTGCGCCACCAGCACCGGCAGGTAAGCGCTCAACCCGCGCGCGTAGAGTTGGCGGGTCTGTTCCAGGGCTTGTTGGCTGGCGGCCGCGGCCTTCTGCAACGCGGCTTGTCGTTGGCGTTGGCTGGTCCATGCGGTCAAAGCGTCTTCCACGTCGCGCAGCGCCGAACGTACGTCCCGTTCGTAGACGCGCCGTACGGCGTCGGCGTTCGCCTGTGCCGCGGTCACGCCTGCGCGCGCGCGGCCGGCGTCGTAGAGAGGCTGGCTGCCCTGCACGGCCGCCGACCACGCCAGGCTGGCGCCTGAGAACAGGTCGTGGATGACGCTGGCGGTGGTGCCCAGCCCCAAGGGAATACGGAATGTGGGAAAGCGTGCGGCCTGCGCCACGCCGATTTGCGCGGTGGCGGCGGCCAGGCGTCGTTCGTCGGCGCGCAGGTCGGGGCGTTGGCGAATGACGTCCGACGGCAGTGACAGAGGCAGATCGGCTGGCATGGGCAAAGCCGGCGCGGACGTTGCGAGGTCGGCATGCCAGTCCCCGGGAAACCCACCCGCCAGCACACCGATGGCATGGCTGAAACGGGCGATTTCCGCGTCCAGCAAGGGCGGCTGCGCCTCGGCAGTTTCGCGCTCGGCACGTGCCAGGGTGACGTCGGCCAGCGTGCCCAGGCCACTGCGGTGCGCTTGTTCGGCCAAGCGCTCGGTTTCGGCCAGCGTACGAATGTTGTCTTGTGCGATGGCCAGGCGCAGTTGCGCGGCACGCAGCCCGGCGTAATCGGCCACCAGTTCGGCGACCAGACTTACTTGCAGCGCACGACGGTCCTCGGCCAACGCCTGGATGCCGGCATCGGCGGCCTCGACCGCGCGGCGCGTGCCGCCGAACAGGTCCAGCTCCCAACTCGCATCCAAGCCCAGATGCCAGGCTCGCGCCTGTCCGCCAGGCTGCGAGCTGAGTGCCTTGCTGCCGCGTGTTGCTTCGCCGGCGGCTCCGGCCGAGACCTCGGGCAAGGCGGCCGAGGCGATTTGCACGCGCTCGGCGCGTGCCTGGCGCAGGCGTGCCAAGGCGATGTCCAGATCCTGATTGTGCGCCAGGGTCTGTTCGACAAGGCGGTCCAGCAAGGGATCCTGGAAGGTGCGCCACCACGTACGCAGGCCATCGTGGTCGCCATCGGACATGGCGGCGTCGGCATCAATCCAGTGCGCGGGCACATCCAGCGTCGGCGTGCGGTAATCCGGCCCCACGGTGGAGCAGCCGGTCAGGAATGCCAACAGGGAAGGAAGCAGCGCCTGCCGAAGGCGCGACTGGGTGCGAGGGATAGGTACATGCATGGCCTTGCCTCACATCCAGCGGTGTAGCAGCGAGATCAGCCGGCCCTGGGGCACCGGCGCGCCTGGCGAGGGCGTGACCTCGATGCTGCCGGTCATGCCGGCCGCCAGCAGGACGTCATGCGGGACATGCTCGAATTCGACGCGCACCGGGATGCGCTGCGCCAGCCGCACCCAACTGAAGCTGGGTTCCACGCTTGGCAGGCCTTGCGCGTCGGCCTGCTGGTTGCTGTCGGTAATGCCTCGCCCGATGCTGGCCACCCGCCCCGGCAACACCTGGTCGTACCCCATCAGGCGGATCCGCGCCGCCGCGCCGGGTTGGATGCCGCGCAGTTTGGTTTCCTCGAAGTAGCCGGTGATCCAGAAGCTGTGGGCGTCGATCAGGGCGATGTTGGGTTGCCCCGTCACGGCGTAGTCGCCCTTGTTCAATCGCAGGCGCGTGACGTAGCCATCGGTTGGCGCACGCAGTTCAGTGCGTGCAAGATCCAGCTTCGCCCTGTCCACGGCGACCTGTGCACTGCTTAGGTCGGCCCGGGCGATGGCGGCCGCCTGGTTCGCCCGCTGGATGTCTTCGGCCGGCACCAGGCTTTCCATGCCCCGGCGTCGCCGTGCCTCGTCGGGTTTCTGGCGCAAGGACACCTCGGCGGATGCCAACTGCGCTTCTGCCTGGGCCAACGCCAGCGCGAAGCTGGCATTGTCGATGCGATAGAGCAGGTCACCTTGTTTGACGTATTGATCGTCCATGACCGAGACCTCGACGACGGTGCCTGACACCTCGGGAGCGATACGCACAATCTGCGCGCTGACACGGCCATCGCGGGTCCAGGGGGCGACGACGTAGGCGCGCCACAGCGCGCTGACCAGAAACCCGGCAGCAACGACCACCGCCAGGGTGAGGCCTGCGCGCAGCACGAGCTTGGCGGGAAATGAACGTTCAGACATAAAGCACCAACAGGGAAACAAGACAAAGGGAAATGGCGAACTCGAACAGGCCCGGATGCCACACCCAGCGCAGCACCCCGCAACGCACCAACACGAAGCGAAGGCCCATATAGATAGGCAGCGCCAGGCAGGCGTACACAAGGAACGGTGGCAGGTAGATGCCGGCCAAAGAAAATTCACTGAGCATGGGTGTGGCCTTCAGAGGAATAAGGAACGTCGTTCGCATGGCGTTCCAGCAGCGCGGCGATGTCGAGCAGCACGACCGCCACGCGCCGCACCTCATCCATCGTGGCGTTGGACCGCACCGGCAAACGCGCCAAGGACGTCGCTGCGCGGCGGGCATGGCGTGCGGCCCGCGCGGGAACATCGGCCCGCTGGCGCAGATGGCGCAGCGTGCGCGCCACCACGCGCGGCCATTCGGCGTCCTGGGGCGCCTGCCGCAGCCAGCGTCGCAGGCGCAGGATTTCCCGCCCCAGATGCAGGCTGGTCAGCGCCTGGGCGATGGCGCGATCCATCGCCTGCGGCTGCGTCCTGAGCAAGGCGCCAAGTTGCGCGATGCGGTGTTGCTGGCGCCATTGCCAGGCCGCTGCATCGGGCGGCTCGTTGCGCAAGGTGGCCAGCGCCGCGTCGCGGATGCGCTGGCGCAAGCGCGTGACGTCGCGCGCCCCGTTGCGCGGCAGCACGATCTTGAAGCCAAGCAGCGTGAAACATGTCGCCAGGATCCAGGCCACTGCGCCATTTAGGAACAGTGCAAAGTCGTAGCGCATGGGGTTGTCCGCCGCCGCCAGGGTCGTGAACGCCACCAGATAGGCCACGCCCGCCAGCGCATAGCGCGGCATCGTGGTGGCATACACGCCAGGCAGCCAGAACAGGCTCAGGGTCACCAGCAGCAGCGGCAGGCCCGAGACGTGCGGCAGCACGATGAAAGTGCACAGAAAGGCCATCGCCACGGCGGCCACCGTGCCCTTGATGAATTCGGCCGCACCCAGCGCGGGATTGGGCGCAGTGGACAGCAGGGCGCATGCCGCCGCCAAGCCCGCCAGCATCATGTTGCCTTCCGTCCAGCCGGTGGCGATCCAGAACGCTCCTCCCATCAACACAGTGAGCAGGGCGCGCACGCCATTCTGGAAAGCCGCCACCGTGTCGCGGTGAAACGGCACGGACACGCGCGCCGGCGTCGGTGTGGCTTGGTGGAAGCGCTTGATACCTTCAATGGCTTGCAGGTAATCGTCCAGTTGCTCGATCAAGCGATCGCCTGCGATCATCAAGGCGGCTTGCTCGGAGGCATCGTCCAGCGAGGTCGAGGAAAGGACCGCCACCAGCCGGGCGCGCAGGGCGATCAGTCGCTCGATGGCTCGCGTCGTTGAGGTCGGGCCGCGTCCGGTCGGGCCGTGTCCGGTCGGGCCGCGCTCGGTCGGGCCGCGCTCGGCCGAGCCGCTTTCCTGCGCCAGCGCCTGCGCGACCTCCCGCCATGCTTCCTCCCAGTCCGGCTGCAACGCACTCAGCGTAGCGAGGCCGGGGCTGTGTTCGCGCAGGGGCGGCGCGCCGCCCACCAAGGCCGAAAACAGCGACACCATCGTGTGCCGCACCGTGCCGGCGCGATGGGCCAGATCAGCGGACTCGGCCTTGCCCAGCGCCAGCAGATCGTCCACGCCATACACCTCGGTGATGAGCGAGCGTCGTCCGGCATCCAGGGGCTTGGCGCCCGGCTCCGCGCTGCCTTGAATAGCTTGGTGATGCGTCGCCAACACGCCCGCCGGCGCGGCCGCAAGGCGGTCGAGCAGTATGGCCAGGCGGCTATGTACGCTGCGGCTGCTGAACACGGCCGACACCAGCGCCAGGCAAACCACGCCGATCAGCACGGACGCGCCACGCCCCATCACCTGATCGAAGGTGCGTTCCGGATGCTGCATGGCGCCGTAGGCCGCCAAGCCCACGGTATAGCCCGCCAGCGTGGCGCCATAGGCCCGGAAATGACGCAGCAGCGTCATGCCCACCACGCACACCCCCAGCCATACGCCGAACCCGAACAGAAAGAGCCAGGGCATTTGGCCGAAGGCGCTCATCAGCACGAAGGCCGCCAGCATCCCGACCAGCGTGCCCAGCACCCGCCACACCCCTTTGCCGATCACGCCGCCCTGGACAGGGTTGATGACGAGCAGCACGCTGGAAGCCGCCGCGTAGGGCGCATGCAGTTCCAGCAGATAGGCCACCACCAAGGCCAGGCAAGCGGCCAGGATAGAACGCATTACGTAGGTTGCGCGTGGCGTCGTCAGATCAAGATAAGGCAGCCCACGCGCCAAGCCGTCCCGAAACCGGGAATGGCGTGGAGAGACGCCCGAATTTGCTTCAGGCACGTTCGCCGAATGCACGTTGCAACCCTTCTACAGAGATCAATACGCATCACTGTAGGTAGGGCCAATCATTCCGAAAAGTGAATTTATTGCACTCCAACGATTGCGTAAGACGCACGCATTGGGCCAAGCACCTTCCTATGGCTTGGCGCGCTTGGCCGCCTGTGCCTGGCTCTCGTTGGAAAGCGTATGGATGGTTTTCCGCAGCCATTGATGGGCCGGATCACCCTCCAGGCGCGGATGCCAGGCCTGCGTCAGCAGCACCGTTTCCAGCGGCGTCGGCAGGTCGAACACGCGAATGTGCAGGCCCGCGGACAGCGCGGCGCTGGCCAGATGCCGGGGCAGGGGCAGCAGCAGATCCGAATCTTGCAATGCGAACAGCGCCGTGTACGGATTGGGCACCACCAGGGCGACGTGCCGGCGCAGGCCCTGCGCTTCCAGCGCGGCATCCAGCGGCCCGGCGGCCTTGCCGCGCCGCGACACGTTGATGTGCTCCCAGCGCGTAAGGCGTTCGGGCGTGATCTCGTCGTCGAAAATCGGATGGTTGGCGCGCGCGACACCCACGAACGTCGTGGTGAACAGGGACTGCACACGAATCTCGGGCCCCAGCTTGCGCGAGGCGCTGATGAACAGGTCGATGCGGCCATTGCGCAGCGCCTCTTCGTCCACGTCGTCTTCCTCCGGCGAAAAGCGCAGCATCGCCCGTGGCATGTCCCGCGCCATCGCATCCAGAAGATGGCCCAGATGGATGCTTACAAACTCATCGGTGGCGCGCACGTTGAAACGCCGATCCAGCGATTTCAGGTCGATCTCGGCATCGGAAGCGAACACCTGCGAGGCCTGTTCGACCGCTGCCCGCACCTGTTCACGCAGTGCCAACGCTTTGGGAGTAGGCATGAGCTTGCGGCCGACCTGGACGAACACGGGATCGCCCAGCGCCTCCCGGATGCGGCTCAAGGTGCGGCTCATCGCCGGCGCACTCAAGTGCATGCGGCGCGCGGCGCCGATAACGCTGCCCTCGTCGAGCAGCGCATCCAGCGCCAGAAGAAGATTGAGATCGGGACGTGGCACGGCTGCCCTCTGTTGATTTACTTTTTTGCAATCATAGTTTGTATTAAATAACGAACGAAGCATCTACCCAACGCTCGCCGTCAATTCAAGCTGGACGGATAATTGGCGCCACCACGGCATCCATCATGCGACACGCGAGATGGCCCACAAAGGAATCCGCTTTGATGAACACTGAAACCAACCCTATTGCTGTAGTGGGTCCTGGTGCGATCGGCACCACAGTTGCGGCGATGCTGCATAAGGTCGGCCGCACGCCATTGCTGTGTGGACGGACTCCCCGCGATCACCTGACGCTGCTAGAGGGCGGCGGCTCTACGACCGTCCCGGGTCCGGTTCGGACGATCCCAACGCAGATTACTCGTACGGCTGATCTTGTCTTTCTTGCCGTCAAGACCACGCAGATCGAGGCGGCAGCCGAATGGCTCGCCGTGCTGGTCGGCCCAGAGACAGTCGTGTGCGTCTTGCAGAACGGGCTCGAGCAGTTAGAGAAGGTTGGACCGCGCGCTCCACGCGGACGAATCGTTCCCGCTGTCGTGTGGTTTCCGGCACAGGCGCAATCCGATGGCTCGGTACGCCTGCGCGGCGACGTGCGCCTGACGCTGCCTGATACGTCTGCTTCCCGCGTCGTGGCCGAAGCGCTGCAAGGCACGCAGTGCTACGTGGACTTGGCCGAAAACTTCAGCGCTCTCGCCTGGCGCAAGCTGATGCAGAACGCCGTGGCGGGACTCATGGTGCTCACGTCTCGTCGCTCGGGCATGTTCGGCCGTCCTGACATCGCCGGGCTGGCGTTGGCCTACTTGCGGGAATGCTTGGCCGTGGCACGCGCAGAGGGCATTGAACTTGGCGACGAAGTGCCGCAAGAGATTCTCGACAAATTCCAGTCGGCACCCGCAGACATGGGCACGTCCATTCTCGCGGATCGGGAAGCTGGCCGGCCACTGGAATGGGATATTCGCAACGGCATCATCGCGCGTCGCGGCCGGGCGCATGGCGTTCCGACGCCGATCAGCGACATCTTGGTGCCGCTTCTTGCGGCTGCGAGCGACGGTCCGGGCTGACCGCCCAGATAAGGTGTCGAGATAAGGTGTCAGACTGCAATTCCGCTGCGAAATTGCAGTCTGGCACTATTGTTAGATCAGGGAATCAGCCCGGCCTTCTGTAGCCGCCACGTCGGAATTTGATAGTCGTAGGTGGCGGCTTCCAGCGTCTCGAATTGCTTGAACCAAGGCGCAATGTGCTGGTCGATATCGTCCGGCAGCGTGGCCAGCCAAGCGGGCAGTTCTTCGGGTTCGCACAGCGCCACCGGCGCGCCGCTGGCAAACGTGTCTTCCGGAACCAGACCCTGGCCGGGTACGAGATACGCACGTCGATAGAGCCGACCCTTGTCCCAGACCTCGGTGGGCACGTAGACGGGCCATTCGCCTTTATGCGGTACGGAAACGTAGACGCCGATCGAGACCAGTTGCCGATTCTCGAACGAGTCCTTGTAGCGGTTGAGTACCAGGCCCTGTTCCACCTCGTTAATCGTGCGCCACAGGCAACGCTTGCGCTTGCGCCAACCGGCGAATGCGGGGTGAGGGCGCACGAGGTCCATGAAACCGTCTTCGATGGGTGGGAAGTTGATGGGCATGATGGGGGGCAGAGGGGGGAGTTGGGATATCAGGCTTGGCGCGATTTAAAGTGCTACCACTTGCCCGGTTGGTGACAGATAGCGAGGTTGATATGACTCAGTATGAACGATGGAGCATCGTCCTTACAGCGATAGGGCATGTGCTGGTTCTAGCGGGCATCCTATATGCGGCTCGCCAGTGGTCGCTTACGCGGAAGGCATTCGAAAGAGACCGGCACAGGGACACAACGAGGTATATAGCAGAGATTCGCCATCGAGTCGTGGATCTGGAAATGCAGATATTGACCAGCGGAGTGACCCCAGAGACCTTCGAGTCCAGGGTTGATTCAAGCAAGCCGGTCGTGAACCTTCTTAATGCCATCGAAGAGCTTGCCTTCGAAATCGAGTGCGGTCATTACGGCCCCATGCTTGCAGACTATGGCCGCGTACACGCCGCCCGCACCTACGCGCAGTGGAAGCCCGTGATCTATGACTATCGTCAAAGAACCGGGTCTACCGATATCTGGAGCCGACTTGAATTGCTGGCAATGCAGTAGAGGCCTGGTTTTGCGATATCCCGGTCGGACTCGATTGTTGGGCTAGGGTCAGCGCGTGATCGTTATTCGAAGTTGCCAAGCGCTCTGCGCGCCGGCTCGATGGGCTGCACCGGCGAGGCACTGCTTATCTCCTTGGCGCCATACATAATTTTGAGTACGTAGGAAACAGCTCAACCTCCTACGATCTTCCGTGAGGAACGCTTCCTCTCGATCGGCTTTCTGTTCAGTGAAGCCGCAGCCGCCACCACGGAGATAGACATGAGCGACAAGCATTCCGGCGAGGATATTGACGAGCGTGTTACAGCCAATGGAGAACTGGCCGTTGAACGTGAGCTTGCCCCAGCGAGCTACAAAATGTGGGACGTTCAATTTCCCACGTGGGAACCCAATTCCCTGCATTGGGTCGCTCCGTCAAACATCATTATCTACAGCGATGGAAATTGGTTCCTGTACGCGCAATCAATTTCCAATCAACGAAGAACGGGCGGATTCTTGGACACGGGTGACGACCGGACCTGGCTTGTGGCAACTGAATTCTTGAATGCCCAAGGGTCTGTGGTCCATGCACAGGAGTACGTTCTGCGTAGCTTGGGCTACAAACACAGCGAAGACAATGTTAAATCGTCGGGCAACGATTCACGATTGGCGGCAGTCGTAGCGCAAATCGTCGCGGCAAACTTCACTAGAACGATTCGCGTGTAGTCGCGTGATCCCGAGAGAACTCCCTTAACGCCATCAGCACCGGCATCAAGCCCATGCCTGCCTGGGTCAGCCTGTATTCAACGCGCGGCGGCTGCACGTTGAAGTCCTCGCGCTTCACCAGCCCATCGGCTTCCAATTCCCGCAAATGCTGCGTCAGCATCTTCTGCGAAATATCGGGAATGTCGCGTAGCAACTGCGAACTGCGCAGCGATGGCTCGGCGAATAGACGGAACAAAATCGGCAGCTTCCATCGTCCGCTGATCATGCGCAGCACACGGGAAACATGGGCTACCGATCCATCCGCACCCAGACAGGCGTCTCGCTGCTCTTCGTCCATAGGCACCTTTAAGTGCGTAATTGCCTGACTCATTCAACTGTCCTTAAATGTGGCGCTGGCGATAGTCATGGGAAATTATGCGATGGATTTGCAGTTGGACGGAAAAGTTGCCCTGGTCACAGGCAGCAGCAAAGGTATCGGCCAGGGCATTGCCCAAGCACTGGCCCAAGAAGGCGCCATCGTCGTCCTGCACGGCCGCAACAAAGCCAAGGCCGAGGAAGCGGCCAACGACATCGTCGCCCAGGGCGGACGCGCTTACGTCGTGGTCGGTGACCTGACGAACGAAGACGACGTGCAACGCCTGATAGATCAAGCACAGTCCTTCGTAAAGCCCGTACAGATCGTCGTCAACAACGCCGGCGGGTCAGGGCCATCAGAGGACTGGACCACAACTCGGCCTGACACCTGGGCGCTAGGGTATGACAAGAATGTGCTCGCGGCGGTCAGGGTTACGACACGCCTGCTGCCCGGCATGCGCGAATTGCAATGGGGCCGAGTCGTCAACATCTCCAGCCTGGCCGCGCTGATGCCGCCTGCCAAACGGCCCGACTACGCGGCCGCCAAAGCCGCCATGATCGCCATGACGGCGTCGTTGGCGAAGTCCGTTGCCAAGGACGGAATCACCGCCAACTGCGTGTCGCCCGGAACGATACGCAGCGCCAGCCTGGAGCAGGCTTTTCGTGCGGCGGCGGCTACCCGGGGATTGGCGATGGATGCGCCATGGAGCGACATCGAGAAGACCGCGCTGCCCATTTTCGCCGACGTGCCGATGGGGCGCGTCGGCACGCTGGAAGAGATTGCAGATGCCGTGTCGTTTCTGGTCAGCCCCAGGGCCGGCTATATCTCGGGGGCGAACATCAGGCTGGATGGCGGGATGTGGCCGGGGCTGTAGTGCGGGGCAGGGTGCGCCGTTGCGGGCAGTCAGGACGGGATGGGGCTGGCTGCATGGTGCAGGGACCGGTCCATTTCTGTACCGGTGCTGGTTGAGCGGGCTTGCTCCAACATTGCATCGGTCAGCGTGCCAACGTAGTCGCACATGCTTTGCACCCCGCCCATTAATGCGGCGATGGTCCATGGGTCCAAGGGTTTACTGCCGGTCGCGTCAGGTTCGAATGCGCTGTTGCCGACCAAGCGCGCGATGGCGTCGATGGCGTGGCGGGTGCGGTCGATGTGATGAAGATGCGCCAGAGGGACGAGGCCGAGTTCAGGGTCGGTGTCGATGGACCAGGGATTTTGGATGAGGGGGTGGTGGGGCATGGGGGCTACCTATAGTGGCGACGAATTCGCGAGTAAGGACGCGAGGACGTGAAAACGCCGCCTGAGTGGCGGACGGCCTCTATAGCTTTTCGGCTTCCAAACCGAACTACCGGGGATGGGGTAGTGGGGGGAGTATAGGGGAAGGGGGCGATGGGGATGGGTGTGATGGTCGGCTTTCGACCGATTCTGTTGAAAAACTCGATTGCTCGTCGCGATTGGTCGCGCTTACAAGGCCGATGACTTGGCGGCTTTCGCCATTTTTTCGATTGGAACCGGGTACTGATGCCCGGTTGCCTTGTTAATCGGTGGGTTTCGCCTCAACTGGGCGCACCTGTGCCCTGAACCGGTGGTCCCGGAGAGGTAAGCATCGCAAGACGACGTAGGTTCTGAACGGCTGCTGCAAGCGTGAATTCGTCTGCTGCACCAGTAAGTCCGCGCAACCGCAAGCGGTCGATCTTCAAAATACGTTTGAGGTGTGCAAACAGCACCTCGACTTTCTTTCGTTCGTGACGTGAGCGCTGGTATTGCACGGTGGCGCCGATACGCCTGGCTACATCGCGTGCATCCTCGTGAATGCTGCGAGCGATCTTGCGCATCGGCGTATTGGGGCAGCATTGCGG
>NZ_JBHFIZ010000023.1:0-65467 GCF_057334535.1 Achromobacter colocynthidis
CACGACCGTGCAACAAGCGATTGACTACATCAATTCGCACGGTAAGCAGTAAGCTCGATTTATATCCTTCCGGTTGCCCGACTTTCGGGGCCAACCGGGAAACGGGGCGGTTTCAGGAATTTGCCGTGTGGTCCGCGTGCGGGAAGGGCGTTGTAAAGCCCGACCCGCTTTCGCGTGGGCCACACGTGCAGCGCATCCCGAAAACCGCCTTTCTTTTGTCTGTTTGAGGAGTCATCCGTGAAGCGACGTGTCGTCATCACCGGCCTGGGTATCGTTTCTCCCGTTGGAAACGACCTGACCACCGCTTGGGACAATATCGTCAACGGACGTTCTGGCATCAGCCGCATCACCCGTTTCGATCCCTCGGCCATCACCACGCACATTGCTGGCGAAGTCAAAGACTTCGACATCAGCACCTATATCTCGAGCAAAGAAGCCCGCCAGATGGATACCTTCATCCATTACGGCCTGGCCGCCGGGATGCAGGCATGGCGTGACTGCGGCCTGGAAGTCACCGAAGCCAATGCCGAGCGCATTGGCGTGATCGTGGGCTCCGGCATCGGCGGTTTGCCGCGCATCGAAGAAACCCAGGTCGAATACATGGCCAAGGGTCCGCGACGTATTTCGCCGTTCTTCGTGCCGGGTTCGCTGATCAACCTGATCTCCGGTCATTTGTCGATTGCCTATGGCATGAAGGGCCCCAGCTACGCCGTTGTCTCGGCTTGCACGACTGGCCTGCATTGCATCGGCGACGCCGCGCGCCTGATCGAATACGGCGACGCAGACGTCATGGTGGCGGGCGGTGCTGAATCGACCGTGTCGCCGCTGGGCATCGGCGGTTTTGCCGCCATGCGCGCCTTGTCGACCCGCAACGATGATCCTCAGACGGCTTCGCGCCCCTGGGATCGTGACCGCGACGGCTTCGTCCTGGGCGAAGGCGCTGGCGTCCTGGTCCTGGAAGAGTACGAGCACGCCAAGAAGCGCGGTGCGCGCATCTATGGCGAACTGGCCGGTTACGGCATGAGCTCGGACGCGCACCACATCACGGCTCCGGACAAGGACGGCCCGCGCCGAGGCGTCATCAACGCGCTGCGCAATGGCGGCCTGAACGTGGACGACATCCAGTATGTCAACGCGCACGGCACGTCCACCCCCCTGGGCGACAAGAACGAAACCGAGGCGCTGAAGCTGGCGTTCGGCGATCACGCCAAGAAGCTGGTGGTCAATTCGACCAAGTCCATGACCGGGCACTTGCTCGGCGCGGCCGGCGGCATCGAGGCAGTGTTCACGACCTTGGCCGTGTACAACCAGGTTTCGCCGCCTACCATCAACATCTTCAATCAAGATCCTGAATGCGATCTCGACTACTGCGCGAACGAAGCGCGGCAGATGAAGATTGAAGTCGGCCTGTCCAACTCGTTCGGCTTCGGCGGCACCAACGGCTCGATGGCCGTGCGCCGGGTTTGATTTGGAAGGCTCCGACGCAGGGCGCTGGTCGCTGCATGTGCCCATCGGGCGGCCGGCCGGCGTCCATGCGCTCTACGGTCTGGCCGTCGTAGTCGCGGCCGGCAGCGCCTTGATGGCGCTGTCCTGGCACGGCATGGCGGCAGAGGCCGCGGTAGTGGCAATTGCGCTGCTGCTGGTGCCGGCCTGGCTGTTACACTCGGCACGGAGCGGACCGTCCCCAGTATCGGCTTTGCGCACGGCGGCCGGGGCGGGGCGCTGGCAGGTTCGCCAGCCGCAAGGCGGGCAAGACGCGCGCTTGTTGGATCACCAGCGCGGCCCTCGCTGGCTTACGCTCATTTTGCAGCCCTTGCCCACCGGGAGTACCGTCTTTACAAATAGCACAATCACCCTCACCGTCTGGCAGCGGACGTTGCACCCCCAGTCTTGGCGGCGCCTTTGCCTGCTGACGGGTACAACGCAGCAGGCTCGCCCGGCGGCACGTAGGCGGGAGACGTCATGAGCGAGCGCGAAGTCGACGCGGAGTTGGTCGCGCGCGTTCAACGGGGCGACAAGAAGGCCTTTGATCTGCTGGTGCTCAAGTACCAGCGCAAGATCCTGCGCCTGCTGGCCCGGATGATCCGCGACCCCTCGGAAATCGAGGATGTAGCCCAGGAAGCGTTCATCAAGGCTTATCGGGCCTTGCCCCAATTCCGGGGCGACAGCGCTTTTTACACCTGGTTGTATCGTATCGCCATCAATACGGCTCGCAATTGGCTGGCCTCGCAAGGCCGGCGTCCCAGCGCGCCCAATGCGATAGAAACGGAAGACGGTGAAACTTTTAACGAAACCGACAACCTAACCGACATAAGCACGCCGGAATCCATGGTTGCCAGCCGCGAAATCGCCGAGACGGTGAACGCGGCCATCGAGGAATTGCCCGAAGAGTTGCGCACCGCAATTGTCCTGCGTGAAATCGAAGGTATGAGTTACGAAGACATCGCCCAAAGCATGGATTGCCCCATTGGTACGGTGCGCTCCCGCATTTTTCGTGCGCGTGAGGCCATCGCGACCAAATTGCGTCCATTGCTTGGCACCGATGCCGAGCGTCGCTGGTAAGGAGTGGCAGTCATGCAAACAGCAGCCAAGTCCGTTGAAATCGCCGAGGCCTCCTGGGAGGAATCGGTTTCCGCCTGGATGGACGGAGAAGATTCCGACGATATTCTTTCCAGTCTGTTGTCCAAGGAAGGACGTCAGACCTGGGACACCTATCATTTGATCGGTGATTCTCTACGCAATGCTGATCTGGCATTGACGCCCAGCGCCGCGTTCCAGTCGCGGCTGGCGCGTGCGCTTGACGCGGAACTGCCTATCGTGGCCGCGCCGCGCCGACGTTCGCCGTTGCGGGTCGGCCTGTCCGGCCTGGCCGTGGCGGCTGCGGTGGCTACGGTCGCCTGGGTGGCGCAGCCTTACCTGACCGGCACGCCGGCCACGGAAGTGCGCGTGCTGGCCGATGCCAGCGGCACGCCCACGGCGGTCTCCGCCGCTGATGACGCCGGCCTGCGCGACTACCTCGAGGCCCATCGCCAGATGGCCGGCCCCAGCGCGGTCCGACAAGTCTCGTTCGACGCCGGAGCCGGACGTTGATGGCGCTGGCGTTACCGACACGTTGGCCGCGCGCAGCCTCCTGGAACGCACATCGCGCCGGATGGTTTGCCGCTACGCTTCTGACCGCTTTTCTGTCTGCCCATGAGCCGGCGCGCGCCGCCGATGCGGCCCCGGCCACGGATGACGTCGTCCAACTGCTGACGCGCATCCAGCAAGCCGCGCGCAAGCAGGACTATGCGGGCGTCTTCATGTATCAGCAGGGCGAAATGATCCAGTCCTCGCGCCTGGTGCACATGTTGGACGGCACCGGCGAGCGCGAGCGCCTCGAGATCCTGGACGGCCAGCCGCGTGAATACCTGCGTCACAACGACGACGTACAGTGCCTGATTCCCGAGCGCAAGACCGTGCTGATCGAACGCCGGCGCGGCGACCGCTTTCCCGGCTTGTTGCTGGGTGATCCGGCCAATCTTGCCGAGCACTACAAAATCCGCACCGAGGCCAAGCTGCACCGGGTGGCGGGCCGCGAATGCCGCCTGATCACGATCGAACCGCTGGACAAGCTGCGCTATGGCTATCGCCTTTGCGCCGACGTTGAAACCAATCTGTTGCTCAAGGCGCAGACGCTGAATGCTGCCCGGGGCGTGGTTGAGCAAGTGTCGTTCACGTCGCTGCGCCTGGGCTCGGAAGTCGATCCGCAACAACTGAGTTCGCGCTGGAGCACGCGCGACTGGAAGGTGCTGGAATCGACCATGACGCCGGTCGACCTGACGGCCCAGGGCTGGCGCATTCCTGCCCCCAAGGGCTTCAAGGTGGTCATGCAGGTGTCGCGGTCGATGGGGCGCGGCGCGGCGGTCAGCCAGATGGTGTTGTCCGACGGCTTGGCGGCCATCTCGGTTTTCATCGAGCCCTATGACAGCGAGCGCGGACATCATCCGCCGCCCGGGGCCGCGCAGCGCGGGGCCATCACGGTGTATGGCACGCGCATTGCTGATTACTGGTTGACGGCCGTGGGCGAGGTGCCCGTGGCAACGCTGGAACAACTTGCGCAAGCGACAGAATACGTGCCGGCCGCTGGGTCCAAGTGATTCAGGCCCGGGCTACAGGCAGCAAGCAGCAACTTCGGAGTAACTTATGAAAGCAATGACGGTGTCGAACGCTTTTTTCCGGCGCTTTCTGGTGGCCGTGGCAGCAGGGGTTTTCATGTCTGCCGCCTATGTGCCCGCTTCTGTCGCGCAAACGCCCTTGGTGGCGTTGCCCGACTTCACGGGGATTGTCGAAAAAGCTGACCCGGCGGTGGTTAACATCCGTACGACGGCCACCGTGCCGGTCCGTGGGCCTGGCCCCGGCGGCGGTAGCGACCCCTACGAACTCTTCCGCTGGTTCTTCGGCCCCGACATTCAACCCCCTGGCGGCGGCGGGCAAGTGCCTGCGCCGCGCCAGCGGCCCCAGCCTGAAGAGCGGACCGTGCCGCGCGGCGTGGGATCGGGCTTTTTTGTGTCTGACGACGGCTACATCCTGACCAACAACCACGTGGTGGTTGACGCAACGGATATCTACGTCACCTTGACCGACGGACGTGAGTTCAAAGCCAAGGTCATCGGCACCGACGAACGTACCGACGTGGCGCTGATCAAGATCGAAGCCAAGGACATGGTTCCGCTGGTGATTGGCGACCCCAAGAAGCTGAAGAAGGGCCAATGGGTGCTGGCGATCGGTTCGCCGTTTGGCCTGGATTCCACCGTGACCTCGGGCATTGTCAGCGCGATCGGTCGCGACACCGGTGAATACCTGCCGTTCATCCAGACGGACGTTGCCGTCAACCCGGGTAATTCGGGCGGGCCCTTGATCAACCTGGATGGCGAGGTTGTGGGTATCAACTCCCAGATCATTTCGCGCAGTGGCGGCTTCATGGGTATTTCCCTGGCCATCCCCATCGACGAAGCAATGCGCGTCGTGGACCAATTGCGCACCACCGGCAAGGTGACTCGCGGCCGGGTTGGCGTGCAGATCGGTGAAGTGGGCAAGGACGTGGCCGAAGCCATCGGGCTGCCCAGGGCGGAAGGCGCGCTGGTCAGCAGCGTTGAAGTCGATGGCCCCGCCGAACAAGCGGGCGTGCAGCCGGGCGACGTGATCTTGAAGTTCAACAACGAACCGATCAAGCGCTGGTCCGACCTGCCGCGCATCGTGGGTGAAACCAAGCCTGGCACGCGCGCCGACATGCAAGTGTGGCGCAAGGGCAAGAGCCTGACGTTGGCGGTCAAGGTGGGTGAGATCCCGACCGAAAAGGCGGCCGCGGCCGAAAAGAAAGCGGCGCCCGTGCCGGAAGTGACCAATGCGCTGGGCCTGGGTGTGGTGGATGTGCCGGCCGACGTGCAGAAGAAGCTGCGCATCAAGGGTGGCGTCCAGGTGAAGGCCGCCGAGGGCGCGGCCGGCAAGGCCGGCCTGCAGGAAGGCGACATCGTGTTGGCTTTGAACGACACCGACGTGACGGGTGCCAAGCAATTCGGCGAACTCGTGGCCAAGCTCGACAAGAGCCGCACTGTGGGTCTGCTGGTGCGCCGTGGGGACCAGACCCAATGGGTCGCGGTGCCTGCATCGAAGTAGGGCAGGTTTGCCCCGGTGGGGCGCCTTTTTGCCAGGCTGCGGGCAGCCGGCAGAAAAAATTGCCCAAGACCGGCTAAAATGGCTGGTTGCCGCAAGAGGGGGCGCTTGGCGCCCCCTCGTTTTGCCCGGGTTTTGCCCCGTCAGCGCCCCTCTCGTCAGCCGTGTGTTCTCCGGCGGCGGCGTCTTCCGGCCTGGTGCCGAGTGTTCCGTCCCTTATAATTTCAAGCATGCAGCATATTCGCAACTTCTCCATCATTGCCCACATCGATCATGGCAAATCGACCTTGGCCGATCGCTTGATCCAGCGCTGCGGCGGATTGGCGGATCGCGAAATGTCGGCGCAGGTGCTCGATTCCATGGAAATCGAGCGCGAACGCGGCATCACCATCAAGGCCCAGACCGCCTCCCTGCAATACAAGGCGAATGACGGCAAGGTCTACAACCTGAACCTGATCGACACCCCGGGGCACGTGGACTTCTCGTACGAAGTCAGCCGCTCGCTGTCGGCCTGCGAAGGCGCGCTGCTGGTGGTGGACGCGTCGCAGGGCGTGGAAGCGCAGACGGTCGCCAACTGCTACACCGCCATCGAGCTGGGCGTGGAAGTGGTGCCGGTGCTGAACAAGATGGACCTGCCGCAGGCGGATCCCGAAGGCGCGCGCCAGGAAGTGGAAGACGTCATCGGCATCGATGCCTCCGAAGCGGTGCTGGCCAGCGCCAAGACGGGCATGGGCATCGACGAAATCCTGGAAACCATCGTGGCGCGCGTGCCCGCGCCCAAGGGTGACCCCGAGGCGCCGCTGCAAGCCCTGATCATCGACTCGTGGTTCGACAACTACGTGGGCGTGGTCATGCTGGTGCGCATCATCAACGGCGTGCTCAAGCCCAAGGACAAGATCCTGCTGATGGCCTCCGGCGCCACCCACCTGTGCGAGCAGACCGGTGTGTTCACGCCGAAGTCGCAACAGCGTCCGCACCTGTCGGCGGGCGAAGTGGGCTTCATCATCGCCGGCATCAAGCAGTTGGAAGACGCCAAGGTGGGCGATACGGTCACGCTGGCCAACAAGCCCGCGCCGTCCGCGCTGCCCGGCTTCAAGGAAGTGAAGCCGCAGGTGTTCGCCGGCCTGTATCCGGTGGAAAGCTCTGAATACGACCAACTGCGCGATTCGCTCGACAAGCTCAAGCTGAACGACGCCGCGCTGATGTTCGAACCGGAAGTGTCGCAAGCGCTGGGTTTTGGCTTCCGCTGCGGCTTCCTGGGCTTGTTGCACATGGAAATCGTGCAAGAACGCCTGGAGCGCGAATTCGACATGGACATCATCACCACCGCGCCGTCGGTGGTGTATGAAGTCGAGCAGCGCGATGGCTCCGTGATTACCGTGGAAAGCCCGTCGCGCATGCC
This sequence comes from Achromobacter colocynthidis, assembly GCF_057334535.1. Classification (NCBI taxonomy): domain Bacteria; kingdom Pseudomonadati; phylum Pseudomonadota; class Betaproteobacteria; order Burkholderiales; family Alcaligenaceae; genus Achromobacter; species Achromobacter colocynthidis. The sequence continues at coordinate 7,055 of NZ_JBHFIZ010000023.1, forward strand.
CGAAGTGGGCAAGATCCAGGACATTCGCGAACCCATCGTGAAGGTCACGCTGTTCATGCCGCAGGACTACGTCGGCCCGGTCATGACCCTGTGCAACAACAAGCGGGGTTCGCAGATCAACATGAGCTATCACGGCCGCCAGGTGCACCTGGTGTACGAGATTCCGCTGGCCGAAATCGTGCTCGACTTCTTCGACAAGCTGAAGTCGGTATCGCGCGGCTACGCCTCGATGGACTACGAATTCCTGGAATACCGCTCGGCCGACGTGGTGCGTGTTGACCTCCTTATCAACAACGACCGTGTCGACGCGCTGGCTGTGATCGTTCACCGCAGCAACGCACGCCATCGCGCCCGTGACGTCGTCACGCGCATGCGTGGGCTGATTCCCCGCCAGATGTTCGACGTGGTCATCCAGGCCGCCATCGGCGCCGAAATCATCGCGCGTGAAAACGTGAAGGCCCTGCGCAAGAACGTGCTGGCCAAGTGCTACGGCGGCGATATCTCGCGCAAGAAGAAGCTGCTTGAAAAGCAGAAGGCCGGCAAGAAGCGCATGAAGCAGGTGGGTAGCGTTGAGATTCCGCAGGAGGCGTTCTTGGCCATCCTGCAAGTGGAAGACAAGTAGAACCAAAAGAAGGCGGTTAGCTGATGAGTTGGAACTTTGCCCTGATCCTGTTTGTTCTGCTGGTCTTGACCGGCATTATCTGGGTGCTTGATCTGGCGGTGCTGCGGCGTGGCCGCGAAGCGCGGGCGCAAGCGGCAATGGCGCAGTACGATGCGGCCCTGGTCGGAGACGCCCAGGAAGCCGAACGCCTGCGCCGCGAAGCCGGCGACATCGCGCGGCGCGTGCCCTGGTGGATCGAATACGCCGTCAGCTTCTTTCCCGTCATTCTGTTCGTGTTCATGCTGCGCTCGTTCGTGGTGGAGCCGTTCCGGATTCCGTCGGGTTCCATGTTGCCGACGCTGCAGTCGGGTGACTTGATCCTGGTGAACAAGTTCAGCTATGGCTTGCGCCTGCCCGTGATCGACAAGAAGGTGATCGACATTGGTGAACCCAAGCGCGGCGATGTGTTCGTGTTCCGCTATCCCGTTGATCCGGACGTGGACTACATCAAGCGTGTGGTGGGCCTGCCCGGCGATGAAATCGCCTACCTGGACAAAAAACTGTACGTCAACGGTGAACTCGTGCCCCATGTGCGCGACGGCGACTACTTCGAACCGGACCGGGTTTCGTATATTGCCCAATATAAAGAGAAGTTGGGCGACGTTGAGCACAAAATACTGCTAGATGAGAACAAGCCGCAGGATTATTCTCCGATGTGGCAATTTCCTCACCGCCAGAACTGCCAATACAGCCGCAATGGGGTACGCTGCAAAGTACCTGAAGGCAGTTATTTCGCCATGGGTGATAATCGGGACAACAGCGCGGACAGCCGGTACTGGGGCTTCGTACCTGAAGCCAATATCGTCGGACGCGCGTTCTTCATCTGGATGAATTTCAGCGATCTCAGCCGCATCGGCCGGTTCAACTGATTATGTCGCTAGCCACGCTAGAAAACCGCCTGGATCACCACTTCGGTGATCCGGCTTTGCTTGAACAGGCACTGACGCATCGCAGTCATGGTGCGCGCCACAACGAGCGCTTGGAATTCCTTGGGGATTCCGTGCTGAACTTCGTCGTGGCGGCCATGCTGTTCGAGCGCTACTCGAAAATTGACGAAGGCGATCTGTCGCGGCTGCGGGCCAATCTGGTCAAGCAGGCCTCGCTGGCGGATATCGCCCAGCGCCTGGAGCTCTCGCAGTATCTGCGCCTGGGCGAAGGCTAATTGAAACGCGGCGGGTTCCGCCGGCCATCGATTCTTGCCGACACGGTCGAGGCGCTGTTTGGAGCCGTCTTTCTGGACGCGGGCTTTGAGGCCGCGCGCCGCGTGATCGTGCGCCAGTACCTGCCGGTGCTGGCTTCGGTTGACCCCAAAACGCTGGGCAAGGACGCCAAGACCTTGCTGCAGGAATTCCTGCAAGGCCGCAAGTTGGCGCTGCCGCTGTATACGGTGGTGGCCACGCATGGCGCGGCCCACAGCCAGCAGTTCGAAGTCGAGTGCGCCATCCCGGCGCTCGAGATCAAGGTTACGGCGCCCGGCGCCAGCCGCCGCGCCGCCGAGCAATCGGCGGCCAAGCTGGCTTTGGAGGCGGCGCTGGCTATCAGCCCGGCCACCAAGGCTGCCCGCAAGTCGGGCAAGGCGCGCAAAACCGCGCAATTGTCGCTGCCCGTGGCAGTGGCTCAAGAGACTAAATGAGCGATACCCCTTTTCGTACCGGCTTTGTTGCCATTGTTGGCCGCCCCAATGTGGGCAAGTCCACGCTGACCAACGCCCTGATCGGTTCCAAGATCTCCATCGTGTCGCGCAAGGCGCAGACCACGCGCCATCGCATCCATGGCGTGTTGACGCGCGAACACGAGCAGTTCGTCTTCGTTGATACCCCCGGTTTCCAGACGCGCCATGGCGGCGCCATGAACCGCATGATGAACCGCGTCGTAACGCAGGCCCTGGCCGACGTTGACGTGGTGGTGCATGTGGTCGAGGCCGGCAAGTGGTCGGAAGGCGACGCCAAGTTGCTGCCGCTGTTGCCCAACCCGGAACGCACGATTCTGGTCGTCTCGAAGATCGACCAAATGAAGAATCGTGATGATCTCTTCGCCTTCGTTTCCAAGATCGTGGCGCTGCATCCGTTCGGCGCCGTGGTGCCGATTAGCGCCACGAAGAACCAGCAACTGGATCAGTTGCTGGAAGAAATTGCCACGCGCCTGCCCGAAGGCGAGGCGATGTTCGAAGAAGACACCCTGACTGACCGCCCCATGCGCTTCATTGCCGCCGAACTGGTGCGCGAGAAGATCTTCCGCCTGGTCGGCGACGAGCTGCCCTACGGCTGTACCGTCGTCATCGAGCAATGGGAAGAGACCGCCAAGGGCGCCAGCATCAACGCCTGCGTGGTGGTCGAGCGCGACAGCCACAAGCCCATTCTCTTGGGCACGGGCGGCATGCACATGAAGCGTATCGCCACGGAGGCGCGGCAGGACATCGCCAAGCTGCTGGACAAGCCCGTGCACCTTGAGGTCTACATCAAGGTGCGCAAGGGGTGGTCCGACCGCGAGGGTGCGCTCCGCGATCTGGGCTATGAGTAGACGGGCGCCTCGCGTCCAGGATCGCCCGGGCTTTATGCTGCACGCCACCGCGTGGCGTGAGACCTCCCTTATTGTTCAGACTTTTTCCCGCGATCATGGCTGTGTGGCCATGGTCGCCAAGGGCGCCAAGCGCCCTTACTCGGTGCTGCGGCCCGTGTTGTCGGCCTTTCAGCCCTTGTTGCTGTCCTGGACCGGCAATGGCGAAGTCAAGACGCTGACGCGCGCCGAAATCGCGGGCATCCGCCCGTTGACCGGCACCGCACTGATGTCCGCCTGGTACATGAACGAGCTTTTGCTGCGTCTGCTGCCACGTGAGGACGCCCACCCCTTGTTATTCGATGCCTACGACATGGCGTTGCAGCAGTTGTCCAATGGCACGCGCGCCGCGGGCGCGTTGCGCCGCTTTGAATGGACCTTGCTGCGCGAGACCGGCTATGGCGTGGACGAAGCCGCGCCCGATTTCGAAGATACCGCCATCGAACCCGCGTTGCGCCGCGACTTGCGCGAGCGCCTGGCCGAAATTCTTGCCGGCCGCCCCTTGTCTACCCGCCGCGTCCTGATGGACTTGCAGCGCGTCTGAGCGTGCCGCAAGCAGCCTATGACCTTCACGCTGAAACAGGTCGAGACGTTCCGCACCGTGTACGAAACGGAAAGCGTGACGGCCGCGGCTCGGCGGCTGGATGTGTCGCCCGCGACAGTCAGCGCGACCTTGGCCGCGCTGGAAGCCAGCATTGAGTTGCGCTTGTTCGAGCGCGTGCGCCAGCGGATGCAGCGCACGCCCGAGGCCACCTTGCTGTACGAGGAAATTCGCCGTTTGAACGCGGGGCTGGAAAGCCTGGGGCGCAAGATCCGCGCGATACGTGGCGCCGCGCAGCCGCGCCTGCGCATTGGTTGTATCCATGCGTACGGCGGCACCATCGTCAGCGACGCGATCTCGCGGTTTCGCACGCGCTATCCCGACACGCCGCTCTATCTGCAAATTCGAGACTCCAACAGCTTGCGCGATATGGTGGTGTCGGGTGAGCTCGACCTGGCGGTGGTGGCCGACGAATCTGAACTGGAAGGGCTGCTCGGCCACCGGCTGGCCAGCTTGCGTGCCGTGGCGGTGTTTCCCGCCGGCCATGCGCTGGCGCGCGTGGAACGCGTGGAATTCGCCCATCTTGCAGATGCCGAGATCATCGCCCTGAATGCGGAGGACGGCTCGCGCAAGCGTCTGGATTCGCTGTTGTTGCAGGCGGGGCTAAGCCTGAAGGTGGCCATCGAAACCCCGTATTCCAGCACCGTGTGCCAATTGGCGCTGGCGGGGCATGGGGTAGGCATCGCCAACCCGGCCACCGCCGTGGGGATGGAGGCCGCCGGCCTGTGCTACCGCCCGCTGACCGCGCCCGTGCATTTTGAATGCCACATGATTCTGCACGGCAGCCGGCCCCTGTCCGAGGCCGGCAAATTCTGGGCCACCTGCCTGCGCGGCGCGCTGGCCCCGCTGGTGGAGCGCTTCGGCGTCTAGGGCAGCAAGGCTCGTTCAGCCGCGGCGTCCGTCCGAGGTCAGCATCAGCACCACCGACGATTCGGCATCCAATACGCCTGAGCGCCGCAGCCGAGCCACTGCCGCCAGCGCGGCCGCCGAAGACAGCTCGGTGCTGATCCCCCTTCGTTCCAGCCGTTGCTGCGCCTGGGCGGCCGCCGAATCGGATACTTCCACCGGCATGCCACTTGAGCGCGTCAAGGCCTCCAGGGACTGTAGCGTGCAGGTGCCGCCGGCAATGGAGTACAGGTCCGTTGCCGCGTCCCACAAGCCGCGCGCGTCCCCGGTGGCTTGAGCTTGCGACAGGCGCGCATAGGGCTCGACGGCGTGCAGGCGGGGCAGGTGTTGGATACGGCCGCTATGCAACAGGTGCTGCCAGCCCAGGAAGATTCCCCAAAGCAGATCGCCGCGCGCGGTGGGCACGATGATGTCGGTGGGCAGGCCGCAGCGGTCCAGGATCTCGGCGGCGATGGGCTTGTAGCCCTCGACGCCGTAAGGGTGTGTGCCGACGGGCGGATTCAAATAATTGGTGCCCGCGAATGCGCCGTGGTTGCGGCACAGGTCTTCCACGTACGGCCAACGGGCCAGGCTGTCTTCGAAGGCGCTGAGCTTGGCGCCGAAGCGCTGCATGGCTTCGCGCTGCAAGGGAGGGCAGTTGCGGGTGATGGCGATATCGGCCTGCAAGCCGGCGGCGGCGCAATAGGCGGCGATCGAGACGCCGGCATTGCCGCTGGAAGCCGCCGCTACGCGGGTGGCGCCGGCCAGCCTTGCCCGCGATACCAATTGGGCCGCCATGCGGTCCTTGTGGCTACCGGTGGGGTTGGCGCCTTCACATTTAAGCCAAAGCTGGCCGATGCCTTCGGCCTGCGCCAGGTCCAGCGCTTCCAGGCAGGGCGTGTCGCCTTCACCCAGCGTGAAGGGGGCCAGGATCGGCAAGGGCATGGCGGGATTGTCGCCGGACGAGTCGTAGCAGCATTCCAGCGTGGCGGGGTGGCCGGCCGCCAGGCAATGGGCGCAGCCTTCGGGATAGTCGCCGGGCGGCCACAGGCTTGCACAGCGAATACAACGCAGGCCGGACAATCTTGGGTTCATCTGCATGGGTCAGTATTTCGACACGAGAGTTTCAAGGGGAAGGGCGGGCGCCACTTGCAGCAGGCAGTCGCCGTCGTCGCTGCGGGCAATGGCGCGCAGGCACACGACCGTGCCTGCTTGGGGGCTGTGCAAGGGGCGCATGGGGATGTCCGGACGGGCGGGTTCGATCAAGCGGCCAATCTGCTGGCCGGCAGCGACGGATTGCCCCAGTTCCACACCGGGCACGAACACCCCCGCCTCGCTTGCGCGCAACGTCGCAGCGGGGGCGTCCAGGTCGTAAAGCTGGATGTTCGGGTTGCGGGGGCTAGTGTGGCCGGGCAGCAGGCCCAGTTCGCCCAGACAACCGAGCAGCCCATCACGGCAGCGCTCGACCAGGGCAGCGTGGGTTTCCCTGCCGCCGCCGATCTCGGCGCTCAGGCGCAATACGCCGTGGCGGCTGGCCGCGGCCGGCATGGAGCCCGCTTCATTGCCGCGAAAGAACACGCAATGCGGCAGACCGAACGCGCGCGCCAGGGCAGGCAGGCGCTCGTCGTAGGTGTCGTTGCCGTAGCGCGTGATCACGGATGACGGTAGATAGCGTAGGGACGCGCCACCGCTGTGCACGTCGACCATGGCCTGCACGCGCGGCAGCAGACGCGCTTCCAACGCGGCCGCGACGCTTTCGGTGTAGCCGCGCGCCGGGGCGCCCAGGAAGGCGCGGTTCAGGTTGCCGCCATCGGCGGGAGACAGCCTTGTACCGGCTAGCGAGGCCTCCGCGTTGACGGCGGGCAGCAGATAGACCGTGCCGCGTTGCAGAACGTGGGGCAGGTGATGCCACAGATCCAGGATGGCCGCCTGGCCTTCCCATTCGTCGCCATGCACGCCGGCAATCAGGGCAACGGAGGGGCCGGGGCCGGCGTCGATCCGCAACACGGGGATGGTGATGCGCCGATAGGCCGATTCGTTGGTCGCGGCGGCGACGGAGAAGTCTTCCCGGCTTAGCTGAACCATGTGGCGCCTCCCGCCGAGGTGTCTGCGGAAGGGCCGCCCGCCGCAGGTTCGCCTGCCGCAGGACCGCCCGCCGCAGGATTCCCCATGGGCCTTAATCCAGCGTGGCGGCCTTGATGATGTTTTCCCATTTGGGCAGTTCCTTGCGAATTTGGGTTTGTACGTCTTGCGGAGTGCCGCCCAGCGGCGCCTGGGAACGGCTGCGCAGTTCCTTTGCGACATTTTCCGATCGCAGCGCCTGGTTCATCGCGGCATTCAGGCGGTCGATGACGGCAGGCGGCGTACCGGCCGGGGCGATCAGTGCACTCCAGGCGGACTGCTCATAGTTGGGGTAGCCCTGTTCGGCCACCGTCGGCACATCGGGGTTGGAGGCGGCGCGGGACGTCGTCGTGACGGCCAGCGCGCGCAGGCGGCCGTCCTTCAAATTTCCGATCAGCGGTGGCAGGTTTTCCATCATGGCGTCCACGTGGCCGCCAAGCAGGGCGGAGAGCTGCGCGGCCGTTGCCTTGTAGGGAATCTGGCGCACGGCCGCGCCGGTCTGGGCGATGAAGAGCTTCACCCCCACCTCGCTGGTCGTGCCCGGGTCCGCCGACGTCATCGTCAGGCGGTCGGGCTGGGCGCGGCTGGCCTCGATGAAACTCTTCAGGTCGCGATAGGGCGAGGCCGCGTTCACCACGATGACGTTCGGGGTTTCGGCCACCAGGCCGATCGGCGTCACGTCACGGTCCAGATCGTAGAGTTGTTGTTTGAACAGAAACCGGTGCAGCACCAGCGTGCCAACGTGGGCATAGCCGATGGTGTAGCCGTCGGCTGGGGCGCGAACCACTGCCTGGGTGCCGATGCGGCCACCGGCCCCCACGCGGTTTTCCACCACGACGGGCTGGCCAAGCTGACGGCTCATCTCCTGGCCGATCAGGCGCGCGGTGATGTCCGCGTTGCCACCCGCGGCCGCAGGCACGATCAAGGTGATGGCCCTTTCGGGATAGGCAGCGTGCGCGGACGTGGCGCTAAGGCAAAGCAGCAGGGCGGCAAGGCAGGCAGAGCGTTTCATGACGATTCCCCAGGCGTTGAGAGCTGCGCCATTGTGCGGCGGCCGCCCGCGAGATCCGTTTGGTTTACTAAGATGCTTGTTTGGAAAAAACTAATGGTTGTCGGGCTTTCTGGCGTCGGCCTGCCTTCCCAATGCGTAGCCCACGGCGGCCGCGCCCAGCGCCACGGCCGCGCCCAACAGCGCGATCAGCGCCACGCCATGGCCCAGCATGTCCACCCCCGCCTTGACCCACCCGCTGGCGGCGTCTCCGCCACGGTAGACCACGGTGTCAATGACGCTCTTGGTTTTGTACTTGTCTTCGGGCGGAACCGCAGTGAACAGCATTTCACGACCCGGCCTGATCAGGGCGTATTCGCCGGCCCGGCGCAGGATCATGGCGGCCGCCAACACGCCAAAGACCGGAAACGCGGCCAGGGCCAGGAACGACACCCCCACGGCCAGCGGCACCGCGGTCAACAGGAAGCGCAGCCCCAGGCGCGCGGCCACGCGGCCCGTAATGAACACCTGCGACAACAGCGCCAGCGTCTGCACGGTGAAGTCCAGCGCGCTGAAGACGCGGATGCGCTGCGCCGTGTCGGGAAACGTATCGGCGACGAGTCGCGCCTGCTCCATGTACAGAAAGGTGTTGAGCGTGGCCAGCAGTACCACCAGCAGCGAAATGCCCAGCAAGTAGCGTGATCGGAAAATTCGCGAAATGCCGGCCAGGACGCTGCCTTCAATGGGGTGCTTGATGTCTTCCAGACTGACGTCCGTCCGCGTGGCCGCGCGCCATCGCAACAGCCATTGCTTGAGCGGCAAGGTTGCCGTGAGCAGCAGCGCGGACAATAGCAACAGGCCCGCCGGGCCAAGCGCGCCGGCCAGCAACGCGCCCAACAGCGGACCGCACAGCCCGCCCGCGCTGGCGCCGGCGGCAATCAAGGCGAACAGGCGCTTGGCTGATTCCATGCGGAACACGTCGGCCATCAGGCTCCAGGCGATGGAAACCACGAACAAATTGAAGACCGACAGCCACACATAGAACGCGCGCGCGGCCCAGATGCTGCCCGGTTGCAGGTACAGCAGGACAGCGAAGCCCGCCATGGTCAGCGCGAAGAGGCCGTAGACCCAGGTCAGCAGCGTTGAGCGCGGCACGCGCGAGGACAATACGCCAAACAGGGGCACCACCGCCAAGGTGGCGACGAAGGTGGCGGTGAACAGCCATTGCAGTTGGTTCACGCCCGCCTGGATGCCCATGGTTTCGCGGATGGGGCGCAGCATGAAATAGCCGCAGAACAGGAAGAAAAAGAACGCGAAACCGCAGGCGGCGGGCGCGATTTCTTCTTCGTGTATGCCCAGGGCCCGCGCCGCGCGGCCACGCAGGGAGCCAAGGCCGACTGAGGCCATGGCTTATGCCAGCAGGGCGGCGATGCGGTCGCGCAGTGCCGCGTCGGGTTGCGGTCCGAACCCGGCCAATGCGTTGTCCGCCATGTTCGCGGGTTTGGAGGTGGCGGGAATGACGGCGGTGACGGCCGGGTGTCCGATGATGAATTTCAGGAAAATCTGCGCCCAGGAGGTGCAGCCGATGTCGGCAGCCAGACCGGGCAGGGCGCGGCCCTTGACCTGGCGGAACAGCGCGCCGTCCTGGAAGGGGCGGTTGATCAGCACCGCGACGCCGTTGGACTGGCAAGCCGGCAGCAGGCGCTTTTCGGCGTTGCGCGCGCCCACTGACAGATTGATCTGAAGAAAATCGGGCTTTTCGCGTTCGACCAGTTCAGTCAGTTCGTCGTGGGCATGGTCCAAGTAGTGCGTGATGCCGACGTAGCGGATCACGCCTTGCTGCTTCAGGTCGCGCAACAAGCTCAGCTGATTGCGGGTGTCGATCAGGTTGTGGATCTGGATCAGGTCCAGTTTGTCGCGGCCCAGGTACTTCTGTGATTCGCGGATTTGCTCCATGGCGGCGTCGTGGCCGCGCGCGCCGATTTTAGTCGCCAGGAAGTACGGATTGCCCTTGCCGCTTTGGCGCGCCAGCAGCGCTCCCACGACAGCCTCGGCCTGGCCGTAGCTGGGGGCGGTGTCGATCAGAGTGCCGCCGGCTTTGGTGAAGGCGTCCAGCACCTGCGCCAAGGGCTGCATGGCAGCCGCGTCATCGGGCGAAGCGTTGAAGGTGTCGGCGGTACCCAGGCCGATGACGGGTATCTGTTCCTTGGTGGACGGAATGGCGCGCTTCAGCATGGCTTGCTTGGCGCTCAGGGCCTGGGCGGCGCCAGCGGGTCCCAGCAGGGCGGCGCAGGCGGCGGTCTGGAGGAAGCGGCGGCGATCGTGCATGGGAACGCTCCAAAGAAAAAGGCCTACATGCGAATGTAGGCCTTCAGTACTGAACTTGCGGCGTGCGATTACTCGCGGTTGCCGCCGAAGATGCCCAGCAGCATCAGCAGGTTCGAGAAGACGTTGTAGACGTCCAGGTAGATGGCCAGGGTGGCGGACACGTAGTTGGTTTCACCACCATTGACCACGCGCTGCAGGTCAACCAGCATGAACGCCGAGAACACCAGGATGGCCATGACCGAGATGGTCAGCATCAGTGCGGGCATTTGCAGGAAGATGTTGGCCAGCGCCGCAACCAGGATCACGACCGCGCCGATGAACAGGAATTTCTGCATCCCGGACAAGTCGCGCTTGATGGTGGTGGCCAGCGTGGCCATCGTGCCGAACACGATCGCCGTGCCGCCGAACGCCGTCATGACAAGCTGCGAACCGTTGCTGAAGCCCATCACGAAGCCCAGCAGGCGCGACAACATGATGCCCATGAAGAACGTGAAGGCAAGCAGCAGCACCACGCCCATCGAGTTGTTCTTGTTTTTCTCGATGGCGAACATCATGCCGAACGCGCCCACCAGGAACACGATGGCCGACAGGCCGGGGCTTGCGCCCATGACACGGTTGATGCCGGTGTAGAGGCCGACCGCCGCGCCCAGCACCGTGGGAATCAGCGAGAGGGCCAAGAGCCAGTACGTGTTGCGCAGCACTTGATTGCGCGCGACCTCGCCCGGCGCGCCAGCGACCGAGCCGGAACGGTTAAAAGGGGACGGACGATATTCGTTCATGGAGAACTCCTGTATGCGCCAAAAATAATTGCCTAGAAGGCTTAGAGGGGAAGGATACCTTACAGTTCCCTGAAGAATCCAGTTTTTGGAAGATTTAGACCCGCTGCCGGACGCCCTGTTTACCCAGGGCGGACCTCGTTCAATACCCGGGAAACGATACTCGGTAATTCGGCGTCCATGCGCGTCTGAATCTGCTCGATGGCGTCGGCCAGCGCCCGTCGCATCAATTGTTCGACCTCGGCTTGCAACCGGGCGGTCAACACCGACGCGTCGGGCAGCGCGGCGGCGGTGTGCGTGGCGTTGGCGTGAACCGCCGGGGCTTCGTCCACGTCCCAGTCCTGGCCGCGTCCATCGGCAATGTCGGTCAGCAAGGGGAACGCATCGTCGGCATCGGGGACAGGGGCGTCATCGGCCCGATCGGTCAGTACGGGGGGGCCGGAATCTTCAGGCTCTGCTGGCGCGCGCGGCGCGTAGAGCGTCGGTTCGGCCCGCTGGGTCAAGGTGGGGATGCCGGTATCGTTGGAGCGAGAGGGCATGGGGGCTCCCAAATATCAAAAGATCGCGGCGGGCACGGTGCCCGCCGGGATGGATGGGGCAGGTCAGCCCCCGGGGGGCTGGCGGCTGAGGTCGTGGCTTACCGGGGTGTGGCCCGCATTCTGGTAGACGCGCCAGCGCTGGCGAGCGGCTTGCTTGTCGTCCGGGTCATCCGACACGATTTCAAGCAGGCGCTCGAAGGTGTCGAAGCCGGGCGGGCAATCGTTGTCCAGATTGAGCAGCCACAGCGGGGCGGCATCCGCGCCCGCTTCGGGTTGAGCGGCCTGGGCCGCTTGCTGGGGGTCTCCCGCTGTCAGGACCACCGGCGTTTCGGGCGCCAGCGGGTCGTTGGCCAGCACGTGCGGCACGAACGAGGTGTCGTCAAAGGCCCAGAGCATGCGGTCAAACGCGGCCAGCCGCGAACCGTCTTTACAGTACACCACCAGCCGCTGCCCTGCCAGAACGCGCTTGCGCACGACCTGGCAGGCCATGCGCAAGCGGTCGGGCGCGCCGAAGGCGAAGTCGATCCGCGTCATGCCCGGTTCCGTTGCAGTGGCTTCAAGCCTGGTCCAGCAGATATTGCATCAGCAGGGGCACGGGGCGGCCGGTGGCGCCCTTGTCCTTGCCGCCGCGCCAGGCGGTGCCGGCGATGTCCAGGTGAGCCCACGGGTAGGCCTTGGCGAAGCGCGACAGGAAGCACGCCGCGGTCACCGCGCCGGCCGGGGGGCCGCCGATGTTGGCCAGGTCGGCGAAGTTGGACTTCAGTTGTTCCTGGTAGGCGTCGTCCATCGGCATGCGCCACGCGGTGTCCAGCGACTTGCGGCCAGCCGTGGCCAAGGCCTCGGCCAGCGCGTCGTCTTTCGAGAACAAGCCGCTGTTGACGTGGCCCAGGGCCACGACGCAAGCACCGGTCAGCGTGGCGATGTCGATCACGGCCGACGGCTTGAAGCGTTCGGCGTAGGTCAGGGCATCGCACAGGACCAGGCGGCCCTCGGCGTCGGTGTTCAGGATTTCGATGGTCAGGCCGGCCATGCTGGTGACGACGTCGCCGGGCTTGTTGGCGGTGCCGCTCGGCAGGTTCTCGCACGCGGGGATCAGGCCGACCACGTCCAGCGGCAGCTCAAGTTCGGCCAGGGCGCGGAACGAGCCCAGCACGCTGGCGGCGCCGCACATGTCGTACTTCATTTCGTCCATGGTGGCGGCGGGCTTGAGCGAGATGCCGCCGGCGTCGAAGGTGATGCCCTTGCCGACCAGCACGATCGGGCCCTGGGCGCTCTTCGCGCCTTTCTTGGCGGCCTTGGCGCCGGCGTGGCGCAGCACGATGAAGCGCAGCGCTTCGGCGGAACCGCGCGCGACCGACAGGAAGGAACCCATGCCCAGCGCCTCGACCTGCTTGCGGTCCAGCACCTCAACCTTCAGGGATTTGAATTCGCGGGCCAGGCGCTTGGCGGTGTCGCCCAGGTAGGTGGGCGTGCAGATATTGCCGGGCAGATTGCCCAGCGTGCGCGTCAGTTCCATGCCGTTGGCAATGGCGGCGCCTTCGCGCAGGCCTTTCTGGGCCTGGGCCGCGTCGGCGCGCTCGACCACCTGGACGATCTTCTTGAGCTTGGGGCGGGCGTCGCGGTCGGGTTTGCCGAAGCTGGCGTCGTAGTGATAGGTGGCGGCGCCGGCCGCAATGGCGGCGCTGCGCGCGCGGGCAATGATGGCGATGTCGGCGATGGGGTTGGCGGCCAGCGTGGACACGCCTTCCGTCAGTTGGGCGGCCACGCAGACCGAGGCGAAGGCTTGTTCGGCCGAGGCGTGGACGCGGGCCGAATATTCTTCCTGCTTGCCCAGACCCACCAGCACCACGCGCTGGGCGGTCACGCCGGGCAGCGTGCGCAGCGTCAACGTGGAGCCGGCACGGCCGCGGAACTCGGTCTTGACCACGGCGCGCACGGCGCCGTTGGAAGCTCGGTCGATGATGTCCGCGGCGGGGCTCAACACGCCATCCGCGTACACCCCGACAGCCAGGGCGGCGGTTTTAACCTGGTGCAGGGAAGCAGTGGTCTGTGTGCTAAATTCCATGAGGGTTTCCCGTGTATGTCTGTGTATGATGCGGTCGATTATCCCGCATATTCTCCCATGTCTCTATTTAAACGCTCTGTCGTCAGCGAGATCACCAGTCACGCTGGCGTTGTCTTTTCCACGTTGCTCGTCGTGTGGCTCAGCGTGCTTCTCGTGCGCCTGCTCGGTGAAGCGGCGGGGGGCAACATCGGAGCCGACGTCGTCGTGGTGCTGGCTGCGCTGTCCACCATCACTGCATTGCCGACCATTCTGGCCGTGTCCATCTTCATCGCGGTGCTGACGACCGTCACGCGCAATTACCGCGAATCCGAAATGGTGGTGTGGTTTGCCAGCGGCCTGGCGCTGGCCGACTGGCTAAGGCCCGTGCTGCGGGTGGCCATTCCGGTGGCCCTGGCAGTGGCCGGCTTGACGCTGGTGGCCGCGCCTTGGGCCTACCGGCAGATCGGCGAATACCACGAACGGTTCGAGCAGCGTTCCGACCTGTCCAAAGTGACGGCCGGGCAGTTCGCGGAATCGTCTGGCGGCAGCCGCGTGTTCTTCTCGGAAGACCCGGTCAAGCCCACCGACGAATTGGGCAACGTGTTCGCGCGCGAAACCGGGCCTGAATGGTTGAGCGTGCTGACGGCAAGCAGCGCGCACAGCGAAACCCTGCCCAATGGCGACCGTTTCCTGGTGCTGGGCGAAGGCCATCGCTACGACCTCAAGCCGGGTACGCCCGAGATCCGCCTGGTGCACTTCGACAAATACGGGTTGCGCCTGGAAAGCAAGGCGGGCGAAGACCCCATTGGCGAAGCCCGCGCCGCGGCCGAGCGTTCGTCGAAGGCGCGCGCCACCATGCAACTGATTGCCGACAACACCGACAGCAGTTGGTCGCAGGTCATGTGGCGCATTTCCTTGCCGCTGGCCGCGCTCAACCTGGCGCTGCTGGCCATTCCCTTGGGGGCGGTGAACCCGCGCCTGGGGCGTTCGGGCGATTTGCTGATTGCAGGCCTGGTGGGCTTGCTCTACATGAACATGATCAACTTGTCGCGCGCCTGGATATCCAACGGCAAGCTCAGCTTCGGCGTGGGGGTGTGGGCGATTCATGGCGCGGTTGCCTTGTTGACCGTGTTCCTGCTGATGCGCCGTCTGCGGGTCAAAGCCCCCAAGAGCGCGACCCCGGCTTAAGGCCGGGCAAGAGGCGTACCAGGCAAGACGCAAAGAGGGGCCGGTTTCCGGCCCCTTTGCTTTACGGCAGATACTCCATCACCGCAGGTATTCCATCACGGCAGGTATTTCATCGTGCCGCGCTTGCCGGCCAACAGGTCGGCGTTCTTCAGCACCGACTTGCGGATGAATTCCCACAGCACCGTCACGCGCTTGAGCTTGCGCAGGTCTTCATGGCAGTACATCCAGAACGAGCGCGTGATCTCCACTTCCTTTTCCAGCACCGGCTTCAAGCGCGGGTCCTGCGCGGCGATGAAGCAGGGCAGGATCGCCAACGACTGACCTTGCAGCGCCGCATGGTATTGCGCCACCACGCTGGTACTGCGCAAGACCACATTGCTGGCGGGCAGCAGGTCTTCCAGGTAGCGCAGCCGTTCGCTGAACAGCAGTTCATCCACATAGCCGATGAAGGTGTGCTGGGCCAGGTCCGCGCGCGTGGCAATCGGCGGGTGGCGCGCCAGATATCCCGGCGTTCCGTATAGCCGCAAGGTGTAATCGCACAGCTTGCTGCACACATAGGGGCCGCGCTGCGGGCGTTCGATGGTGATGGCCAGGTCGGCCTCGCGCGTTGACAGGCTGACAAAGCGCGGCACGGGCAGGATGTCTAGCGTGATGTGCGGGTAGCGGCGCTGGAAGTCGGCGGCCAGCGGCGTCAGCACATAGCTGCCGAACCCCTCGGTGGCGCCGATGCGCACGTGCCCCGACAAGGCCTGGCCGATACCCGACAGGTTTTCGCGGGCGGTGTGCACCGTGCTTTCCATCTGCTCGGCGTGTACGAACAGGCGCTGGCCATCGTCCGTCAGCATGAATCCCGCGCTGCGGGACTTTTCAAACAGCAGGGTGTCCAGCTCGGTTTCCAGCGCACGAATGCGGCGTGACACCGTAGTGTGTTCCACCCCCAGCTTGCGCGCGGCGGCGCTGACCCGCTGGGTACGGGCGACTTCCAGGAAGTACCGCAGGCTATCCCAATCCAGCACGATTTCGCTCTCCGCAGGCCTTGCGCCGCGAGGGGCGCGGGGCAGTTTTTTGATTGTGCATGAATGCACAAGGAATGTGCATTTCTAGTGTTGCTTGTTGATTTTCACACATCTACACTGGGTCGGCAGGCCTCGGGGAATGCCCCCGGGAGCCGCAGGCCGCAAAGACGGCATATCGCTACGACTCAGCGCATAACACTCAGGAGACAAATCCATGAAATTGCACGCACGCGGGCTGGCCGCAGGCTTGTGTCTGGGCGCTTTATTGGTAAGCCAGGCGCAGGCGGCCGACAAGCCGCCAGTGAAGATCGGCATTCTGACGGATATGTCCGGCACCTATGCCGGGATGGGCGGTCCGGGTTCGGTGGCGGCGGCGCAATTGGCCATCGACGACTGCCTGGCCGCGGAATGCAAGGGCATGAAGATCGAACTGGTGTCCGCCGACAACCAGAACAAGGCGGATGTGGGCGCCGCGAAAGCGCGCGAATGGTTTGACCGCGATGGCGTGACGGCCATTGCCGACCTGACCAACTCGGCGGTGGCGCTGGCGGTGCAAGGTATCGCGCGCGAGAAAAACAAGGTGGTGATGTTCTCCGGCCCGGCTACCACCGCGCTGACGAACAAGGAATGCTCGCCCGTCGGGTTCCATT
This sequence comes from Achromobacter colocynthidis, assembly GCF_057334535.1. Lineage (NCBI taxonomy): Bacteria > Pseudomonadati > Pseudomonadota > Betaproteobacteria > Burkholderiales > Alcaligenaceae > Achromobacter > Achromobacter colocynthidis. The sequence continues at coordinate 23,408 of NZ_JBHFIZ010000023.1, forward strand.
GGATGTTCGACACGTATTCGCAGTCCGCGGGCGGCGCCAAGGCGACCGTGCGGGCGGGCGGCAAGTCCTGGTACTTCATCACCGTGGACTATGCGTTTGGCCATTCGCTGGAAGCAGACACGGCCAAGGCAGTGAAGGCGCTGGGCGGCACGGTTGCCGGCAATGTGCGGCATCCTTTGAACGCGCCGGATTTTGCGTCTTACCTGTTGCAGGCGCAAAGCTCGAAGGCGCAGGTCGTGGCGCTGGCCAATGGCGGCCAGGACACCGTCAACGCGGTCAAGCAGGCGCGTGAATTCGGCATCGTGGACGGTGGGCAGCGCCTGGTGTCGCTGTTGATCTTCCTGTCGGATCTGCGTGCGCTGGGCCTGGAAAACGCCCAAGGCCTGTCATACGTGGACGGCTTTTATTGGGACTATGACGATGCATCCCGGCAATGGGCCGTGCGCTTTGAAAAGGCCTTCCGTGGCCTGAAGCCCACGATGACGCAGGCGGGCGTGTATTCCAGCGTGCTGCATTACCTGCGCGCGACCGCCGCCGCCGGCAGTACCGACGGCAAGGTTGTGGCCGACAAGATGCGTGAATTGCCCATCAAGGACCCGATCATGCGCAATGCATCGATCCGCCCCGATGGCCGCGTGATCCACGATATGTACCTGTACGAAGTGAAGAAGCCCGCGGAATCCAAGGGCGGTTGGGACTATTCCAAGCTGGTGGCCACCATTCCGGCGGCCGAAGCCTTCCAGCCCCTGGCCGATTCAAGTTGCCCGCTGGTGAAGAAATAAGCCTGGCGGGGCCGGCTTGGGCCCCTGTCCTGCCGGCGCGCTGCAAGATCCAAGAACGCGGATTCCATCCGCATCGACTACGCAGTGTGAGGAGCATGAAATGAGTGAAGTCCCCCGCGTTCCGCTATTGATCGGCGGCAAGCTCGTGCAGTCCAAATCCACCGAATGGCGCGACGTGATCAACCCCGCCACCCAGGAGGTCGTTGCCAAGGTGCCCTTCGCCACGCGCGAAGAGCTGGACCTGGCCGTCTCCAACGCCAAGGAGGCCTTCAAGACCTGGCGCAACAGCGGGCAGGGCACGCGGATGCGCGTCATGCTGAAGTTCCAGGAACTGCTGCGCGCCAACACCGGCAAGCTGGCCGAGATGATTACGCGTGAACATGGCAAGACGCTGCCCGACGCCGAAGGCGAAATCGGGCGCGGCCTGGAAGTGGTTGAGCACGCCTGCTCGATCGCCAATCTGCAACTGGGCGAGTACGCCGAAAACGCCGCGTCCGGCATCGACGTCTACACCCTGATCCAGCCGCTGGGTGTTTGCGCGGGTATCACCGCGTTCAACTTCCCGGTCATGCTGCCTTGCTTCATGTTCCCGATCGCCGTGGCCTGCGGCAACAGCTTCGTGCTCAAGCCGTCTGAACAGGATCCGACCGCGTCGCTGTTCCTGGCCCAATTGGCGCTGGAAGCCGGCCTGCCCCCGGGCGTGCTGAACGTGGTGCATGGCGGCCCCGACACGGCCAACGGCCTGTGCGAACACCCCGATATCAAGGCGGTGTCGTTCATTGGTTCGACCCGCGTGGGCACCGAGATCTACAACCGCGCATCGGCCGCGGGCAAGCGTTGCCAGTCGATGATGGGCGCCAAGAACCATTGCGTGATCCTGCCGGACGCAGATCCCGAAGTGGCGCTGAACCAACTGGTGGGCGCGGCTTTCGGCGCCGCCGGCCAGCGCTGCATGGCCTCGTCGGTGGCCGTGCTGGTGGGCGATGCCCGCAACTGGCTGCCCGATTTCGTCGAGCGCTCCAAGAAGCTCAAGGTCAATTCCGGCACCGACCGCGAAGCCGACCTGGGCCCGCTGGTGTCGCCCAATGCCAAGAAGCGCGTGGAAAGCCTGATCCAGAAGGGCGTGGACGAAGGCGCCAAGCTGCTGCTGGATGGCCGCAACCTGAAGGTATCCGGCTTTGAGCAAGGCAACTTCGTGGGCCCGACGATTTTTGACGGCGTCAACGAAGACATGACCATCTACACCGAAGAGATCTTCGGACCGGTCCTGTGCTGCGTCGGTGTGGAAACGTTGGAAGACGCGGTGGCCTTCATCAACCGCAATCCCAACGGCAACGGCGTTGCGCTGTTCACGCAGGATGGCGGTGCGGCGCGCTACTTCCAGAACAACATCGATGTGGGCCAAGTTGGCATCAACGTGCCGATTCCCGTGCCGGTGGCGTGGTTCAGCTTCACGGGTTCGCGCGGCTCCAAGCTGGGCGACCTGGGGCCCAATGGCAAGCAGGCCGTGCAATTCTGGACGCAGACCAAGACGGTAACCGCCCGCTGGTCGGCTCACGCCAAGACGGTGAATACGACCATCTCGATGCGCTGAAAGGAGGGACGCCTTGCTCCTAAGCTTATATAAATAAGTTATATAGTGAGGCGTCCTTATTACTTATAATTGGCCGATCTATCAGGGGCCAATTCAATGAACCTCCAGCAATTTCGTTTTGTGCGTGAAACCATCCGGCGCGACTTCAACCTGACCGAAGCCGCCCGGATGCTCTATACCTCGCAGCCTGGAGTCTCCAAGGCCATCATCGAATTCGAAGACGAGCTGGGCATCAAGATCTTCGAACGCCATGGCAAGCGCATCAAAGGTCTGACCAAGCCCGGCTTGGCCGTATCGCAAGTGATCGACCGCATCATGCGCGAGGTCGACAACCTGAAAAAAGTCAGCGATGAATTCGCCCGCCGTGACGAGGGTGGCCTGGTCATCGCCTGCACCCACACTCAAGCGCGCTACCTGTTGCCCCGCGTGATCCCCGCGTTCCGCAAGCAATTTCCCAAAGTGCATTTGTCGCTGGCCGAAGGCAGCCCGGCGCAATTGGCAGAAATGGTCCTGCATGAGCAGGCCGATCTGGCGCTGGCAACCGAGTCCCTGGCGCTGACGCCGGGCCTTGCCACCTTGCCCGTTTACGCGTGGGAGCACACCGTGGTGGTGCGCCCGGACCATCCGCTGGCTGAATTGACGTCCAGCGCCGCCAAGCGCTTGTCGCTGGCGCAACTGGCGGAACACCCCATCGTGACCTACGACCGCGCGTTTACGGGCCGCAGCACGATCGACGAGGTATTCGCCAACCAGGGCATCCACCCCGACATCGTGCTGGAAGCCATTGATGCCGACGTGATCAAGACCTACGTGGACGTGGGACTGGGTATCGGCATCATCGCCGGCGTGGCCTATGACCCGCGCCGCGACTCGAACCTGGTGGGCCTGCCGGTGGGGCATCTCTTCGGCACGCACACGACGCGCGTGGGTGTGAAATCGGGTGTGTTCCTGCGCGACTACGTCTACACGTTCCTGGAAATGCTGGCGCCTTCGCTGACGCGGGCGGTCGTGTCCGCGGCAGTGCAGGGCACGCCGAAATAGGCGGAAGTCCTTTTCGCGATCAAACCAGCGCGGCGTCCTCGGACGGCGCGCTTTTTTTTTGGGCAACCGCAGCGTGCCGGTAGTGGCGCGACCGGCCGGACAGCCGCGAGTTCCCTGGCTGATAGCAAATCTCGCTATCCCTTTTCACTAGCTCATATAAATAATTAAATAAGAACCGATCTCATTTAAGTTGACTAAAAAATAGGAATCATTATCATTACATCCAGGCTCAACGACCAGTGAGGTTCATCATGACGGCAGGACTCAGTGCAGTAGTGGTTGGGGCAGATCGACTGGGTAATATTCCGGATCTGCTCAAAGGACACAACATTTCGATCACGCATCACATCAGCGGCCGTGATCCCTCGCATCAGAAGAAGACGCTACAACTGCCTTCGGGCACCCAACTGGTCATTTTGCTGACCGACTTCCTCGGCCACAACGTCATGAAGACCTTCCGCAACGCGGCGCAGCGTGGCGGCATCCGGGTCGTGGCTTGTCGCCGTTCGGTATGCAGCATGCAGCAAGCCCTGCAGCAATGCGGCCTGTGCTCGCGTGCAGGCACCGTGCACTGAATTCGCTGCTTGTCGCTGGACCATAAAAACTGGGGAGGCCGAAACGGCCTGCGGCCCCCGGGCCGCGAAGAGCAATTAAAAACGCCGTCAGACCAAAGTCTGACGGCGTTTTGCTTTTGGGGTATGGCGTTTCGGCAAGCGCTTGTGCGAGCATGCCGGAAGCAGGGAATCAGTTGGCGGCGCGGGCCGAAGCCATCAAGCTGTTGTCCAGCCGGCGGGCGCCGTTGTAGCGCTTGGTCCAGTAGGCCATGGTCATGCTTTCCACGCGCACGACGCCACCGGCGCTGGGCGAATGCACGAAGCGGTCGTCGCCCAGGTAGATACCCACGTGTGAATAGCGGCGTCCCATGGTATTGAAGAAGACCAGGTCGCCGGCGTTCAATTCGTTTTTGGCGACCGAGACACCTTGCTGGGCCATTTCGGCGGCATTGCGCGGCAGTTTCAGGCCCAAGGAGCGTTCAGCGGAGTACGAGACCAAGCCGCTGCAATCAAAACCGGTTTCGGGGGTGCTTCCGCCGAAGCGGTAGCGGATGCCCAGGTAGTTCAGGGCTTCGCTGACCATGGCGTTGTCGCCGCCATTGGCCCCGGCGTTGCCGGCATTGCGGCCCTGGCGATCGCGCTTGAATTTTTGCGTCACCAGCATGCCGATAGGGTCATCGGCGGTGGCGACCCATTCCATTTCGTACGGGTCAATCTCGGACGTATGGGCGGTTGACTTTTGCCCGGTGCCTGCACAACCTGCCAGACTCGCAACACATGCCATCAGCGCGAGCGTACGCAGACCGCGCTTTGCCTGGCCAGTGGATGAATAGAATCGCGCGAGTATGGAGTGTCGATGCATTCGCCTGGGATGACCTGCTTTTTCACAGCAAAAACCACGGAATTAGCCGTGGATTGGGCCGAAATGTCAGCAGAATCAACAATTATCTACAACTTCGCGGGCATTCTACCAAACTTTTATTACTAATCAGTGCCAGATCAGTAACGGTTCCGTGCCGCGTGGACGTTTGGAAGAATATTTTTGACTTGTGGCAAACCTCGTGCAAGGTTTGCCTACCAAAATGACCGAAAGATTCGCAAGAAATCAATCCGCCTTAAGGCGTACGAACAATACCAGGAGACACAAATGCAAAAAACTCGGGATTTCCATTACAGATCATTGCATGACCGGGATGGCTTCTGGCGCGAGGAGGCGGGACGCATCCACTGGGATACGCCTTTTCAGTCTGTCCTGGATTTCTCTCGGCCGCCATTCGCCAAGTGGTTCGTGGGCGGAACGACCAATCTTTGCTACAACGCGGTCGACCGATGGTTGCCGACTCAGGCTGGCCACCCCGCGCTGATCTGGGTGTCCACCGAGGTGGAGCAAGAGCGGACGTACACCCGGCAAGACGTGTACGAAGAGGTCAACGCGGCCGCCGCCATGCTCAAGGAGCTGGGCGTGGGGCGGGGCGATCGCGTGTTGCTGTACATGCCGATGGTGCCCGAAGCCGTGTTCACCATGCTGGCCTGCGCCCGGATCGGCGCGGTGCATTCGGTGGTGTTCGGCGGGTTTGCTTCCGTCAACCTGGCCCAGCGCATCGACGACGCGGCGCCCAAGGTTGTGGTGTGCACCGATGGCGGATCGCGCGGCGGCAAGGTGGTGCCGTACAAGCCCTTGTTGGACAAGGCCTTGGGCCTGGCGAAGTCGCCGCCCGCGTCGGTGGTGGTGTTTGACCGGGGGCTGGCGCCCTTCGAACCCGTGGCCGGACGCGACCTGGATTACGCCACCTTGCGCGCGCGCCACCGTGGCGCCCGGGTGCCGGTGCAATGGCTGGAATCGTCCGAGCCCAGCTACATCCTTTACACGTCCGGCACCACCGGCAAGCCCAAGGGCGTGCAGCGCGACACGGGCGGCTATGCGGTAGCGCTGGCGTCGTCCATGGAATACCTGTTCAACGGCCGCGCGGGCGACACGTTTTTCTGCACCAGCGACATCGGCTGGGTGGTCGGCCATTCCTATATTGTCTACGGCCCCTTGATCGGCGGGCAGGCCACGGTGCTGTATGAAGGCACGCCGGTGCGCCCCGATGGCGCCATCCTGTGGAAACTGGTGGAGCAGTTCGGCGTGAACACCTTGTTTTCCGCGCCCACCGCGGTGCGGGTGCTCAAGCGGCAGGACCCCGCGCTGCTCAAGCGCCATGACCTGTCCAGCCTGCGCGCGGTGTATCTGGCGGGCGAGCCGCTGGACGAGCCGACCGCCACCTGGATTTCGCAAGGGCTGGGCAAACCCATCATCGACAACTACTGGCAGACCGAGTCCGGCTGGCCGATCCTGTCCGCGCAGCCTGGTGTTGAAAACGTGCCGACCCGATTCGGCAGCCCATCATTTCCTGTCTACGGTTTTGACGCGCGCATCGTCAGCGAGGCCACGGGCGAAGATCTGGGGCCGGACGAGAAAGGCGTGGTGGCAATCGTGCCGCCGCTGCCGCCCGGCGCCATGTCCACGATCTGGGGCGACGACGCGCGTTTCGTGCAGACGTATTTCACGTCGATTCCCGGGCGGCAGGTGTATTCCACGTTTGATTGGGGGCGGGTGGACGCGGACGGTTACTGGTTCATCCTGGGCCGTACCGACGACGTGATCAACGTGGCAGGTCACCGTCTTGGTACGCGAGAGATCGAGGAATCCGTCAACAGTCACAGCGAAATTGCCGAATGCGCGGTGGTGGGCGTGGCGGATGCATTGAAAGGCCAGGTCGCGATGGCGTTCGCCGTGTTGAAGAATCCCGCCGGGGCCGAGACGCCCGACGGGGCAAAGCAGCTGGAAGGCGATATCATGCGGCTGGTGGAAGATCAGCTGGGAGCGGTGGCAAGACCCGCCAGGATCCGGTTCGTGGGCGCATTGCCCAAGACCCGTTCGGGCAAGGTGTTGCGCCGTGCGATCGTCGCAGTATGCGAAGGCCGCGATCCCGGAGACCTGACGACCATTGAAGACCCATCCGCCCTGGAACAGATCAAGGAGTCGTTGCAATGAATACCAAACCCGTGCTGAGCGCCGAAGACGTCAAGAAGATCCTCGCCGCGGCCGAAGCACACGCCGTGCAGAACAAGTGGGCCGTGACCATCTCGGTGGTCGATGACGGTGGCCACCTGCTTGGCATGCTGCGTCTGGATGACGCGGCCCCCATCTCGGCGCACATTGCGCCCGCCAAGGCCAAGACCGCCGCGCTGGGCCGCCGCGAATCGCGCATCTACGAAGAGATGATCAACAACGGCCGCGTGTCGTTCCTGTCGGCTCCGCGGATCGAAGGCATGCTGGAAGGCGGCGTGCCGGTTACCGTCAACGGCCATGTGGTGGGCGCCGTCGGCGTGTCGGGCGTGAAGTCGACCGAAGACGTGCTGATCGCGCAAGCAGGCATTGCCGCGCTGGGCCTGTGAGCCAGACGCAATTGCCGGAACCGCCCACGGGCGGTTCCACGCCTGAAGTCGGGGCAGGGGGCGCCAGCCCCTTGAACCCCGGCGTGGCTAAACGCGAAGTCTGGGCCTGGGCCATGTACGACTTCGCGAATTCCGGCTACACCACCGTCATTCTCACGGCGGTGTTCAGCACCTATTTTGTTGGCGTGGTCGGGGGGCGAGCCCCGTGGGCCACGTTGGCCTGGACGGCGGCGCTGTCGCTGTCCTACCTGCTCATCATGTTGACGATGCCCACGCTGGGCGCGCGCGCCGACGCCAGCGGCAGCAAGCGTCGCCTGCTGTATTCCAGCACCATCGGCTGCGTGGCCGCCACACTGGTCCTGACGCAAGCCGGCCCCGGCGACGTATGGCTGGCGCTGGCCGCCATCGTGGTGTCCAACTATTGCTACTGCGTGGGGGAATCCGTGGTGGCGGCATTCCTGCCCGAACTTGCCCGCCCGGCCGCGCTGGGCCGCGTATCGGGCTGGGGCTGGAGCTTCGGTTATTGCGGCGGCATGCTGACGTTGGGCTTGTCGCTGGTGGTGGTGACATCGGCCGAAGCCCGTGGCATGACAGCGGAACATTTCGTGCCCTGGGTCATCGTGGTGACGTGCTCGGTGTTCGCGTTGGCGGCGCTGCCGTCATTCTTTTTGCTGAAAGAGCGCGCGCGGCCGCAGGCAGTCAAGCCGCAGGCGTTGCACATGCTGAAGCGCCTGGCGTACGCCTGGCGCGAAACCGGCCAGCACTTTCCCGAGTTCCGTCGCCTGCTGATGTGCATCGCCTGCTATCAGGCGGGGATCTCGGTCGTCATCACGCTGGCCGCCGTTTACGCATCCGAAGTCATGGGGTTCACCACGCCGCAGATCATGCTGCTGGTGTTCACCGTGAATATCGGCGCCGCTGTGGGTGCGTTCTCGTTCGGCTATGTGCAAGACCGCATCGGCCACAAGCCGGCGCTGGCCATCACCTTGTGCGGCTGGATCGTGATGGTGCTGGTGGCATATTCGGCTGTGACGGCGCCGGTGTTCTGGGTGGCCGCCACGTTGGCGGGGCTATGCATGGGCACGACCCAAAGCGCCGGTCGCGCCATGACCGGCGCGCTGGCGCCTGCCGGCCGCCTGGCCGAGTTCTATTCGCTGTGGACCTTTGCCGTGCAGTTGGCTGCGGTGATCGGGCCGTTGACCTACGGCATCGTCACCTGGGCTACGGATGGCAACCATCGCCTGGCCATTCTGGTGACCGGTGTGTTCTTCGTGGGTGGCCTCATCCTGTTGTCGCGCGTAGATATGAAACGCGGCCTGGCGCGGCGTCCCGCCGTCTGAATCAACGCCTGCGGCAGCCTGCCGTGGTGTTGATCAGGCTGCTATCCTTATGCACTGCCTTCAAGGCATCACGTGTGTTGCGTGATGCCTTGCGTTGATTGCTCGGGCTCCGGCCCGGTTTTTGCGTAAGGTGCCCGTAAGAGCGTGGCGATACGGTGGTGGGTGGATAAGAAATGTCCCTGCGCCGCACGCCCTCACGAAGCTTGCGGTTCGGCGGCCAAGGCAAAACAGCGGCATCAACAACAAAATCACCGTTTGGAGACAAGATCATGTCGAATGCAATTGAGTCCGTCTTGGTAGAAACCCGCGTCTTTCCGCCGCCCGAGCGCGCGGCCCAGGGCGCGGCGATTCCCAGCATGGACGCCTACAACGCGCTGTGTGCCCAAGTGGAAAACGACTTCGACGGCTTCTGGGCCGGCCAGGCCCGCGACAATCTGCAATGGACCAAGCCCTTCACGCAAGTGCTGGATGAATCCGACGCGCCGTTCTACCGCTGGTTCGGCGATGGTGAACTGAACGTGTCGGCCAACTGCCTGGACGTGCACCTGACCAACGGCAACGCCGACAAGACCGCCATCATCTTTGAAGGCGACGACGGCACGGTGAACAAGGTCAGCTACCGCGAACTGCTGGCGCGCGTGTGCCGCTTTGCCAATGGTCTGAAGGACCTGGGCTACAAGAAGGGTGACCGCGCGATCATCTACATGCCCATGTCGATCGAAGCCGTGGTGGCCATGCAGGCTTGCGCGCGCCTGGGCGTGACGCACTCGGTGGTGTTCGGCGGCTTTTCGGCCAAGAGCCTGCAAGAGCGCATCGTGGACGTGGGCGCATCGCTGGTCATCACCGCCGACGAACAAGTGCGCGGCGGCAAGACCATTCCGCTCAAGCCCGCCGTGGAAGACGCCATCGCCATGGGCGGCTGCGAAGCCGTCGGCAAAGTGATCGTGTACCGCCGCACCGGCGGCAAGGTGCAGTGGAACGAAGGCCGCGACCTCTGGATGCACGAGGTCGAAGCCGGCCAGCCCGACACCTGCGAACCCGTGCCGGTCAACGCCGAACACCCGCTCTTCATTCTTTACACGTCCGGTTCCACCGGCAAGCCCAAGGGCGTGCAGCACTCGTCGGCGGGCTACCTGCTGTGGGCGCTGCTGACCGTGAAGTGGACCTTCGACGCCCGCAAGGACGACGTCTACTGGTGCACGGCCGACGTGGGCTGGGTCACTGGCCACACCTACATCACCTACGGCCCGCTGGCCGCCGGATTGACGCAGGTGGTGTTCGAGGGCGTGCCCACGTACCCCAATGCCGGCCGCTTCTGGGACATGATCGCGCGCCACAAGGTGACCACGTTCTACACGGCGCCCACGGCCATCCGTTCGCTGATCAAGGCGTCGGAAACGACGCCGGACGCGCACCCAAAAAATTACGATCTGGACAGCCTGCGCATCATCGGCACGGTGGGTGAGCCCATCAACCCCGAAGCCTGGATGTGGTATCACAAGCATGTCGGCCGCGAACGCTGCCCCATCGTCGACACCTGGTGGCAGACCGAAACCGGCGGCCACATGATTACCCCCTTGCCGGGCGCCACGCCGACCAAGCCGGGCTCGTGCACGCTGCCGCTGCCGGGCATCGCCGCCGCCATCGTTGATGAAACCGGCGGCGACGTCGAAAAAGGCAATGGCGGGTTCCTGGTCATCAAGCGCCCGTGGCCCGCGATGATCCGCAACATCTGGGGCGACCCGGAGCGCTTCAAGAAAAGCTACTTCCCGTCGGAGCTGCGCGGCTATTACCTGGCCGGCGACGGCGCGCAGCGCGATGCGGACGGCTACTTCTGGATCATGGGCCGCATCGACGACGTGCTGAACGTGTCGGGCCACCGCCTGGGCACGATGGAAGTCGAGTCGGCCTTGGTGGCGCACGAACTGGTGGCGGAAGCCGCCGTGGTCGGCCGTCCGGACGACACCACCGGCGAAGCCGTGGTGGCTTTCGTGGTGCTCAAGCAGGCGCGTCCCGAAGGCGAAGCCGCACAAGCCATCGCCAAGCAGTTGCGCGACTGGGTCGCCAAGGAAATCGGCCCCATCGCGAAGCCCAAGGACATCCGCTTTGGCGACAACCTGCCGAAGACCCGTTCGGGCAAGATCATGCGCCGTCTGCTGCGCGTGGTAGCCAAGGGCGAGGAAGTCACGCAGGACGTGTCCACGCTTGAAAATCCCGCCATTCTTGAGCAATTGGCCAAGCCGCTGTAAGTGCGATCGGCCATAAACGGCCGATCGACCACCTGGCGACAGGAGCATAATGTCAGACGCCCGCACCGGTAATCGCCGGTCCGGGCGTCTTTTCATTTTGTGCCCTTGCATTTCTCACCCACACAAGACGGAGCCAACCACGTGAGCCGCAGCAGTTTCGATCGCGCAGGACTTGCCCTGATGTTCAGCACCATCGTGGTCTGGGCGGGTAGCTGGATCGCGATGAAACTGATCGTGCCTTATATCGGCCCCTTCGACTTCGTGGCGCTGCGCTATGTGGTGGGCAGCCTGGTGCTGTTCGCGCTGGCCATCGCGACCCGTCGGCCGCTGGGCATGCCCCCGTGGAAACTGACTCTGTTGATCGGCCTGACCCAGACGGCGGGATTCCAGGGCTTCGTGCAGACGGCGCTGGTGTCGGGCGGCGTGGGCAAGGTCTCGCTGATGGCCTACACCATGCCGTTCTGGGTGGTGCTGTTTGCGTGGTGGCTGCTGGGCGAGCGCCCGTCGGCCAAGCATGGCGTGGGCATCGGCCTGGCGGCAATCGGCCTGGTCTGTTTCGTGGAACCTTGGAACGGCCTGGGCGATATGCGCCCCGTGTTGCTGGGCCTGGGCAGCGGCCTGTGCTGGGGCGTGGGCACGGTGCTGTCCAAGCGCATGTTTGAACGCCACGCGCCCGACGTCATGACGTTTACCGCGTGGCAGATGCTGTTCGGCGGCCTGGTCATGGTGCCGGTGGCGTACCTGGTGCCGCAGATGACGGCGCAATGGGACTGGCCGCTATGGACGGGCATGACCTACATCATCTTGATTGCCACGGCGGCGGGCTGGCTGCTGTGGTTGCAGGTGGTGCGCCGCGTGCCCGCATCGATTGCCGGCCTGTCCAGCCTGGGTGTGCCGGTGGTGGCCATGCTGCTGGCCTGGGCGATTCTGTCCGAGCGCCCCTCGCTGGTCGAACTGGGCGGCATGGCGCTGATCCTGGCTGGCATTTTTGTGGTGAGCCGGGCCGCGCCCGCCGCCCCGGCCTCCCGCAGCACCTGACTCCGCATTTACCTTCCCGATCCTCCTACTCCCCCATCAAGGATTCCCCAATGATCGATCTGCGTAGCGACACCGTCACACGGCCCACGCCCGCCATGTTGCAGGCCATGGTTTCCGCCCCCTTGGGTGACGACGTGATGGGCGACGACCCCACCGTGATTCAGCTTCAAGCGGCCGTGGCCGAGCGCGCCGGCAAGGCGGCGGGGCTGTTCTTTCCGTCGGGCACGCAAAGCAACCTGGCCGCGTTGATGGCCCATTGCGATCGCGGCGATGAATACCTGGTGGGGCAACTGGCGCACACCTACAAGTACGAAGGCGGTGGCGCGGCCGTGCTGGGCAGCATCCAGCCCCAGCCCATCGAACACGCCGAAGACGGCTCGCTGCCGCTGGAGAAGCTGGCGGCGGCGGTCAAGCCCCAGGGTGATCCCCACTTTGCCCGCACCCGTTTGCTGGCCTTGGAAAACACCTTTCACGGCAAGCTGATTCCGGCCGGCTACATCCAGGCCGCCACGGATTGGGCGCGCAAGGAAGGCTTGGCGACCCACCTGGATGGCGCGCGCGTGTTCAACGCGGCGGTGGCCAGTGGCAAGCCGCTGGTCGACATGTGCCAGCCCTTCGATTCGGTATCCATCTGCTTTTCAAAGGGCTTGGGCGCGCCGGTGGGATCGGTGCTGGTGGGCAGCAAGGAACTGATCGCCCGCGCGTACCGCTGGCGCAAGGTGCTGGGCGGCGGATTGCGTCAGTCCGGCGTGCTGGCCGCTGCCTGCCTGTATGCGCTGGAACATCACGTGGCGCGCCTGGCCGACGATCATGAAAACGCCCGAGCGCTGGCCGAAGGCCTGCGGGCGATTCCGGGCGTGAAGGTACTTAGCCAGGATACGAACATGTTGTTCGTGGAGTTCGAGCCGGCGCGATGCGAGTCGTTGACCGAAGCGCTGGGCAAGGAAGGCATCCAGATGCGCGCCGTGTACGGCGGCCCCACGCGCCTGGTTACGCACCTGGACGTGTCGGCCGACGACGTCCAGCGCGTGGTTCAGGCGGTGGCGCGCCACCTGGCCTGAACGGCGCAGGCGGCGTCAGCCATGCCGCGTGCGGCTGTCGGTGGGCGCTTCGTCGCGCTCGTCCATGCCGTAGTCGCGCAGCACCTGCGCCACGCGCAGGCGATAGTTCTGGAACACGCCGCCGCGTCCCGCTTCCTGGGCGCGGCGGTGCGACTCCAGTGAACGCCAGCGCTTGACGGCGTCTTCATCGCGCCAGAAGGACAGCGACAGCAACTTGCCCGGCGTGCTCAGGCTTTGAAAGCGTTCGACGGATATGAAGCCGTCGATGGTCTTGAGTTCGTCGATCAGGCTGGCGGCAATGTCGAGATAGCGGGCGGGGTCGCCGTTGGCGGGTTCAACTTCGAATATCACGGCGATCATGGCGGTGGCTCCTTGGCGGTTTCACGTTGCGCGGCGCGTGTGGAATGCGGCGGCCGGCAGGGTCTGCCGCCAGTATCGGCGGTGGTGGCCGACGTTGATTCGATGTGAGGCGAACTATGCCTGCATTGCCCAGTACACCGCGCGGCGCGTCACGCGACACATCACGCCGAGCGGGTCACACGACACATCACGCCGAGCGTCTCGCTGCGCATCAGCTTGCAGCCAACCCTGCGTCTGCCAGCAGCGCCGCGTAGCCCTGGCGCGAATCCGGCCATTGCAGCGTAAATCCGCTGGCGCGCAGGCGCGCGTTGCTGAGCTTTTTGCTGCCGACATTCGCAGGCGCGGGCGCCTCGCGCGGCGCGGGGGCGCCGATCATCGCGGCCAGCTCGGTGTACAGCACGTGCAGCGGCAACGGCGTGTCGTCGCAGCCGATGTAGACCGGAGCCACGTCCGGCAACAGCGCCAGATGGAACACGGCCCCGGCGGCGTCGTCGATGTGGATGCGATTGGCCCAGTGCTCGGGCTCGCGCGGCGCGCCCGCCGCGCCGCTACGCAAGCGTTCAATCAATTGCAGCCGGCCCGGCCCGTACAGCCCGGCGAAACGAATCGACGTGGATGAAAATCCACGCGCCGCCAGCGCCGCTTCGGCCTCAAGCAGCACCTGGCCATTGAAGCCCTGCGGCGCGGGCGGCGTGTCTTCGTCAACCCAGCCGCCATGGTGTTCGCCATACACCGCGCTGGACGACACGAACACCACGCGCTTGAGTTGCGAGGTGTCCAGCGCATCCAGCACATGCCGCAGCCCGTCAACGAATACGCCCTGGTAGACGGCGGCATCGCGCGCGCCGGGGGCGGGCACGTGGATCAGCCGCGTAACGCCTTCGGGCAGCGCGGGCAGGGTGTCCGCGCGTGTGATGTCGCCTTGCAGCCATTGGATGCCGCTGTCGTCGGCGGGCGGGTGGCGGCGCAGCGCGGTCACCTGGTCGCCACGCGCCAGGAAGCGCCGGGCCACGCGTTGGCCGAGGTCGCCACAGCCGATGAGAAGTACGCGTTCAGTCATGATGCCGCCTTGGTTCGTGAAAAAGGCGCCCCGGAAGGCGCCTTGAGGCAGGGTATCCAACAACCCTGGCCGGGGTTTACATGCCGCTGTAGACGGGCCCTTCGCCGCCTTGCGGGGCCACCCAGACGATGTTCTGCGTAGGGTCTTTAATGTCGCAGGTCTTGCAGTGCACGCAGTTTTGCGCGTTGATTTGCAAGCGGTCCTCGCCGTGATCGTCCTTGATGAACTCGTACACGCCGGCCGGGCAGTAACGCGATTCCGGGCCGCCGTACTTGGCCAGGTTCACCTGCACCGGCACCGACGGGTCCTTCAAGGTCAGGTGGACGGGCTCGTTCTCTTCGTGGTTGGTGTTTGAAATGAACACCGAGCTGAGCTTGTCGAAGGTGAGCTTGCCATCGGGCTTCGGGTAGTCGATGCGCGCGCATTCCGACGCCGGTTGCAGACAGGCGTGGTCGGGCTTGTTGTGGCGCAGGGTCCAGGGCATCTTGCCCTTCAGCAGCAGTTGCTCCACGCCCGTCATCAACGTGGCGATGGTGCGGCCCTTCTTGAACCACTGCTTGAAGTTGCGCGCCTTGTTCAATTCCGCGTGCAGCCACGAGCCTTCGAAAGCCTTCGGATACGCGGCCAGTTCGTCCTGGCGGCGGTCGGCCAGCAGGGCGTCAAACGCGGCTTCGGCGGCCATCTTGCCCGACTTGATGGCGGCATGGCTGCCCTTGATGCGGGACGCATTCAGGAAGCCGGCCTCGCAGCCGACCAGCACGCCGCCCGGGAACGTCAGCTTGGGCAAGGACATCAAACCGCCCGCCGTGATGGCGCGCGCGCCGTAGGCAATGCGCTTGCCGCCTTCAAACGTGCCGCGGATGGCGGGGTGCGTCTTGTAGCGTTGGAATTCGTCGAACGGCGACAGCCAGGGGTTGGCGTAATCCAGGCCGACGATCATGCCCACGGCCACCAGGTTGTTGTCCAGGTGGTACAGGAACGAACCGCCGTAGGTGTCGGAATCCAGCGGCCAGCCGGCCGTGTGGATGACGAGACCGGGCTTGGATTGCGCCGGGTCGACTTCCCACATTTCCTTGATGCCGATGCCGTAGGACTGCGGGTTGCGGCCGTCGTCCAGCTTGAAGCGTTCGATCAGTTGACGGCCCAGTTGGCCGCGCGAGCCTTCGCCGAACACGGTGTAGCGGGCATGCAGTTCCATGCCGGGCTGGTAGTGGTCGGTGTGCGAACCGTCGCGGGCCACGCCCATGTCGCCGGTGGCCACGCCGCGCACGGCGCCGTTTTCGTCGTACAGCACTTCAACCGCGGCAAAGCCGGGGAAGATGTCCACGCCCAGCGCCTCGGCCTGCTCGCCCATCCATTTGACGACGTCGCCCAGGCGAACGATGTAGTTGCCCTCGTTGTGGAAACAGGGCGGCAGCATCCAGTTTGGCGTGGTGCGCGCGCCGGTCTGGGACAGGAACATGAACTTGTCCTGCGTGACCGGCACGGTAAGCGGTGCGCCTTTTTCTTTCCAATCGGGGATAAGTTCGGTCAGCGCCAGCGGGTCCATGACGGCGCCGGACAGGATGTGTGCACCCAGTTCCGCGCCTTTCTCCAGGACGCATACGCCGATTTCCTGATTCTTTTCAGCGGCCAGCTGCTTTAGACGGATTGCGGTGGCCAAGCCGGCGGGTCCACCGCCAACCACGACCACGTCATATTCCATCGACTCGCGTTCAGACATTTGCAAAGCTCCCCGTATGTATTCCATATTTGGCTGGAAGTATTATCGGCGATTGTATTGCAGGCGGAGGCCGTGTACGCCTTCGTATTTCTTTTAGCCTTCAGGAGTAATTGGTGAACCCGGACAATCTGTCTGCGCGGATTCTGGCGGTGGGCGATACCCATCAGGTGGAATTGCCTTTGCGTTGGGGCGACTCAGACGCCTTGAATCATCTGAACAACACGCTGTATTTCCGCCTCATGGAAGAGGCTCGCATGCAGATCCTGTATGACGCGGGCTTCGAGCTGCCCGCTGACAACGGCGCCATCCTGGCCCACGCCTCGTGCGATTTCCTGCGCCCGTTGACGTACCCGGCCACGGTCCGGGTCATCCACAAGGTCACGCGCATCGGCCGTTCCAGCGCCGAATTCGAGCTCTTGCTGGAGAAGGTCGGCGACGACGCCGGCCCCTATGCGCGCGGACGCAACGTGCTAGTCTGGATGGACTACGTGGCCAATACGTCCGCACCGTGGCCGCCCGAAGTGCTGGCGCAGATGGCCACGCAATTTCAGGCGGCCGCTTGAGATTAGGGGCGCGGAATCGCCCGTCATGCCGTTAAAATCAAGCGCAAAATCACAATAGAACTAAAGGGGCGCGCCACCCTCGGCGCCGCGACCCAGAGACATCGGGCAGTGTGGCGATGCCGTCTGGGGCCGACGCCGGCAGCCGCGCTCCAAGGAAAAACAGGGCTCACCCCGATTTTCTTGTTCCCCCATGGGACACACCGCGCAAGCGGCGGGGCGGGCTCTCTTCGGTTAGACCTTAACTAGGAGTTGGAGCGATGGACAAGGTTTTTGCAAGCGCCCAGGAGGCGCTGGCAGGCATCGTCAAGGACGGTCAGATGATCGCCGTGGGCGGTTTCGGCCTTTGCGGTATTCCCGAAGCCCTGATCGCCGCGCTGCGCGATTCAGGCGTGAAGGACCTGACCTGCGTCAGCAACAATGCGGGCGTTGACGGCTTTGGCTTGGGCCAACTGCTGAACACGCGCCAGGTGCGCAAGATGATCGCGTCCTACGTGGGCGAAAACAAGGAATTCGAACGCCAGTACCTGTCGGGCGAACTCGAGCTTGAGTTCACCCCGCAGGGCACGCTGGCCGAGAAGCTGCGTGCCGGCGGCGCGGGCATTCCCGCCTTTTTCACCCGCACCGGCGTGGGCACCATCGTGGCCGACGGCAAGGAAATCCGCGAGTTCGACGGCCAGCAATACGTGATGGAACGTTCGCTGACGCCGGACGTGTCGCTGGTCAAGGCGCACATCGCCGACCGCAGCGGCAACCTGGTGTTCCGCAAGACGGCCCGCAACTTCAACCCGAACGTCGCCATGGCCGGCAAGTTCACGGTGGTTGAAGTCGAAGAAATCGTTGACACCGGCAGCCTGGATCCCGATCAGATCCACCTGCCCGGCATCTATGTGCAACGGATCGTGCTGAACACGACGCCGGAAAAGCGCATCGAACAACGCACCACTCGCCCGGCCTAAGGAGAAGACGACATGGCATGGTCCCGCGATGAAATGGCGGCGCGCGCCGCGCGCGAGCTGCAAGACGGTTTTTATGTGAACCTGGGTATCGGCCTGCCGACCCTGGTGGCCAACCACGTGCCCAAGGGTGTTGAGGTGTGGCTGCAATCCGAGAACGGCCTGCTGGGCATCGGCCCGTTTCCCACCGACGCCGAAGTCGACGCTGACCTGATCAACGCCGGCAAGCAGACGGTGACGACGCTGCCGGGCTCGTCGATCTTCTCGTCCGCCGATTCGTTTGCAATGATCCGCGGCGGCAAGATCAACCTGGCCATCCTGGGCGCGATGCAGGTGTCCGAAAAGGGCGACCTGGCCAACTGGATGATCCCCGGCAAAATGGTCAAGGGCATGGGCGGCGCAATGGACCTGGTGGCCGGCGTTGGCCGCGTCGTGGTCCTGATGGAACACGTGGCCAAGAAGAAGGACGGCACCGAAGACATCAAGCTGCTGCCGGAATGCAATCTGCCGCTGACCGGCGTGGGGGTGGTCGACCTGATCATCACCGACCTGGGCGTGATGGAAGTCACCGAAAATGGCCTGAAACTGCTGGAAACGGCACCGGGCGTGACGGTGGACGAAATCCAGTCCAAAACCCTGGCCAAGCTAGACGTCTCGGCCCTGTAACGACAACGCCCCGCAAGGGGCGTTTTTTTTCATGCGTGCGTGTGCGCTCCTGGTCTACCCCAGCCGCATCCCCACGTGCGGAATCCCGTCCTCGATATATTCCTCGGTCACTTCCACAAACCCGTGCCCGCCGTAGTAAGCCCGCAGCCGGGCCTGCGCCCCCAGATACATCGCACGACCCGGCCAACGCCGGCGCACCTCCGCCATCGCATGGCGGATCAACTCATGTCCCAGCCCCTGGCCGCGCGTCCAGGGCGCGCTGATGACCCGGCCGATCTCGATATCGCCGTTCTTGTTCAGCGACGGATCCAGAATGCGGCAATACGCAGCCAACTGATCTCCCTGCCAAGCCATCAAGTGCGAGGTCTGCCCGACCAGATCCTTCCCGTCGAGGTCCTGAAAAATGCAGTTCTGCTCAACGACAAACACTTCCGTGCGTAGCTGGAGAATCGCGTAGATCTCGGCAACGGTCAGTTCCTGGTGGGGCTTGCAGATCCAATCGGGCATTGCGGCATTCCAAGGGAAGAAAAAGAGGCGCCGATAGCGTACCTCAAACCGGCCCCGTTTCTTTTCGTCCACCGTTACATAAATTCACGGGTATACCCTGAGTATGAAAAGGAATTTTCTTATTTAAAATTTGTGTGTAAACAGATTTACACAAACACCCGCTAAGACGCACCCCAAAAAGATGAACAAGGCCGTACTGTCGATCGCTGATCGGATCGCCCGGGCTCAGCCCGCGCTGAGCCGGACTCAGCACAAGATGGCCGAGTACGTGCTGGCACATCAGTTCCGCGTGGCCACCATGACCATCGACGAATTCGCCGTGGCGGTCGGGGTGTCGGTGGCAACGGCGAACCGCTTTGCGCGCGCCCTGGACTTGCCGGGCTACCCGCAGTTTCGCGCCGAGCTGGCGCGCGGCTTCGAAGCCGCGCTGGAACCCGTGGAAAAGCTGCGCACCGAATTGGCGCATTCCGCCAGCGCCGTGCAGATCTTTGCCGCCACGCTTGAAGAAGACATCCGCAACGCCCAGCGCAATTTGCAGGCGCTGGACTCGGGCGCCTGTGAACAGGCGGTGCAATCCATCCTGGCGGCCGACCGCGTCTTCATCATCGGCTTCGGCGCCAGCGGTTTCCTGGCCGGCCTGCTGCAGCGCGGACTGTGCATGCACCTGCGTTCCGTTGAATCGCTGGCCGGGCCGGGCGGCGTGTCGCACGCGGCGCGGCAGATGTCGCGCATGACCGCCAAGGACCTGGTCATTGCCATTGGTTTCCCCCGCTATCTGGCCGACACCGTGACGCTGGCCGCCGCCGCCAAGCAGGCCGGCGTGCCGGTGCTGGTGCTGACCGACAAGCCCACCTCGCCCCTGGCGCCCACGGCCTCTGTCGTGCTGTATGCGTACTCGGCGCGCCAGTTGATCCCCAATTCCGAAACCGCCGCGCTGGGCTTGATCGAAGCCCTGTCCGCCGCGGTGGCCTATCGGGCCGAGAATTCCGTTGCGGCAGCCGCTGGGGTGACCCAGTCCGTGATGCCGTGGCTTATCCATGGAGTAGGTAAACGATGATTCAACCCGTGATTGCCATTCACGGTGGCGCCGGCGCGATGTCCCGCGCGGCCATGTCGCCCGAGAAAGAACAGGAATACCTGGCCGCCCTGGAGTCCATCCTGACGGCCGGCCAGGCCGTGCTGGCCCGTGGCGGCAGCGCCCTGGACGCCGTGACCGAAGCCGTGCGCCTGCTGGAAGACTGCCCCTTGTTCAACGCCGGCCACGGCGCCGTGTTCACCAGCGCGGCCACGCACGAATTGGACGCGTCCATCATGGACGGCGCCACGCTGCGTTCGGGCGCCATCGCCAACGTGAACTGCGTGCGCAACCCGGTGTTCCTGGCGCGCCGTGTCATGGAAAACAGCAAGCACGTGTTCTTCGTGGGCGAGGGCGCTGAAGCCTTCGCCAAGGCGGAAGGCCTGGAAATCGTTGACCCGTCGTACTTCTCGACCGAGGCTCGCCGCGAACAATTGCTGCGTGTGCAGCGCGAAACGCCGGACGCCGCCGTGCTGGACCACGATGGTCAAGCCATGGTTGCGCGCGGCCAGCCCGCGCCGGCCGACCCGCTGGACGCCGACAAGAAGTTCGGCACGGTGGGCGCGGTGGCCGTGGATGCAGAGGGCAATCTGGCCGCTGCCACGTCAACCGGCGGCATCACCAACAAGCAGGTCGGCCGCGTCGGCGATGCGCCCATGATCGGTGCGGGCACTTACGCCAGCAACAAGACTTGCGCCGTATCCACCACGGGTACCGGCGAGATGTTCATCCGCATGGTTGCCGCGTATGACGTTGCGGCCCAGATGGAGTATTGCGGGGCGTCGCTGCAAGAAGCCGCGGACCGCGTCGTAATGGAAAAACTGCCCACCATCGGCGGCAAGGGCGGCCTGGTGGCCGTTGACGCCCAGGGCAATGTGGCCTTGCCGTTCAACACGGAAGGCATGTATCGGGGTTACGCCCGCGTTGGCGAAAAGCCGGTCACTGCTATCTACCGATAAGCGTGGCGGGTTCTGTTTTGATTTTGGGGATTAATAAAGATGGTTGATCGCGCAAACAGCCTGGCGCTGCCGGAAAACCGCGTGGTCCAGGTCGACGACCTGACGGTGCGCTTCGTGGGTTCGGAGCGCACGGTCGAAGCCGTGCGCAACTTGTCGTTCCATGTGGACCGGGGTGAAACCCTGGCCATCGTGGGCGAATCGGGTTCGGGCAAGTCGGTAACGTCCCTGGCTCTCATGCGTCTGGTGGAACATGGCGGTGGCCGCATCGCCCAGGGCCGCATGGCGCTGCGTCGGCGTAACGGCTCCGTGGTCGATCTGGCCGGATCGAGCCAGCGCGTCATGCGCAATGTGCGCGGCGCCGACATGGCCATGATCTTCCAGGAGCCGATGACGTCCTTGAACCCGGTGTTCACCGCCGGCGACCAGATTGCCGAATCGATCCGCCAGCACCAGGGCAAGGACGCCGCCGCCGCGCGCGCCGAAGCACTGCGCATGCTGGAGCAGGTGCGCATCCCGGAAGCCAAATCGGTGCTGGACCGCTACCCGCATCAACTGTCGGGCGGCATGCGCCAGCGCGTGATGATCGCCATGGCGCTGGCCTGCAAGCCCGCGCTGCTGATTGCCGACGAACCCACCACCGCGCTGGACGTCACTATTCAGGCGCAGATCCTGCAACTGATCCGTCAGTTGCAGGAAGAAATGCACATGGGTGTGGTGTTCATCACCCACGACATGGGCGTGGTGGCCGAAGTGGCCGACCGTGTGCTGGTGATGTATCGCGGCGACAAGGTCGAGGAAGGCCCGTCGGAACAGGTGTTCGCCGAGCCGCGCCACAGCTACACCAAGGCGCTGCTGTCCGCCGTGCCGAAGCTGGGCGCGATGGAAGGCACCGACTTGCCCGCGCGTTTCCCCTTGCTGCAAGTGGAAGGCCAGGTCCAGCCCGTGGCGGAACCCGGCATCACCAGCACGCAGGAAGTGCCGGCCGCAAAGCGCGAGCCGATTCTTTCCGTGCGCAACCTGGTGACCCGCTTCGACTTGCGCGGCGGCATCCTGAGCCGCGTGCAACGCCGCGTGCATGCGGTGGAGAAGGTCAGCTTCGATCTGTACCCCGGCGAAACGCTGTCGCTGGTGGGGGAATCGGGCTGCGGAAAATCCACTACCGGCCGCTCGCTGCTGCGCCTGGTGGAAAGCCAGGGCGGCGAGATCAAGTTCGGCGGCCGCGACATCGTCAGCCTGAAGAACAACGAATTGCAATCCCTGCGCCGCGACATCCAGTTCGTGTTCCAGGACCCGTTTGCCTCGCTGGACCCGCGTGTGACCGTCGGCTTCTCCATCATGGAGCCGCTGCTGGTGCACGGCGTGGCCAAGGGCAAGGAAGCCGAGCGCCGCGTGGCTGAGCTGCTTGAGCGCGTGGGCATGCCGCCTGAAATGGCGCAGCGCTACCCGCACGAATTTTCGGGCGGCCAGCGTCAGCGCATCTGCATCGCGCGCGCGCTGGCCCTGAACCCCAAGGTGGTGATCGCGGACGAATCCGTGTCGGCGCTGGACGTCTCCATCCAGGCGCAGATCGTGAACCTGCTGATCGACCTGCAGCGCGACATGGGCATTTCGTTCCTGTTTATCTCGCACGACATGGCCGTGGTGGAACGCGTCAGCCACCGCGTGGCGGTGATGTACCTGGGCCAGATCGTTGAAATCGGCCCGCGCCGCGCCATTTTCGAGAACCCGCAGCACCCGTACACCAAGAAGCTGATGTCGGCCGTGCCGATCGCCGATCCGGCGCGCCGTCACCTCAAGCGCACCTTGTTGTCCGATGAAATTCCCAGCCCGATCCGCAAGCTCGGCGACGAGCCCGTGGTGCAGCCGCTGGTGCAGGTTGGAACCGATCACTTCGTTGCCCGCCATGCGGTCGGCGGCGCGTATTGATTCCGTTGTCGTACTCGTTTTTCTTCCACCAAACCCCCTAATTCCAATTTGGAACCAGGAGTTGCAATGATGAAAGTTTTGCGCCCCACCAAGCTGATGGCCGCCGCCGCGGTGGCCTTCGGCGTGCTCACTTCGCCGTTGGCGCATGCGTCCAAGGACGTGACGTTTGCCGTCTCCATCGCACTGGAAACGCTTGATCCGTACAACACCAACAGCACCCTGAACCAGGCGGCCGGCAAGGCCTACTACGAAGGCCTGTTCGAGTTCGACAAAGACCTGAAGATCCAGAAGGTGCTGGCCACCGACTACAGCGTCAGCGAAGACGGCCTGGTCTACACGTTCAAGCTGCGTCCCGGCGTGAAGTTCCACGACGGCACCGACTTCAACGCCGAAGCGGTCAAGATCAACTTCGATCGTCCGGCCAACCCGGACAACCGCCTGTCGCGCTACATCCAGTTCAGCGTCATCGACAAGACCGAAGTGGTTGACCCGATGACCATCAAGATCACGTTGAAGAAGCCGTTCTCGGCCTTCATCAACGCGCTGGCCCACCCGGCCGCCATGATGATCTCGCCGGCTGCCCTGGCCAAGTACGGCAAGGAAATCGGTTTCCACCCGGTGGGCACCGGCCCGTTCGAATTCGTCGAATGGAAGCCGGCTGAATACCTGAAGGTCAAGAAGTTCGACGGCTACTGGAAGAAGGGCTACCCCAAGGTCGACACGCTGACCTTCCGTACCGTGACCGACAACAACACCCGCGCCGCCGTGGTGCAGACGGGCGAAGCGCAGTTCGCTTTCCCGGTGCCGTTCGAACAAGCCGCCGTGCTGAAGAAGAACGACAAGCTGGATGTGGTCGATCACCAGAACTCGATCATGGCCCGCTACCTGTCGATGAACACGCAGCAAAAGCCGTTCGACAACGTGAAGGTGCGCGAAGCCATCAACTACGCCATCAACAAGGAAGCCCTGGCCAAGGTCGCTTTCTCGGGCTATGCCACCGTCGTTGACGGCGTTGTGCCCAAGGGCGTGGACTTTGCCCACAAGACCGGCCCGTGGCCGTATGACCTGAAGAAGGCCAAGGCCCTGCTGGCCGAAGCCGGCTACCCCAACGGCTTCGAAAGCACGCTGTGGTCCGCCTATAACGACGGCACCTCGGTGAAGGTGGTTCAGTTCCTGCAGCAGCAACTGGCGCAAGTCGGCATCAAGGTGCAGGTTGAAGTGCTGGAATCGGGTCAGCGCGTGCAGCGTGTGCAGCAAGTGCAAAAGCCGGAAGACGCCAAGGTTCGCATGTACTACGCCGGCTGGTCGTCCTCGACCGGTGAAGCCGACTGGGGCCTGCGTCCGTTGCTGACCACCGCCGCTTTCCCGCCGGTGCTGAACAACGTGTCGTACTACTCGAACAAGACGGTTGACGCCGGCGTTCAAGAAGCCCTGGCCACGACCGATCGCGCGAAGAAGACGGAAATCTACAAGAACGTTCAGGAAACCATCTGGAAGGACGCCCCGTGGGCCTTCCTGGTGACCCAGAACAACCTGTATGTGAAGTCGAAGAACCTGTCGGGCGTGTACGTGGAACCGGACACCTCGTTCTGGTTCGGCGACATCGACCTGAAGCAGTAAACCTAGCAGTCACTCTCGGGGCCTTCGGGCCCTTGTAAGGCCACATTCGGCGGGGGCGCGGTGTCCCCGCCGATGTTGCAGGAATTTCAATGCTGACCTACATCGTCAAACGTCTTCTGGGCATGATCCCCACGCTGCTGCTGGTAGCCGTGGTCGTGTTCCTGTTTGTGCACATGCTTCCGGGCGACCCGGCGCGGCTGGCCGCGGGCCAGGAGGCCGACCAGCAAACCGTTGAGCTGGTGCGCAAGGAACTTGGGCTGGATCTGCCTCTGCCGCAGCAGTTCGTGCGCTACTTCAGCAACATGCTGCAAGGCGACCTGGGTACCTCGCTGCGTACCAAGCGCCCCGTCTCGACCGAAATTTCCGACCGCTTCATGCCCACGCTGTGGCTGACGCTCGCCAGCATGGCGTGGTCAGTGACCTTCGGCATGATCATCGGCATTGTCTCGGCGGTATGGCGCAATCGCTGGCCCGACCGTCTTGGCATGACACTGGCGGTGTCAGGCATTTCTTTCCCCGCGTTCGCGCTGGGCATGATGCTGATGCAGGTGTTTTCCGTGAATCTGGGTTGGCTGCCGACCGTGGGCGCCTCGACCTGGCAACACTACATCTTGCCGTCCATCACGCTGGGCGCCGCGGTAGCCGCCGTCATGGCGCGCTTTACCCGGGCTTCGTTCGTGGAAGTCATCCAGGAAGACTTCGTGCGCACCGCCCGTGCCAAGGGCCTGACCGAGCGCCGCGTCATCATCAAGCATGCGCTGCGCAACGCGCTGATTCCGGTCGTCACCATGATGGGCCTGCAATTCGGCTTCTTGCTGGGCGGCTCGATCGTGGTGGAAACCGTCTTCAACTGGCCCGGCCTTGGCCGCCTGCTGGTTGACGCCGTGACCCAACGCGACTATCCGGTGATTCAGGGCCTGGTGCTGCTGTTCTCGCTGGAATTCATTTTGATCAACCTGATTGTCGACGTGCTCTATGGCGTCATCAATCCCAGCATCCGTTACAAGTGAGGCGGCCATGAGCAATACGACACCCGCCACGACCATTGCCGCCGTTCCGAAGAACGACGTGCGCACGCCCGCCACCGAGTTCTGGCGCAAATTCAAGAAGCAGAAGCTGGGCGTGGGCGCCGGCATCTTCGTGCTGTTGCTGGTGGTGGTTGCGGCCTTCGCGCCGTGGATCGTGCCCTTCGATGCCGAGAACTTCTTCGACTACGACGCGCTGAACGCCGGCCCGTCGCTGACCCACTGGCTGGGCGTGGATTCGCTGGGCCGCGACATCTTCAGCCGCATCGTCATGGGCGCGCGGATCTCGCTGGCCGCGGGCTTCCTGTCGGTGGCCATGGGCGCCATCGTGGGCACCTTCATGGGCTTGATGGCCGGCTACTACGAAGGCTGGTGGGAACGCATCACGATGCGCATCTCGGACGTGCTGCTGGCATTCCCGGGCATGCTGCTGGCCATCGGCGTGGTGGCCGTGCTGGGTTCCAGCATGATCAACGTGATCGTGGCCGTGGCCGTGTTCAGCGTGCCGGCGTTTGCCCGCCTGGTGCGCGGCAACACGCTGTCGATCAAGCAGATGACCTATGTCGAAGCGGTCAAGAGCGTGGGCGCATCCGACTGGACGATCATCATGCGCCACATCCTGCCCGGCACGATCTCGCCGATCGTGGTGTACGGCACGATGCGTATCGGCACGTCGATCATCACCGCCGCCAGCCTGTCGTTCCTGGGCATGGGCGCATCGCCTCCCACGCCGGAGTGGGGCGCCATGCTGAACGAAGCGCGCGCCGACATGGTGATCGCCCCGCACGTGGCCATCTTCCCCGCGCTGGCGATCTTCCTGACGGTGCTGGCCTTCAACCTGCTGGGCGACGGCTTGCGCGACGCGCTCGATCCGAAGATCGATCGCAAGTGATAAGCGCTAGTAGCTAGTAAATAGGAAAGGCCCCGCTGCCGGGCGGCCCCAAGGCGGGGCAGCTAGCCCCGAAGGGGCGCGGCGTGGGGGCTCTACATCTCGCCGTCGCTCCTGAACGAAGGGCGGCGGCGTTTTGCATTTAGGACCTTGGCGAACACCATGGACAAACAAGCGCTGGACCTTCCCCGCATCGGCGTGCTGCCGTCGGGACCGTTGGATTCGATTTGCGACGTCGGTGACGTCACCGTCGGGCACTGCACGTTGGCAGACGGTGCGCAACAGACCGGCGTCACCGTCGTGCGTCCACATGGCGGCGACCCTTATCTGGACAAAGTGCCCGCCGCCGCGACGGTGCTGAACGGCTTCGGCAAAAGTACCGGCCTGATCCAGGTGCAAGAGCTGGGTGTACTGGAAACGCCCATCGCGCTGACCAACACCTTTGGCGTGGGCACCGTCGCCAATGCGCAGATCCGGCAAGCCATCGCGGCCAACCCCGAGATCGGGCGCGGCATGGCCACCGTGAACCCGCTGGTCTTCGAGTGCAATGACGGTTACTTGAACGACATCCAGGCGCTGGCCGTGCAGGAAGCGCATTACGCCGACGCCTATGCCAGCGCCGCCAAATCGTTTGCGCAAGGGGCAGTAGGCGCGGGGCGCGGCATGTCGTGCTTTTCGTTCAAGGGCGGCATCGGTTCAGCATCCCGCGTGGCGTCCATCCAGCCCGGCTTGCGTTACACCGTCGGCGCGCTGGTGCTGGCCAACTTCGGCCGGCTGCCCAATCTGACCGTGGCGGGCCGCCCGTTCGGCCGTCGGCTGGCGGATCAGTTGGACCGTGGGCTGGCGCAGCAAGGCGAGAATGCGGCGATCGTGCCAGAGAAGGGTTCGATCATCCTGTTGCTGGCCACTGATGCGCCGCTGGATGCGCGCCAACTGCGCCGCTTGTCGCTGCGCGCGGGCGCGGGCCTGGCGCGTACGGGCTCAGTGTTCGGCCATGGCAGCGGCGACATCGCGCTGGCTTTTTCCACCGCCTACACCGTGCCGCAACTAGCCGAGCAGCCCATGCCGGCCGTGGCGATGCTGCATGAAACCCGTATCGACCCGCTGTTCGAAGCGGCGGCCGAGGCCTGCGAGCAAGCCATCATTGCCGCGCTGTGGCATGCCGATGCCGTCACCGGGCGCGACGGCCATCACCGCGCGGCCATCCGCGAGGCCGCGCCGCAATGGCGCCAATGGCTGTCCGACACCGCATTCTGAATTTCTTGAAGGCTGATTCCATGAAGATCCTGATTTCCACCGATATCGAAGGCGTCGCCGGCGTCTTCCACCCCGAACAGGTCCGCGCCGGCAATGGCGAGTACGAGCGCGCCCGCGCCTGGATGACCGCCGAGGCCAACGCGGCCGTGCAAGGCGCATTCGCGGGCGGCGCCGACGAGATTCTGGTCAATGACTCGCATGGCGGCTTTCGCAACCTGCTGCCCGACGGCCTGGACGAACGCGCCCGCCTGGTGCTGGGCAAGCCGCGCTACCTGGGCATGATGGGCGGGCTGGAAGAGGGCTGCGACGCCGTCTTCATGATCGGCTACCACTCGCGCTCGCAAGGCCGAGGCATCCTGGCGCACACCATCAACAGCTTTGCGTTCGCGCGTGTGTTCATCAACGGCATGGAGCTGGGTGAGGCGGGCCTGTACGGCGCGCTGGCCGGCGAAATGGGCGTGCCGGTGATTTTGGCGACGGGCGACGACGTGTTCATCTCGGAAACGCGCGACACCTTCCCCGGCGCCGAATGGGTGCAGACCAAAGTGGCCCATGGTCAGGGCAGCGGGGTGACCTTGTCGCCGACGGCATCACGCCGCGCCATCGCCGCCGCCGCCGAAACCGCCGTGCGCAAGCTGAAGGAAGGCGCCCCCGCTTCCGGCGAGGTGAAATCCGTTCCTTTCCGTATTGCCGCCCCTATAGAATGCCGGTTGCAGACGCAGAGCGCGGCATTGGCCGACCTGTTCTGCATGTGGCCCACGCTGGAACGCGTGGACGGCGTCACCTTGCGATTCACCGTGGATAGCATGCAGTCGGCCGTCCGCACGCTGAACAGTCTGGCCGCCATGTCTTTCATGTTGCGCTAAGGATTCCATCCCCCATGTCTAGCACCGACGCCCGTATCGCCCAATTGCGGCAGGCCATGAGCCGCCGCGGCCTGTCCGCCTATATCGTTCCGTCTTCGGACCCGCACCTGTCCGAGTACCTGCCGGCGCGCTGGCAGGGGCGGCGCTGGCTGTCGGGCTTCACGGGGTCGGTCGGCACGCTGGTCGTCACGGCTGACTTCGCGGGCTTGTGGGTGGACAGCCGCTATTGGGTGCAGGCCGAGGCGCAACTGGCCGGTACCGGTGTGCAGTTGATGAAGATCGCGCTGGCGTCCACGCCGGGCCATGTCGACTGGCTGGCCGCCAATACCCGCGCGGGCGACGTCATCGGCGTCGATGGTCAGGTGCTGGGCCTGGGGGCGTTCCGCGCCTTGTCGGCCGCTGCCGCCACGTCCGGCGCCACGCTGGAAATCCGCGCGGACCTGCTGGACGACATCTGGACCGACCGCGCCGGCCTGCCCGACGCGAAGATCTATGAACACGTCGCGCCCGAGGCCTGCGTGGCCCGCGCCGACAAGCTGGCGCAAGTGCGAGACGCCATGCGCGCGCACGGTGCCGACGTGCATTTCATTTGCACGGTGGACGACATTGCGTGGCTGCTGAACCTGCGCGGCGCGGACGTGGATTACAACCCGGTGTTCGTTGGCCATGCGCTGATCGGCCTGGACCACGCCACGCTGTTCGTGGCGGACGGCAAGATCGACGACGCACTGCGCGCCACGCTGGCCGCCGATGGCGTCGAAGTGGCCGCGTATGCGCAGGCCGCGGACGCCCTGGCTTCGCTGGAGATCGACCAAAAGCTGCTGATTGATCCCGCGCGCGTGACCTGCGGTGTGTTTCACGCCATGGACCCGGCGGTGCCGCGCATTGAAGCGATCAACCCGTCCACCTTGCTGAAGTCGCGCAAGACCGATGCCGAACTGGCCCATGTGCGGCAGGCAATGGCGCAGGACGGCGCGGCGCTCTGTGAATTCTTCTCGTGGTTTGAAGGCGCGCAGGGCAAGGAAACGATTACCGAACTGACGATAGATGAGCAGATCACCGCCGCCCGCGCACGCCGCCCGGCCTACGTCTGCCCCAGCTTCGCCACCATCGCCGGTTTCAATGCCAATGGCGCCATGCCGCATTACCGCGCCACGCCGGAATCGCACGCCACTATCGAAGGCGATGGCCTGCTGCTGATTGATTCGGGCGGCCAGTACCTGGGCGGCACGACCGACATCACGCGCGTGGTTGCGGTGGGCACGCCCAGCGCCGACCAGAAAGTGGATTTCACGCTGGTGCTCAAGGGCATGATCGCGCTGTCGCGCGCGTCCTTCCCGCGCGGCACGCCGTCGCCCATGCTGGATGCGATTGCGCGTGCCCCCATCTGGGAAGGCGGTGCGGAATACGGCCATGGCACCGGCCACGGCGTGGGCTACTTCCTGAACGTGCACGAAGGCCCGCAGGTGATTTCCTACCGCGCCATGCCGGGCCCGCACACCGCGATGGAGCCGGGCATGATCACGTCAAACGAACCGGGCATCTACCGCCCGGGCCGCTGGGGCGTGCGCATCGAAAACCTGGTCGCCAACCGCAGTTGGCTGACGTCCGAGCTGGGCGAATTCCTGTGCTTTGAAACCTTGACGCTCTGCCCGATCGACACGCGCTGCATTGAAGTATCGCTGCTGCGCACCGACGAAATCGCCTGGCTGAACGACTATCACAAGACGGTCTTCGACCGCCTGTCACCTTTGGTGGAAGGCGAAGCCCTGGCCTGGCTGGAACGCAGCACGGCGCTGTTAAACGTATAGCCACGACCCACGTAGGATGGGTGAAGCGCGGCAGGAACGCCAGAAACAAACAGGCGTGAACCGCGCGCAACCCATCAAGCAACGGGTCGCGCGTCAACGGCCTATTGCAAGAACATCGCACCGCCCGATGGGTTACGCGCGGCATGCGGCAATTCAGTGGTCCCCAGCCGCGCGCGCTTCACCCATCCTACGAGCCTACGTGGCGTGGGCGCGGCGATACAGCGCCAGCTTGCCGAGGATGCATCCCAATGCCAGCAGCGCGGCATAGATCGCCAGGGCCGCCACGGCGGCGCCAATGGATTCAGCCGCGCGTATCAGTTGGCTCCAGCTCATCGACTTGATGGCCAGGTAGGCGATGCCGATGCCTGCCGCCTGCGCCAGCCAGAACACAATCGTGCCGTGGACCACAGCCCGCCCCGGCCCCACTGCGCCCAGTTGGCGCGGCAGGATGTTCAGGCAAACCAGCGTGCACAGCACCAGCAGCAGCGCGGGCAGGACCAGGTATCCCAACACGAAAGACGGCCAGTCGGCATTCAGAAACATCATTTGCAGGTAGCCGCCCAAGGCGATCGATACGGTCAATTGCCAGGCCAGCACAGTAAAGCCGGTGGTCCAGGCCGCGTGACGCCGATCGTAGGCGGGCGCGCCCGCAGGCCCCGTGCGTTGCACTGTCCAGGCGGCGATGCGCACCGCCAGGAACATGCCAAGGATTTCCAACACGATGGCCACGATGCGGAAGAGCACGCCCATGGCCAGGAACTGCCCGGCCAGGTCGATGCCGAACCGCTCGGTCAGCATGTCGCGTTGCGCCATGATGAACTGCATGCCGACGTTGTGCAGGTAGGCGGTGGCGGCCGAGACCATCAAGGTGTAGATCAACTGCAACGCGATGAAGGTGCCGAACAGCTTGCGCGGTTCGTCCACCGCGGTGGTGTCGTGGCGGCGCAGCCAGCCGTGCATCGTGCCCCACACCGTCAGCCCGACCATGACGGCGGACGCCACGATGTTGGTCAGCAGGGGCATCAGATACTGCGGCTGGCTATACATTTCGCGCATCTGCTCGGACTGGGGCAGGCCCAGCATCGTGGTGCCTTGCAGCAGCGCGGCGTAGACCAGGCGCACGATGACGGCGACAAGCGCCAGGCGCCAGGCAAGCGAGGTGGGGGATCGGGCGGAAGGGATCATCGGCGAGGGGCGAGTGTTGAGAAAAAACAGCAGCTGAAAATTAGGGATCGAACATATCACGGCGCTGTCAGCCCACGTGCAAGCGCCGCGCCGCGGGGCCTATTTGAGTGCTGCCAAATGTTACTCGTCATCGCTAGGGGAAAACCCAAATAACTTCCGCCTCCCGGCTATAATCCAAATTTCCCGCACGCGCCCGCTCGTCCCGGGTGCTCATTACGATGACCAAATACGTATTTGTCACCGGCGGAGTGGTGTCTTCCCTGGGCAAGGGCATCGCCGCTGCGTCGCTCGCCGCCATCCTCGAGTCGCGTGGTTTGCAGGTCACCATGCTGAAGCTCGACCCGTACATCAACGTCGATCCGGGCACGATGAGCCCCTTCCAGCACGGTGAAGTGTTCGTCACCGAAGACGGCGCCGAAACCGATCTGGACCTGGGCCACTACGAGCGCTTCATTTCCGCTCGCATGCACAAGGTGAACAACTTCACCACCGGCCAGATCTACGAATCGGTGCTGCGCAAGGAACGGCGTGGCGACTACCTGGGCAAGACTGTCCAGGTCATTCCGCACATCACCAACGAAATCCAGGACTTCATCGCTCGTGGCGCTGAAGCGGGCTGGAACGGCAACACGGACGTCGCCATCGTCGAAATCGGCGGCACCGTGGGCGACATCGAGTCCCTGCCTTTCCTGGAAGCCGCGCGTCAGATGAGCCTGCGCATGGGCCGCAACAACGCGGCCTTCGTGCATCTGACCCTGGTGCCGTTCATCGCCTCCGCCGGCGAACTGAAAACCAAGCCCACGCAGCATTCGGTCCAGAAGCTGCGCGAAATCGGTATCTATCCGAACGCGCTCTTGTGCCGCGCCGACCGTCCCATTCCGGACGACGAGCGCGCCAAGATCTCGATGTTCTCGAACGTGCCGCTGGACGCCGTCATTTCCGTGTGGGATGCCGACTCCATCTACAAGATTCCCGCCATGCTGCACAAGCAAGGCGTGGACAACATCGTCTGCGAAGCGCTGGGCCTGACCCCGCCGCCGGCCGATCTGTCCATGTGGGACAACCTGGTCGAAGCGCTGGAGCACCCGCAGCACCAGTTGACGATCGGCATGGTCGGCAAGTACGTCGACCTGACCGAATCGTACAAGTCGCTGACGGAAGCCCTGGTCCACGCCGGCATCCACACGCGCTCGAAGATC
Organism: Achromobacter colocynthidis; assembly: GCF_057334535.1. NCBI lineage: Bacteria > Pseudomonadati > Pseudomonadota > Betaproteobacteria > Burkholderiales > Alcaligenaceae > Achromobacter > Achromobacter colocynthidis. Next base: position 56,152 of record NZ_JBHFIZ010000023.1, read on the forward strand.
AACATCGAGTACATCGATTCGGAAGACATCGAAACCCGCGGTACCGACCAACTGAAGCATCTGGACGCCATTCTGGTGCCGGGCGGCTTCGGCAAGCGCGGCACCGAGGGCAAGATCGCCGCCATTCGCTTTGCCCGTGAAAACGGCGTGCCCTACCTGGGCATCTGCCTGGGCATGCAGTTGGCCGTCATCGAGTTCGCGCGCCATGTCGCCGGCCTGGGCGGCGCCAACAGCACGGAATTCGATCCGTCGGCGCCCCACCCGGTGGTGGCATTGATCACCGAATGGATGGACCGCGAAGGCAAGGTCGAAAAGCGCGACAACTCGTCCGACCTGGGCGGCACCATGCGCAAGGGCGCGCAGCGCGTGCCGATCAAGCCGGGCACCCGCGCGCAGACCATCTATGGCGATGAAGTGAACGAGCGTCACCGTCACCGCTACGAGGTCAACAACGTCTACGTGCCGCGCCTGGAAGAGGCCGGCATGGTGATCAGCGCCCGCACGCCGACCGAGAACTTGCCTGAAATGATGGAATTGCCTGATCACCCGTGGTTTGTGGGTGTGCAATTCCACCCGGAGTTCACGTCCACGCCGCGTGATGGCCACCCGTTGTTCTCCAGCTATATCCGCGCCGCCATCGAGCAGAAGTCTCGTCGCGGTCAGGGGGCGTAATGCGGGTTCGCGGTCTCGAGTTCCGTAAGCGGATCCTCGGGGCCGCGGCCCTGTCCCCCAGCGCCGCACTATGCGGCGGCGCTGCTTTCGGATACAACCAATTAGCATCGGATATGCGTCGCCAGACCGCCTTGGGCGACACTGGCGGCTTTGCCGTATCCGGCGTCCCCCTTTCAACGCCACTGCTCTGAAGGAACCCCATGAGTGCTTACATCATCGCCGAAGTCACGGTGACCAAGCCCGCGCAATACGAGGATTACAAGCGTCTGTCCACGCTCGCCATGCGCGCGTACGATGCCAAGGTCCTGGTGCGAGGCGGCGAGACCAAGCACCTTGAGGGCCGTAAGCCTGGCCGCACCGTCGTGATGGAATTTCCGTCCATGACCGCCGCCCAGGCCTTCTACGACTCCTGGCAGTACCGCCGTGCCCGCAACGCCCGTGAGGGCGCGGCTGTCATGAATATGTTTATCGTTCAGGGAATGTAAAGTCATGAGTGCAATCGTCGATATCATCGGCCGCGAGATTCTGGATTCGCGCGGCAACCCCACCGTGGAATGCGATGTGCTGCTGGAGTCTGGCGCCATGGGCCGTGCGGCCGTGCCGTCCGGCGCCTCCACCGGCGCCCGCGAAGCCATCGAACTGCGTGACGGCGACAAGGGCCGTTATCTGGGCAAGGGCGTGCTGCGCGCCGTTGAAAATCTGAACACCGAGATCTCCGAAGCGCTGATGGGCCTGGACGCCCAGGAACAGACCTTCGTTGATCGCACCTTGATCGAACTGGACGGCACGGAATCCAAGGAACGCCTGGGCGCCAACGCCATCCTGGCCGCCAGCATGGCCGTGGCCCGTGCCGCCGCCGACGAGTCCGGCCTGTCGCTGTATCGCTACTTCGGCGGCAGCGGCCCCATGAGCATGCCCGTGCCGATGATGAACGTCATCAACGGCGGCGCGCACGCCAACAACACGCTCGATCTGCAAGAACTGATGATCCTGCCGGTGGGCGCGGGCAGCTTCCGCGAAGCCCTGCGCTGGGGTGCTGAAGTCTTCCACATGCTGAAGAAGTTGATCCACGGCCAGGGCATGTCCACGGCTGTGGGCGACGAGGGCGGTTTCGCCCCCAACGTGCCCAGCCATGAAGCCGCCATCCAACTGATCCTGAAGGCCATCACCGAAGCCGGCTACGAGCCGGGCACGCAGATCGCCCTGGGCCTGGATTGCGCCAGCTCGGAGTTCTACCGCGACGGCAAGTACACGCTGGCCGGCGAAGGCGGCATCTCGCTGTCCTCGCAGGAATTCACCAACCTGCTGGCCACCTGGTGCGACAAGTACCCGATCATCTCCATCGAAGACGGCATGGCCGAAAACGATTGGGACGGCTGGAAGCTCTTGACGGACCAGTTGGGCAAGAAGGTGCAATTGGTGGGCGACGACCTGTTCGTTACCAACACCAAGATCCTGCGTGAAGGCATCCAGAAGGGCGTCGCCAACTCGATCCTGATCAAGATCAACCAGATCGGCACGCTGACCGAAACCTTCGCCGCCATCGAAATGGCCAAGCGCGCCGGCTACACCGCCGTTGTGTCGCACCGCTCGGGCGAAACCGAAGATTCCACCATTGCCGACATCGCCGTGGCAACCAACGCCATGCAGATCAAGACGGGTTCGCTGTCCCGTTCGGATCGTATGGCCAAGTACAACCAGCTCTTGCGCATTGAAGAAGAGCTGGCTGAAGTGGCCTCGTATCCTGGCCTGGAAGCTTTCTACAACCTGCGTTGATGGGAAGCGGGGGGGGGGGGGCCTGGCGCCGCCACCGCATCCACGCCACGACTGCTCTCTGAGGGTTCTCGCGTATGCGCCTGTTGTTCCTGGTGCTGTTCGTGCTGGTCGGCTTGATCCAATATCCGCTGTGGCTGGGTAAGGGAGGCTGGTTCAAGGTCTGGGATCTGCAACGCCAAGTGGCCGAGCAGCGCGAGACCAATGAAGGCCTGCGCGCGCGCAATTCGGCGCTGGAAGCTGAAGTGCGCGATCTTGAAGGGGGCACCGGGGCCATCGAAGAGCGTGCGCGCGGTGAACTGGGCATGATGCGCGAAGGCGAAGTGTTCGTTCACGTACTGCCGCAGAATGTGCAGCCGCCCGCCGTTGGCGCCTCGGTGGCAACCGGCGGAGCCGCCAAGCCTGCGACGCCCGCGCGCGGCAGCGCGGCGGCGGCCAAGCCAGCTGCCAACTCGCGAGCCAACTCACCTGCCAACGCGGCAGGCACTCCCCCACGACACTGACGCCATGTCAGTGGCAGCGGGCGTTGCGGCATGCGCCCGCCACGACCTCCGCAGGGTATCGCCCGCTTCCCGTCCAATCCACGGGGTGCGAGTGCATTTCTATTTCCAATTCAATCTGAATCGGCAGCAAGCCATGCTGGAGGGCCACGCCCGCATAGCTGGCATCGTTGCGGCCCAGCGTTGCCAAGACGGCGCGCACGGGCGCAATCCAGGGCTTGTGCAGATAGGTCAGGCGCAGCGCCAGGGTGTTGGCGTCAAAGATGGGGGGGCCACCGGGGCGTGGGGGCCTGCGCGCGTGTTGCAGATCCTGGTAATCATTGTCGATAGCGCGCCGGCCCAGCGCCGCGGGCACATTCAGCCCGGCACGGCCATGCTCGCGAAAGGCGCGGGCATCGGGCCGCAGCACTTCAATGCGCCATGGTGTCAGGCCGGTGGACGCCGTGTGCTCGGCATGCACGCGCGTAAGTTGCCCCCAGGCGCCCGCTTCGCCCTGGGCGCTGGCATGCAGGGGCAGCAAGCCCTGAAGAAAGGCGTCGCGAATTCGGATGGGTTCGCCGTGGGCGGTCGCGCCCGCGCGCGCCGCCTCCATCAGCGCCACGTGCGCCATGTGGCGCACGGCCTGCCAGCGCGCGGCTTCCACGCCCAGCAGGCCCAGCAGTAACACCATGGCGCCAGCCACGGCGAATTCGATGGCGGCGGCGCCCCGCTGACGCGGCGCGACAAAGAAAAAGGCGGTCATGGCTGCGCAGTGTGGCGCGGGCATGACCGCCTGTCGATACGGACAATCCGGTGTGATGGAAACGTCCCGCATGGGCGGGACGCGGCACTATCAGTGGACGGTGGGAGGGGCGTCGTCGGCCGGAGGTTGGTTGGGCGAGAACAGCGTGGCGCAGTCGACGGCGTCGAACTTGTACGGCTTGCCGCAGAAGTCGCAGGACACATCCACCTGGCCGCGCTCGGCCAGAACGCTGTTGACTTCCTCTTCGCCCAGCGAACGCAGCATGCTGGCCACGCGCTCGCGCGTGCAAGGGCAATGCCAACGCACGGCCACCGGGTCGAATGCCAGCAGGGTGTCTTCCCAGAACAGGCGATGGATCAACGTGTCGATGTCGGCTTCCAGCACTTCGTCGCGCTTGAGCGTGCTGGCCAATGCCACGACGCGATCCCAGGTGTCGGCCGCCGCTTGCTCGGTCAACAGCGGTGCATCGGTACCGCCGTGGAAAGGCAGGCGCTGAACGAGCATGCCCGCGGCATGGTCGGCGTCGGCGGCCAGCCACAAGCGCGTGTCAAGCTGTTCGGAAGCCTTCATGTAGTGCTGCAGCGCCTGCGCCACCGTCTCGCCTTCCAGCGGGACGATGCCCTGGTAGGTCTGCTGGCCGGGCAGCTTGCGCTGCGGGTCCAGCACCACGATGAAGCGGCCGTTGCCGCCCGGGTTAAGCAGGCTTTGCATGGTGCCGTCGGCAGGCACTTCGTGGCCTTCGCGCACCTTGACGGTGGCGCGCAGGCTCAAGTCGGAACGGCATTCCACCACCAGCAAGGCGATGGGGCCGTCGCCCTGGATCTGTAGCACCAGCGAGCCATCGAATTTGATGTTGGCGGCAAGCAGGGTGGACGCGGCGACCAGTTCGCCCAGCAGGTGGGTAATGGCGGGCGGATAGTCATGGTTGGCCTGGACGGCCTTCCAGGTCGCGTCCAGGCGCACGGCCTGGATGCGGACGCTGCGGTCTTCGGTAAGGTATTTTTTCAGCTGATCGGTCATGGGGGGAATCTTAGCCGATCAGGCGGCCCAATTCCCGTGTCGCCAGCAGGGCTTCGGGCCGCGCCCGGGGGGCTCAGGCCAAGCGTTTGAGCGCCGTCTTGTAGTGTTGGCCGCGCGCCACGTAATGGGCCGTGTTCTTGTGCAAATTGTCGATTTCTTCTTCCGACAGTTCGCGCACCACTTTGCCGATTCCGATCACCAGTGAGTTGTCTGGAATGATTCGGCCTTCGGGGATGATCGCGCCCGCGCCGATCAGGCAATTCCGGCCGATCACGGCGTTGTTCAGCACGATGGCCTGCATGCCCACCAGCGCGCCTTCGTGGATGGTGCAGCCATGCAGCATGGCTTGATGGCCCACGGTGACGTTCGGGCCGATCGTCATGGGACAGCCGCTGTCCACGTGCAGGACGCTGGATTCCTGGATATTGGTGCCATGGCGGATCAGGATGGCGTCGTTGTCGCCCCGGATCGATACGTGCGACCAGATGCTGACGCCGGCTTCCAACGTGACGTTGCCGATGATGTCGGCGCTGTCGGCGACATAGGCGGCAGGGTCAATGTGGGGAATCAGGTCGTCAAGCTGGTAAATGGGCATTGCCTAGGTCTCCGGTAGCTTTTCTGGATCCGGCGGGGAAGATGGGGCCGATTGCGCCGAGGGGGCCGGCTGGGCGGGTGCCACGTCCGTGGCCCCGGGTTGCTCTGCGGCCGTAGCCAGGGAGGGTGCAGTTGGGGCAGCCGCAGCCGGGGCGGCAGGCGCAACCGAGGCAGGCGCAGCTGCGGCAGGCGCGGGCATGGCACGCGCGCGTTCTTCCTCGCGCAGGCGCAGGATGCGGCGTTGGATTTTACCGGTGGTGGTCATCGGCAATTCGTCGACGAACTCGATCTCCTTCGGATATTCGTAGGGCGCCAGGCGCTCACGCACATGTTCCTGCAGGTTTTCGATGACGTCGGCGCGGTCGCGCTGGGCGAACTCGGGCGTCAGCACGACATAGGCCTTGACCAGCGCACCGCGCTCGGCATCCGGCTTGGGCACCACGGCAGCGTTGGCCACGGCTGGATGGCCGATCAGGCAGCTTTCGATTTCTCCTGGGCCGATGCGATAACCGGCCGACTTGAACACGTCGTCGGCGCGGCCGGCATACCAAAGGTAGCCGTCCGCATCGACGGTGGCCAGGTCGCCCGTCAGGCACCAGTCGCCCTTGAATTTGGCCTGGGTGGCGGCTTCATTGCGCCAGTAGCCCAGGAACATCACCGGGTCCGGATAGCCATGGATATCCAGCCGGTTGACTGCGATTTCGCCGGTTTCGCCCGGCGCCACCGCTTGCCCGGCATCGTTCAGCACCGCCACCAGGTGGCCAGGATACGGGCGGCCCATGCTGCCCGCGCGGGCGGGCCAGCGCTTCTGGCTATTGCCCACCACGTAGTTCATTTCGGTCTGGCCGAACATCTCGTTGGGCGTCACGCCCAATGCCGACTGGCACCAGCCAAAAACAGTCTCGCCCACGCTTTCGCCCGCGCTCATGATGGAGCGCAGCGCCAGCTTGTAGTGGTTGCGGGGTTCCGGCACCGCCTTCATCATCATCTTCAGGGCGGTGGGAAAGAGGAAGGTGTTGGTGACCTGGTAGCGCTCCATGAGCTCGAACGCGCGCTCGGGCGAAAAGCGGCCGCGAGTGCCCACGATGGGATGGCCGAAATACAGGGTCGGCAACAGCGCGTCCATCATGCCGCCGGTCCAGGCCCAGTCGGCGGGCGACCAGAACACGTCAGCGGGCTTGGGAAACCAGTCTTGCGAGGCCACGAAGCCCGGCAGGTTGCCGATCAGCACGCTATGCGGCAGCAGGGCGCCCTTGGGCGCGCCGGTGGTGCCGGAGGTGTAGAGCAGGATGGCGGGGTCCGACGAGCGGGTCGCAATAGCCTTGAATTCGTTGGGCTGGCGGGCCAGCAGGCTGCGCCAGGGCAGCACGCGCTCATCCGCGAATCCGATTCCGATGATCTGCTGCAGGTGGGGGCAGTTGTCGCTTACCGCCAGAAGGTTGGCGCTGGAGGCGTGGTCCACGATGGCGACTCGCGTTTCGGAGTCGCGCAGGCGGCTTTCCAGCGCCTCGGGGCCGAACAATGCCGACAAGGGCAGCACAACGCCGCCCACCGTGTAGATGGCCATGTGGGCCACAACCGTTTCCGGCCGTTGCCCCAGCACCACACCGACGCGGTCGCCCCGGCCCACGCCCATCTTCACCAGGCCGTTGGCCAGTTGATTGACGGCTTCGGCCAGGCGGGCATAGGTCCAGACCTCGCGGTTGCCGGATTCGTCTTCGTAGTAGATGGCGATGCGCCGCGCATCCGGACTACTGGATGCCCAGCGGTGGCAGCACGCTTCCGCGATGTTGAACTGGGTGGGAACCAGCCAGCGGAATGATTGGTAGAGCGCCTGATATTGGTCGTTCATGGCCCTATGTTGTAAGCATGTTGCAGCTGCGTGAACGGACCGGCTCGCCCGTTGGCTCAGATGCAAGCATGACCTAGAGGGCCGTGAACTGCAATATCCCCGTTGCGTAATGGGGACGCATTCGGGTTATCACGGGTGTTTGCCTTGGCGGCGCAGGGCAGACGGCAGGGCAGGAAGCGACAGCGAACGCGGGGGGCGGGCAGCGGGGTCGATCTGCCGTTCGGCCTGGATGGCGGCCCAGTCCAGCAGTTGCAATTGGCCCTCGTGGGTTTCCGCCAGGGCCGACAGGCTTTCCACCCAGTCACCATCATTGCAATACAGAATGCCGTTGACATCGCGCAGTTCGGCCTTGTGGATGTGGCCGCACACGACACCGTCCAGCCCGCGCCGGCGCGCCTCACCCGCCAGTGCCTCTTCAAAATCCGTGATGAAAGACACCGCGTTCTTGACCTTGTGCTTCAGATACTGCGACAGCGACCAGTAGTGCAGGCCCAACCGGTGGCGCAGCCGATTGAAATGGTGGTTGATCCACAAGGCCAGTTGGTAGAGACCGTCGCCCAGATGCGCCAGCCAGCGGCTGTGCTGGATCACGCCGTCGAACTGGTCGCCGTGCAGCACCAGCAGGCGCAATCCCTTGGCCGTGACGTGTACGTCTTCGTCCAGGATTTCAATGTCGCCAAATGCGTAGCCCGCGAATTCACGCGCGAACTCGTCATGGTTGCCGGGAATGAACACCACCCGCGTGCCGTTGCGGGCCTTGCGCAAGATGCGCTGGATGACGTCGTTATGCGCGCGTGGCCAATGCCAGTGTTTGCGCAGTTGCCAGCCGTCCACAATGTCGCCCACCAGATACAGGGTGTCCGAATCGTTGTGGTCCAGGAAATCGAGCAGGAATTCCGCCTTGCACCCGGCAGTGCCCAGGTGTATGTCGGAAATCCAGAGGGCACGCCAGTGTGCGGGGCGGATCTCGTTCACGGTCGCTTCCATGTGGGCTGTCGTCATGCCTAGGAATGAGACCAGCCGGCCATGACGGCCGTGTGAAGCATTCGTGACGCTGTTGTGACGGTCGGTCGACGCCGCCGTCGCGCTGCGGCGTCTATTACGCCTTCTGGCGTCCAGGCGCGTTGCGCAACCGGGTACCGAGCAGCCGGTCATGCAGGAACTGGCCGTCAGGGTCGAACCAGGACCAGATGAAGATCGTGAAGGGGGCGGCAACGATGAACATGTCCACCGACGGCCAGCCGGTCAGGCTGGCGGCACCCCACACCACGGCCGCGCCGGCCAGCACCAGCGGCCAGACCAAGACGTAGCGCAGGATCAGGCGGGGCATTTTCGGGGTGTTGCCGTCGCGGTCCACCAGTCTGATGTTCCAGGTTTTCATGGGCAGCGTCTGCCCACGGCGGCGCCAGCACAGCACGAAGTAGGCGCCAATGGCGACGAACAACCACGCTTGCCGGGCCGGACGCAGCTCCAGCGCGTTCTTGCTTTGGGTCAGCGTGTCCAGCAGGTAGCCGGCCAGGAACACGACGCCGAACAGCAGCACGGCTTCATACATCATGCAGGCGAATCGGCGCAGCCGATTGGGAGTCTGGTCGAGGTAGGCGTCGGTTGTCATGGGTCGCCATTATCCGACAAAAAAAAACCCGCCGGTAAGGGCGGGTCTATAAAAGGGGCTATGCAGCCCCCAAGGGGAAAATCATTCGGGCCGCAGACTCAGGCCCAGGTGAAGCTTCAGGCGGCGGAGTGCGCGTTCTTGGCGCTCGTCTTGCCAGCCAGGGCCTTCACGCCGTGGGCCAGCTTACGCAGGCCGGCGGCCAATGCCCGCATCGGGTGCGGACGGAACTGTTCTTCAATTGCCTGGAGCATCAGTTGGCGCTCGAGTTCGTCGGTCAGGCGGATGGTGTTGTTCGGGTTGATCACAATAGCCTCCACGGGCTTGCTCAGTTGTTTAGCTACTAGGGATAACCCGAATTATAGGGGTTAACCCTGGACCTGTGCAAGTGGCAGATGCAAGCTGGTGCAATGTGGCAACACCTTGGTGCTGATAATGCCCCAAATCCGAGCGTCGGGGCACCATAAGCAAAGATACGGGCGCCATGTTGCGGCGCTTTTACAACGTGGTGGCAAGCCCGAAAGAATGGGGAAGCCCCGGCGAGAAACGCC
>NZ_JBHFIZ010000023.1:65535-168355 GCF_057334535.1 Achromobacter colocynthidis
GGGCGAGAAACGCCCGGGCCCGAGTGCGTTCAGGCGTCGCGATAGCCGGCGGCAACCAGCTCGAAGCCGAAGAGGCGGCAGTCCAGGGCACCGTTGTACAACGGTACGCGGCGCTTGGGCTTCAAGCGCATCTGGTTGGGCAATGTCATGTCGCTGGTGATGACGTGCAACTGCCAGCCCGCGAAATTGCGTTTCAGGCAGGCGGCCCAGTCGCGCCACAAGTCGGCGTCCTGTTCGGTCAGCATGCGCTCGCCATAGGGCGGGTTGGTGACGATCCAGCCGTGGTCGGCGGGCGCCGTTATCTGGCGGGCGTCGCCGACTTCAAAGCGGATCGAATCGGCCGTCAGCCAGGCGCGCTCGGCGTTGTTCTGAGCGAATTCAATGGCTTGCGGATCCAGGTCGTAGCCCACGAGCGGCGCGTCCAACTGCGGCAGGATGCGCGAACGGGCGTCGTCCTTCAGGTCGCGCCAGCGGTAGGCGTCGTGGTCGCGCAGCCGTTCGAAGCCGAACGGGCGCGAAATGCCGGGAGGCACGCCCAGCGCAATCCAGGCCGCTTCGATCAGGATGGTGCCCGACCCGCAGAACGGGTCCAGCAGCGGCGCGGCGGGGTCCCAGCCGGCCAGGGCCAGCATGCCGGCCGCCAGGTTTTCGCGCAGCGGCGCTTCGCCCTTGTCCAGGCGCCAGCCGCGCTTGAACAGCGATTCGCCCGACGTGTCCAGGTACAGCGTGGCCGTATGGCCCGTCAGGAACAGGTGGACGCGCGCGTCCGGGCGCACCGTGTCGATGCTGGGGCGTTCGCCTTCCAGCTCGCGCAGGCGGTCGCAGATGCCATCCTTGGCGCGCAGGTTGCAGTACTGCAAGCTCTGCACCGGGCTCTTGATGGCCGAAGTGTCCACGCGCAGCGTCTGTTCTGCGCCGAACCAGCGTTCCCAGGGGGTGTCGCGGGCCAGGTCCAGAATATCGTCTTCATGCGAGATTTCGGCGTGCGCCACCTGCACCAGAATGCGGGTGGCCAAGCGCGAGTACAAGTTGGCGCGCTGCACGCCTGCCCAGTCGGCCGTGAACGAGCAACCGGCCCGACCGGCCTGGGCGTCGTCGTAGCCCAGCGCCTGCATTTCGGCCGTCAGGGCTTCTTCCAGGCCTTGCGGGCAGGGGGCGAACACCGTGAACACTTCCGCCTGGCGGGTTTCGCGCGGGCGGCGGCTGCGGGTTTCGACACGCGGGGCGCGGTCTTGATAGTCATCGCGCGGTGCGTCGGCGTAATCGTCGCGCGCTTCGGTGAATTCCGGTTCCGGGGTGTGCTCGGGCGGTTCGGCCTGGACGTCGGGAGCGGGGCCGTCATCTTCGAACGGGGCGTAGAAGCGGCCCGCCGGCGTGGCCGGCGCAATGTACTGGTCATCGAGGCGCGGCGCGCGTTGTGGCGGACGGCCTGAACGGGCGCTGGGGGCGGCGTCGCGGCGCGAGTCGTCGGAACGCCCACGGGCAGGCTGCCCGCGATCGAACCGGCCACGTTCGGCATTGCCACGATCAGAGCTGCTACGTTCGGAGCCCCCCCGTGCAGATCCCCCGCGTTCGGACGAGCCCCGTTCCGCCGAGCCTCGGCCGGCAGCGCCACGACCTTCGCCACGGCTCGGTTGCCCGCGCTCGTACTGGCCGCGCGCGCCAGCGCCCGGTTTGCGGCGCGCCTCTTCTTCCTGGCGGCGTTGGTAGCCTTCAGGATCCTTTTGGCGTTCTACGTTTTCTTTGGTGCGCGAGATCTGCGCGACCAGCCTGGCGCGGGCGCCGGTGCGGGTGCGTTTGGGCGCTTCTTCAGCATGGGCGTCGCGCGCCGTTTTTTTGATCGTCAGCGTCTTGCGCGGGCGGTCCTTGTCATCAGAGGACATACGAATCCTGGCGAATGTGCAAAGGTAGGGGGAATCAGAAGGGTTTGACGACGACCAGCGCCACCACCACCAAGAGCAGCAAGACGGGAACTTCGTTGAACCAGCGATAGAACTTGTGCGAACGGGTGTTTTTGCCCTGTTCGAACTTACGCAGCATCAAGCCACAGGCGTGATGGTAGCCGATGACGAGCAAGACGAAAAAGAGTTTGGCATGCATCCAGCCGTTGCCCGGACCCACGCCGATGCGGTAGCCCAGGTACAGCCACATGCCGAACACAACGGCGACCACGGCCAGAATGGTGGTGAAGCGGTACAGCCGGCGCGCCATGCCCAGCAGGGTTGCCTGGACGGAAGCGTCCGATTGCTGCGCCAGGTTCACGAAAATGCGCGGCAGATAGAACAATCCGGCAAACCAGGAAGCGATAAAAACAATGTGAAAGGTCTTGACCCAAAGCATGCCCATGGCAAGCCTCCGTCGAGGAAAGCCGCATTGTAAGGCCGCCGATGTGGGTGGGATGTAGGATGGGTGAAGCGCGACACGCCCGCCCCAAGGTCGCTGACATCAAACGCGCGTAACCCATCAAACAACGCTGAACGACAAGCCGACCACCGCAATCCCCCCCGACGCGCTCCGCCCGGGCAGCGTACGTTCCGTTCCCGTTCCGCATGGGTTGCGCGCGTTCGGCACTTGCGCCATTGCAAGCGGTCACGCGCGCTTCACCCATCCTACGTGTACAAGTCGACGTATTCGTGGACCGGCATGGCTTCCAGCGCTTTTTGATCCAGCGACACCTCAAGGATGCGGCGTTGCTGCTTGGCTGCGAACATGCGGGCCAGATTGGTGCGGAACTTGGCTTCCAGCAAGGGGATGCCGTCGGCGCGGCGGCGCTTGTGGCCGATGGGGTATTCGCAGACGATTTCATCCAGCCTAGATCCGTCGTTGAATTTCACCGTCAGCGCGTTGGCGATCGAGCGCTTGTCCGGGTCGTGGTAGTCGCGGGTGTAGGCCGGGTCTTCCACGCAGACGATCTTGTCGCGCAGGATGTCGATGCGCGGATCGCGCGCGACTTCGTCTTCGTAGTCGCCGGCGGTCAAGCGGCCGAACAGCACCGGCACTGCCACCATGTACTGGATGCAGTGGTCGCGGTCGGCGGGGTTGTTCAGCGGGCCCTTCTTGTCGATGATGCGGATGCACGCTTCATGCGTGCGGATCGTGATGGCCTTGATGTCGTCCGCGCTTTTGCCCAGCGCCTTGAGCTTTGCGTGGATGTCCATGGCGCATTCCACGGCGGTCTGCGAATGGAATTCCGCCGGGAACGAAATCTTGAACAGCACGTTCTCCATCACGTAGCTGCCATACGGCCGCTGGAACTTGAACGGCTGCCCCTTGAACAGCACGTCGTAAAAGCCCCAGGTCTTGGCGCTAAGCACCGACGGGTAGCCCATCTCGCCGGTTTTCGCGGTCAATGCCAGGCGCACGGCGCGGCTGGTGGCGTCGCCCGCGGCCCAGCTTTTGCGGCTGCCGGTGTTCGGCGCGTGGCGATACGTGCGCAGGCTTTGGCCGTCGACCCAGGCCAGTGACACGGCGTTGATGACTTCGTCGCGGTCCAGGCCCAGCATCTGCGCCACCACGGCGGTGGACGCCACCTTGACCAGCACCACGTGGTCCAGGCCGACCTTGTTGAAGGAATTTTCCAGCGCGATGCAACCCTGGATTTCATGCGCCTTGATCATGCCGGTCAGCACGTCACGCATGGTCAGCGGGGGCTTGCCGGCAGCGACAGCCGTGCGCGACAGCCAATCGGCCGTGGCCAGGATGCCGCCCAGATTGTCGGACGGATGGCCCCATTCGGCGGCCAGCCAGGTGTCGTTGAAATCCAGCCAGCGGATCATCGTGCCGATGTTGAACGCGGCCTGCACGGGGTCAAGCTGGAACGGCGTGCCGGGCACCTTGGCGCCGTTGGGCACTACGGTGCCAGGCACGATCGGCCCCAGCAGCTTCTTGCACGCCGGGTATTCCAGCGCTTCCAGGCCGCAGCCCAGCGTGTCGATCAGGCAGTTTCGTGCAGTCTCGTACGCCAGGCTGCTCTTGATCTCGTAGTTGAGAACGTAGTCCGCGATATCGACCAGGACCTGATCGGGATCGGGACGTACGTTTGAGATTGGGGCGGACATTGCGAACCCTCCTTAGCGAAGAAGTGAATACAGGTGGCCATGCCGCGCCTTGTTCTCGCTCTGGTTGCGGGCCGCCTTACTTGCGCTTGTCCAGCGGCACGAACTTCTGATCTTCCGGGCCGACGTAGTTGGCGGTGGGGCGGATGATCTTGTTGTCGATGCGCTGCTCAATGATGTGGGCCGACCAGCCCGCCGTGCGCGCGATGACGAACAGCGGGGTGAACATGGCGGTGGGCACTCCCATCATGTGGTAGCTGACGGCCGAGAACCAGTCCAGGTTGGGGAACATCTTCTTGATGTCCCACATGACCGTTTCCAGGCGTTCGGCGATGTCGAACATCTTGGTGCTGCCGGCCTTCTTGGACAGCTTCTTGGCCACGTCCTTGATGACCTTGTTGCGTGGGTCGGACACGGTGTAGACGGGGTGGCCAAAGCCGATGATGACTTCCTTGGCCTCGACGCGGCGGCGGATGTCGGCCTCGGCTTCGTCCGGCGTGTCATAGCGCTTTTGCACGTCGAACGCTACTTCGTTGGCGCCGCCGTGCTTGGGGCCGCGCAGCGCGCCGATGGCGCCGGCAATCGACGAGAACATGTCCGAACCCGTGCCGGCGATGACGCGCGCGGTGAAGGTCGATGCATTGAATTCGTGTTCGGCGTACAGGTTCAAGGAGATGTGCATCGCCTTGACCCATTCGTCGCTGGGCTTTTCGCCGTGTAGCAAGTGCAGGAAGTGGCCGCCGATGCTGTCGTCGTCGGTTTGCACGTCGATCATGTGGCCGTTGTGGCTGTAGTGATACCAGTACAGCAGGGCCGAACCCAGGTTGGCCATCAGGCGGTCGGCGATGTCGCGCGCGCCCGGAGTGTTGTGGTCGTCTTTTTCAGGCAGCACGCAGCCCAGCACCGACACGGCGGTGCGCATCACGTCCATGGGGTGGCTGGATGCCGGCAGCGCTTCCAGCGCCACCTGCAACTGGGCGGGCAGGCCGCGCAGGCTCTTCAGCTTTTGCTTGTACGCGGCCAGTTCGGCCTTGTTGGGCAGCTTGCCGTGGACCAGCAGGTGGGCAATTTCCTCGAACTCGCTGGTGTGGGCGATGTCCAGGATGTCGTAGCCACGGTAGTGCAGGTCGTTGCCGCTGCGGCCGACGGTGCACAGCGCGGTGTTGCCCGCAACCACGCCCGACAGGGCAACGGACTTCTTGGGTTTAAAACCGGCTTTCTCTTCCGGCTTGGCATCCGGCTTGGCTTCTTGCTTTTTGGGAGCCGTGCTCATGTCTCTACTCCTTCACTTTCGCTGTGGTCGATGCAATGGGGAACTAGCATGGCGCCGCGAGGGTATCGCGGCGCCGGATACCGAAGGCGCGGCGGTTTACGCTTTGCCCTTCTGGAAGAGCGCATCCAGTTTGGATTCGAATTCGTGATAGCCGATGCGGTCGTACAGCTCGTCGCGCGTCTGCATCAGGTCCACCACGTTTTTCTGGTGGCCGTCGCGGCGGATGGCGGTGTAGACGGCTTCGGCGGCCTTGTTCATGGCGCGGAAGGCCGACAGCGGGTACAGCACCATGCCCACGCCCACGCTCTTGAGCTCTTCAACGCTGAACAGCGGCGTCTTGCCGAACTCGGTGATGTTGGCCAGCACCGGCACCTTCACGGCTTTGACAAAACGGTCATAGGTGGGCAAGTCGTAGGCGGCTTCGGCGAAGATGGCGTCGGCGCCGGCTTCCACGCAGGCCAGCGCGCGTTCGATCGCGGCGTCCACGCCGTGCGACGCAATGGCGTCGGTGCGGGCGATCAGGTAGAAGTCGCTGGCGGTGCGCGCATCGGCCGCGGCCTTGACGCGGTCGGCCATTTCTTCGGTAGTGACGATTTCCTTGCCCGGACGATGGCCGCAGCGCTTGGCGCCGACCTGGTCTTCGATGTGGCAGGCGGCCGCGCCGAACTTGATCAGGCTCTTGACGGTGCGGGCGATGTTGAACGCCGACGGGCCGAAGCCGGTATCGATGTCCACCACCAGCGGCACGTCGCACACGTCGGTGATGCGGCGCACGTCAGTCAGCACGTCGTCCATGGTGTTGATGCCCAGATCGGGCAGGCCCAGCGAACCGGCCGCGACACCGCCGCCCGACAGGTAGATGGCGCGGTAGCCGGCGCGCTTGGCCAGCAGCGCGTGGTTGGCGTTGATGGCGCCGATGATCTGCAGCGGGCTTTCTTCGGCAAGGGCGCGGCGGAAGAGGGCGCCGGGCGATTCGGGTCTGGACATGGAGGTCTCCGTTCTTATGGCTAGCCCACGACCTTATCGCGGGTCCGGAATATAAATCTGTCCCCTACGCGACAATCCCGGCGCGGCCGGGCCAAGAGACAGGTGTATGTTTCGGCATGATCGCTACACAGAAGAATTGGGCCCGCATCAACGGGCCCAATCCTGATTCAAGCGCTGCTTACTTCAGCAGGTCCTTGACGCCGTCGCGCTCTTCCAGCAGCTCTTTCAGCGTGAAGTCCAGGCGCTCGCGCGAGAAGGCATCGATTTCCAGGCCTTCGACACGCTTGTATTCGCCGTTTTCGGTCGTGACCGGCACGCCGTAGATGATGCCTTCCGGAATGCCATACGAGCCATCCGACGGAACGCCCATCGTGACCCACTTGCCGTTGCTGCCCAGGACCCAGTCACGGACGTGGTCGATGGCGGCGTTGGCGGCCGAAGCGGCCGAGGACAGGCCACGGGCTTCGATGATGGCGGCGCCGCGCTTGCCGACGGTGGGGATGAACGTGTCGCGGTTCCAGGCGTCATCGTTGATGAGCTTGGTGAGCGACTCGCCGCCGACGGTGGCAAAGCGGAAATCCGGGTACATCGTGGGCGAGTGGTTGCCCCAGACGATCAGGTTTTCGATGTCGGCAACCGGCTTGCCCGACTTGGCCGACAACTGCGACAGGGCGCGGTTGTGGTCCAGGCGCAGCATGGCGGTGAAGTTCTTTGCCGGCAGGTCCGGCGCCGACTTCATGGCGATGTAGGCGTTGGTGTTGGCGGGGTTGCCCACGACCAGGACCTTGACGTTGCGGCTGGCCACGTCGTTCAGGGCCTTGCCTTGCGCCGTGAAGATCTGGGCGTTGACCGACAGCAGGTCCTTGCGTTCCATGCCGGGGCCGCGCGGACGGGCGCCAACCAGCAGGGCCACGTCGGCGTCCTTGAAGGCGGTGCGGGGGTCGCTGTGAGCGGTCACTTCCTGCAGCAGCGGGAAGGCGCAGTCATCCAATTCCATGATGACGCCCTTCAGGGCCTTTTGCGCTTTCTCGTCGGGGATTTCCAGCAATTGCAGGATGACGGGTTGATCTTTACCCAGCATTTCGCCGGAGGCGATGCGGAATAGCAGTGCGTAACCGATTTGGCCGGCGGCGCCGGTGACGGCGACACGCAAGGCAGGCTTGGACATGGACGTTCTCCGTAATGGTTTGGCGAGAAAAAATCTCACCAATCAGTGTAATCGTTGGGGCATCAAAAACAGCGCGCACAAGCAAGCCGGCGCGGGGCCCTGACAGCCGTGAATCCTAGAACGATTTCCAGGGGGCGTCAAACGCTCTTCTATCTTATATAAGACATAAGACGTTGGACAGCGTCTGGCCCGATATGCCACAATAGAGCGTTTATTCGAATGCGTTGCAGCCCGGTCTCTTGTGCCCCCTGACAGCGCATTTTGGATGTGGGTTTGCATCCCGTTTGCATCTTGTTTGCGCCGCCCTCCCATCATCCGGATGAACATGACACTTTCAAGAAGATCCATGGCAGAGCCTCGGCCCGAAACCTCCTTACGCACACGCGCCGCCCGTTCAACGGGCGAGGGGGCCGCTTTCAGTCCGCTCTATCGCCAGATCAAGGATCTGCTCGTTCAAAGCCTTGAGCGCGGCGAATGGAAGCCCGGTGAACTCATCCCCAGCGAAATCGATCTGGCTGCCCGTTTTCAGGTCAGCCAGGGTACGGTGCGCAAGGCGGTTGATGAGTTGGCCGCCGAGCACATGCTGCTGCGTCGCCAAGGCAAGGGCACCTTTGTCGCCACCCACCACGAAGCCCGCGTGCGCTACCGTTTTCTGCGCCTGGCCGCCGATGAAGAAGGCGAGGCCGGCCGCGCCGAAAGCCGCATCCTGGAATGCCGGCGCCTGCGCGCGCCCGCCGAGATCGCGCGCGCCCTGGATCTTCGGGCCGGCGAAACCGTCGTGATGATCCGCCGCCTGCTGTCCATGGGGCAGACACCCACCGTGGTGGACGACATCTGGCTGCCCGGTTCCATTTTCCGTGGTCTCACCCTCGAGCTGCTGACCGCCAACAAGGCGCCGCTCTATGGTCTGTTTGAATCCGAATTCGGCGTGAGCATGGTGCGCGCGGACGAGAAGCTGCGCGCGGTGATCGCGCCGGCCGAAGTCTGTCCGCTGCTTAATGTTTCCGCCGGCACGCCGTTGTTGCAGGTAGATCGGGTGTCTTACACCTATGGTGACCGCCCCATGGAAATCCGCCGGGGTTTGTACTTGACCGATCGATACCACTACCGCAATAGTCTGAATTGATGAGCTTTTACACTACGATTTGATACCAACCCAATCTCTGGGCGAAAATAGCGTGTTTGCCCGAAAGGGCCACGGCACTTTCGCCGTCACGATTCCCTAGTTCAGAAACACCGAGGCCGTCATGTCCGACACCGCTGCCAAGCCACGTCCGCAGTTTCGCAATATTGGGCTTGCCCAAGTTGCGTTCTCCTATCGCCTGCCCCTGGCCGGCAAGCTGTCCATCCTGCACCGCATCAGCGGCATTTTGCTGTTCCTCTGTTTGCCCTTGGTCATCGTGCCGCTGTTCGCAGCAAGCGTGGCCGCTCCGCAAACGTTCGCCTGGATCGCCTCCATCGCGGCCAACCCGATCGTAAAGCTTGTCTTCCTGGTCCTCGTCTGGGGCTACCTGCATCACTTCTGTGCCGGCATCCGCTACCTGCTGCTTGACCTGCACATCGGTATCGACAAGCTGTCGGCCAAGAAAAGCGCCGGCGTGGTCTTCGGTGTCAGCCTGGCGCTGACGCTGGTGTTCGCCCTCAAACTGTTCGGAGTGCTGTAAATGGCCGCCGCTAAAAACTACGGACCCAAGCGCCTGGTCGTCGGCGCGCACTATGGCGTCATGGATTTCATCATTCAGCGCATCACCGCCGTCATCATGGCCGTGTATACGCTGGTGCTGCTCGTTGGCATCTTGATGATGCCTGCCTTCACGTATGAACACTGGGTCAAGCTGTTCAATTTCTACGTGGGCTTCATTCCGGTTGGCCAGATTCTGGCCTCCCTTGCATTCATTGCGTTGGCCTGGCATGCCTGGATTGGCGTGCGCGACATCTGGATGGACTACGTCAAGCCGGTAGGCCTGCGCCTGCTGTTGCAAGTGCTGACGATCCTCTGGCTGATCGGTACGGTCGTTTACTTCGCGCAAATCCTCTGGAGCATTTAAGCCGTGGTCTCTGTCATGAAATCCTTGCCGCGCCGCCAGTTTGATGTGGTGGTCGTTGGCGCCGGTGGAGCCGGCATGCGTTGTTCGCTGCAACTGTCCCAAGCGGGGCTGTCCGTTGCCGTGCTGTCCAAAGTGTTCCCCACGCGTTCGCACACCGTTGCCGCACAGGGCGGCGTGAGCGCCTCGCTGGGCAACATGAGCGAAGACAACTGGTACTGGCACATGTACGACACCGTCAAGGGGTCGGATTGGCTGGGCGACCAGGACGCCATCGAATTCATGTGCCGTGAAGCGCCGAACGCCGTGTACGAGCTCGAGCACTTCGGCATGCCGTTTGACCGCAACCCCGACGGCACGATCTACCAGCGTCCGTTCGGCGGCCACACCGCCAACTTCGGTGAAAAGCCGGTGCAGCGCGCCTGTGCCGCCGCCGACCGCACCGGCCACGCGCTGTTGCACACGCTCTACCAGCGCAACGTTGCCGCGCGCACCCAGTTCTTCGTCGAATGGATGGCGCTGGACCTGCTGCGCAACGAAGCCGGTGACGTCGTGGGCGTGACCGCCCTGGAAATGGAAACGGGCGAAATCTACATCCTGGAAGCCAAGACCACGGTGCTGGCCACCGGCGGCGCCGGCCGTATCTGGGCCGCTTCCACCAACGCCTTCATCAACACCGGTGACGGCCTGGGCATGGCGGCGCGCGCGGGCATCCCGCTGCAAGACATGGAATTCTGGCAATTCCACCCGACCGGCGTGGCCGGCGCGGGCGTGCTGATCACCGAAGGCGTGCGTGGCGAAGGCGGCATCCTGTTGAACAAGGATGGCGAACGCTTCATGGAGCGCTATGCGCCCACGCTGAAGGATCTGGCTCCGCGTGACTTCGTGTCGCGTTCGATGGACCAGGAAATCAAGGAAGGCCGCGGTTGCGGTCCTGACGGCAGCTACGTCGTCCTGAAGCTGGACCACCTGGGCGCCGACGTCATCAACAAGCGTCTGCCCTCGATCCGCGAAATCGCCATCAAGTTCGGCAACGTCGACCCGATCAAGGAACCGATCCCCGTCGTCCCGACCATTCACTACCAGATGGGCGGCATTCCGGCCAACTACCACGGCCAGGTGCTCTCGCGCGAAAATGGCGAGAACAAGGTCGTCAACGGCCTGTACGCCATCGGCGAATGCGCCGCGGTGTCGGTGCACGGCGCCAACCGCCTGGGCACGAACTCGCTGCTGGACCTGATCGTGTTCGGTCGCGCCACCGGCAACCACATCGTGAATTCGCACCCGGAGCGCCAGCGCGCGCACCAGGAACTGCCGAAGCAAGCCGTGGAATTCTCGCTGGACCGCGTGAACAAGCTGGAATCGCGTACTTCGGGCGAAAAGACGCAAGACATCGGCAACGCCATCCGCTTCTCGATGCAGCGCCACTGCGGCGTGTTCCGCACGCTGGAACTGCTGAACGAAGGCGTGGCCCAGATCGAAGATCTGGCCAAAACCGCCGACAACATCTACTTCAAGGACAAGTCCAAGGTGTTCAACACCGCGCGCGTCGAAGCGCTGGAACTGGCCAACATGACCGAAGTGGCCCGCGCCACGATCAAGTCGGCCGCTGCCCGTACGGAAAGCCGTGGCGCTCACGCGCTGGACGACCACCCGACGCGCGACGACGAGAACTGGCTGAAGCACACGCTGTGGTATTCCGAAGGCAGCCGCCTGGATTACAAGCCTGTGCAGATGAAGCCGCTCACCGTTGAGTCCTTCCCGCCCAAGGCGCGTACCTTCTAAGTCCGGATAGAGCCCATTATGAGCACCAAGAGAATCGTCAAGTTCGAAATCTACCGCTACGATCCGGACAAGGACGAGCGCCCGTACATGCAGAAGCTGGACGTTGAACTCCAGCCCACCGACAAGATGCTGCTTGATGCGCTGGTGCGCATCAAGAACGACGTCGATGACAGCCTGGCCCTGCGCCGTTCGTGCCGTGAAGGCGTGTGCGGTTCCGACGCCATGAACATCAACGGCAAGAACGGCCTGGCCTGCACGACGAACCTGCGCGAATTGAAGGAACCCATCGTTCTGCGTCCGCTGCCGGGCCTGCCCGTCATCCGCGACCTGATCGTGGACATGACGCACTTCTTCAACCAGTACCACTCGATTCGTCCGTACCTCATCAACGACGCGCCGCCGCCCGAAAAAGAGCGCCTGCAGTCGCCCGAGGCACGCGAAGAATTGGACGGCCTGTACGAGTGCATCCTGTGCGCGTGCTGTTCCACTTCCTGCCCGTCTTTCTGGTGGAACCCGGACAAGTTCGTCGGCCCGGCCGGCCTGCTGCAAGCCTACCGTTTCATCGCGGACAGCCGCGACGAAGCCACCGGCGAGCGTCTGGACAACCTGGAAGATCCGTACCGCTTGTTCCGTTGCCACACCATCATGAACTGCGTCGACGTCTGTCCCAAGGGGCTGAACCCGACCAAGGCAATCGGCAAGATCAAGGAACTGATGGTTCGCCGCACGGTCTAGTTTCTAGTGTGAAGACTTTTGTTTTTATGGTGTAACGATGAGCAGGCTAACTGAACTGGAGCGGGCGCGTCTGCGTTGGCGGGCGCGCCGCGGCCTGCTCGAAAACGACTTGATCATCACTCGGTATCTTGACGCTTACGAGGCCGAACTTACCGATGATGATGTGGCCGCATTGACCCAGCTTTTCGAGATGGGAGACAACGATCTTCTCGACCTGCTGCTGGCCCGCAAGGAACTCGAAGGCGACCTGGACACCCCCAGGCTTCGGGGCATTATTGGCCAGATGCGCGCACTCTGATTAATGTGAGAGGAATAAACATGAACCTGTCTGACAAAAAAGCCACTCTATCCTTCTCGGATGGCAGCGCACCCATTGAGTTCCCTGTCTACAAGGGCACGGTCGGTCCGGATGTGATCGACATCCGCAAGCTGTATGGCCAGACGGGCATGTTTACGTTTGACCCCGGCTTCATGTCCACCGCGGCTTGCGAGTCGGGCATCACGTACATCGACGGCGACAAGGGCGAACTGCTGTACCGCGGCTTCCCCATCGAGCAATTGGCCGTCAACTGCGACTTCATGGACATCTGCTACCTGATCCTGAACGGCGATCTGCCGAACCAGGAACAGAAGGCCGACTTCGACTCGCAAGTGACCCATCACACGATGGTCAACGAGCAGCTGCACTTCTTCCTGCGTGGCTTCCGCCGCGACGCGCACCCGATGGCCGTGCTGACGGGTCTGGTTGGCGCGCTGTCCGCGTTCTACCACGACTCCACCGACATCACGAACCCGCAGCATCGCCACATCTCGGCCATCCGCCTGATCGCCAAGATGCCGACGCTGGTTGCGATGGCGTACAAGTACTCGCAAGGCCAACCGTTCATCTACCCGCAGAACGACCTGTCCTACACGGGCAACTTCCTGCGCATGATGTTCGCCACGCCGTGCGAAGACTACAAGGTCAACGAAGTCGTTGAACGCGCGCTGGACCGCATCTTCATCCTGCACGCCGACCACGAGCAAAACGCTTCGACCTCGACCGTGCGCCTGTGCGGTTCGTCGGGCACCAACCCGTTCGCCGCCATCTCGGCCGGCGTGGCTTGCCTGTGGGGCCCGGCTCACGGCGGCGCCAACGAAGCTTGCCTGCAAATGCTGGAAGAGCTGCAAGCGAACGGCGGCATCGACAAGGTCGGTGAGTTCATGGAGAAGGTCAAGGACAAGAACTCGGGCGTGCGCCTGATGGGCTTTGGCCACCGCGTCTACAAGAACTACGACCCGCGCGCCAAGCTGATGCAGGAAACCTGCAAGGAAGTGCTCTCGGCCCTGGGCCTGGAAAACGACCCGCTGTTCAAGCTGGCCATGGAACTGGAACGCATCGCCCTGTCGGATCCGTACTTCGTCCAGCGCAAGCTGTACCCGAACGTGGACTTCTACTCGGGTATCGTCCAGCGCGCCATCGGCATCCCGACCTCGCTGTTCACGGCCATCTTCGCGCTGGCCCGCACGGTAGGCTGGATTGCCCAGTGGAACGAAATGCTGTCGGATCCCGACTACAAGATCGGCCGTCCGCGCCAGCTCTTCACGGGTTCGGTCACCCGCGACGTGCCCCCGATGGACAAGCGTTAATCCGCTTTTCCTTTCGGCAAGTGAATGACAAGAAACCGCCTTCGGGCGGTTTTTTGTTGCCTGCGCAAGGGCAGCCATGAGTCGGCGGCAATGCGGATATCATGCTGGCCATGATTCCCGTCTCACTGCCATCAGCCAATTTCTACCTGTTGCTTTCGCTGGGCTTGCTTGCCGGCGTCGTGCTGGCCGCCTGGGGCCTGGTGCTGGCCGTCAGCGCCGGCCATCGCCGCACGGTCCGCAAGTATTGGAAGACGTCGGCCGCGCTGTTCGTGGTGTTGGCGGCGCCCTTTGCCTTCTTCGTGTGGGTGCACACCATCGTCTGGCAGGTTGAGCGCGAGAGCGAGCGGGCCGAGGCGGCGCGCAACGTGACGCTGGAACAAGCAAGCACCGTGGGTGGCGTGGCCATGCCCGCCGGCACGCGGTTGAAGTTGCAAGACGAAGGGCAGTTGGAAACGTATGTTGAGGCCGAATTTCCGGCGCCCGTTCCCGTTTTCGGCGTGCAGACCATGCGGGTACGCCGCTATCTGGACACTGAATACGAAAAGGACACGTACGCGCTCATTGGCCGGTATCCGCGTAGCGTCATCCTGACAGGCCAGGGCGACCAGGTGGTGCAGGGGTGGCGCTGTGACAGCACGCATGACATCGAATTCGATACCGAACCCGACGGGGCGATGAAAGCCTTGAGCCAGTGTCGGCTGGGTAGCGGCAACCAGGTCGACGGCGTTGCGATCCATGCGGGCTCGGTGCTGTACGGCTCGAACGGCACGGTCTATGTGGACGGCTCGACCGACCCGGACCGCTGGCGCATCGACGTCAAGGATCCCGTGGCGGTGCAGGTGTTTGGGCTGATGTTGAGCGAGCCCCGGCTATACCTGGATGCCGAACGGCGCTTGCTGCGAGTCAGCGACGCCGAGCTTGCCTGCCGCGCGCGGCGGGACGGCTTTGACTATGCGGAGGGCACGCAGGTCAAGACCATCAGGCGCGTGATCGATGGGCAACGCGAACCCTTTCCCGGCGTGCTGGTGTTCAGCCCGGCGGCGGGGCAAGTGGCCAGGCATGAAGGCCATGCCGACGTGCCAGAGGGTATGTCGGTCATGCAGGCATTCGATGGCACGCTGGCCGGCATAGTGACGAACGAGGAAGTCGGCGTCTTTAAATTTGCGACCTTCTCCGTCGGCGACGAGGAGCCCAAGCCGCCCACGCGGGCGCGCTGTCCGTAGCGGCATGATGCCCTTGCGTGTGCATGTGCGCTTGCGGCGCGCGTTAAGAAATTCTTAAAAGTCTGTTCCGACAATGCGGGGTGCCGGAGGCGGTGTTGCGCCGGTCAAGCCGTTAACGGAGTGACGCCGGATGAGAGTGTCGTGAGAAGCCTGCACAGCATGGAGCTGTTTGCAGAAGTAGCCAAGGCCCGCAGCTTCAGTCGCGCGGCGGCCGTGCTGGGGCTGCCGAAATCAACGCTGTCGCGCCGCGTAGCGCAATTGGAGCGTTCGGTAGGCCTGAGCCTGCTGAACCGCAGCACCCGCAAGGTTGAACTGACTGGCGCGGGCGAACTGTATCTGGAGCGCTGCCTGCGCATCGTGCAAGAGGCCGAGGTGGCGCATGAAGAACTGCAAGCCTTGACCGCGACGCCGTCCGGGCTGCTGCGCGTGAACATGCCGGCCGCCTTTGCCACCGATGTCATGGCGGATATTTTCCTGAGGTTCTCGCGTCGATATCCGGATGTGGCTTTCCACGTGAACCTGGCGAGCCTCGAACATGTGGATCGCGTGGCGGACCCGTGCGACCTGACGATCAAGATTGGTGAACTGCCGGATTCGTCGCGCATCGCGCGTTGCCTGGGCGCCCTGAACGTTCATCTATACGCGTCCGAGGCCTATCTGGTGGCGCATGGCACGCCCGAGCATCCCGTGGAATTGTCGGCGCACGAGTGCATCGGGTTTCGCGCCCAGGCAACTGGCGCGCCCACCCGTTGGCCGCTGGCTCGCGGGAGCGAGCAGATCAGCGTCGTGCCCGCTAGCCGGTTTTCCGTCAACGAAGCCGGCATGGCGCCTCGCTTGGCGATGTTGGGCGCGGGCATTGCCGCGCTGGGCGGAGACCAGGCCGAGCTGCTGCAATCAGGCGCTTTGCGCCGCGTGTTGCCCGATTGGACGGTAGGACCGTTTCCCGTGCATGTCGTGACCGAAACGCGCTTGCTGCCGGCCAGGGCCAGGGCATTCGTCGACTATCTGATTGAATGCCTGGCGCAAGGCTGGCAGGCGCCCACGCTGAACGGTGGCTAGCACCGTTGAACGGTGCGCCGGCGCTACACGCTGATGTGGCGCGCCATCAGCACGGCGAAGAGCGGCAGGAAAATGAACAGGTGCGCTTCGATCATCACCCAGCGGCGCACGCGCTTGATCTCGGGCAACGTGGGCACGAAGCCGGCTTGCTGACGCGCCTGCTTTGCCCAGCGGAAGACGGCCAGCGTGGGCGGGATCGAACAGAGCGCGATGATGACGAACAGCGTGATCTTGGCGTGAAACCACGGGCTGCTCATGTAAAAGGCCGCGCCCTTCGCGCCCTGCGTCAGCCGCAGTAATCCGGTGATCAGCACCAGCACGGCGCTGACGCCATACAGGCGGTCGTAGATCACCAGGCGCTTCACGCCACTGGCGCTCAGGTCGGGGCGCAGCAGCACGGCTTCGGCGGTCAGCACCACCACCATTACAAAGATCGCCAGGTAGTGAAACCAGGCATATAGCGCATCGGCCAACATGTCGTCTCCAGGGAAAAGGTCAAGCATGGTTTTACCACCGGCCCGAGGCGCGGCGTCGATCAGGCGGCATGAAAATGCGGCTTCGGCGATAAAAAATGCGCCATGAAAAAAGGCGCCCCGAAGGGCGCCTTTGGCGTCAAGACTAGCGCGTGATCAACGGCGCTTCTTGGCGGCGTCGGCGGCTTCCTGCTGCGCGTCCACCACGGCCAGGGCCGTCATGTTGATGATGCGGCGCACGGTGGCGCTGGTCGTCAGGATGTGCACGGGGCGCGCGGCGCCCAGCAGGATGGGACCCATCGCGACGCCATTGCTGCCCGTCATCTTCAGCATGTTGTACGTGATGTTGCCGGTGTCCAGGTTCGGCATGACCAGCAGGTTGGCGCGACCCTTGAGCGTGCTGTCCGGGTAGGCCAGCACACGGATCTTTTCCGACAAGGCGGCGTCGGCGTGCATTTCGCCGTCCACTTCCAGGTCGGGCGCGCGTTCCTGCACCAGCTTGCTGGCGGCGGCCATTTTCTTGGACGATTCCGTGACGCGGCTGCCGAAGTTCGAATGCGACAGCAGGGCAATCTTCGGCACCACGCCAAAGCGCAGCATTTCGTCGGCGGCCTGGATGGTGATGTTGGCCACTTCTTCCGACGTCGGATTTTCATTGACGTGGGTGTCGGTGACGAACAGCGTCTGGTCAGGCAGCATCAGCACGTTCAGGGCGGCGTAGGTCTGGCCTTCCTTCTTGCCGATGATTTCGTCGACATACTTGAGCTGGTTGTCGTACTTGCTGGCCACGCCGCACAGCAGCGCGTCGGCGTCGCCGCGACGCAGCAGCATCGCGCCGATCAGCGTGTTGTGCTTGCGGATCATCGCCTTGGCGATGGCCGGCGTCACGCCTTCGCGGCCCTTCAACTGGTAGTACGCGGTCCAGGTTTCGTTGAAGCGTTCGTCGTCTTCCGGATCCACGATTTCGAAATGCTCGCCGGCCACCAGGCGCAGGCCGGCCTTGGTGATGCGCATTTCGATAACCGACGGACGGCCGATCAGGATCGGGCGGGCCAGCTTTTCGTCAACCACGGTCTGCACGGCGCGCAGCACGCGCTCGTCTTCGCCGTCGGCATAGATGACGCGCTTGGGCGCCTTCTTGGCCTGGGCGAACAGCGGACGCATCAGTTGGCCCGAGTGGTACACAAAGCCCATCAGCTTCTGGCGATAGGCTTCGATGTCTTCGATGGGGCGGGCAGCCACGCCGGAATCAGCAGCGGCTTGGGCCACGGCCGGCGCAATCTGGAAGATCAGGCGCGGGTCGAAGGGCTTGGGGATGATGTAGTCGGGGCCGAACGACAGTTCCTGGCCGGCGTAGGCGCGGGCCACTTCATCGTTCTGCTCGGCTTGCGCCAGTTCGGCGATGGCCTTCACGCAAGCCAGCTTCATTTCTTCCGTGATGCGCGAAGCGCCGGCATCCATGGCGCCGCGGAAGATAAAGGGGAAGCACAGCACGTTGTTGACCTGGTGCGGGTAGTCCGAACGGCCGGTGGCGATGATGCAATCCGGGCGGGCGGCCTTGGCCACTTCGGGGCGGATTTCCGGTTCCGGGTTGGCCAGCGCCAGGATCAGCGGGCGGTCGGCCATGGTCTTGACCATGTCGCCTGTCAGCACGCCAGAGGTCGAGCAGCCCAGGAACACGTCGGCGCCGTTGACCACGTCGGCCAGCGTGCGCGCATCGGTCTTTTGCGCGTAGCGCTTCTTGTTGGCTTCCATGTTTTCATCGCGGCCGTCCCAGATGACGCCACGCGAATCCACCACGAAGATGTTCTCGCGCTTGACGCCCAGGTGAACCAGCAGGTCCAGGCAGGCGATGGCGGCAGCGCCGGCGCCCGAGCAAGCCAGCTTGACCGAGCCGATGTCCTTGTTCACGACCTTCAGGCCATTCAGGATGGCGGCCGACGAAATGATGGCGGTGCCGTGCTGGTCGTCATGGAAGACGGGGATCTTCATGCGCTCGCGCAGCTTCTTTTCAATGTAGAAGCACTCGGGCGCCTTGATGTCTTCCAGGTTGACGCCGCCCAGCGTGGGCTCCAGCGCCGCGATGATGTCGACCAGCTTGTCGGGGTCGTTCTCGGCCAGTTCGATGTCGAACACGTCGATGCCGGCAAACTTCTTGAACAGGCAGCCCTTGCCTTCCATGACCGGCTTGGCGGCCAGCGGCCCGATGTTGCCCAGGCCCAGGACGGCGGTGCCGTTGGTGATCACGCCCACCAGGTTGCCGCGCGAGGTGTACTTGGACGCGGCGTCATCGCCCTGGTCGAAGATGGCCATGCAAGCGGCCGCCACGCCGGGGGAGTAGGCCAAGGACAGGTCGTCCTGGTTGGCCAAGGTCTTGGTCGGGACGACCGAGATTTTGCCGGGGGTGGGATAGGCGTGGTAATCCAACGCCATTTTGGTAAGAGTTTCGTCCATGGGATCGGGGCCTCTGAGGCACTAACTGAGAAAGAAAACGGGATGAAAAACGAATGACAAGCGGCGGGCTCGCGGCCCGCCGGTTTCTTTGCGAAATGCTTAGGGAACACCCGTATTTCACCAGAAAGCGCGGGCGCTTGGTTGTTGCAGTGCAGCGATCAGGCGCGTTTGATCAAGAACGGGTCGGATTATGTTTAGGTGGCGACGGGTTCCCCGTCGGTCGGGTGATCGGCTCCCGGGGATGGGCGATCGGTTCCCATCGGTCGGGTGATCGGCGCCCATCGAATCGTAGGATGGGTGTAGCGCGCGATGGCCGGCACAAGAACACGGTGCGGACCGCGCGAAACCCATCAAGCAGCGGCTGAACGACAGACGCAATAGGCAAGAAAGCTGTGGCTGCGGGTTTGTGGCTGCTCTATTTAAGAACTCCGCCGTTGCTTGATGGGTTTCGCGCGATCGTTGGCGGGGTTCTTGTCACCGGTCTTTCGCGCTCCACCCATCCTACGAATTCCATGGTGGGGTTTTGCGGGTGCGGGTGTTCAGCTTGTTGCGCAGCTTGTCGGCGTCTGTTTGTCGGCCCAGGCTGTCCAGCGCGTAGAGCGTGATCCAGTCGGCGCTGACTTCGAAGAAGTCGCGCAGTTGCGCGCGGGTGTCGCTGCGGCCAAAGCCATCGGTGCCCAAGGTGCGATACGGGGCCGGGACCCAGGCGCGGATCTGTTCGGGCACGGCGCGCACGTAGTCGGTGGCGGCGATGACCGGAGCGTCGCTGCCGCCCAGGCAGGTGCGAACCCAGTCCGCGTCGCTGGCGGTGTCCAGGCCCAGCACGCGGGCGCGTTCGGATTCGCGGCCGTCGCGGGCAAGTTCGGAAAAGCTGGTGACGCTCCAGACCTCGGCGTCCACGCCGTATTGCTCGCGCAGCCGCTCGGCGGCCATTTCGGCCTCGCGCAGCATGGGGCCCGCGCCCAGCAAGCGGACGTCTGCCTGCTTGCGCGCAGGCCGCAGGCGGTACATGCCGCGCAGGATGCCTGCGCTGACGCCGTCGTCGGCGGGCATGTCGGGCTGCGCCAGATTTTCGTTGGTGACGGTCAGGTAGAAGAATTCATCGTGCTGCTCGTCCAGCATGCGGCGCATGCCGTGTTCGACGATGACGGCAACCTCGTAGGCGTAGGCGGGATCGTAAGCGCGGCAGTTCGGCACGGCGGCGGCCATGATGTGGCTGGAGCCGTCCTGGTGTTGCAGCCCTTCGCCGCCCAACGTCGTGCGCCCGGAGGTGGCGCCGATCAAGAAGCCACGGGTGCGCTGGTCGGCGGCGGCCCAGATCAGGTCGCCGATGCGTTGGAAGCCGAACATCGAGTAATAGATATAGAACGGCAGCATCGGCAGGCCATTGACCGAATAACTGGTGCCGGTCGCCGTCCACGACGAAATCGCCCCGGCTTCGGTAATGCCTTCTTCCAGGATCTGCCCGTCGCGCGCTTCCCGGTAGTACAGCACCGAGCCGATGTCCTCGGGCTCATACAACTGGCCTTGCGCCGAATAGATGCCGATCTGGCGGAACAGGTTGGCCATGCCGAAGGTGCGGGCCTCGTCGGCCACGATGGGCACAATGCGCGGACCCACGGTGCCGTCCTTGAGCAGCGCGGTAAGCATGCGCACGATGGCCATGGTCGACGACATTTCCTTGCCGCTGGCCGTCAGCGCGAAGCGCGCCCATTGTTCGGCGGGGGGCGGCGTCAGGCGCGGGGCTTCAGTGCGGCGGCGGGGAATGTGGCCGCCCAGCGCGGCGCGGCGCGCTTGCAGGTGGCGCAGCTCGGCGCTGTCTTCGGCGGGTCGGTAGAACTTCAGCGCCAGGCAGTCGGCGTCAGAGATCGGCAGGGCGAAGCGGTCGCGAAAGGCCAGCAAGGCTTCGTCGTCCAGCTTCTTTTGCTGGTGCGTCGTCATCTTGCCCTGGCCCGCCGCGCCCATGCCGAAGCCCTTTTTCGTTTGCGCCAGGATCACGGTGGGCTGGCCGCTGTGCTTGGCCGCACGGTGATAGGCGGCATGGATCTTCACCATGTCGTGGCCGCCGCGGTGCAGGCGGTCGATGGCCTCGTCGGTCCAGTCCGCCACCAGCGCGGCCAGCTCGGGGTGCTGATTGAAAAAATGCGCGCGATTGAACGCGCCGTCGTTGGCGGCGAAAGTCTGGAACTGGCCGTCGACGGTGTTTGAGAAGGCGCGGGCCAGCGCACCGTTGGCGTCGCGGGCAAGCAGGGCGTCCCAGTCGCTACCCCATACCAGCTTGATCACGTTCCAGCCGGCGCCCGCGTACAGCGTTTCCAGCTCGTCGATGATGCGGCCGTTGCCGCGCACCGGGCCGTCCAGCCGTTGCAGGTTGCAGTTGACGACGAACACCAGGTTGTCGAGCTTCTCGCGCGCGGCAAGCGTCAGGGCGGCGATGGATTCCGGCTCGTCCATTTCGCCGTCGCCAAAAATGCCCCAGACCTTGCGGTCGCTGGCGGGCGCAAGCGAGCGGTGCTCCAGGTAGCGCATGAAGCGCGCCTGATAAATCGCGTTGATGGGGCCGATGCCCATGGACCCCGTCGGGAACTGCCAGAAATCGGGCATCAACCACGGATGGGGGTAGGACGACAGCCCGCGCAGGCCGCGCCCGGTAGCCGTGATTTCCTGGCGGAAATGCGCCAGGTCGTCTTCGCCCAGGAAGCCTTCGAGAAAGGCGCGGGCGTACACGCCGGGTGCGGAGTGCGGCTGCATGTAGACCAGGTCGCCCGGGCCATCGGCCGATTGCGCGCGGAAGAAGTGGTTGAAGCCCACTTCAAACAGGTCGGCCGCCGAGGCATAGCTGGCGATGTGGCCGCCCAGCTCGCCGTGCGCCGGGTTGGCGCGCACCACCATGGCCAAGGCGTTCCAGCGGTTGATGCGGGCGATGCGTTCTTCCACGGCCAGGTTGCCCGGAAACGGCGGCTCCTGGCTGGCGGGAATCGTGTTCAGGTAGGCGGTGCGCGTCTGGCTGTTGGCGCGCAGCCCCAGGGACGCGGCGTGCCCCAGCACGCTATCCAGCACATAGCCCGCGCGCTCGGCGCCGTCGGCCTCAAGCAGCGACTGCAAGGCGTCGCGCCATTCGGCGGTTTCCGTGGGATCGGCGTCAGACCCGGTGTGATGGCCGGGGGCGGGGTGGCTCGCGTCGCGCATGGGTGTTGTCTCCTGTTATCGCTCAATCCTAGACCTGTGTGGGTGGCATGAGTCATCAAATTCACAGGGAGATGCCGGAGATTTCAGCATAATCTTTTGCCGATGTTCCCCTTGCCGGCAGCTTCTGCGGCCTGGCGGCGCTTACTCGTGGTGACCACTGGGTGGACGCCGAAGCGCTAGAATGCGCGGTTTATTCGCATTCACAACGGGAGACTTCAATGACTCAACCCGTCAGCGTCCCTGCAAACGTCACGCTACCGGAACTGACGTTCCGGGGCATTTTGCTGGGCGCCCTGATTACCGTGATCTTCACGGCCTCGAACGTCTTCCTGGGGCTGAAGGTGGGCCTGACGTTTTCGTCCGCCATTCCGGCTGCGGTCATCTCGATGTCGGTGTTGCGCCTGTTCAAGGACGCCAACATCCTCGAAAACAATATGGTGCAGACGCAGGCCTCGGCGGCCGGCACGCTGTCGGCCATCATCTTCATCCTGCCGGCGCTGGTCATGATGGGCCACTGGCAGGGCTTCCCGTTCTGGCAGACGCTGGGCATTTGCGCGGCCGGCGGCATGTTGGGCGTGATGTTCACCATTCCGCTGCGCCACGTGATGGTGGTGCAGAGCAACCTGCCGTACCCGGAAGGCGGGGCCGCGGCCGAGATCCTGCGCGTGGGCAGCGCCGAACGGGCGCAGGATGCGGCCGAGGGCGATGCAGCGGGCAAGGCAGTGGGCAAACCCGTCGCGACCGGCATGGGCGATATCGTCGCGGGCGGCGTGGTGGCCGCGGTGGTCAGCTTTGCGGCCAACGGCTTGCGGGTGCTGGGCGATAGCGTCAGCGGTTGGTTCGCGCTGGGCGGCGCGGTGTTCCGGCTGCCCATGGGCTTTTCGCTGGCGTTGCTGGGCGCGGGCTACCTGATCGGCATCGTGGCGGGGCTGGCCATGCTGACCGGCCTGATCATTTCCTGGGGCATTGCGGTACCGGTGCTGACCGCCATGGGCGACATGCCGGCCGGGCAATCCCTGGCGCAGTACGCCACCGGCCTGTGGTCGTCGCAAGTGCGCTTCATTGGCGCGGGCGTGATCGGCGTGGGCGCAATCTGGACGCTGGCGACTCTGTTCGTGCCGATGGCGCGCGGCGTCAAGGCCTCGTTCTCGGCATTGACCAAAGCGGGCGCGGCGCGTGCGGGCCAGGCGCCGCGTACGGAACGCGACTTGTCGGCGGGCTGGATTTCGATCGTGACGCTGGTGCTGGTGGCGGTCTTGGTCATCACCTTCCAGGTGTTCCTGGCGGGCGCGCCCGTGTCGGCCGGCGCCATCTGGAAACTGGTGGCCTACGCCGTGCTGTTTGCCTTTGTGTTCGGCTTCCTGGTGGCCGCGGCCTGCGGCTACATGGCGGGCTTGGTGGGGTCGTCGACCAGCCCGATTTCGGGCGTAGGCATCGTGGCCATCGTGCTGGTGTCGCTGTTGATGCTGGCCCTGGGCGGCGAATTGCTTCAGGCGCAAAACGGCGTGCAGATGGCGATTGCGCTGTCCATCTTCAGTACCTCGGCGGTGGTGGCGGTGGCGTCCATTTCCAACGACAACCTGCAGGACTTGAAGACCGGCTGGTTGGTCGGGGCAACGCCGTGGCGCCAGCAGGTGGCGCTGCTGATTGGCTGCGTGGTGGGCGCGGCGGTGATTTCACCCGTGCTGGATCTGCTCTACAACGCCTACGGTTTCGCGGATGCGATGCCGCGCGAAGGCATGGACCCCACGCAAGCGCTGTCGGCGCCGCAGGCCACGCTGATGCTGGCAATTACGCGCGGCATTTTCACGCATCAACTGAATTGGACGATGATCCTGATCGGGATGGCCGTGGGGGTTGCGCTGATCGTGGTGGACGAAATCCTCAAGCGTACCTGCCGCGTGGCGCGCATTCCGGTGTTGGCCGTGGGCATCGGCATCTACCTGCCGCCGACCGGGGCGGCGCCGATTGTGGCGGGCGCGGTCCTGGCGTGGTTGCTGGAGCGCGCGTTGCGCCGCCGTGCCGCCGCCGCCGGAACCCCGTATGAGCAATTCGCCGATGCGCCGAACCGGCGTGGCGTGCTGATCGCCTCGGGCCTAATCGTGGGCGAGAGCCTGGTTGGCGTGCTGATGGCGGGGATTATCGGCGCGGCCGGTACTGATGCGCCATTGGCGATCGCGGGCGAGGATTTCTCGGTCGCGGCGTCTTACCTGGGGCTGGCCGTCTTTATCTTGGTGGCGGTCATGTTCTGGCGTCGGGTGATGCGCCTGGCATAAAGGGCCGGTGACGGAGGGGGCTGTGAACTAGGCGGACTGGTGAACAGATGAGGGCTGTGAACGGACGGACCTCGTGAACACATCGCGGCCTGCCCCGACGGGGCCCGGCCGCGATGCTCCACAACCCGATCAGTGTTCCTCGGCCTGCAGTGCCGCGGTGATGATGGCGCGTTCGTCATGCGTGGCGCCGTTAAGGAACAGGTTCAGCAGCACGGCCGACAGCGACGCCAGCAGAATGCCGGACTCGATCAGCGTGTGCAGTGAGTGCGGCATCCATTGTTTGAAATTGGGCGCGATCAGCGGCACCATGCCGATGCCGATCGACACCGCCACGATCATGGAATTGTGGCGGTTGCCCTTGAAGTCCACCCCCGACAGGATGCGGATGCCGGTGGCGGTCACCATGCCGAACATGACGATGCCGGCGCCGCCCAGCACCACGGTGGGCAGCGATTCCACCAGCGCGGCCATCTTGGGCAGCAGGCCCAGCACCAGCAGGATGATGCCGCCCGCCACGCAGACAAAGCGGCTTTTCACGCCGGTCACCGCGACCAGGCCCACGTTCTGCGAAAAGCTGGTGTACGGGAATGTGTTGAAGATGCCGCCGATGAGCGTGCCCAGGCCGTCCGTGCGCAGCCCGCGCGCCATGTTCTCCTGGCTGATCTCGCGCTCGGTCATTTCGCCCAGCGCCAGGAACATGCCGGCGGATTCGATCATCACCACCACCATGATCAGCGCCATGCTCAGAATCAACATGGGGTCGAACCTTGGCATGCCGAAATGGAAGGGCAGGACGATGTCGAACCAGTCTGCCTGGCCGATTTTCTCGAACGTCATGATGCCGGTGGCCGAGGCCACGATGGCGCCGATCACGATGCCCAGCAACACCGAGATGTTGGCAATGAAGCCGCGCGTGAATTTGACGATCAGCAGGATGGACGTCAGCACCAGCACGGCGATGCCGAAGCCGGTCAGGTCCGCATAGCGCGGGTTGGGCATCGACGGCATGATGGCGAAACCTTGCGGCACGGGCGGGATGGCGCTGCCCGGCGAGGTGACGTCGGCCAACCACTTTGCGTAGATGGGGTCCACGATAACGGGCGCGGTGGGGCCGGACGGGTTGCCGAACACCCAGTTGATGCCGACCCGCATCAAGGTGATGCCGATGACCGTGATGATGGTGCCCGTTACCACGGGCGGAAAGTAGCGCAGCATGCGGCTGATCATCGGGGCGACCAGGATGGAGATGATGCCCGCCCCGATGATGGTCCCGAATAGCAGTTGCGCCCCGCCCGGGCCGGGGTTGGCGTTTGCCATCGCCACCATGGGGGCCACCGCCGCGAACGTGACACCCATCATCACGGGCAGTTTGATGCCGAACCACTGCGTGGCGCCCAAGGTCTGGATCAAGGTCACCAGGCCGCAACAGAACAGGTCCGCCGAGATCAGCATGGCGACTTCGTCGGGCGTCAGGTTCAGGGCGCGGCCGACGATCAACGGTACGGCCACCGCGCCGGCATACATCACCAACACGTGTTGCAGGCCCAGCGCCGCCAGCTTGCCCGAGGGCAGACGCTGGTCAACGGGGTGGATGTCTTGAGACGCGCTGGAAGGCGCGGGCGATGCAGCCTGCATGGGAAAGTCTCCTGGCGGAGTGAAATGTCGGTCGGGAAAATCCTGAAAAGCAGTTCTTGTGTACGAGGAATGTATACAGCCAGGAGGGGTTCTCGAAATAGAGGAAAACCCGAATCAAATAGACATTATTAGTTACGTTATGTAGGAAAGTTCGGGGTGTACGGCAGTGGGTGGGACATGACGCCGCGCATGGGCGGCGTCATGGGTTGCCGTAACTCAGGTTGCCGAAACTCAGACCGGTTGAAGCAGGTCCGACAAGGTGCGCGCGATGACCTTGGTGGCCCGCCGCAAGTCTTCCAGCACGACGCGTTCGTCGTTGCGTTTGGCGTGGGATTCCAGCACGGTGCGCGGGCCGGCGCCGTAGATCACGCCGGGAATGCCGGCCTCGCCGTACAGGCGCACATCGGTATAGAGCGGCGTGCCCATGGCGGGTATGGGTTCGCCAAACAGCGCTTCACCGTGCTTCTGGATGGCGTCCACCAGCGGCTGGTTGCCCGGCAGGGGGCGCATCGAATTGGCCAGCAGCAGGCGCTTGATGTCGATCGTGATCCCGGGCGTGGCGGCCGCCGCTTCCTGGATGATCCGGCGGATGTCCGCTTCCACTTCAACGGCGTTTTCTTCGGGGATCATGCGACGGTCCAGCTTGAAGCTGACCTTGCCGGGCACCACGTTCGTGTTGGTACCGCCTTCAATGCGTCCGACATTCAGGTAGGGATGGCTGATGCCGGGCACGTCCGACGTAATGTCCTGGTAGTGCGCGTTTTGTGCGTACAGCGCATTCAGGATCTTGACCGCGCCTTGCAGCGCGTCCACGCCGGTGGAAGGAATGGCGGCATGCGCCATCTTGCCGTGCACCGTCACTTCCATTTGCAGGCAGCCGTTGTGCGCGGTGACCACTTCATAGCTGAACCCGGCGGCGATCATCAGGGCGGGCTTGGTCAGGCCTTGCGACAGCAGCCAGCCGGGGCCGAGCAAGCCGCCAAATTCTTCGTCATACGTAAAGTGCAGTTCAACGGCGCCATGGCTGGGCTTGGCCACGGCTTCCAATGCGCGCACGGCATAGGTGAAGCTGGCGAAGTCGCTTTTGCTGACGGCGGCGGCGCGGCCATACAGGCTGCCGTTTTCAATTTCAGCGCCATAGGGGTCGTGCTGCCAGCCGTCGCCGGGGGGCACCACGTCGCCGTGGGCGTTCAGCGCCACGCGCCTGCCCGGGCCGTATTCGCGCCGCACGATCAGGTTGGTAATGGATTCCATGCCGTAGTCCCGCACCTGTTGCGTGGGGACGGCGTGCGCTTCGGCTTCAAGGCCCATCTCCTTGAGCAGTTCGGCGGTGCGGACCGCGTGCGGGGCGTTGTTGCCGGGTGGTGTGTCGGTGGGTACGCGCACCAGCGATTGCAGGAAGCGCACCTGCTCGTCGAAGTGGGCGTCGATCCAGGCGTCTAGTCGTGCGTAGTCAGTCATGGCGTTTAGCGTTTGATGTCGTTGGCAAGATCATCCAGCAGGCCTTGCATGGCTTGCGCGGCCAGTTGGATGTCGTCTCGGGTGGTGGATTCGCGGGGGTTGTGGCTGATGCCGTGGTTCTGGCCGCGCACGAAAAGCATGGCTTGGGGCATGACTTCGTGCAGCTTCATGGCGTCGTGCCCGGCGCCGCTGGGCATGCGATGCACCGGCATGCCCAGCGCGTCGACGGCGCGTTCCCAGCGCTGTTGCCACGCGGGCGTACTGGGCGCGGCCGCGGCGCGCATGGTTTCTTCAAGCGCATAGCGCAGGCCGCGGCGTTGGCAGATGGCGTCAAGTTCGGCCAGCACGTCGTTCACCAGCGCGTCGCGTTGCGGATCGCTGGGGGCGCGCAGGTCCAGGCTGAAGCGGCATTCGCCCGGCACCACGTTGATGGACCCGTTGGGCACTTCCAGCATGCCGATGGTACCGACCGAATCGCCGTCACGCGCCGCGCGCTGTTCCACATACAAGGCCAGCTCGGCCGTGGCGGTGGCTGCATCGCGGCGCCGGTTCATGGGCGTGGTGCCCGCATGGCAGGCCATGCCGAAGATCTGCGCCTGGTAGCGCACGCTACCGTTGATGGACGTGACGATGCCCAGGGGCAGGCCCATTTCGTACAGCACCGGCCCTTGTTCGATGTGGACTTCGACAAAGCCCAGATAGCGCGACGGGTCGCGTCGCAGCTTGGGGATGTCATCAATGCACAGGCCGGCATGCAGCATGGCGTCGCGCATGGTGACGCCCTGGGCGTCTTGCTGGTCCAGCCATTCGGGTTTGAAGTGGCCGATCAGTGCGCCGGATCCCAGGAAGGTGGCGCGGTAGCGCTGGCCTTCTTCTTCGGCAAAGCCGATTACTTCAAGGTGGTAGGGCAGGCGGCGGCCCTGGCGGTGGAGTTCGCGCACGCAGGCCATGGGCACGAAGATGCCCAGGCGGCCATCGTATTTGCCGCCGTTGCGTACGGTGTCGTAATGGCTGCCGGTCATGAGCGTGGGGGCGTCGGCGTGGTCGGCGCGGTAGCGGCCCACCACGTTGCCTACGGCGTCGATTTCAACCTCGTCGAAGCCGCAGTCGCGCATCCAGTGCGATATGCGTTGCGCGCAGGCGCGGTGCGCCTCGGTCAGATAGGTGACGGTAAGCTGGCCCTTCTCGGCGTAGCCGGGGTCGCTATGGATGCTGAGGCGTTCCTGCCAGTCCCATATGTCGTTACCCAGGCTCAGGTCCAGGCCGAACTTATCCGCCAGGCGGATCTCGACGATGCGGTGGATGTTGCGCAGCGCTTCCTGGCGTTCAACGTCGGGCGGGTTGTCGAGCCGGCGTGCGAATTCATCGATGATCTGCTGGCGGTTCAGACCCGTGCCGCGCGCGCCGCGCACGGCCAGGATGAAGGGAAAGCCGAAGCGCGCGTTGTAGTCGGTGTTCAGTTGCTGCAAGCGCGCCAGTTCGTCGGGCGAGCAATGTGTGAGCCCCGCTTGGTCTTGTTCGTTGGTGGATTCCGCGGTCAGGCTGTTTTGCAGCATGGCGCGGCCGGCCAGTTCCGGGTGCGCGCGGATCAATGCCAACTGCGCTTCGATATCGGCCTGGTCCAGCACCTGCCGCATCTGGTCTTGCAGATGCGCCAAGGACCGGAAAGGGCGCGCCGCCAACGCTTGCCGCGCGATCCACGGCGAATGTTCGTACAGGCCGTCAAGGATGGCTAGCGCCGCCTCGGGCGTGGCGGCATTGAGTTGTTCCAGCGTGTGGGGCATGGTTGTCGCGCTCAACGGTTGGGTAGGTAGGGATGGGTGGCTTTCCAGTGCCGGGCGATATCCAGGCGGCGGCACACCCAGACGCGGTCGTGGCTGGCGATGTGGTCCAGAAACCGTTGCAACGCCGTGATGCGGCCCGGGCGCCCCAGCAGCCGGCAATGCATGCCGATGCTGAGCATCTTGGGCGCTTCGTCGCCTTCGGCGTAGAGCACGTCGAAACTGTCTTTCAGGTACTGGAAGAACGGGTCGGCGTGCGAGTAACCCTGGGGCAGGGCAAAGCGCATGTCGTTGCAGTCCAGCGTGTAGGGCACGATCAATTGCGGCACGACGGCGCCGTCGCTTTTTTGTACCTGCATCCAGAAGGGCAGGTCGTCGCCGTAGTAGTCGCTGTCGTATTCAAAGCCGCCGTAGTCCGCCACCAGGCGGCGCGTGCGGGGGCTGTCGCGCCCGGTGTACCAGCCCAGCGGCCGCGTGCCCGTCAACTGCGTGATGGCGTCCATCCCTAGGCGCATGTGTTCGCGCTCGGTGGCTTCGTCCACGTTCTGGTAGTGCACCCATCGCCAGCCATGGCAGGCGATTTCGTGGCCCAGTTCGGTGAATGCCGCCGTCAGTTCGGGATGGCGCTGCAAGGCCATGCCCACGCCGAATACCGTCAGCGGCAGTTGCCGTTTTTCGAATTCGCGCAGGATGCGCCACACGCCGGTACGCGACCCATATTCATAGATGCCTTCCATGCTGAGATGGCGGTCGGGGTAGCTGGCGGGGTTGAACATTTCCGACAGGAATTGTTCGGAGCCAGGGTCGCCATGCAGCACGCTGTTTTCGCCGCCTTCTTCGTAATTCAAAACGAATTGCACAGCGATGCGAGCCCGGCCCGGCCATTGCGCGGGGGGCGGATTGCGGCCATAGCCGACGAGGTCGCGGGGATACGGAAGCGTGGAATCGTAGGTGTTCATGAAGGAATGGGCACAGAGCGGTGGGGCACAGAGCCGTGGGGCACAAAGCCGATAAGCGCGGCAAGGCCCGGGTGGGCGGACGGTTTCATGATGGGCTAAACAATAGCTGGAAAGCAATTAGCTGTATACAATTTATGTACATCATTAAGGATAACCATAAGATCACCGGGCACACCGCCCGACGCACAGGAGACATCATGGGATTGACCACGCACGTACTCGACACCATGCACGGGTGCCCGGCCGAGGGCATGGCGGTTGCGCTGTATGCCACCCAGGCTTCCCCCGACGGCGCTTCGGCCACGCTGCTCAGCCGGTTCACCTTGAACCACGAAGGCCGCAGCGCCAAACCACTGTTCAACGACGCAGAACTGAAGGTAGGCACCTATCGGCTGGTATTCGATGTGGCCGGTTATTTCAAGGCGCGCGGCGTGGCCTTGCCCGAGCCCAATTTCCTGAACCAGGTCAGCCTGGATTTTGGCGTGGCACATGCCGATCAGCACTATCACGTGCCATTGCTGGTCAGCCCCTGGAGCTATTCCACCTATCGTGGGTCATGATGGCCAGATGGTGGCATCAGGGTATTCCTGATGCCAGGACGGCCCGCCTTCCGTAGCTTTGTAAACAAAACCTGCATACAATTTCGCGGATCTTGATCGCAGCGGTGCGGGGCTTATCAACCAGGCCTTGTGCGCGATCTATCTCTGCTTACAGCGCCCGCGGTGGTAGGCAGTGCGGCGGAGCCTATCAAGGCCCGCCCACTGCGGGGGCGTGAATGGAAAGCTACTACCTGGATTGGGTCAACCTGTTGCTGCGTTGGGCCCACATCATTACCGGCATCGCGTGGATCGGCACCTCGTTCTACTTTGTGATGCTGGACAACAGCCTGGAAAAGCCGCAAGACGCCGAGTCGCTCGACAAGGGCGTGGGCGGCGAGCAATGGGCGGTACACGGCGGCGGGTTCTACAACATGCAGAAGTACGCGGTGCAGCCCAAGAAGCTGCCCGAACATCTGCATTGGTCATTCTGGGAAAGCTACAGCACCTGGCTGACCGGCTTCGCGCTGTTCACCGTGTCGTACCTGTGGAACGCCAGTACCTATCTGATTGACCGGTCGAAAATGGATTGGCAGCCCGGCACCGCCGTGGCGGTGGCGCTGGCGTTCTTCGTCGTGTTCTGGATTGTCTACGACGGCATCTGTCGTTTGTTCGGCCGGGGCAAGCATGGCGACACCATCGTGGGCGTGCTGGTCGCGGTGTTCATCGCCCTGGCGTCCTGGCTGGCCTGCCATTGGTTCGCGGGCCGCGCCGCGTTCCTGCTGGTTGGCGCGATGATGGCCACCACCATGAGCGGCAACGTGTTCTTCTGGATCATCCCCGGCCAGCGCAAGAACGTGGCGGCGATGCGCGCGGGCAAGCCGGTCGACCCGGTCCATGGCCAGCGCGGCAAACAGCGCAGCGTGCACAACACCTACTTCACGCTGCCGGTGGTGTTCACCATGATGAGCAACCACTACAGCTTTACCTACACCCATCACTACAACTGGATCGTGCTGCTGCTGATCATGTTGGGCGGCGCGGCGATTCGGCAGTTCTTCGTGGTGCGCCATCGCTTCAAGCTGGGCAACGCGCGCAACCCGCTGCCGTATGTGCTGTTGGGCGTGGCGGTGCTGGGCTTGACCATTGTGTGGATGCGGCCCGCGCCCGTGGGGGCGTCAGCGGCGGTGGCCGCGCCCGCCGAGGTGGCGTTTGCCAAGGTGCGCCATGTATTCGACCAGCGCTGCCTGCTTTGCCACGGCGAGCAGGTGCAGATGAAGAACGTGCGCCTGGATTCCGTTGAGCAGATTTCCGTCCATGCCCAGGCCGTGTACCAGCAAGTGGTGGTGTCGAAAATCATGCCGATGGCCAATTCCACCGGCATGACCGACGGCGAACGCGCGTTGATCGGCGCGTGGTTTCAAGCCGGCGCAAAGACCCGGTAGCCGGGGCGGGGCCGGTCAGCGCAAGTCGCCGGCCGGCCAGCCCATGGCCCCGAAGCCGGTGGGTGGGCCGTCGGCCTCAGCCGTTGCGGTACAGAAAGCTGTAGGCGTTGATCGCCGGCACCCCTCCCAGGTGCGCATACAGAACCTTCGACCCAGCCGGAATCTCGCCTCGGCGAACCAGATCCATCATGCCCTGCATCGACTTCCCCTCGTACACGGGGTCGGTCATCATGCCCTCCAGCCGCGCGCAGGTGCGAATGGCGTCGTTGGTTTCGGCCGACGGCAAGCCGTACGCGGGATAGGCGTAGCGCGTATCCAGCACCACGTCGCTGTCGGCAATGCCTGCTTCCAGCCCCACCATATCCGCCGTGCGGCGAGCGATGCGCAGGATCTGCGCGCGGGTTTGTTCCGGTGTGGCCGATGCGTCGATGCCGATGACGCGGTTGGCCCGGCCGTCCGCCGCAAAGCCCACCACCATGCCGGCCTGCGTGCTGCCAGTGACGGCGCAGACCACGATGTAGTCAAACTTGAAGCCTAGCTCGGCTTCCTGGCGCCGCACCTCTTCGGCAAAGCCCACATAGCCCAGCCCGCCCAGTTCGTGATCGGACGCGCCGGCGGGAATGGCGTAAGGCTTGCCGCCCCGTTTGCGCACGTCTTCCAGCGCCTCTTCCCAACTGCGGCGAAAGCCGATGTCAAAGCCTTGATCCACCAGGCGCACGTCGGCGCCCATCAGGCGGCTCATCATGATGTTGCCGACCCGGTCGTAGACGGCGTCGGAATAGTCCACCCAGTTTTCCTGCACCAGCACGCAGGCCAGGCCCAGCTTGGCGGCCACCGCGGCCACCATGCGGGTGTGGTTGGATTGAATGCCGCCGATGGTGACCAGCGTGTCGCAACCTTGTTCCAGCGCCTGCGGGATCAGGTATTCCAGCTTGCGCAGCTTGTTGCCGCCAAAGGCCAGGCCGCTATTGCAGTCTTCGCGCTTGGCGTAGATGTCGACCTTGCCGCCCAGGTGCGCGGACAGGCGTTCAAGTTTTTCGATGGGGGTGTCGCCAAAGGTCAGGCGATGTCGGGGAAAACGTTGCAGATCCATGCGGGCTCCTGATGAGGGCATTCCGGCCGGCGAGTGAGGCTCGGATGGGAAAAATCATAGGAATCGCGGGTGGAAGTGGTCAATTGCGTATTGAAAGCAGTATGAAATATAAAAATTGATGATCGGAAGTATTTTCGATTTAATATTTTTTCAAATCAGACATCAACCAGATAATATTTTTAGGGACGTATTAAATGGCCGCGCTTTCTGGACTGGACCGTATCGACCGGCACATTCTTCGCGTCTTGCAGGACGACGCGCAGATCACCAACCTGGATCTCAGCGCGCGCGTCCACCTGAGCCCCGCGGCCTGTTTGCGGCGCGTGGAAAAGCTGAAGGCCGAAGGCATCATCAAAAAGACGGTGGCGTTGCTTGAACCCGCCGAGGTCGACATGGCCACGCTGGTCATCGTCGGGGTGGTGCTGGACCGTTCCACGCCGGATTCCTTCACCGACTTCGAGGAAGCGGCGCGCGGCATCAGTGGCTGCCTGGAATGCCACCTGGTGGCGGGCGAGTTCGACTACTTCCTGATGCTGCGCATACGCGACCTGGAACGCTTCAACAAGCTGCATGCGGGCGAGATCATCAAGCTGCCCGGCGTACGCCAGATTCGCACCTTTTTTGTGTTGAAAGAGATCTTGTCGACGACGGCCTTGCCGGTGTGACGCGGCTAATGCACAACACTCACGCATCGAAGTGCTCAGCAATGACGCACTGCGGCATTTTGGAATGGCAGAAATTGATGGCGCGTAGACGTCGCAATGTCAGGGGTTGGCCGGACATTCCACGGCCGCATGCAGGCATTCCGAAAGGGCTTTTTGCGCCACAAAAATGTCTCAAGACGCCCGTAAACTCAAAGGGTTATACTG
The DNA here is from genome assembly GCF_057334535.1 of Achromobacter colocynthidis. Classification (NCBI taxonomy): domain Bacteria; kingdom Pseudomonadati; phylum Pseudomonadota; class Betaproteobacteria; order Burkholderiales; family Alcaligenaceae; genus Achromobacter; species Achromobacter colocynthidis. The sequence continues at coordinate 99,666 of NZ_JBHFIZ010000023.1, forward strand.
CTCGGCATACGGCTTTCAAGGCTTGTACGCGCCTTCTGCCCCCTGCGATCCGCTAAACGGGAAGCCCGTGTCGCGGAAGGTTTTTCCTGCATCGTGTCGAGTGAAGCACTCGTAAAGGTGAAGCGATATGTCTTCGGAAATAGAATCTCTATCCACGTCTTATCTCTTTGGCGGTAACGCGCCATATGTTGAGGAGCTTTACGAAGCCTACCTCGACAATCCCGGTTCGGTTCCTGATAACTGGCGCGAATATTTCGACCAGTTGCAGCACGCTCCCGCTACCGACGGCCAAGAGTCCACTCGTGACCAGGCCCACGCTCCCATCGTCGAATCGTTCGCCCAGCGCGCCAAGGCCAATGCCTTTGTGCAACGCTCTGCTGAACCCGATCTGAGCGTCGCCAGCAAGCAGGTGTCGGTGCAATCGCTGATTGCCGCCTACCGCTCGCTGGGCTCGCGCTGGGCTGACCTGGATCCGCTCAAGCGCCAAGAGCGCCCGCCGATCCCCGAACTGGATCCGGCCTTCTACGGCCTGACCGAAGCCGACCTGGATCAAACCTACTCGGCCACCAACACCTACTTCACGACCGCCAGCACCATGACGCTGCGCGACATCCTGAAGGCGCTGCGCGACACGTATTGCCGCAGCATCGGTGCTGAATTCACGCACATCTCCGACCCCGCCGCCAAGCGCTGGATCCAGGAACGCCTGGAAACCACGCTGGGCGCGCCGGCCTACTCGGCCGAAGAAAAGCGCCACATCCTGCAGCAGCTGACCGAGTCCGAAGGGCTCGAGCGCTTCCTGCACACCAAGTACGTCGGCCAGAAGCGCTTCTCGCTGGAAGGCGGCGAAAGCTTCATCGCCTCGATGGACGAAGTGGTGAACCACGCCGGTGAAAACGGCGTCCAGGAAATCGTGGTCGGCATGGCCCACCGTGGCCGCCTGAACCTGCTTGTGAACATCATGGGCAAGATGCCCGGCGACCTGTTCGCCGAGTTCGAAGGCAAGCACGCTGAAGGCCTGACCGACGGCGACGTGAAGTACCACAACGGCTTCTCGTCCGACCTGTCCACCCGTGGCGGCCCGGTCCACCTGTCGTTGGCGTTCAACCCGTCCCACCTTGAAATCGTCAACCCCGTGGTCGAAGGCAGCGCGCGCGCTCGCCAGGAACGCCGCGGCGACGCCGAAGGCAAGACCGTGCTGCCGGTGCTGGTGCACGGCGACGCGGCTTTCGCCGGCCAAGGCGTGGTGATGGAAACGCTGAACCTGGCCCAAACCCGCGGCTACGGCACGGGCGGCACGCTGCACATCGTCATCAACAACCAGATCGGCTTCACCACGTCCGACCCGCGTGACTCGCGTTCGACGCTGTATTGCACCGACGTGGTCAAGATGATCGAAGCCCCGGTGTTCCACGTCAACGGCGACGACCCCGAAGCCGTGGTGTTCGTCACCAAGCTGGCCCTGGACTACCGCCTGCAATTCCGTCACGACATCGTCGTGGACATCGTTTGCTTCCGCAAGCTGGGCCACAACGAGCAAGACACCCCGTCGCTGACGCAGCCCCTGATGTACAAGCGCATCGGCCATCACCCCGGCACGCGCAAGCTGTACGCCGACAAGCTGACCACGCAAGGCGTGCTGGCTGAAGGCGAAGCCGATCAACTGGTCAAGGACTACCGTCAACTGATGGAAGACGGCCAGCGCACGATCGAACCCGTGCTGACCGACTACAAGAGCAAGTACGCCATCGACTGGTCGCCGTTCCTGGGCGCCAAGTGGACCGACCAGGCCGACACCGCCGTGCCGCTGGCCGAACTCAAGCGCATCGGCGAACGCATCACGACGGTTCCGGAAGGCTTCACGGTGCACCCGCTGGTCGCCAAGCTGCTGAACGACCGCCGCACGATGGCCAAGGGCGAACTGAACCTGGACTGGGGCATGGGCGAACACCTCGCCTTCGCCACCCTGGTGTCCTCGGGCTACGCCATCCGCATCACCGGCCAGGATTCGGGCCGTGGCACGTTCACGCACCGCCACGCCGTGCTGCACGACCAGAACCGCGAACGCTGGAACGACGGCACCTACATTCCGCTGCAGAACGTGTCGGACGGCCAGGCGCCGTTCACCGTCATCGACTCCGTGCTGTCCGAAGAGGCGGTGCTGGGCTTTGAATACGGCTACTCCAGCGCTGAACCGAACACGCTGACCATCTGGGAAGGCCAGTTTGGCGACTTCGTCAACGGCGCCCAGGTCGTGATCGACCAGTTCATCAGCTCCGGCGAAGCCAAGTGGGGCCGCCAGTCGGGCCTGACCCTGATGCTGCCGCACGGCTACGAAGGCCAAGGCCCCGAGCACTCGTCGGGCCGCATCGAGCGCTTCCTGCAACTGTGCGCCGACAACAACATGCAAGTGGTCCAGCCGACCTCTGCCTCGCAGATCTTCCACGTTCTGCGCCGCCAGATGATCCGCCCGTTCCGCAAGCCGCTGGTGCTGTTCACGCCGAAGTCGCTGCTGCGCAACAAGGACGCGGGTTCGCCCCTGACCGACCTGGCCGGCGGCAGCTTCCAGCCGGTGATCGGTGAAGTCGACGAGGCCATCGACGCCAGCAAGGTCAAGCGCGTTCTGGCTTGCTCGGGCAAGGTGTACTACGACCTGGTCAACGCCCGCCGCGAGCGTGGCGCCGACCACGTCGCCATCGTCCGCGTCGAGCAGTTGTACCCGTTTGCGCACAAGGCGTTCGAGACCGAACTGCGCAAGTACCCGAAGGCCACCGAAGTGATCTGGGTTCAGGACGAACCGCAGAACCAAGGCGCCTGGTTCTACGTTCAGCATCACGTGTACGAGAACATGGTGGAAGGCCAGAAGCTGGGCTACGCCGGCCGCGCCGCGTCGGCATCGCCGGCCGTGGGCTACCTGGCCAAGCACCAGGAGCAGCAGAAGGCCCTGATCGAAACGGCTTTCGCGCCCAAGTTCAAGGTCATGTTGACGAAGTAACCCTGACTTGATGCACGCGCCGCGCGCGGCAAGCGTTTTGGAACCCGGTTTCGAACCTTGCCGCGCAGCGTGACCAGAACACAAACTTTACGGAACAAACAAAATGGCTATTACCGACGTCGTTGTCCCCCAACTTTCCGAATCCGTCTCCGAAGCGACCCTGCTGACCTGGAAGAAGCAGCCGGGCGCTGCCGTTGAAGCGGACGAAATCCTGATCGAAGTCGAAACCGACAAGGTTGTGCTGGAAGTGCCGGCTCCCGCTTCGGGCGTGCTGGCTGAAATCGTCAAGGGCGATGGCAGCACCGTGACCTCGGGCGAAGTGCTGGCCCGTATCGACACCGCCGCCAAGGCCGCCGCCGCCGCGACCGCTCCGGCCGAAGCCCCCAAGGCCGCTGAACAAGCCCCCGCTGCTCCCGCCGCTGCCCCGGCCTCGTCGGCCGCTGCCGGCGTGGCATCGCCCGCCGCCGCCAAGATCCTGGCCGAGAAGGGCGTTGACGCCGCTTCCGTGTCGGGCACCGGCCGCGACGGCCGCGTGACCAAGGGCGACGCCCTGGCCGCTGGCGCCGCCCCCGCCGCCAAGGCTGCTCCGGCCAAGGCCCCGGCTGCTCCGGCCCCGACCACGCTGTCGCTGGACGGCCGTCCGGAACAGCGCGTGCCGATGAGCCGCCTGCGCGCCCGCATCGCCGAGCGCCTGCTGCAGTCGCAACAAGAAAACGCAATCCTGACCACGTTCAACGAAGTGAACATGCAAGCGGTCATCGATCTGCGCAGCAAGTACAAGGACAAGTTCGAAAAGGAACACGGCATCAAGCTGGGCTTCATGTCGTTCTTCGTCAAGGCCGCTGTGGCCGCGCTGAAGAAGTACCCGCTGATCAACGCGTCGATCGACGGCAAGGACATCATCTATCACGGCTACTTCGACATCGGTATCGCTGTCGGCAGCCCGCGTGGCCTGGTGGTGCCGATCCTGCGCAACGCCGACCAACTGTCCATCGCTGAAATCGAAAAGACCATCGCCGACTTCGGTCGCCGCGCCGCTGACGGCAAGCTGGGCATTGAAGAAATGACCGGTGGCACGTTCTCGATCTCCAACGGTGGCGTGTTCGGTTCGATGCTGTCGACCCCGATCATCAACCCGCCGCAATCGGCCATCCTGGGCGTGCACGCCACGAAGGATCGCGCTGTTGTCGAAAATGGCCAGATCGTCATCCGTCCGATGAACTACTTGGCCCTGTCCTATGACCACCGCATCATTGACGGCCGCGAAGCCGTGCTGGGCCTGGTCGCCATGAAGGACGCCCTGGAAGATCCGCAGCGCCTGTTGCTGGACCTGTAATCTCGACGCCCCGCGCGGCGCCGCACCGGGCCTTCCGGATCGCGGCGCCCCGGCCGGCGCACGGCTGGCCTCCGGCTCGCAAACACCGGGCGGGGCGTGTTCCACCCCACACTCAATCGCGAGAACACTATGTCCAAACAATTTGACGTCGTCGTGATCGGCGCAGGCCCTGGCGGCTACATCGCCGCCATTCGCGCAGCCCAACTGGGCATGTCGGTCGCTTGCATCGACGCCTGGCAAAACGGCCAAGGCGGCCCGGCTCCTGGCGGCACCTGCACCAACGTCGGCTGCATTCCGTCCAAGGCGCTGCTGCAATCGTCCGAGCACTTTGAACAAGCCAACCACCACTTCGCCGAGCACGGCATCGAAGTCAAGGGCGTCAGCCTGAAGCTCGACACGCTGATCGGCCGCAAGAACACGGTGGTCAAGCAGAACAACGACGGCATCCTGTACCTGTTCAAGAAGAACAAGGTCACGTTCTTTCACGGCAAGGGCCAGTTCAGCGGCCAAGTGGAAGGCGGCTGGGCCATCAAGGTCACCGGCACCGCCGAAGAAGACCTGATCGCCAAGCACGTGGTGGTGGCCACGGGTTCGTCGGCGCGTGAACTGCCCGGCCTGCCGTTCGACGAAAAGGTCGTGCTGTCCAACGACGGCGCACTGAACATCGGCGCCGTGCCGAAGACGCTGGGCGTGATCGGCGCCGGCGTGATCGGCCTGGAAATGGGCAGCGTGTGGCGCCGCCTGGGTTCGGAAGTGACCATCCTGGAAGCGATGCCGGAATTCCTGGCCGCCGCTGACGGCCAAGTGGCCAAGGAAGCGCTGAAGGCGTTCACCAAGCAAGGCCTGAACATCCAAATGGGTGTGAAGATCGGCGAGATCAAGGCCACCGCCAAGTCGGTGACCGTGCCCTACGTCGACGCCAAGGGCGCCGAGCAGAAGCTGGTGGTCGACAAGCTGATCGTCTCGATCGGCCGCGTGCCCTACACCGGCGGCCTGAACGCCGACGCCGTGGGCCTGAAGCTGGACGAACGCGGCTTCGTGGCCGTGGACGGCGACTGCAAGACCAATCTGCAAAACGTCTGGGCAGTGGGTGACGTGGTGCGCGGCCCGATGCTGGCGCACAAGGCCGAGGAAGAAGGCGTGGCGGTTGCCGAGCGCATCGCCGGCCAGCATGGCCACGTCAACTTCGACACCGTGCCGTGGGTCATCTACACGTCGCCGGAAATTGCCTGGGTCGGCAAGACCGAACAGCAACTCAAGGCCGAAGGCCGCGAGTACAAGGCCGGCAGCTTCCCGTTCCTGGCCAACGGCCGCGCCCGCGCGCTGGGCGACACCACCGGCTTTGCCAAGGTGATTGCCGATGCCAAGACCGACGAAGTCCTGGGCGTGCACATCGTGGGCCCGATGGCCTCGGAACTGATCTCGGAAGCCGTGACCATCATGGAATTCCGTGGCGCCGCCGAAGACATCGCCCGCATCTGCCACGCGCACCCGACGCTGTCGGAAGCCGTGAAGGAAGCCGCTCTGGCCGTGGACAAGCGCGCGCTGAACTTCTAAGCGTGCTTGACCGGAGCTAGACAGGGGGCGGGTTCAAGGACCCGCCCTTTTTTCATTTTGCTTGGTTGAACTAAGTCCCCATGAACGTCCGCGAATACTACGAACACGCCTTGGCCGAACGTGGCTACAAGCCCGATGCCGCGCAAAAGCAGGCCATCGACCGCTTGCAGCGCTATTACGACGAATGGGTCAAGTTCAAGTCGATGCGCTCGAACGCGCTGAAGAAGCTGCTGAATCGGCCCGACGTGCCGCGCGGCGTGTATCTGTGGGGCGGAGTGGGGCGCGGCAAGAGCTTCCTGATGGATGCCTTCTATGCCACCGTGCCGGTCGTGCGCAAGGCGCGGCTGCACTTCCATGAATTCATGCGGGGCGTGCATCGCGAGCTGGAAGAAGTGAAGGGCATGCAGGACCCGCTGGATGAAGTGGCCAAGCGGGTCGCCAAGCGCTATCGCCTGATCTGCTTTGACGAGTTCCATGTGTCGGACGTGGCGGACGCCATGATCCTGCACCGGCTGCTGTTGAAGCTGTTCGAGTACGGTACGTCGTTCGTCATGACGTCCAACTACGAGCCGTCCACGCTGTACACCGACGGCCTGCACCGCGACCGCGTGCTGCCGGCGATCAAGTTGATCCAGTCGCGCATGGACGTGCTGAACGTGGACGCCGGCGTGGACTACCGCCGCCGTTCGCTCGAGCAGGTGCAGTGCTATCACACGCCGCTGGACGAGCGCGCGCAAGCCGCGCTGCAAAAGGCCTTCGACAGCCTGGCCGATACGCCGCCGCAAGAACCCCTGCTGCACATCGAGCACCGCGAAATTCGCGCGGTGGCGCTGGCGGGCGCGGTGGTGTGGTTCGACTTCGCCACGCTGTGCGGCGGCCCGCGTTCGCAGAATGATTATCTGGAACTGGCCAGCCGCTTCCATGCCGTGATCTTGTCCGGCGTGCCGAAGATGGGGCCGCGCCAGGCGTCCGAAGCGCGTCGCTTCACATGGTTGATCGACGTGTTCTACGACCACCGCGTCAAGCTCATCATGTCGGCCGAGTGCGAACCTGAAGAGATCTACACGGAAGGCGCGCTGGCCAATGAATTCCATCGCACCGTGTCGCGCATTCTGGAAATGCAGTCGCGCGAATACCTGGAATCCGAACGCCGGTTGGCCGCGACGTTGTAGTAATGCCGCAAGCGGCCCGCATGGCGCGGGCCGCCTGAAGATAGCATTGGTAATGCAAGTCATTATCACTTAACATTTTGAGACTTCAGGTCCCGCACCGCAGTCTCAATCGTGCCTTCCCCCTTTCTTTCCTCATCGGCCCCGTGTGCCGACGCCGCCATCGCGGCCATTGATGGCCTCGTCGATGGTCGCGTCGATAGCCGCGTCGATAGCCGCGTTGATAGTCTCTATCGCGAGCATCGCCCCTGGCTGTTCGGCTGGCTGCGCCGCAAGCTGGGTTGCGACCACCGCGCGGAAGACCTGGCGCAAGATGTCTTCGTCAGGGTGATCCAGGGGCGCAAGGCCGTCCGCGCCCATGACGCGCGCGCCTTGTTGACCACGATTGCAAAGGGGCTGGTGGTGGACCACCAGCGCCACGCCGCGCTGGAATACGCCTACCTTGGCTATCTTTCCACGCTGCCGCAGGCCTATGCGCCGTCGCCCGAGACGCAGGCCGAACAACTGCAGGCGCTAATGCGGCTGGATCACTTGCTGGACGGCCTGCCTCCCAAGGCCCGCGCCGCGTTCTTGATGTCGCAGCTGGATGGGCTGACCTATCCCGACATCGCACAACGCCTGGGCGTTTCCCTGAGTTCCGTACAACAGTACATGGTGCGCGCGATGACCGCGTGCTATGCGGCGTTCTATGAATAACGCCGCGCACGGCATGCCGCCGGACCCGGTCGTGCGCCAGGCCATTGCCTGGTGGGCCAAGCTGCAAAGCGGCGTGGCCGACGCGCACGACCGGGAATCATGTCGCGCCTGGTTGGAAGCGGATGCCACGCATCGGCAGGCTTGGGAACGCCTGGAAGCGATCGGCCGCGACGCGCGGCGGGTGCCTTCGCCGTTGGCGCATGCAGCGCTGAATGCCCCGGCGTCTTCGGGGCGCCGCGCGGTATTGCGGTCGCTGCTCGGGGTTAGCGCAATTTCCGCGATGGGGTGGGCGGGCTATCGGCACACGCCCTGGCAGCGCCTGGCGGCCGACTTGAGCACGCGCGTGGGCGAACGCCGCAGCGTGGCGTTGGCCGACGGCTTGCGCATCACCTTGAACAGCGACAGCGCGGTGCGCGTGCGCGTGTCGGGCAGCGAGCGTGGCATAGCCCTGTTGCGCGGCGAGATGCTGGTCGATACCGAGCCGCGTTCTGGCGTCGATGCCTTGCGCGTGGACTCGGGCCACGGCGAACTGCGAGCCGAGCGCGCCCGCTTTGACCTGCGCCGCACAGATACGGATTCGCGCTTGGGCGTGTATGAGGGCAGCGTCGCGTTGCTGCGCGACGGGGCCTGGACCCAAGCCAGCGCGGGCGAACGGCTGGCTTTCTCAGACGCGCCTGAAGTCGTGCGCAAGGCCTCGGACCCGGACCGCCTGGCCTGGGTGGACGGCTTGGTGGTCGCCAAGGAATGGCGTCTGGATGACTTCGCGCGCCATCTGGCGCGCCAGCGCGTGGGCGTGATTCGGGTGGACCCGGCCGTCGCAGGGCTGAGGCTATCAGGCGTCTTTCCCCTGGACGATGCCGAACGCGCGCTCAAGGCGCTTGAACCCGCGCTACCCATTAGCGTCAGTCGGCACACTCAGTACTGGTTGCAGGTCGGACCGCGCCAGATCTGACCGTTACAAACTTTTTTGCCCGACGCATTGCAGGTTTTCGTTTCCCGTACGGAAAGGCAGAGATAGATCACCGTACAGGGAGAGTTTCGTGTCTGCTTCATCTCAACCGCGCATGCGCACCACATTGACGGCTGGCCGCAAGGCCGTGCTAACCGCCACCTGCGCGGGCGCCTTTGCCGTCGGCATGCCGGCCGTGTGGGCGCAATCCGCGCCCGCCGCCGCCCCAGTCTCCGTCAACGCGCAGCGCGGCTACCAGATTCCCGCCGGGGCCTTGGCCGATGCGCTGACGCAGTTTGCGCGCACGGCGGGCGTGGTGCTGTCGTTCGACCCGGCATTGGTGCGCGGCCGTCATTCCGATGGGCTGAACGGCACCTATTCGGTCGGTGCGGGCTTTGCGCGGATTCTGTCGGGCAGCGGCCTGCAGGCGCGTGCGCAGTCGGGCAATACCTGGACGCTGGCGCCCGCGCCGGTCTCGGGCGACGCGCATGTGCTGGCGCCGGTGACGGTGTCGGGCATGTCGGAAAGCGCGTTGGCGCCCACCGTGGGCTATGTGGCCAGCGCCAGCGTCAGCGCCACCAAGACCGACACGCCGCTGATCGAAACGCCGCAATCGGTGTCGGTGATCACGCGCGAACAGATCAAGGAGCAAGGCGCGCAAACGCTGAACCAGGTCTTGCGTTATACGGCGGGTGTGGCCACTGAATCGCGCGGCGCCACCGCCACGCGCCTGGACCAGTTCAGCGTGCGTGGCTTTTCGGCGTCGTCCTATCTGGACGGCTTGCGCGTGTTCGGCGGCCGTGACGCCTTGCCGCAAGTGGACGCCTACCGCCTGGAGCGCGTGGACGTGTTGAAGGGACCCGCCTCGGTCATGTATGGCCAGGGCGGCCCGGGCGGCGTGGTGAACCAGGTCAGCAAGCGTCCGTTGGAAGAGACGCTGCGCGAAGTCGAGGTGCAGGTCGGCAACTACGATTACCGCCGCGCCAACTTTGACTTTGGCGGCCCCATGGACGAGGAAGGCAAGTACCTGTATCGCCTGGTCGGCGCGGGCTATATGTCGGACGGCCAGGTCAAGGACACCAAGGAACGGCGCTATTTCGTGTCGCCGGCCTTTACGTGGAAGCCCAATGGCGACACCTCGCTGACGGTGCTGACCAACTTCCAACGCGACCCGGACATGGGCTCTTACGGCACCGTGCCGGCCATGCGCACGCTGCTGTCGGCGCCGGACGGCATCCGCCTGCCGGCCAACTACTACGACGGCGACGCCAATTTCGAAAAGAGCGATCGCAAGAGCTATTCGCTGGGTTATGTGCTGGACCATCGCTTCAACGACACGTTCAAGGCCACGCAAAGCCTGCGCTGGACGCGGTCCGAGGCTCAGTACCGCAGCGTCTATGGCGCCATGACGAACAACTACGGCTACACGGACAAGCGCTACCTGTACCAGCAGCGCGCATCCATCGCCACGGACGTGGACGTGGGCGCGCTGACCATCGACAACAATCTGCAGGCGCGTTTCAATACCGGCCGCTTCGGCCACACGGCGTTGCTGGGCTTTGACTATCAGCACGTGAAGACCGACACGCTGGCCGGCTATGGCAGCGCGCCGCCGCTGTATGTACTGAACCCGGACAATCACCAGCGCATCGCCACCCCCGCGTTCTCGACGGACGCCACCTCCACGCAGTACCAGGCGGGCCTGTACTTCCAGGACCAGATCAAGATTGATCGCTTGTCGGTGCTGCTGGGCGGACGCTACGACTGGTCTCGCAACGTGGGTGAGACCACGACGATTGCCACCGGCCGCGTCGCGCCGTCTTCCTTGAACGCCGAGAAGTTCACGGGCCGCCTGGGCGTGATTTACAACTTCGACAATGGCGTCGCGCCGTACTTCAGCTACTCGGAATCGTTCGAGCCGCAGTCGGGCACGGGCTGGCAGAACACGCCGTTCAAGCCCATCGAGGGCAATCAGTACGAGGTCGGCATCAAGTACCAGCCGCCTGGCAGCGCAACCCTGCTGTCGTTCGCGGCGTTCGACATCCGGCGCGAGAACATGACGACGACCGATCCCGATCCCACGCACATCTGCGGCACGGCGGGCGGGCGTTGCTCGATCCAGGCGGGCGAACTGCGCACGCAGGGCATCGAACTGGAAGCCAAGAGCGAACCGATGCGTGGCCTGACGGTGGTGGCCGCGTATTCCTTGATGAACAACGAGTACTCCAAGGCCAACCCCAACCTGGCGGGCTTGAACCTGAAGGGCAAATCGCCGGCCGGCGTGCCGTCGCAGCAGGCGTCCGCCTGGGCGCGCTACCAATTGCAGGACGGACCGTTGGCGGGCATGGGCGTGGGCGGCGGCGTGCGCTACATCGGCTCGTCGTTTGTCAATGAGGCCAACACCATGAAGGTACCGTCCGTGACGCTGGTGGACCTGATGCTGGACTATGACCTGGGCCGGGTGTCGCCGTCGTTGAAGGGCATGCAGGTGGCCTTGAACGTCCAGAACCTGTTCGACAAGGAATACATCGCGTCTTGCTCGGGGGATTCCTGGTGCTGGTATGGCTATCAGCGTTCGGTCAAGGCCAGCCTGCGTTATCGCTGGTAAGAAGTCAGGTGCTGCGCGCCTGGGCGAGGTAGGCGCGCCACCGTGCAAGAAAGGCTTCGCGGCCAGCTGCCGCTTCGGCTTCGTCCACCGACACGATCTTGATGTCGGCAAGCGGCCGCATGTCCAGGTGCTTGCTGACGTCGATGTCGTTGCGGCTGGGGCGGCGGTAGGCGTTTTGCAACAGCGCCAATTGCATCTCGCGCGACAGCAGCAAGTCGTACATGCGCTTGGCGGCTTCCGGGTTGGGCGCGTTCTTTACCATGGCCATGTTGTCGGCCACGGTAAAGGTGCCGTCCGTGGGGTACATGATGCCGATCTCTTTCTGGCCGCCCGCCACATAGGGGTAGGCCGTGGACTCGAAAGTGATGCCCACCGCGTATTCGCCCTGGCCCACGCTGCGCACCACATGCGATGCCGCGCTGGACACGGTGACGTTGCGCGCCAGCGCTCTCAAGCCTTCGGTGCCCAGTACGCGCTCGATGCCCCACAAGGCGGTGAAGGCGGTGGAACTGTTGCCGGGGTCGCCAATGATGACCTTGCCTTTGAAGCGACGGTCGGTCAGGTCCGCCCACGACGTCGGCGCGGCGCCGGGCACGTGCCGCGCGTTGATCATGCCGACCACGATATGAAGGTTGGCGGCCATCCAGAGATCGTCGGGGCCGTGCAGATCGTCGGGAATGGCGTCGATATGTTCAGAACGGTAAGGCTCGAACAGGGCGCGGTAGCCATGCATGACGTTGGCGCTGGAGGTCCAGAAAAGGTCGCCTTTAGGCTGGCCGGCTTCGGCTTCGATCCGCTTGAGCAACTGGCTGCTGCCGCCCGCAACGGTGCTGGGCTTGATATGGGGCAGCACGTCGCGCGCGATGTCGCTGGCGGTCTCGACGGACTGCGCGTTCAGCGTGGTGTACAGGACGACCTTTTCGGCACGCTGGGCCAGCGCCTGGGTGGGCAGGGCGCCGATGCCGCCGGTGACGGCCAGCATCTTGAGCATCTGGCGTCGGTTGAAAGCGGGAAGCTGGATCATGGCGATTCCTTTGATGGGAAGGTGAGTAAGCCGGTCTCAGGCAAAGAGCCGGATGTTGAAGACGCGGGTGGCCAGCAGCACGGGCGCCAGGATCACCGTGATCAGCACCAGGCCGTAGGCCGATGCCTGCGCCATCAGGCCGCTGTCGATCAAGCGGAAAATCTGGATGGGCAGCGTTTCATGCCCGGGCGAATACACAATGACCGAGGCGCTCAGTTCCGAGACGCTGGTGGTCCAGGTCAGCACGGCGGCAGCCGCGATAGCGGGCGCCATCAAGGGCAGCACCACCTTGATGAAGGACGCCAATGGCGGCACCCCCAGGCTGATGGACGCCTCTTCAATGGAGTCGGGCAGGTTGAACAGCGTGGACGAAGCGTTGCGCACGCCAAAGGGAAGCCGCCGCACGATGTAGGCCAGCACGATCAGTGAAGCGGTGCCGGACAGGTCGAACGCGCCATGGCCGAAGGTCATCAACAGGCCAATGCCGATCACCGTGCCGGACAGCGCCAGCGGAATGGAGCTGAGGTAGTCCAGCCAGGGCGTCAACACGTTGCGCTTCTTGACGATAAGGTAGCTGGCCAGCGTGCTGAAGGCGATGGCGATCAGCGTGGCGGCGCCTGCGAACAAAACGGAGTTGAGCACCGGGCCCGGGGCGTTGATCAGCACCCGTTCCAGATGCGCAACCGTCCATTCGCCCCAGCGCATGACGGGGCCGTGCGCGCGGGTGAACGCGCCGACGGCCAGCGTGCCTAGCGGCAACATGGACAGCGCCATCACGGCCAGCGCCGCGCCCGCCATCGCCAGCCCGCCCGGCCCCCGTATCGGCGTCTCGGGCGCGGTGCGCCCCTGGGTGATTTCATAACGGCCGCGCGACACGATCCAGCGTTGCAGGAACAGGGCCAGCATCACCAGGCCAATCGACGTGGTGGCAAGCGTGCTTTGCATGACCGGGTCACTGCCTGTCTCGGATACGGACGCCTGATAGGTCAATACCGACAGCAATTCGACACGGTGCCCAAGAATCATCGACGTGGCGAAATTGCCCACGACCATGGTGAAGACAAGCAGGGCGCTGGCCAGCACGGCGGGCATCACCACCGGCGCCATGACCTTCAGGCGTGAAACGGGCGGCGACGTGCCCAGGCTTTGGGCGGCCTCTTCAAGCTGCGCGTCAAAGCCTCGGATGGCGGCCAGCGTACCGATGTAGATGTACGCGTAATACGTGAAGGTCATGACCGTCAGCAACCCGGGCCAGCCATAGAAAGAGGGCGGGTCCAGCCCCAGCCCATCGCGCAGCGCGCGTGTCAGCACGCCGTTATTGCCCAAGATCATCAGCCAGGTCTGCGCGCCGATGACTTCGGGAATGATGAGCGTGATCAACGGCAGGATCGACACCAGCGCTTTACCGGGATAGCGGTGGCGCGCCGTCAGGTACGCAAGCGGCACACCGATGGCGACGGCCAGCAGCGTCACGCCCGCGCCCAGCAGCAAGGTGTTGCCGATGGCGCGCGGGTAACGCGGATCCGACAGCATGATCTGCCAGCCGGACAGGCCTTCGTCGCTGCGCGCCAGCACACTGGCCGACAAGATGTTCAGCACGGGCCAGACCAGGAACACCAGCAGCACCGCCAGTACCGCCAGTGACAACCAGGTCCACGGCGACCGCAGGATGGGGACCAGGCGCTTCATGATGCCAACACCAAGGTTTTTTGTGGGTTGAATACCAGATCGACCTTGGTTCCCCTGGCAAGCGAGGCGATCGGGTCGCCGTGCACATCCACATTCATATGGCGGCCGCTGGGCAGTTCGACGCGGTAGTTTGTCTTGATGCCCAGGTACTGCTGCGCCAGGATCCGCGCGGGCACGCCGGCGCCCGGCGTAGTGGAAAGCATGATGTCTTCGGGACGCGCCACCAGCACGGCCTGGCCCGCCACGGGCACGGGGGCATGCGCGGCCACGGCGTGCCCGTCCACCTGTAATTGCACCGGCCCGGTTTCAAGCGCGTGGCACTGCACGGGCAGCAGATTGGCCGCGCCAATGAAGTCCGCCACATAGCCGCTGGCCGGCGCGCTGTAGATGTCGCGTGGTGTGCCGAGCTGCGCCACGCGGCCCTGCTGCATGACGGCGATCTGGTCGGATAGCGCCAGCGCTTCTTCCTGGTCGTGGGTGACGAAGACGGTGGTGATGCCGGCCTCGCGCTGGAGTTCGGCGATGGTCTGGCGCACCTGGATCCGCAGCTTGGCATCCAGGTTCGACAGCGGTTCGTCCATCAGCAGTACTTGAGGCTGAATGACCAGCGCGCGGGCAAGCGCCACGCGTTGCCGTTGGCCGCCGGATAGTTCGGCCGGCAGCCTTGCCGCATATTGCCCCAGGCCCACCCGGTCCAACGCCGAGGCCACCCGTTGCTGGATCAGGGCGGGCGCCACTTTTCTTGCGCGTAGCCCGTACGCGGCGTTGTCGTACACGCTGCGGTTGGGAAACAGGGCGTAGTCCTGGAACACCATGCCGATGTTGCGCTGGTGCGCCGGCAGACGGGTCACGTCGCGCCCGCCGAACAGCAGATGGCCGGACGCAATGGGCGTAAAGCCCGCGATGGCGCGCAGCAGGGTGGTCTTGCCGCAGCCACTGGGGCCCAGCAAGGTAAAGAAGGCGCCGGGGGCAATATCCAGGCTCAGGCTGTCGATGACGCGCTGGTTGCCATACGAAATGCAGAGTTTCTCGATGCGGATGTCCATGCCCGGGGGCTCCTGGTGCTTGCGGGGTGTTTGAGGGGAAGCATCAATCCATTGCCTGGCGCACCAGATGCAAGGCCTCCCGATGGCGCGCCGGGTCGCCCGCGGCGAGGATGCGCGATGCCGGGTTGTCCAGCCCGAGCGCACGGCCGTTCCAGTCGGTAATGACGCCGCCCGCGCCCTGGATGACGGGGATGAAGGGCGCGTAGTCGTAAAGCGCCAGCCGGGCGTCGATGGCGATGTCGGTGCGGCCGGCGGCCAGCAGGCCATACGCCAGGCAGCAACCGCCATAGATACGCCAGCGCGTGCGTTCCCGCAGCGCCTGGAACGCCGGAAGTTCGTCGGGCGCGTAGAAATCCGGGTTGCTGGTGCTGAGCATGGCGTCGCCCAGGTGGCCGCAAGCGCGCGTGTGGCAGGGGGCGCCGTGATGCAGCGTCGGGCGTCCGGCGGCGCCCACCCAGCGGTCTCCGGTGACGGGAAAATCCATGATGCCCAGCACGGGTGTGCCGCGCTGCAAAAGCGCGATCAAGGTGCCAAAGACCGGGACGCCGGCAAGAAAGGGCGCGGTACCGTCGATGGGGTCCAGTACCCAGATGTGCTCGGCGTCCAGCCGGACCGTGCCGCCTTCTTCTCCGTAGATGCCGTGCTGGGGATAGGCGTCTTCGATGCGCGCGCGCAGGTGCGCTTCGATGGCGTGGTCCAGCGCGGTGACAAGGCTGCGGTCCGGCTTGATATCGGTCTGTGGCAAGTGGGACGTTGCGACGTTTGTGTCCACGCCCACGACGTGGCGCAGATAGGGCGCGTACATTTGCCGCGCCTCTTGTGCCAAGCCTTGCGCGAACGCGATATGAGCGTCCAGAGTGTTCATCATGAGGATTCCTTAGTCGAACGATTTGCCGGATGTGGATGCGATGGCCGCCAGCGTGTCGATGCGGGCCGGCGCAAGCAGGTGCCGGGGGGGCGAGGGCTGCCAGCCATAAAGCGCCCGGGTGGCGGCGCCGCAGATGCGGCCCTGGCAGGCGCCCATGCCGCAACGCGTGTGCAGCTTGGCGTCGGTCCAGTTGCGGTGTGGGGCCAACGCGGATTGCGGCACGTCTTCGCAACGGCAGATCAAGGTGGCGGGGCGGGCCAGGGACAACAGCGGCGCTCGCAGCGCGAAGGGTTCACGCAGCGCGTCGGCGAAGCTCTGCCAACGGGCAAGATCTTTGGATAGGCGCGCGGCCTGGGTCAGTTCGCCCGCCGCCGCATGCCCGGCTCGCGTGCCCTGTACCCGCGCGCGTTCGTTGCCGCCAATGCCCGTGCATTCGCCTGCCGCGAAGATGCCGGGCACGGTGGTTTGCTGCATGTCGTCCACTTGCAGGCCGCCGTGCGCGTCCAGCGCGCAGCCCAGCATCTGGCCCAGCTTGATATTGGGCACCAGCCCAAAGCCGCAGGCCAGCCGATGGCAGGCGATTTCTTCTTCGCCATCGGCGCGGCGCAGCCGCACGTGTTGCACGCGTCCGTCGCCGGTGGCTTCCAGGACGTGGCTGCCGGTACGGTATTGCGGACTGAACAGCGCGGCGGCTTGCGCGGCCTTGGCGGGCCAACGGTGCAAGCGATAGGCAAAGCGCAGCAGCGCGCGCCAGTCGGCCTGCTCGGCGATACGCACGACGCGTGCGCCCGCTTGATGCGCGGCGCGTGCGGCGGCAAGCAATAGCGGCCCCGTGCCGGCGATGACGATGCGCTTGCCGCGCAGCGGCACGCCGGCCTTCACCAAGGCTTGCAGCCCACCGGCGCCGGTCACGCCGGGCAGCGTCCAGCCGGGAAAGGGCAGCAGGAGTTCGCGAGCACCGGTGCACAGGATCAGCGTGCCATAGCGCTGGGCCCAGCCGTGGCGCGCGTTTTCAAGCATCAGCGCCGGCTGGCCTGGCACCCCGGCCATGCCGACGACGCGGGTGTCGCAGAGCAGCGTGATATTCGAGTACCGCGCCAGTTGTTCACGCAGGTGGCGGGCCGGGGTGGGCAATGAGACATTCGGGCCATCGCGCCAGATCTGGCCGCCCGGAGCGGCGTTGTCGTCTACCAGCACGATGGCGCGGCCACTGGGCGCGGCCGCCAGCGCGGCGGACATGCCCGCGGGGCCGGCGCCGATGATCAGCAGGTCGCAGGCCGGATGTTCAACCTCTTGCGCGGGGGCGTTGCAGGCGGGGCCGGCGTGTTCGAACACCGTGTCCACGCGCATGCCTTCCTGGCAGCGCGTCTGGCAAGCCAGGCGCAGGTGGCCGTCGACAAGGACCCGGCATTCATGGCAGACGCCCATGCCGCAGAATGCCGCGCGCTTTTCGCCGGATACCGATATGCGCGAGTTGCCGGGCGACCTGGTGGCCAGCGCGGCGGCGACGCTGCTGCCGGACGCCACGCGCATCGGCTGACCGTCGACGTGGATGCGCAGGCGGGCGGTGTTTCGCGGAAACGTCATGGCGCTACCTCGTCAAATGAACGGGACGGTGCAAAGGGCGCGGCCGCCAGCGGCGGGGTTGCGTTGGTCATCAGGGCGGTCAGCAAGGCGGCGGTGGCTGGCGCGGTGGTGACGCCAAGCCCCTCATGGCCCAACGCCAGCCAAAGCCCGGGGCGGGCAGGGTGCGGACCGATCAAGGGCAAGCCGTCGGGCGTGGCGGCCCGGATGCCGGTCCAGGTGCGGATGAGGTTCATGCCGGACAGGCCCGGCAGGAAGTCGATGGCCCGCTTGACCATGCGAGACAGCAACACGGGATCAATGTCGGAATCGGCTTGTCCGACTTGGCGGGACGAGCCGATCAGCAGTTGCCCGGTGGGCCGGGGCTGCACATTGAATGCGACGGCGGCGCCGTCGCGCTGCTGGGTGCTGGCCATATAGCCAAGCTCGACCAGTTGATGGCGGATGCCCGTCGGGTAGCGGTCGGTGATGGCCAGATGGCCTTTTTTGGGGGTGAGCGGCAGGTCGTCGCAAAGGCGGGTGGCCGACATGCCCGCCGCCAGCACGACGACCCCGGCATTGCGGCGCGAGCCATCGGCCAGCACGACGCCTTGGCCGTCGACCTTGCCGACGTGCGCGGCCTCGAACGACACGCCCGGTGGCGCATGTGTCAGTAGCCAGCGGGCCGCGTTGGGGGCATACACCAGACCGTCGCCGGGGACGTGCAGGGCGCCAGCCAGGCCGGCGCGCAAGAAGGGTTCGGCCTCGGCCAGTTGCTGGGCGTCAAGCAGCGTGGCCGCGACCCCGTGCTGGCGCAGCCGTGCCTGCTTGCGTTCGGCTTCGGCCATGTCGTTGCTATCGGCGGCGACCCACAGGGTGCCGCATTCGGTATAGGCGCAGGCCGGGTCCGCCGCGTTCATGCGCGGGCCCCACTGCCGCCACGTGTTCATCGACAAACTGCTCAGTGCCAGTTCGGCGAGGCAACCATCCATGACGACCAGATGCCCCATGCCGGCCTGCGTGGCGCCTTTCAGGCGGGCGTCCACGACATGCACCGACAGGCCCGCGCCCGCCAGATGGTGCGCGCAGGCGGCGCCGATAATGCCCGCGCCGACGATCAGGACGTCTTTTGAAGGGTGTGGCATGCGTAGGCTTCCGTTGGCGGTCAGCACTTAGAGCCGGATGCCCCAGCCGAAGGGGTCGTCGGGCTGGATCAGCAAGGTGGACTCGGCGCAGACGTGTGCGCGCCCGCGGATGGTGGGGATGATTTGCGCGCCGTCCATTTCATAGCTGGCCTGGAAGGTGCTGCCGATGACGCTGGCCTGCCGCCAGACCTGCCCCGGCGCCAGCTTGCCGTCCACCGCAAGACAGGCGAGCTTGGCGCTGGTGCCGGTGCCGCAAGGCGAACGGTCATAGGCCTTGCCGGGGCACAGCACGAAGTTGCGGCTGTCGGCGTTGGGGTCGGGCGCGAACAGCTCGATGTGATCGATTGGCGCGCCGTCGCGGCCCGTGATGCCCGACGCTTGCAAGGCCTGGCGGATGGCCCAGGCGTACTGGGTCAAGGCGTCAAGGTTGTCGGGCGCGACGCGTTGCGTGTGCTGGCTGACAAGGAAGAACCAGTTGCCGCCCCACGCCACATCGCCAACCACCGTGCCGTATCCGGGCACGTCGACGCCTACGGCTTCGCGCAGCCGGTAGGCGGGCACGTTGCGCACGCTGACCGATTCGTCTTCGTGCAGGGTGGCGCGGATGGTGCCCACCGGGGTTTCGATGCCGTGCACGCCGGGCTGGATACGGCGCAGGTAGGCCAAGGTGGCGACCAGGCCGATGGTGCCGTGGCCGCACATGCCCAGGTACCCGGCATTGTTGAAGAAGATCACGCCGGCGGCGTTGGCCGGGTTCTGCGGCGGGCAAAGCAAGGCGCCCACCATGACGTCGCTGCCGCGGGGCTCCAGGACGGTTGCCCCGCGCCATGCGTCGTGTTTGTCGGCCAGGCGGCGTTGCCGTTCGGCCATGTCGCCCGTGCCCAGATCGGGAAAGCCGGAGACGACAAGCCGGGTGGGTTCACCGCCGGTATGGGAGTCGATGACACGGATCTGATTCATTGACGCGCCTTGTGCAGAAGTTGTGGACGTGCAGCGGGCAAACGGCCTGACAACGCGTGGCTTGCCGGCGGACGAACGAGAATCGAACGGGCTAGTCTAGGCAATTAAACGCGTGGCGTCGTGTCGTAGAGACCGCAACGCCACGCATTTTTTTGGTCGAACGAGTTAGCGATAACTCCATGACATCGCAGGCAATTTCTGGGGGTTATCAATGCCGGCCATCGCCCGGGCGGGCGTCGCGATCAGGGCACCGACTGGTACTGCGCGGGGCGGGTCGCCAGGGCGTGTGCCACCACGCGTTCGATCAGGGCGCGTTCTTCGCCGATTACCGGCAGGCGCGGGCGGCGCACGTGCTCGGTGCCCACGCCGACCAAGGCGTCGATCAGCTTCAGGTTCTGGACCAGCTTGGTGGATACGTCCAGATGCAGCAGCGGCGTCATCCATTGATAGAGCGCCAGCGCTTCGGCGAATTTGCCCGCCTTCATCAGGTCGTACAGGGCGACGGTTTCACGAGGAAACGCGCAGCCCACGCCGGCAAGCAGGCCATCGCAACCCAGCGCCAGGCCTTCATAGGCCAGGTCGTCCACGCCCAGGAAGATCTGGTAGCGATCGCCCACGGCGTTGCGCAGATCGGTCACGCGGCGGGTGTCGCCCGAACTGTCCTTGACGGCGGCGAGCCACTTGCAGTCGGCCAGCTCGGCCATGTGGGCGGGGGTGAGGTCCACGCGATAGGCCAGCGGGTTGTTGTAGACCATGATGGGTTGCTGCGCGGCTTCGGCCATGGTGCGCACGTTCAGCATGGCCTCGCGGGCGTCCGCTACGTAGATCAGCGACGGCATGACCATGAAGCCCGCCACCCCCAGCTTGTTGGCGCCTTCGATGTACCGCAGCGCTTCGCGCGTGCTGGTCTCGGACACGTTGGCCAGCACCGGCACACGGCCGCCCGACGCTTCCAGGGCGATCTTGGCGACCTGAAGCTTTTCTTCCAGCGTCAGCGTGCTGGCTTCGCCCAGGGAGCCGCAGGTAACGACGCCATGGATGCCGTTGCGGATCTGGAAATCGATGTGCTTGGCGGTGCCTTCGGCGTCGATCCGTTCGTCGGCGTGGAATTTCGTGGTGATGGCGGGGAAGATGCCTGTCCAGCGAGGGTGCGTCATGAGGAACTCCTGAGTTCACGTGCGGTGGGGTGGCTTCAGATATATCGTTAATATATTTAATTCGCTGCTTAAAAGAATGGGGGTTTACCAGCGCTTGGCGTTCCGGCCCAAATTTCGATGGCTGTCGTAGTGAGAATGGTTATAATTCAGGCCGATAAAAAACAGGCATCGGCCGCGGGGCTTGCCTGTTGTCTTTATCAGACTAAAAACCAGAGGAACCAGAATGACTTTTGCTAGGACTTTGGCCGCCATTGCCCTGATGGGCAGCGCGGGCGCCGCGCAGGCGCACTTTGTTTGGCTGGAACGCGGGGCCGAGGGCCCGGCCAAGGCGTACTTCGGCGAATGGGCCGACGACGTGCGCGAGAAGCAGGATGGCCTGCTGGGCAAGATCATGGTGTCGCCGGTGGTGACGGCCGCCGACGGCACCGTGTTGAAGGCCTCGGGCAAGGGCGCGGATTTCGTTGAATTCGCAGCCACCGGAAAGGGCGATGTGCGCCTGGCTCAGCCGATGCAGTTCAAGGAAACGCTGGTCAAGTACGGCGCCAAGGTCGGCCGCACCGACACGCAGGCCAAGCTGGACCTGGAACTGGTGCCCACCGCCGCCGGCGCCAACAGCTTTGTCCTGAATTTCGAAGGCAAGCCGCTGGCCAAGACGGAAGTGACCGTCTTCGGCCCTCCGAAATGGGAAAAGCGCTTCTGGACCGATGAGAACGGCCGCATCGAAATCACGACCCCGTGGCCGGGCCAGTACGTGCTGGAAGCCGCCCACGTCCAAGAGAAGGCGGGCGAGGCGGACGGCAAGTCCTACGCCAAGATCCGCTACGTTTCCACCACGACCTTCAATGTGAACAAGTGAAAGCTCCCGCAGCCGGCGCAGGCATGATGCGCTATCGCATGGCCGTATTTTCCAGGGCGGTTGCCGCCATTCTGGGCGGCTATGCCCTGGCCTCGGCGGCTGCGGCCTGCCTGGCGGTCTGGCTGCCCATGGGGCGGGCAGACGCCGTTACCACGGCCCAGATGCTGTCCTTCGTGGTCTACGCCTGCGGCGTGATCTGGGTGTTCGCCACGCGCAACGCCTGGCGCGCCTGGGCCGGCATCCTGGTGCCGACCTTGCTGCTGGGCGGCTTGTTCCTGGCAGGTCGCTCGATGGGGGCGGCATGAAGGCAGGGAAGGTCAAAGCGCAGGGTGAAGAGGGCCTGCGCCAGTCGATGTCCTGGCTGCATACCTGGGCCGGGCTGATTTTCGGCTGGGTGCTGTTCGCGATGTTCCTGACCGGGTCGCTGGCTTTTTTCCGGCCCGAGATCACGCACTGGATGCAGCCTGAGATCCAGGTGAAGTCGGCGCCCGCCGTGCAGTCGGTCGAGGTGGCGCAGCGCTATCTGGCCGAGCATGCGCCCGACGCCAAGCGTTGGTTCATCACGCCGCCGTCGAATCGCGAGCCCTTGATCCTGCTGCTGTACCAAGTGCCCAAGCCCAAGCCGGGCGAGCGCGGATTCGTGCGCGTGAAGCTGGACCCGGCCAACGGCCAGGCCGTCACCGGCCGCGAAACGCGCGGCGGCGAATTCTTCTACCGCTTCCATTTCGAACTGGAGACCGCGTTCCCATGGGGGCGTTGGCTGGCCAGCATTGCGGGCATGTTCATGCTGGTGGCGATCATCAGCGGCATCATCACGCACAAAAAAATATTCACGGATTTCTTCACCTTTCGCCCCAAGAAGGGCGGGCAACGCGCCTGGATGGACGGCCACAATGTGCTGTCGGTCCTGGGCCTGCCGTTCCACCTGATGATCACCTTCAGCGGCCTGGTGCTGTTCATGGTGATGCTGATGCCGGCAGGCATCAAGGCCGTCTATGAAAACCCGCGCCAGTACACGGATGATGTCTTCAAGTCATTCAAGGTGACGCCGCCGCTGAACCAGCCCGCGCCCCTGATACAGATTGCCCCGCTGGTCGAGCAGGCGCAGCAGCAGTGGCATGGGCGCGTGGGCCGCATCACGGTCAACAACCCCGGCGATGCCGGCGCCACCGTAACGTTGACGCGCGCCGCCGCCGATGGGGTGTCGTTTGGCTTGATGGCGCCCTGGAAGCGTTTTGATGGCGTGACCGGCCAGTTGCTTGAAGGCCAGGACACGCTCGGCGCGACCGCAAGAACCGCCGGCACCATTACCGGCCTGCACCTGGGCCTTTTCGCCGAACCACTGCTGCGTTGGTTCTATTTCCTGGTCAGCCTGGCGGGCACCGGCATGGTGGGCACGGGGCTGGTGTTGTGGATTGCCAAGCGGCGCCAGAAGGCGCGTCCGCAAGATACGCGCGAAGCCTTTTCGCTGCGGCTGGTTGATGGCTTGAACGCAGGCACCATCGCGGGCGTGGTATTTGGCGTGGCTGCGTTTTTCCTGGCCAACCGGCTGCTGCCCGTGGATCTGCCGGGGCGCCAGTTCTGGGAGTCACGCGCGTTCTTCTCGGCCTGGGCCTTGTCGCTGGTCTACGCCTTTCTTTTTCAGCATCGCAAGTGGCAAGACCTGCTGGCCATCGCCGCCGCCGCGCTGGCCTTGGTGCCGGTGGTCAACGCATTGACCACGTCGCGCCACCTGGGGGTGTCCTTGCCCGAAGGGGATTGGGTCATGGCCGGTTTCGACCTGACCTGCCTGGCCAGCGCCGTGCTGTTTGCCTGGATGTCGCGCAAGGCGGCGCGGGCCCGTCGCTTGCCAGCCAAGGCACCTGCCAAGGCGCCAACCAAGGCTCCAGCCAAGGCTGCCGCCGCGGCGTCCCCGGCCCAGGCTGCCCCCAACGCCGCCGTTTACGAACCGCGAGGTGATACGCCATGACGCTTGCCGCTTTTTGCCTGGCCTACGCGGGCTTTTCCGCCTTGTGCCTGGGCATGGATCGTCACTACGAAGACCTGTTCGACCGCGCCATGCCGCGCCGCCACCGCGTGCCATTGCGCGTGTTCGGCTGGATCGCGTTGGCCCTGTCGCTCTATGCGTCCGCCACGGTGTGGGGCTGGAGCTACGGCACGGTCGAATGGATCGGCATTCTCAGCATCGCCGGCCTGCTGCTGATCTGGTTCCTGACCTTCCGTCCGCGCGCGGCGTTGACGGCGGGCGGGGTTTGCGCGCTGGCGGCTCCGCTGCTGGCGGTCTGGTAGGCAAGGCAATCTTTGGGGGCTTGCGCCGTCATGCCGAGCCATGCCCAGGCATGCCGGGTATTCACGGCCTGACCCGGCAAGTGCGGCGCTGAACCGCCAAGCCACGGTGGCTGCGGCAAGTTACACTGCTCGTTTCCCCTCGCACACGCCTCTTCGCCCCATGAATACCCGCGTCCTTACCGGCATCACCACCACTGGCACTCCCCACCTTGGCAACTACGCCGGAGCCATCCGGCCCGCGGTAGAGGCCAGCACGCAGCCGGGTGTGGACGCATTTTTCTTCCTGGCCGATTACCACGCACTCATCAAGTGCGATGACCCGGCCCGCGTGGCGCGTTCCCGCCTTGAAATCGCCGCGACCTGGCTGGCAGTCGGCCTGGATCACGAACGGGTCACGTTCTACCGCCAATCCGACATCCCGGAAATTCCCGAGCTGTGCTGGTTGCTGACCTGCGTCACCGCCAAGGGCATGATGAACCGCGCGCACGCCTACAAGGCGTCGGTGGACCAGAACGTGGCCAAGGGCGTGGACCCGGACGACGGCGTCACGATGGGCTTGTTCTCGTATCCCGTGCTGATGGCGGCGGACATCCTGATGTTCAACGCGAACCGCGTGCCGGTCGGCCGCGACCAGATCCAGCACCTGGAGATGGCCCGCGACATCGCCCAACGTTTCAACCATCTGTACGGACGCGACTATTTCACGCTGCCTGAAGTGGCCATTGAGGAAGACGTTGCAACCTTGCCGGGCCTGGATGGCCGCAAGATGTCCAAGAGCTACAACAACACCATCCCGTTGTTCGAAGGCGGCGCCAAGGCGCTGCGCGCGTCGGTGATGCGTATCGTGACCGATTCCCGCGCGCCCGGCGAAGCCAAGGATGCCGAAAGCTCGCACCTGTACACGCTGTACCGCGCGTTCGCCACACAGGCGGAATCGGCGGTGTTTCGCAAGCAGTTGGAAGACGGCATGGGCTGGGGTGACGCCAAGCAGGCGCTTTACGAGCACCTGGAAAATCGCTTGGCGCCGATGCGCGAAAAGTATGTGGAGCTGATCGCCAACCCGGGCCGCATCGAAGACATCCTGCAAGCGGGCGCCGACAAGGCGCGCAAGCAGGCGCTGCCGTTGATGCAGGAACTGCGTGTGGCGGTGGGCCTGCGCAATCTGAACGCGGGCGCCGTGTCCGGCAAGCCGCAAGGCAAGAAGGACAAGGAGAAGGGCGCGCGTTTCGTCAGCTTCCGTGACGACACGGGCGGCTTCCGCTTCCGCCTGTTAGGCGCTGACGGTGAAGAACTGCTGTTGTCGCAGCGTTTTGCCGACCCCAAGCAAGCGGGCGCCTTGATGCGCCGCCTGCAATCGGAATCGGCCGAT
This sequence comes from Achromobacter colocynthidis, assembly GCF_057334535.1. NCBI lineage: Bacteria > Pseudomonadati > Pseudomonadota > Betaproteobacteria > Burkholderiales > Alcaligenaceae > Achromobacter > Achromobacter colocynthidis. Next base: position 124,942 of record NZ_JBHFIZ010000023.1, read on the forward strand.
CAGGTGCTGCAAGTGGCGGGTGAGGGCTACACGGTCGTCATTGACGGCGTGGCGGTTGCCGAAGCGCCCGAGGGTGGGCAAGGCGATGCGGATGCGCGACTGACGCGCGTGCGCGAAGCGCTGGCGTCGTTGGCGCAAGAGTAGTAGGTGCTTGCCGGATGGCGGCGCATTGCGTTGCCATCCATGCTGCTGCGCCCGCTGCTACTCCCGCCGCAGCCGCTTTCCGTAAAGGCTCAGGCCGACCGCGCGCCCGCCACGATGCGGCCGTCGCGCACCTGGAAACGCTGCGCGCTGCCTTGGCCTGCGATCTCAAGCAGGTCGCCTTCCGAATAGCCGGTTACGTTGGGGCAGTCCAGCCATTCCGGGTTGATGAAGGGAAAGTACTTCAGCGCGCCGCTGCCTTGGCTGGCGAAATCAAAGGTGGTGTTGGCGACCACTTCGGGGTCCCACTGGCTGGCGTCGAAGGTCAGTGCGCAGCCCACGCCGATGCGGTACACGATGCTGGCGCCCATGCTGGCAAAGCCCAGCGCGCCCACTTGTAGCTGGGCGCCATTGCGCAATTCAATCACCCGGCTGCCCAGGCGTTCCAGCGTGATGTGCTTGAAGGCGACTTCAGCGCCGTCAATGATCAGATGCGCGTATTGGCCCAGCGTGACTTCGGCGTAGGTGCCGCTATGGCCGGCTTCTTTTTCGGTAATGGTTGCCGCTTCATTGGCGGCAAGCGTAATGGTAGTGCGCATGACGAATGGCTCTCCGGGGCTTTCTACGGGATGGGGGCGCTTTTTCTTTTGCTTCTTGCCTGATAGACGGTTCGCGCCGCGGTTCGCCTGATCATGGATGTTTGTGTCTGCTGTGTTCCCCAATGCCACCAGCTTTTATTATTCGGACACAATTCGATATTTTCCCTTATTTTTAGAATCGTTGATTGAGCGCGCGCAAGAAAATGGGCCCATCTACGGGAAAGTCCTAGGGGCCCGACGGGCAAGTAAAAAGCCCGTGCCCAACGAAAAAGCCAGGACCGTGTGGCCCTGGCTTTGTGGTCAACAGACGCGAATGAATCAGCGCTTGAGCTTGGCGAAGGCGTCCGCCATGGCGCTGTTCATGCCGCTGGCGCCACCGGCTGCGTTGCCACGGCCGCCGTCGCCTTGTGCGCGGCGGGGGCGGTCACCGCCCTTGGGGGCGTCGCCGCTGCGGCGCGCGGGGGCGGCGGTGTCATTCAGGCGCATGGTCAGCGCGACGCGCTTGCGGGCGGCATCCACTTCCAGCACCTTCACGCTGACCGTCTGGCCTACGCGCACGACGTCGCGCGGGTCCTTCACGAATTTTTCGGCCAGCGCCGAAATGTGGACCAAGCCGTCCTGGTGCACGCCTATGTCGACGAACGCGCCGAAATTGGCCACGTTGGTCACCACGCCTTCCAGCACCATGCCCGGGTACAGGTCGTTCAAGGTTTCAACGCCTTCCTTGAATTGGGCCGTCTTGAACTCGGGGCGCGGGTCGCGGCCGGGCTTTTCCAGTTCGGCGAAGATGTCGCGCACCGTGGGCAAGCCAAAGCGCTCGTCCGTGAAGTCGGACGGTGATACGCCTTTCAGGGCGTCGCGCTGGCCGATGATCTGTTTGACCTCGGCCTTGATCTTCGCAACGATGCGCTCGACCACGGGATAGGCTTCCGGGTGCACCGACGAGGCGTCCAGCGGGTTGTCGCCGTTGGGAATGCGCAAAAAGCCCGCGGCCTGTTCAAAGGCCTTTTCGCCAAAGCGCGGCACCTTGCGCAGTACGTCGCGCGTGGGGAACGCGCCGTTCTCGTCGCGCCAGGAAACGATGTTCTTGGCCAAGAGCGAGTTCAAGCCGGACACGCGGGCCAGCAATGCGGCCGACGCGGTGTTCACGTCCACGCCCACGGCGTTCACGCAATCTTCAACCACGGCATCCAGCGAACGCGCCAGCTCGCGCTGGTTGACGTCGTGCTGGTACTGGCCCACGCCAATAGCCTTGGGATCGATCTTGACCAGTTCCGCCAGCGGGTCCTGCAAGCGGCGGGCGATGGACACGGCGCCGCGCAGCGTCACGTCCAGGTCGGGGAATTCCAGCGCGGCGGTTTCCGACGCGGAATAGACGGACGCGCCGGCTTCAGAGACCACCACGCGGGTGACTTTCAGGTCAGGAAAGCGTTCCATCATGTCGCCCACCAGCTTTTCGCTTTCGCGCGAGGCGGTGCCGTTGCCGATGGCGATCAGGTCGACCTTGTGGCGTGCCACCAGCGCGGCCAGCGTGTTGATCGTGCCTTCGCGGTCGCGGCGCGGCTCAAACGGGTAGACAGTGGTGGTGTCGACGACCTTGCCGGTCTGGTCGATGACGGCGATCTTGCAGCCCGTGCGAATGCCGGGGTCCAGCCCCAACACGGCCTTGGGGCCGGCGGGAGCCGCCAGCAGCAGGTCTTTCAGGTTGGCGGCGAACACGCGGATGGCTTCGGCTTCGCCGCTTTCACGCAGGCGGCCGATCAGTTCGCTTTCGAATGCCGTCAGCAGCTTCACGCGCCAGGTCCAGCGGCAGACTTCACCCAGCCAGCGCGCACGCGGCGTGGCGTCCAGCGCGAACAGGCCATTGCCCAGTTTCAGGAAATTGGCGATGCGCGCCACGCAGGGGTGCGGCACTTGCGCTTCAAGCTCGGCTTCCAGCCCCAGGCGCAGTTCCAGCACGCCTTGCTGACGGCCGCGCAGCAGCGCCAGGATGCGGTGCGAGGGCAGCGTGCGCAAAGGCTCGTTGAAGTCGAACCAGTCGCGGAAGTTGGCGCCTTCGGTTTCCTTGCCGTCGATCATCTTGGAATAGATCACGCCGGTGGACCACAGGTGCTCGCGCATGTCGGCCAGCAGGTCCGCGTTTTCCGCGTAGCGCTCGGCCAGGATGTCGCGCGCGCCGTCCAGCGCCGCCTTGGCGTCGTTGATGGACGCTTCGGGGTTCAGGTACTGCGCGGCCAGCGCGGCTGGGTCGCAGGCGGTGTCGGCCAGGATGGCGTCGGCCAGGGGCTCAAGACCGGCCTCGCGGGCGATCTGGGCGCGCGTGCGGCGCTTGGGCTTGTACGGCGCGTACAAGTCTTCCAGGCGCTGCTTGGTGTCGGCGGTGGCAATTTCCTGCTGCAGCTCGGGCGTCAGCTTGCCCTGCTGCGAGATGGATTCAAGAATGGAGCCACGGCGCTCTTCGAGCTCGCGCAGATAGCCCAGGCGCACCTCAAGGTTGCGCAGCACGGTATCGTCCAGGCCGCCGGTGGCTTCCTTGCGATAGCGCGAAATAAAGGGCACGGTGGCGCCGTCATCCAGCAGTTCCACCGCGGCAGCGATTTGGGAGACGCGCGCGCCGAGTTCGGTGGCAAGCTGCGCGACGATGCGGGCGTTGTCGACGCCGGCGGCGACGTTCGTGATAGCGGAAGTTTCAGACATCTCTATACGACGACAAAAAGGAAAAACGAGGGGCGGATTGTGCCATAAGCCGCTGTTACAGAACGTGCCAGGGTGGATGGATCCGTCCCTGGTCCGCACCGAAAGCCGGCCTGGCAAAGGGTATCATTTGGTCCTTTCCCACATCAGTGTCTGGCGCCCGAACCGTTACCGGTACCGGTTCACCATAGACTCCGACCGACACTAGGCTGCCGTAATGCTGGACCTGGATATTTCCGAATTTTTTGATGAAGACGGGCCCTTGGCCACGGCCATGCCCGGCTACAAGCCACGCCCGTCGCAGGTGGAGCTGTCGCAAGCTATCGGCGACGCCATCCAGGACCGCGCCACGCTCGTGGCTGAAGCGGGCACCGGCATTGGCAAGACCTGGGCCTATCTGGTGCCCGCGTTCATCCAGGGCGGCAAGGTACTGATTTCCACCGGCACGCGCACGCTGCAAGACCAGTTGTTCGCGCGTGATCTGCCGCGCGTGCGCGCCGCGCTGGCCGCGCCCGTCACCGCCGCCTTGCTTAAAGGGCGCGGCAACTACGTTTGCCACTATCACCTTGAACGCTTGCAGGGCGACGAACGCGCGCTGAAGTCGCGCACCGAAATCCAGCAACTGCGCCAGATCCAGGTGTTCGCGGGCATTACCAAAACGGGTGACCGCAGCGATCTTGCCCAGGTGCCTGAAGACGCCGACATCTGGCAGCGCGTGACGTCCACGCGCGAAAATTGCCTGGGCCAGGAATGCCCGCGCATCCGCGACTGCTTTGTCGTGAAGGCGCGCCGTCAGGCGCAAGAGGCTGACGTCGTGGTGGTCAACCACGCGCTCTTCATGGCCGACCTGGTGCTGCGCGAAGAGGGCGTGACCGACCTGCTTCCCGAAGCCGATACCGTCATCTTCGACGAAGCCCATCAACTGCCCGACACCGCCACCCGCTTCCTGGGCAACAGCGTGTCCACGCACCAGCTCATGGACTTCGGCCGCGCGCTGGAAGTGGCCGGCCTGGCCTATGCACGCGAGGCCGCCAAATGGAGCGACGTCAGCCGTCATCTTGAAACCGCCGCGCGCGAATTGCGCTTGGTCTGTGCGCCGCTGGACCGCATGCCCGGCCGCAAGGCCACGTTCGAAGCCATCCCCAACCCCGAAGAATTCGACGAGGCATTGGCCACCTTGCGCGAGGCCGTGGACAGCGCCACCAAGGCGCTGGGCGCGGTGGCTGAAAAGCACCCCGACCTGATGGCGGCCGCCCGCAGCGGCGCCGAGATTTCGGTGCGGCTCAAGCGCTGGGCAACGCCGGGGCGCGCAGGAAGCGGCTTCGAAGACGAAGGCTGGGGCCGCGACGACCAGGCGCCAGAGCCCGCGCCTTTTTCCGCCGTTGAGCCCGCATCAGCACCCACGTCCGAATCCGCCCTGGGCGACGGGCCGTCCACGCCCGCCGCCATCCTGGAAGGCGTGGCCGCGGCCGCCGAGCAATGGACGGGGCCGGCCGTGCGCTGGGTCGAACACGGCCAACACCATGTGCGCCTGCATTCCGCGCCGCTGTCCGTGGCGCAGGCGTTCTCCAAGTACCGCAAGCCCGGCCAAGCCTGGATCATGACCTCGGCCACGCTGTCGGTGAACGGCGAGTTCACGCACTTCACCAGCCAGCTGGGGCTGGAGCGGGCACGCACAGGCAAGTGGGAATCGCCCTTCAACTATCCCGAGCAGGCGCTGCTGTTCGTGCCGCGCGGCATGCCCGAACCGCAATCGCCGCAGTTCCTGGACCGCTTCGTCGACACGCTGATGCCGCTGTTGGAAGCCAGCCCCGGCGGCACGCTGGTGCTGTGCACGACGCTACGCGCCGTGGAAAAAGTGGCCACCTTGCTGGCCGATGCCTTCGACGATGCCGGCCATGACTGGCCGCTCCTGAAACAAGGCGAGGGCACGCGCCGCGATCTGCTGGACCGCTTCTGCAAGCTGAAGCACCCGGTGCTGGTGGGTAGCGCCAGTTTCTGGGAAGGCATCGACTTGCCGGGCGACGTGCTGACCTTGGTCGCCATCGACAAGCTGCCGTTCGCGCCGCCTGACGACCCGGTCATTGAAGCGCGCCTGCGTGCGTGCCGCGCCCAAGGCGGTAACCCGTTCTCGGAATACCAATTGCCGGAAGCCGCCATTTCGCTCAAGCAGGGCGCGGGCCGCCTGATCCGCACGGAATCAGACTGGGGCGTGCTGATGGTGGGCGACGCCCGCCTGGTCGAAAAACCCTACGGCAAGCGCCTGTGGCGCGGCCTGCCGCCGTTTGCCCGCACGCGCGAACTGGACGAGGTGCTGGCCTTCTACCAGCGCAAGCAGGCCGGCGCGGACGTCTAGCGCGGCGGCGCCCACACGCGCCGCGCGCAAGAAAAAAGCCCCTTGGAAAACATCCAAGGGGCTTTTCATTTCCCATGCGGTAAAGCCGGCTGATCGGCGGATCAATCAGTCAAACGGGTTCCACCAACTGCGGTCGGCCTGCAGGCCCTGCGTCTTGAAGGTGCTGTCGGGGAAGTTCTTGTCGTAGACACGCTCCGCGTCGTTCTTCAGGTCGGTCATGCCCAGCTTGTCGTAGGACTCGACCATCAGATAAAGCGCCTCTTCGGTGGCGGGGGCGCCCTCGAAGTCGGTGATGACGGTTTGCGCGCGGTTGGCGGCGGCCACATAGGCGCCCCGCTCGTAGTAGTAGCGGGCGACGTGCACTTCGTTCATGGCGATGGTGTTGACCAGCCAGGCGATGCGCTTTTCCGCGTCTACCGAATACTTGCTTTCCGGGTAGCGCTTGACCAGCTCGTTGAAGGCGTCGTAGGACGCACGCAGGCCCTTGGGATCGCGTTCGGCGGGATCCTGGCCCGTGATGTTGGCCATGAACGCGCTGGCCGGCGTGAAGTTGATCAGGCCTTTCAGGTAGAGCGCGTAGTCGGTGCCGGGGTGGTTGGGGTAGAGCTGCTGGAAGCGGTCAATGGCGGCCAGGGCCTGTTCGTTTTCGCCGTCTTTCCAGTTGACGTAGGCCAGTTCAAGCAGGGCTTGCTGGGCGTACACGCCGAAGGGATAGCGGCTTTCGATGGCGGTCAGGCGTTCGCGTGCTTCCTTCCAGCCTCCGGAGGACATTTCGGCCTTGGCGTCGGCGTAGAGCTGTTCGGCGCTCCAGTTGGTGGTCTTGTCGTATTTGGTGTTGGTCGAGCCGCAACCGGCGATGACCAATACGGCAAATAGCGCGATAACCACGCGCAAAACCGGCCCGCTTCGGGATGCGGGGTTCGAGGGAGCTGCGGGGTGGTGAATCACGAGAATCGTATCCTTGGTGTTAGCATGGCAGGCTGATTATATGATTTGTCTCCATGTCTGATACAGCCGCCGGCACAGATCTCGTTTCCGACGACGAATTCCCGGGCCTTCCTGATGAAAACCCCGCCGAAACTCGCGGCGAACCGCAACTTGTAACGGTACCTTCCAGTACCCGCGCCGACCGGCTGGACAAGGTGCTGGCCGGCTTGTTGCCCGACCATTCCCGCAGCCGCCTGCAAGGCTGGATCGAATCCGGCAACGTGCACGTCAACGGCGCGCCCGGCAAGATCCGCCAGACAGTGGGCCCGGGCGACGAGATCCTGGTCTGGGCCCAGCCCGCACCCGATGCGCGCGCCTTCACTCCCGAACCCGTTGAATTCACCGTCGTGGACGAAAGCCCCGACTGGATCGTGGTCAACAAGCCCGCGGGCCTGGTCACGCACCCCGGTGCCGGCAACTGGAGCGGCACGCTGCTCAACGGCCTGCTGTATCGCTACCCGGAATTGGCGGCGGTAGCGCGGGCAGGCATCGTACACAGGCTGGACAAGGACACCTCCGGGCTCATGGTGGTGGCCCGCAATGAAAAGGCCCAGACGCATCTGGTGCGCCAATTGCAGGCGCGCAGCATGGGCCGCGAATACGTGGCGCTGGCGCATGGCTGGGTGGCGGCGGCCGGCAGGGTCGACCGCGCCATCGGCCGCGATGCCCGCGTGCCCATCCGCATGAGCGTCGAACGCCCGGTCGCGCCCAAACCCGCCATTACTAATTACGCCCCGGCCCGCCGCGGTCAGGTGGACCCGGGCGGCCGCGTCACGGAAGTGGTGTGCCGCCTGGAAACCGGCCGCACCCACCAGATCCGCGTCCACATGGCCAGCCTGGGGCACCCGCTGCTGGCCGACACCATCTACGGCGGCAAGAACATTGCCGGGGCAACGCGTCAGATGCTGCATGCCCGCGCCCTGCATTTCGACGATCCTGGCGGCAACGGCGAGGTGCAGTTTGCCGCCGACGTGCCTGCCGACATGACACAGGTTCAGGAGACGATTGCATGGACCGCGTGATAGCCAGCCTGCCCGTTGTCACCGGCCCCACGTGGCCCGGCGTGACGTACTTCTGCACCACCCGGGCCGGTGGCGTGGGGGTGGCCCCGCACGACACCCTGAACCTGGGGCTGCGCGCGGGCGACGACCCCGCCGCCGTGACCGAGAACCGGCGCCGGGTGCGCGCCGCCGTGCCGGGTGACCCGTTATGGCTGCGCCAGGTGCACGGCAGCGAGGTCGTGGATGCCGATTCCCCCGACCTGCCTGACGAACCCGCGCTGGACGCCAGCGTTACCTCGCAGCCGGGCCGGGTGCTGGCCATCATGGTGGCCGACTGCCTGCCCGTTGTTATCGCGGATGCCGACGGCAAGGTGCTGGGCGCGGCGCACGCCGGCTGGCGGGGCCTGGCGGGCGGGGTGCTGGAGCACACGCTGGCCGCCATGCGCGCCAAGGCGCCGGAAGCCACCGGCTGGCGCGCCTGGGTCGGCCCCGGCATCGGGCCGCAGGCCTTCGAAGTGGGGCAAGACGTGCTGGACGCCTTCACGGCGGACGATCCCGCCACCGCGCGCTACTTCACGCCACGGCCGGATCTTCCCGGCAAGTGGTTGGCCGACCTCGCCGGTTTGGCTGATTTCCGCCTGCGCCGTGCCGGGGTAAAAGAGGTGGCCTTGAGCGGCATGTGCACGGTATCGCAAGCGCAGCGCTTCTTTTCTTACCGCCGCGACACCGAAACCGGACGCATGGCGTTGCTGGCCTGGCTCGACCCGGTTTGATCTGGCGCAAGGCAGTCGCGGAAGGCTTGAACGCCTGTCGCGAAACTCCTTGTATACCCGCATTGACAGTGATGGACCCGGAATGCAACATCAATTGAGCAGTGTCGATAACAAGGTGTGGAAGTGAACGCCAATCTCTCCGCAGGTCCCATTCCGGTGAGCGTGGCACCGGAAATCCTGGCCGACATTCAGGCCGAATTCTCTCGCGAATGGCAGCGCCTTTGTGACGACGCCCGGCGCGGCGCGCTCGTGCCCCCGGCCGACCGCCGCTTCGCCGGCGACGCCTGGGCCGCCAACAATTCGCATCTGCTGCTGGCGCATACCTACCTGCTGTCGGCGCGCGCCATGCAGCGCATGGTTGACGCGGCGCAGGTCAGCGAGCCCATGCGCAACCGGCTTCGGTTTTCCATCATGCAGTGGGTCGACGCGCTGTCGCCGTCGAACTTCCTGGCCTTGAACCCGGACGCCCAGCAATCCATCGTGGAAAGCGCCGGCCGCGCCCTGAACGAAGGGCTGGCCAATCTGCTGGGCGACGTCAAGAAAGGCCGCATCACCCAAACCGACGAATCGCAATTCGAAATCGGCCGCAACGTGGCGGTGACGCCCGGCGAAGTGGTGTTCGAGAACAAGCTGTTCCAACTGATCCAATACGCACCCTCGACGGCCACGGTGCACGAGCGCCCGCTGGTGATCGTGCCGCCGAACATCAACAAGTTCTACATCCTGGATCTGCAGCCCGAGAATTCCTTCGTGCGCTACGCAGTCGACCAGGGCCAAACGGTGTTCTTGATTTCGTGGCGCAACCCGGTGGCGGGCGACGCCGACGGCGTCCCCCGCCACCTGGTCCGATTACCTGGACGACGCCGTGCTGCAAGCGCTGCGCGTGGCCAGCGACATCACCAAGCAGCCCAAGGTCAACGCGCTGGGCTTTTGCGTGGGCGGCACGATGCTGGCCTCGGCGCTGGCGCTGGCCGAGGCGCGTGGCGAACACCCGGTGGCCTCGCTGACCTTGCTGACCTCGCTGCTGGACTTCCACGACACCGGCATCCTGAACGTCTTTGTCGACGAAGCCCATGCGCTGCTGCGCGATCATCAGCTTGGCAACGGCGGGCTGATGCCTGGCCGCGACCTGGCCACCACGTTCTCGTTCCTGCGGCCCAATGAGCTGGTCTGGAACTACGTGGTCGGCAATTACCTGAAAGGCCAGAAGCCGCCGCCATTTGATCTGCTGTTCTGGAATGGCGACAGCACCAATCTGCCGGGCCCGTTCTTCTCCTGGTATTTCCGCAATACCTATCTTGAGAACAATCTGAAAGTGCCGGGCCGCGCGCAAGCCGCCGGCATGCCGCTGGACCTGACTCGCCTGACCATGCCGGCCTATATTTTCGGCTCGCGTGAAGACCACATCGTGCCGTGGGTGTCGGCCTATGCGTCCACCCAATTGCTGCGCGGGCCCCAGCGTTTCGTGCTGGGGGCGTCGGGTCACATCGCGGGCGTGGTGAATCCGCCCGCCAAGAAACGCCGCAGCTACTGGGTGGCCGACAAGCTGGGCCAGAAGGGCCATGACATGCCGGGTGATCCCAACACCTGGTTCGCGCAAGCCACGGAACAGGCCGGCAGTTGGTGGCCGGACTGGACGGCCTGGCTGGCGGACCACGCGGGCAAGCAGGTCAAGGCGCGTACAAAATTAGGCAATGCCAAGCACCAGCCGATCGAGCCGGCGCCTGGCAGGTATGTAAAGGTCCGAGCAGCCTGAAACCGCAATACGCGGTTTGCTCGGGACCAAGAAGAAAGTTAATCAACGAGGCGTCCGTCGCACACAGGAGGAAGTCCAATGAGCGGAAAACTGGCTTACGTAACAGGCGGGATGGGCGGTATCGGCACCTCTATTTGCCAGCGCTTGGCCAAGGATGGCTTTCGCGTCGTGGCAGGTTGCGGCCCCAGCCGCAACTACCAGCAATGGCTGGATGAGCAAGCTGCGCAGGGCTACACGTTCCACGCATCGGTGGGCAACGTATCGGACTGGGAATCCACGGTGAAGGCCTTCGAGAAGGTCACGGCCGAACTGGGTGGCGTCGACGTGCTGGTCAATAACGCGGGCATCACCCGCGATGGCCTGTTCCGCAAAATGAGCGCCGATGACTGGCGCGCGGTGATCGACACCAACCTGAACAGCCTGTTCAACGTGACCAAGCAGGTCATCGAGGGCATGGTTGAACGGCAGTGGGGGCGCATCATCAACATCAGTTCGGTGAACGGCCAGAAGGGCCAGTTCGGCCAAACCAACTATTCCACGGCGAAGGCGGGCATTCACGGCTTCACCATGGCGTTGGCGCAGGAAGTGGCCAGCAAGGGCGTAACCGTCAACACGATTTCGCCCGGCTACATCGGCACGGACATGGTCCGCGCCATCCGTCCCGAAGTGCTTGAAAAGATCGTGGCCACCATTCCGGTGCGCCGCCTGGGCACGCCCGAGGAAATCGCGTCGATGACGTCGTGGTTGGCGTCGGACGAATCCGGTTTTTCCACCGGAGCGGACTTCTCGCTCAACGGCGGCCTGCACATGGGCTGATGACGGTCAGCGGGCCGCCCCGGCGGCCCAAGGCGCTGGAAGGTCTCGGGGAGAGGGCCTTCCAGCATTACACTCCACCTTATTCGAAGTCTTAGAGATCGCCCGATCCGGGGACACACATGACGCAAGCACAAACCGGCGCCAGCCTGCGCCTGATTAAAAAATACCCCAACCGTCGCCTATACGACACCCGGACCAGCACCTACATCACTCTGGCAGATGTCAAGCAACTGGTTCTGGCCAACGAAGAGTTCCAGGTGATCGACGCCAAGAGCGGTGAAGACCTGACGCGCAGCATCCTGTTGCAGATCATCCTGGAAGAAGAAAGTGGCGGCATGCCCATGTTCTCGTCGAACATGCTGTCGCAGATCATCCGTTTCTACGGACATGCCATGCAGGGCATCATGGGTTCTTACCTTGAGAAGAACATCCAGGCCTTCATGGAAATCCAGACGCGCATGGCGGAACAGTCCAAAGGCCTGTACGGCAGCCAGTTCGGACCCGAAGCCTGGACGCAGTTCATGAACGTGCAAACGCCCATGCTGCAAAACATGATGAACAACTACATCGACCAGAGCAAAAACCTGTTCGTGCAGATGCAAGACCAGATGCAGGACCAGACGCGCGCGATGTTCTCGACGTTCCCGTTCACGCCGGGCAGCACGCCGGGCCAGGGCCGCAAGTAAGCGTTGCGGGCGAGGGCGTGTCACCGCCCTTCAAGCGCCACCAGCAGCCGGTTTGGCACTCGCCTTGCCGGCTTTTTTGTGGCCGCGCGGCCCCTTGAGCCAACGCAATGAACTGACGCATCCAGGGCCTTTCGGTTCAGGGTGATGTCAGTTTTTTTCGTTACATTAATGCAAACGGTTCTTGTTTATGTTTTTAGAGCCGACATTCATTTATGTCTCAAGGATTATGCACATGATCAAGAAAGCCTTGGCGCTGGCCATCGTTGCCCTGAGCGTATCGGCCGCGAATGCGGCTGAATACCCCATCGGCAAGCCGGCAGAAAAGGGCGGCATGGAAATCGGCGCGGTCTACTTGCAGCCGATCGAAATGGATCCGCCCGGGATGATGCGTCCCGCCAAGGATTCGGATGTCCACCTTGAGGCCGATATCCACGCCACCGCCGGTAACAAGACCGGCTTTCCTGAAGGCGAGTGGGTGCCGTATCTGGTCGTGAACTTTGAAATTCAGAAGGTCGGCAGCCAGAACGTGCAGAAGGGCACCTTCATGCCCATGGTGGCCAACGACGGCCCGCACTACGGCGACAACGTCAAGCTGGAAGGCCCGGGCAAGTACAAGCTGAAGTACACGATCCTGCCGCCGTCCGAAAACAAGATGGCCCACTTCGGCCGCCACGTCGACAAGGAAACCGGCGTGGGTCCGTGGTTCGAGCCCTTTGAACTGGACTACGAATTCGTCTACGCCGGCACCGGCAAGAAGGGCGGATATTGATCGTGCGCCGCCTGCATCGCCTGATTGCCGCCGCACTGATCGGCCTGGCCGCCCTGGCCGGCATGGCGCCCGCGCAGGCGGCCGAACTGCCGACGTTCACGCTCAGGTTCAAGCCGGACGGCACGTTCGAGCCGGCCACCCTGGAAGTGCCCGCCGGCCGTTTCAAGATTGAACTCATCAACGAAAGCAACGAGCCGGTGGAATTCGAGAGCATTCCGTTGCGCAAGGAAAAAGTGTTGGGCCCGGGGGTGAAGTCCTTTGTGGTCATCACCATTTCCCGCCCCGGCGAATATCCCTTCTTTGATGACTTTCACCAAAGCGTGAAAGGCACCCTGGTCGTCAAGCCCAAGGAATAAGCGGTAGCTACACATGGAACAGGTTCTATTTATTGTCTGGCGTGAAAGCGTCGAAGCGTTGCTGGTGGTGGGTATCTTGTATACCTGGCTGCGCGCCACGCCCGAGGGCAAGCGCGGGCTGAACTACCTGTGGGGCGGCGTTGCGGCAGGCCTGGCGTTGGCCGTGGCCTTGGCGCTGGTGCTGCTGGGCGTGTCGTCCTGGCTCAGCGACGAAGGCCAGGAATGGTTCCAGGCCATCATGTCGCTGGCGGCGTGCGCGCTGGTTGTGCAGATGGTCGTGTGGATGAAGAAGCACGGCCGCACCTTGAAAAGCGAACTGGAAAGCGGCGCGCGCAGTTCGGTCGCCAACGACAACTGGTGGGGCCTGTTCGTGCTGGTGGCCATTGCCGTGGCGCGCGAAGGCAGCGAGACGGTGGTGTTCCTGTATGGCACCGTGTCGGCGGGCGAAGGCGGCAGCGACATGCTGATGCTGGCCCTGGCCGGTGTGGCCGGCTTTGCAGTGGCCTTGCTGACGTTCTGGCTGCTGCAACTGGGCGGCAAGCTGATTACGTGGCGCCGCTTCTTCCGCGTGACCGAAATCCTGTTGCTGCTGCTGGCCGGTTCGCTGCTGGTGGGCGGCCTGGACCACCTGATTTCGCTGGACGTGCTACCGACCATCATCGACCCCGTGTGGGACAGCTCGTGGCTGTTGGATGACAGCAGCGGCGTGGGCAAGGTGCTGGCGGATTTCGCGGGCTACCGCGCCTTCCCGGCCCTGACCTCGGTCTTGCTGTGGGTGGCTTACTGGGTCGTGGTCTGGGCGCTGCTGCGCTGGGTGGGCGACAAACCCGCCCGGGTTCCGGCCCCGGCGCCGTCCCGCAATGCATCCTGATTCCGACGTGATGCCGGACTGAACAATGAAGGTTTGACCATGGCTGCTGTACTCGGGAGGGCGACCTCCCGGATCGCCGATTTTCTTCGTGACCATGCCCCGCTGTTGCGCAAGCTGCAGTGGGGCATTGTTGCGTTGTACGCGTTCCTGTTGATCGTGCCCGCGATCATGCCCTTGCCCGACAATGCGGCATCGGTGTTCAACAACCTGACCGTCGTCGCGCAGTTCGCGTTCTGGGGCGTGTGGTGGCCGTTCGTGTTGATCTCCATGCCCATCCTGGGCCGCGCCTGGTGCGGCTGGCTGTGCCCGGAAGGCATGCTGACCGAGTGGGCCAGCGAACGCGGGCAGGGCCGCGCCATACCGAAATGGATGCGCTGGGGCGGCTGGCCTTTCGTGGCCTTTGCACTGACGACGGTCTACGGCCAGTTGGTCAGCGTCTATCAATACCCGCTGGCGGTGCTGGTTGTGCTGGGCGGGTCCACCGTGGCGGCGATGATCGTCGGGTGGCGCTATGGCCGCAGCAAGCGCGTGTGGTGCAAGTACCTGTGCCCGGTCAACGGCGTGTTCAATCTGCTGGCCAAGCTGGCGCCCTGGCATTTCAAGGTCGACGAAGAAAAGTGGCGCCATCCGGTCATCCGGATCGAACCCATCAACTGCGCGCCGCTGGTGCCCCTGCGCCACATGAAGGGCGCGGGTGACTGCCATATGTGCGGGCGTTGCAGCGGCTATCGTGGCGCCATCGAGTTGACGCCGCGTTCGCCCGAAGAAGAAATCGTGCATGTCGCTGACGGCGATGCCTGGCAGACCGTGTTGCTGTGCTTTGGCTTGATGGGCATCGCCATCGGCGCTTTTCTCTGGAGCGCCAGCCCCTGGTACGTGACCGCCAAGCAATGGGCCGCGACCTGGCTGGTCGAGCGCGACATCATGTGGCCGTTGATGGACAACGCGCCCTGGTTCATCTTGACGCACTACCCCGACGTGAACGACAGCTTCTCGTGGCTGGACGGCGCGGGCATCCTGATGTTTGTCGTGGGCGCCACCGTCATCGTGGGTGGCGCAAGCTTCCTGTCGTTGTGGATCGCGGACCGGCTTGCGCCCGCCGCTGCCGTGGCCAATGCACCCGCCTGGCGCTGGATTCGTCCGGGCGTGCACAAGCTGGCGCAGGCGCTGATTCCGTCGGCTGGCATCGGCGTGTTCCTGGGCCTGTCCGCCACCACGGTCAACCTGCTCAAGCACGAAGGGGTGCAGGCCGCGTGGGCAGGGCCGGTGCGCTTCACGCTGCTGACGCTGGCCGTGCTGTGGACCCTGCGCTTGTTCGCCCGCCTGCTCAAGCCGCGCGCGGCAAGTGGCGTGCGCAAGCTGGCCGCGTGGATCGTCCTGGCGGCGGGCCTGGCGCCGTTCTGCCTGGCATGGGTGTTTTTCTTTGCGATCTGGTAAGCACTGCTTGATGGCTGGCGGCGGGCCACTGCGATAAAGTGGAACGCCTTGCCGGTCCGCCGGCGCCTTGATGCCTACACGCCAGTCCATGACTTCCTACGCCTTTCGCCTGCTTAACGTCTTTGCATCGACCACCTTCAGCGGCAACCAGCTTTGCGTGTTTGAAGACGCGCGCGGCATGGACGACGCCACGATGCTGAACCTGGCGGCGCAGTTCAATCTTTCCGAAACCACCTTCATCCTGCCGTCGGATAACGCCGATGCGCGCGTGCGCATCTTCACCCCCGGCTACGAAATGAAGTTCGCGGGCCATCCCACGATCGGTACTTCACAAGTGGTGCGCGAGCTTCGGCAAACGGGCGATGCATTGACGCTGGAATTTGCCGCGGGCATCGTGCCGGTGCAAGCACAAGGCGATGCCTGGACATTCACCGCGCCATGCCCCGGTGGCGTACAGACGGCGACGCCCGAACTGGGCCGCGCCGATATCGCGGCGCTGGTCGGGCTCACCACGGATGACCTTGCCGCCGACCCGATCTGGGTGGATACCGGCGCGGACCAATTGCTGGTACCCCTGGCCAGCGTGGACGCGGTGCGCCGGGCTGCGCCGGACGCATCCAAGCTCAGTCGCTGGCAAGCCAGCAGCCTGGGCCGCAAGACGCTGTACGTGTTTGCGTTTGATGAAGGCAATGTGCGCGATGCGCGCCAGGTGGTGGTGGCGCGCTATTTCTTCGCGAAGGCGGGCGGCGGCGTTGATGAAGATGCGGGCACGGGTTCGGCCTGCGCCAACCTGGGCGGTTGGCTGATCCACCAACAACGTTCCTTGCCCGTCAGCATCCTGGTTGAGCAGGGCGACCAGATGGGCAGGCCATGCCGCCTGCTGCTGGACGTGCTGGCCGACGGCCGCATCCAGGTGGGTGGCCGGGCATTGGAAATCGGCCGGGGCAGCATCAGTATCTGACGGCACCCGGCTTGAACGCCGCCCATGAAAAACGGCGCCTGTGTCAGCCACAGGCGCCGTGCTCTCTCTAGGCCTCGGTATGGAACGGGGCCGTCCTGCTACGTGCTCTTTACTTCTTGGTCGCGTCGACCTTGATGTTGTTCTTCACCTGCTTCACGCCTTCAATGCCACGGGTGACCGTTGCAGCGTGATCGGCTTCAGCTGCCGTGGCCACCGTACCGGTCAGCGTCGCGACGCCGTTGTTGGTTTCCACGGCGATGTCCAGCGCGCTCAATTGCTTGTCGGCAACGTAGGCGGCCTTGATCTTGGTGGTTACGGTGGCGTCGGAGGCGTACTCGCCCACGGATTGCTTGGGCTTGCCATCATCCGCCGCAAAAGCCATGGAAGTGAAGACAGCGCCAGTTCCCAGTGCGGCGGCGGCGATCAGCTTGCGGAATTCCATAGTCGTGCTCCTTGTTCGTATGGTCTGCCGCGATAACAGGCTGCGCGGCAGACGATCAAATTTATTGTGTAGGGGTATGCGTTCTATCGACGTGTTCTATTTTTTTCGCAGGGCGCCGCTCAAGATGGACAAGAGCGCCAGCACCAGGAATACGAAGAACAGGATCTTGGCGATACCCGCGGCCCCGGCGGCGATGCCGCCAAAGCCGAGAACCGCCGCGATGATCGCGATGACGAAGAAAACTACGGCGTAATGCAACATGTCAGCTTCTCCAGTGGTTTCGACCGATCAAGGCGGGGCGAGATTCAGGGATTGCGGTCGAAGAAATCCCGGACTTCCTTTTGCGCTTCTTCCTTGGTCTTGCCGTAGCGCTCTTGGATCAGACCGGCCAGGCGTTCGGCATTGCCTTCCGTGCGGGTCAATTCGTCGTCGGTGAGTTCACCCCAGGCGGCTTTGGCCTTGCCAGTCATTTGCTTCCACTTGCCGGCGATGATGTCGTTGTTCATGGTGACCTCTCTTCTTCTCTGCGTGCGACACAAGGCTCATGGCCTATAAGTCTTGCAGTCGCGGTTGACTAGGACACTGATCAGTTAGCCCCTACCGTACGAGCCGGCCAGGGGGCTGTCAAACCTCGCTGTCGGCAAATGTAACAGCGAAAATGCGGGTTCCTGGCGCGCTTTCCGACGGAAGAAAGAGGGGGCTGGCCATAGGGCAGGAGTTACATTCCGGCAATGTCTTGTCCCCTTTTGAGCGGGCCTCGTAACGGAAGATGCGGCGGTTTTTTGGGACGCACGGCACTGGTTGGGTTTAGGGTGGGCCGGTATAGTCGTGACGGAACACTTCGTGATTCAACACTTCATGCTTCATCAACGAAAAAGGAAGGGGCACGCATGACGCAACGACTTTGCAGCGCGATTTTGCTGACGCTGGCCGCCATGGCGGCGGTGGGATGCACGCACGTGACGGACCGGTACCAGGCCACGGCGCCCACGCAGGCGGTGGCCACGCCCAGCACCTGATCGCGTCGGCCAACGCCGTGGGCGGTGCGTGGTATGGCCGTGGGCCATATGGCTGCCTGGCCGGGCAATGCAAACGGGGCGCCTGAGCGCCCCGTTTGCGTGTGCGGCGGTTGAGTTGCCGCGCGGGTCTATCCACCCTGGCCCAGGGCTACGGCTGCGCGATGCGCTTGGCGATGTGGTCCAGCGCTTCTTCCACCTGATCCACCAGGATCAGGCACAAATCCCCGACTTGCAGCCGCGCCAACGCGGTGTCGATAGCCAGGAATTCGCCGTGGATCTCTTCAATGTGCCGCGCGCGCGGGGCGCCGACCAGGCCCTCCTGCAGCAACGCCAGCACTTCGCCGTCGGCGCGTCCGCGTTGGCATTGGTCCTGGTACAGCAGCACGTCGTCAAACGCCGCGCCCAGAATTTCCGTCTGCATGCGGATGTCTTCGTCGCGGCGGTCGCCCGCCCCGCTGATGACCACTGAACGGCGCTTGGCGGGCATGGCGTCCACCGCGCGCACCAAGGCAAGGATCGCGTCGGGGTTGTGGCCGTAGTCCGCAATGACCGTGGCGCCGCGGTAGTCGAACACATTGAAGCGTCCGGGCGCGGTCTGGGCATCATTGACGAAGGTGGCCAAGCCATGGCGGATGACGTCCCAGTCCAGGCCAAGCGCCCATGCGGCTGCAATCGACGCCATCGCGTTTTCAACCTGGAAGGTGATCGTGCCGTTGCGCGTCAGCGGGATGTCGGCCAGCGCAAAGCGCATCTCTTGCGCGCCCTGCGCGGCCACGATCGCGTCGCCGTCGCGGTACACCGAACGCAGGCCCTGCGCGCGGTGCGTGGTCAGCACCGGGTGGTTGCGGTCCTCGGCAAAATACGTGATGGACCCCGGGCAACTGCCGGCCATCTCGGCCACGATGGGGTCGGCGGCGTTCAGCACCGCGGTGCCCGTCGGATGCACGTGCTGGACGATGACGCGCTTGACCACGGCCAGGTCTTCCACCGTGCTGATGTAGCCCAGGCCCAGGTGGTCGCCCATGCCGATGTTGGTGACGATGGCGACGTTGCAGCGGTCAAACGCCAAGCCTTCGCGCAGGATGCCGCCACGCGCCGTTTCGAATACGGCCGCGTCCACGTCCGGGTGCATGAGCACGCTGCGCGCGCTGCGCGGGCCACTGCAATCGCCGGTGTCGATGCGCAGGTTGTTGACGTACACGCCGTCGGAATTGGTCATGCCGACGCGGTTGCCGGCCGCGCCCAGCAGATGGGCGGTCAGGCGCACCGTGGTCGTCTTGCCGTTGGTGCCGGCCACGGCCACGACCGGAATGCGGCCGTCGTCGCCGTCGGCGTACATGTTGGCGATGATGGCTTCGCCCACGGGGCGGCCCTTGCCGAAAGAGGGGTTCAGGTGCATGCGCAGCCCTGGCGCCGCGTTCACTTCCACCACGCCGCCATGCTGGTCTTCCAGGGGGAAGAGCACGCTTTCGGCCACCACGTCCACGCCGCAGATGTCCAGGCCGATCATGCGGGCCGCGGACACGGCGCGTGCCGCCATCTCGGGGTGGACTTCGTCGGTCACGTCGGTGGCCGACCCGCCGGTGCTGAGGTTGGCGTTGTTGCGCAGGAAGATCAGGGTGCCGGGCGCGGGCACGGAATCCGCGTCGAAACCCTGTTTTTGCAACGTGGCCAGCGCGATGTCGTCAAAGCGGATCTTGGTCAGCGAGGTTGCGTGCCCGTCGCCGCGCAAGGGGTCGGCGTTGACCTGATCGACCAGTTCGCGGATGGTGTGCTGCCCGTCGCCCGTGACCTGGGGCGGGTCGCGGCGCGATGCCGCCACCATGTTGCCGCCCACCACCAGCAGGCGGAAATCGTGGCCGGGAATATAGCGTTCGACGATGACTTCCGAACTGATTTCCTCGGCGACCTCGAAGGCCTGGATCACCCGTTCGCGCGTTTCGATATTGACGGCCACGCCGCGGCCCTGGCTGCCGTCGCGGGGCTTGACCACCACCGGGCCGCCGAGCGCTTGCGCGGCTTCCCAGGCTTCTTCGGCCGACGTTACGGAACGGCCCATCGGCACCGGCACGCCGGCGGCGTCCAGCAGCATCTTGGTCAGGTCCTTGTCCTGCGCGATGGACTCCGAGATGGCGCTGGTCAGGTCGGTTTCAGCGGCCTGGATGCGGCGCTGCTTGCTGCCCCAGCCGAACTGCACCATGCTGCCTTGCGTCAGCCGGCGATAGGGAATGTTGCGCGCCACGGCGGCGTTCACGATGGACCCGGTGCTGGGCCCCAGGCGCACATCTTCATCCAGATCGCGCAAGCGCTTGAGCGCGTCGGCCAGGTCGAACGGGGTGTCGTCCAGCGCGGCGCGAACGAGTTGCTGAGCCAGTTCCATTGCCAGCAGGCCGACGGCTTCTTCGCTGTATTCCACCACCACCTGGAACACACCGGGTTCGATGGTGGCCGACGTGCGGCCAAAGGTGACCGGGCAACCGGCGTACGCCTGCATCGTCAGCGCGGCAATCTGCAAGACATGCGCAATGGACACGGCGCCCTGATGGCCTTCCGGGCGCATCAGCCCGATTTGCGGCAGCCGCGCGCGCAGGCGGGCTTCGAACTCGGGCAGGTTGTCGATGGAGCACTCGGCGTCGGCACAAGAAACAATGGCCTCGATTGCCGTGTTCTTGCTCCACAGATTGGGGCCGCGCAGGGCACGGATACGGGAAACTTCCATGGCAGGTGTTCCTGTCAGTATTGTTGAATCCAGCGGCGCACCAGATCGATGGTGGGGCCGGAGAAGGCTTCGTCGGATTGCAGCAGGACGAAGTCGCCCGCCGCCATGCCGTTCAGCACGCTCTCGATGGCCTTGCCATGGTCAGGCTCGTCCTGGATGTCTTTCACGCGGGTGCCTTGCGACAAGCCCTGGCGCAGCAGCGCGCGCGCCTGCCCCGTCGGACGCTTGCTTTGCACCGTGTTGTCGTCGTAGAGCACAACGCGGTCAAAGGCATCGCCCAGCAGGCGGCCCTGTTCGATCAGGTCTGCGTCGCGGCGGTCGGC
This sequence comes from Achromobacter colocynthidis, assembly GCF_057334535.1. Taxonomy (NCBI): domain Bacteria; kingdom Pseudomonadati; phylum Pseudomonadota; class Betaproteobacteria; order Burkholderiales; family Alcaligenaceae; genus Achromobacter; species Achromobacter colocynthidis. The sequence goes on from NZ_JBHFIZ010000023.1 coordinate 145,648, forward strand.
GCCGGCGGAATAGACGGCGGCGCGGCTCGACGCCGGGAATTGATCAATGGCGGCGATCAGCGGGCGCAAGGCCGACGCATTGTGTACGTCGTCCACCACGACCGTGGCGCCGTTGCGTTCAAACAGCGTGAACTGCCAGGGCGCGTCGGCCTGGTCGATGTCAAAGGTTTCGATGCCGGCGCGGATAAGCTCCACGGGAATGTCCAGGGCCCAGGCGGCGCCCACCGCCGCCAGCACGTTTTCCACCTGGAAGGCCACGCGCCCGCCGTGGGTCAGCGGAATGGCGGCAACATCCGCCAAGCGCTCTTCGCGGGTGCCCTGCGCCAGGACGATGGCGCCGTCGCGCACAAACACCGCGCGGCCGTCCTGTTGCAGGTGGGCGGCAATGGCGGGCAGGGCGGGGTCGATGCCAAAGAAGATCACGGAACCGTCGCACAGCTCGGCCATCTCGACCACGCGCGGGTCGCGTGCGTTGAGCACGGCCACGCCGGTCGGCAACACCACATCGACTTGCGTGCGGAACACATTGAACATGCGCTCCGTTTCGTTGATGTCGAAGTCGCCCAGATGATCGGCGTCGTCAATGTTGGTGACCACGCCCACCTGGCAGCGGTCATAGGCCAGGCCTTGGCCCAGGATGACGCCGCTGTCGTTCTCGATGACGGCCGCGTCCACGTTGCGGTTCATCAGCAAACGGGTGGCGGAGGCGAAGTCGGCGTGGTCGCCCTTGTGCGCCAGGCGGCGGTCAAGGTAGAGGCCTTCACTGCAGGCCAGGCCGGTGCGCTTGCCCGACAGGTGCAGCAAGCGCGCGACCAGGCGCGCCACGACGGTTTTGCCATTGGTGCCCGTCACGCCCACGATGGGAATGCGGCCCGCGTCGCCTTCCGGGAACAGGTGGTCGACGATGGCGCGGCCCACGGGGCGCGGCGTGCCGTCGGCCGGCTTCAAGTGCATCAGCAAGCCGGGGCCGGCGTTGACTTCCACGATGGCGCCACGCTGCTCGGCCAGCGGCCGGGTGATGTCTTCGGCCACCAGGTCCACGCCGGCGATGTCCAGGCCCACCACGCGCGCGGCCAAGGCCACGGTGGCGGCAATGCTGGGATGCACGCGGTCGGTCACGTCGAAGGCCACGTTGCCGCTGCGCTGCACCAGCACACGCTGCCCTTCAGCCGGCACGCTGTCTTCCGACATGCCCTGGCGCGCGATTTCCAGCCGGGCGGCGGAATCCAGGCGCACGAAATTCAGCGGATGGTTTTCGGTGCGGCCACGGCGTGGGTCGATATTGATCTGGCTGTCGATCAGTTCAGTGATGGTGGACGTGCCGTCGCCCGTCACCCAGGCCGGTTCGCCGGCGGCGGCGGCCACCATGCGGTTGCCCACCACCAGCAGGCGGTGCTCGTTGCCCAGCACGAAGCGTTCGACGATGACGCCGCTGCCTTCGTCCACCGCCACTCGGTAGGCGGCCACCACGTCTTCGCGGGTCGTCAGGTTGGTGAACACGCCCCGGCCATGATTGCCGTCGTAGGGCTTGACCACCACCGGCAGGCCGATGTCTTCGGCGGCGTCCCAGGCGTCGTCTTCGCTGTCGACCAGACGGCCTTCCGGCACCGGCACGCCGCAGGTCGACAACAGTTCCTTGGTCAGGTCCTTGTCGCGCGAAATGCCTTCGGCGATGGCGCTGGTGCGGTCGGTCTCGGCCGTCCAGATGCGGCGCTGGGCCGAGCCGTAGCCAAACTGCACCAGGTTGCCTTCAAACAGGCGGATATACGGAATATCTCGGTCATCGGCGGCATCCACGATGCAGGCGGTGCTGGGCCCCAGGCAGTGCTTGTCCACCAGGCTGCGCAGTTTGGCAACGGTGGCGGGCACGTCGAACGGGCGGTCTTCAATGGCCGCCATGACCAGGTCGCGGGCTTCGTTCAAGGCGGTGCGCGTGACCTGTTCCTGCCAGGCGCGCACCACAACCTTGTAGACGCCGCGAGTCGACGTTTCCCGCGCCTTGCCGAAGCCGCCGCGCAAGCCGGCCAGGTTCTGCAATTCCAGGGTGACATGCTCAAGGATGTGACCGGGCCAGGTGCCTTCTTTCAGGCGGGCCAGGAATCCGCCGCGCACGCCGGGGCTGCATCGGTGTTCGATCAGCGTCGGCAGCCATTCGGACAGGCGCTCGTAAAACCCGGGAATGGTGTTGGACGGGTAGTCTTCCAGTTCACCAATATCCACCCATGCTTCCAGGACCGGGCGATAGGTCCAAATGTTCGGGCCGCGCAAAGCCACGACATCGAGAAATTCAATGTCTTTCTTTTTCATGTTTTAATTTACGTGAGAAGCAGGTTGGCACGCGCGGACGCCCCTAGGTAAGACCGCGAATCTATTAAGAATTTTCGGGGTTGCGCTTCAAGAATAATGCCAACGAGTGGGGGATCCCAGATATTCCTAATTAGAAAAATCGGCTGCTACTATACGACGCCTTCAAGGCGTCGATTCGTTGTGTTGTAAGGAAGGGACACGTTTGCCGCCGTGGGTGGTAAACCGGTTGCCGCCTAGTAGGGCAGAGTCCTGGCCCGGTATGCGTTCCAATGAAAAAACCACACCTGCTTTCCGGCCTTGCCGATGCATTTCCTGCCCGCTGGCGGGACGAAATCCGCGCTGAACTCGCGGATGACGAAACCTTATTGGCCTGGGTTGAAATTGACCTGGACCAGCGGCTGAAGTTCCATCCGGGGCTGGTCGCAGCCACCGATCGCCGCCTGCTGGCCCGCAATTCCGCCGATAACGGCTGGGAATCCTGGGTCTATGGGCCGCAACTTTCGCTAAGTCTCACCGATCATGCGGGCGCCGCCGTGCTGGAATTGCACGACGATGCCGCCCGCCTGGCGGTCTGGCGCTTCACCCTGGCCCGCAATCCGGCCGCGCTGCGCCTGTTGGCCCAGTTCGAATCGCAACAGGCGATCCGGCTGTCCGGCCAAGCCGAAGAAGCGCCGCAAGAGCGCAACTGCACCGTCTGCAATAACGTCATTCCCGCAGGCGAAGAGGAATGCCCCACCTGCAACCAGGAACTGGCCGCGCCGTCGTCCACCTGGGCGCTGTTGCGCCTGTGGCGATTCGCCCGGCCGTATCGCGGGCCCTTGCTGGCGGGGGTTTTGCTGACCTTGCTGGGCACGGCCGCCACCCTGGTGCCGCCGTACCTGACCATGCCGTTGATGGACGAGGTGCTGATTCCGTTCCAGAACGGCGCGCCGATCGACTACGACAAGGTCCGCTTGTATTTAAGCGGTTTGCTGGCGTCCGCCTTGCTGGCATGGGGGGTGGGCTGGGCCCGGACCTACATCCTGGCCTGGGTCAGCGAACGCATCGGCGCAGACCTGCGCACCACCACCTATGAGCATTTGCAGCAGTTGTCGCTGGAATATTTCGGCGGCAAGCGCACGGGCGACCTGATCTCCCGCATCGGCAGCGAGACCGATCGCATTTGCGTGTTCCTGTCGCTGCATCTGCTGGACTTCGCCACCGACATCCTGATGATTGTCATGACGGCGGTGATCCTGGTGACGATCAACCCCTGGCTGGCGCTGGTCACGCTGGTGCCGCTGCCGTTCATCATCTGGATGATCCACGCGGTGCGCGACCGTTTGCGCCATGGCTTTGAAAAGGTCGACCGCATCTGGTCCGAGATCACCAACGTGCTGGCCGACACGATTCCCGGCATTCGCGTGGTCAAGGCGTTTGCGCAGGAAAAGCGCGAGGTTGCGCGGTTTCGCGAAGCCAATAACCGCAACCTGGAAGTCAACGACCGCGTGAACACAACGTGGTCGCTGTTCTCACCCACGGTGACGCTGCTGACCGAAGTGGGTCTGCTGGTGGTGTGGATATTCGGTATCTGGCAGGTGTCGCAAAACCAGATCACGGTGGGGGTGCTGGCGGCGTTCCTGGCGTATATCGGGCGCTTTTACATGCGCCTGGATTCGATGAGCCGCATCGTCTCGGTCACGCAGAAAGCGGCCGCCGGCGCCAAGCGCATCTTCGATGTGCTGGACCATGTGTCCAGCGTGCCCGAGCCGCAAAAGCCCGCCACGCTGCCGCAGATCAATGGCCGCATTGAACTGCGCGACGTGGGCTTTCGCTATGGCAACCGCCAGGTGATCCGGGGGCTGGACCTGACCATCGCGCCGGGCGAAATGATCGGCCTGGTGGGGCACAGTGGTTCGGGCAAGAGCACGCTGATCAACCTGATCTGCCGCTTCTACGATGTGTCTGAAGGCGCGGTGCTGGTGGACGGCATCGACATCCGTTCGGTGCGCGTGTCCGACTATCGACGCAACATCGGGCTGGTGCTGCAAGAGCCTTTCCTGTTCTTCGGCACCATTGCCGAGAACATCGCTTACGGCAAGCCCGACGCCACCCGCGACGAAATCGTGGCGGCGGCGCGCGCGGCCCACGCGCATGAATTCATCCTGCGCCTGCCGCATGGCTACGACTCGCTGGTGGGCGAGCGCGGCCAGGCCTTGTCGGGCGGGGAACGCCAGCGCATCTCGATTGCGCGCGCGCTGCTGATCGACCCGCGCATCCTGATCCTGGACGAAGCCACGTCGTCGGTGGACACCACTACCGAAAAAGAAATCCAGAAGGCGCTCGACAACCTGGTACGGGGCCGCACCACCATCGCCATCGCGCACCGCTTGAGCACGCTGCGCAAGGCCGACCGGCTGGTTGTGCTGGACCGGGGCCAGATCGTGGAGCAGGGGCCGCACGAAGAGTTGATGGCCCACGAGGGCGCTTACTATCGTCTCTACCAGGCGCAGGCGCGCCAGGCGGAAGCCGACGCGCAGGCGTCGGGCAGCGAAGACATGGCCGCCGTGGCCTGACGCGGAATCGGGATTCTCTTCATGACCTTGCCTTCCTCGTTGCCTCTTTTTGATCTGCGCCGCAATGCCTTCGGGCGTCTGGAATTCATCTCCGCCGACGGCGAGACGCACGAAGGGGTCATCCCCGTGCGCGCTTTCCCGATCAGTGAAGCGGGCCGAGGCCTGTCGCTGGTGACCAGCGACGGCCATGAACTGCTGTGGATCGAACAGCTGTCCGACGTCCCGGCGCCGCAGCGCGCCTTGATCGAGGAAGAACTGGCCGGGCGCGAATTCATGCCCGAAATCCAAAAGCTGAGCAGTGTGTCCACCTACGCCACGCCCAGCACCTGGAAGGTCGAGACGGATCGCGGCCCCACATCGTTCACGCTGCGCGGCGAAGAAGACATCCGCCGCCTGAGCCCGCAGACGCTGTTGATTGCCGACAGTCACGGCATCTTCTATCTGGTGCGCGACATCCTGGCCCTGGACAAGCACAGCCGCAAGCTGCTGGATCGCTTCCTGTAAGTGGCTCGCGCGGGCAGGGGTACGCGCGTTACGCGCTGCCCAAGCGCTACCCAAGCGCGCTAAGCGCTGCCTTTGAACGGCGTATGGGATTCCAGTTCGCCCAGGTAGTCCGTGACCGCCGACGTCTCTTCATCCAGGAAGTTCTGGATGGCGTCGGCAAAGCCTGGATGCGCCACCCAATGCGCCGACCACGTCGGCGTGGGCAGCAAGCCGCGCGCCATCTTGTGTTCGCCTTGCGCGCCGCCTTCAAAGCGCTTGATGCCATGCGCGATGCAGTACGCGATGGACTGCATGTAGCAGGTCTCGAAATGCAGCCCCGGCACGTATTCCGTCGCGCCCCAGTAGCGACCGTACAGCGCGTCGCCGCCCGCCAGGTTCAAGGCCACCGCCACGGGTTCGCCGTCACGTTCGGCCAGCACCAGCACAAAGGCGTCCGGCTGTTCGCGATGCGCGCGTTCGAAGAAGTTGCGGTTCAGATACGGCGGGTTGCCATGTTGGAAGTACGTGCGGCAATAGCAGTCGTAAAAGAAACCGAGTTCAGCGGGGCCGATCTCGGCGCCGCGTAGCCAGCGGAAAGATACGCCGGCGGCGGCGACCTTCTTGCGGTCTTGCCGGATCTTCTTGCGCTTGTCGTGGCTCATCATCGCCAGGAAAGCGTCGAAATCCGCGTAGCCGGGGTTGGTCCAATGAAACTGCACGCTCTCGCGCACCATGAACCCCGCCTCGCGCAACACGCGCATATCGGCGTCCGACGGAAACAGCACGTGCAGCGACGACACCTTGATTTCCTCGGCGAAGGCAACCAGGCCGCGCACGAGCGTGGCGCGGTCTTCGTCGTTGGACGCCAGCAGGCGCGGCCCCGTGACCGGCGTAAACGGAATGGCCGACAGCAGCTTGGGGTAGTAGCGCATGCCGTGGCGCTGGAAGGCGTCGGCCCAGGCGTAGTCGAACACGTACTCGCCGCGCGAATGGGACTTCAGGTAAAGCGGCACGGCCGCCGCCAGCGCATCATCTCGCCACAGGGCAAGATAATGCGGCGTCCATCCCGATGCCGGTGCGGCGCATTCCGTTTCGTGCAGCGCGCACAGGAATGCATGCCGCAAAAAGGGTTGATCACCGGCCAAGGCGTCCCAGGCGTGGGCGTCGATGCGGGACAAGTCGGTTTCAATGGTCAGGCGCAGGGAATCCATCCGTGAATGATAAAGTCATCGACAGCGCACGGGTTTGAAACCGTGGGCTTTTTCAGGGTTTGCGGTGGCATGCGCCACCTGGGATTGAAAACACCATGGACAGCAACACAATGCCCGCCGCGCCGCGCGGGCACGTCGACGACTGCTTGCGCGGGCAGGCGCTGGCGGCGCTGGCCGCGCGCGAATGGCCAGAGAAAATGGCGGCCGTGCGCGGTATCTCGGATACCGCCGTGCTGGACTGCCAGCGGGAGTTCGTGGCGCCCACCGGCTTGCCCGGCCGGCCGCAACGCCCGGAACTGGTGGCGCCCGCCCAGGTCAAGCATCGTTCCATGGCCACGGTCGAGGGCCGCGCGGCACTGCTGCACGCGCTGGCCCACATTGAGTTCAACGCGGTCAATCTGGCGCTGGACATTCTGTGGCGGTTTGCCGGCATGCCAGACGCCTTCTATCGCGACTGGCTGCGTGTTGCGCGCGAAGAGGCCTACCACTTCGACCTGCTGCGCCAGCGGCTGGCGACGCTGGGCCATGCCTATGGCGACTTCCCGGCGCACAACGGTTTGTGGGACATGGCCGAGCGCACCAGCGGCGACCTGCTGGCGCGCCTGGCGCTGGTGCCGCGCACGCTGGAGGCGCGCGGGCTGGATGCCTCGCCCATGATCCGCAATAAATTAGCGGGGGCGGGCGACGCGGAAAGCGCGGCCATCGTCGACATCATCCTGCGCGACGAAATCGGTCATGTCGCCATCGGCAACCATTGGTTCAAGCTGCTGTGCGCGCAAGCGGGCAAGGAGCCCGTGGCCTGTTACGCCGAACTGGCGCAACGCTATGGCGCGCCCCGGCTGCGCGGCCCATTCAACCTGGAAGCGCGCCGCGCCGCCGGGTTCGACGACGCCGAACTCGCCGCGTTGCAGGCGGATCAACCGGAACTGAATACCCGATGACACCCATCACCATTGATGCGCTGCTGACGGGCACGGTGCGCCCGCTGGGTGATTCCGGCCGCGATAGCGGTATCGACAAGCGCCCCGTGGCCGAGCGCCTGTGGCTAGGCGCCGAAGGCCTGCGCGGCGACGAACAAGCCGACCGCCGCTTTCATGGCGGCCCGGAAAAAGCGCTGCACCATTACGCCCGCGACCACTATTCGACCTGGCGCGCCGAGCTGGGTGCACGTGTCGTGCTGGATGCCCCGGGCGCGTTCGGCGAGAACATTTCAACCACCGGGCTGACCGAAGCGGATGTCTGCGTGGGCGACGTCTATGGCGTCGGCACGGCGTTGATCCAGGTGTCGCAGGCACGCCAACCGTGCTGGAAGCTGGACCACCGATTCGGCCAGCGTGGCATGGCGGCGCGCGTGCAAGCAAGCGGCATGACCGGCTGGTACTACCGGGTGCTGCAAGAAGGATGGCTGTGTGCGGGCGATACGCTGGCCCTTCGTGAACGGCCTCAACCGCAATGGCCCTTGTCCCGCGTGCAAGACATCCTGAACCGGCGCGTGCTGGATAGGGACGTGTTGCACGCGCTGGCGACGATGCCCGAGCTGTCGCCGAACTGGCGCGCGCTATTCGAAAAGCGCGCGCAGGCGGGGCAGGTGGAAGATTGGACTCGACGACTGGAAGGCGACGCCACGCTTTCAGCACCCAAGGAACGCTAGACATGAAGCATCTCCGCATGAAGCAGCCAGGCATGAAGCAACCCTATCACCCTGGAAAGCAGTTCCTGGCCCTGGCGCTTTGCAGCGCCGCGCTGGCGTTGCCAGTGGCGGCGGCACAGGCTGCCGATGCTTACGCCGCCTGCCTGTCGCAATTGCGCGGCCAGGCGCAGAAAGCGGGCGTGTCCACATCCACCTTCGATACGCACACGGCCGGGCTGTCGCCCGATATGGCCGTCATTGATCTGCTGGATGCGCAGCCCGAGTTCAAGACGCCCATCTGGGACTACATGGCAGGTTTGGTGGACGACGAGCGGGTGGCGGACGGCCAGGCGGGCATGGCACGTTGGCAAGCGGAGCTGGCGCGCGCTGCATCGCGCTACAACGTCGACCCGGCCACCATTGCGGCAGTGTGGGGCGTGGAAAGCAATTTCGGCCGCACACTCGGTGGCCGGCCCTTGTTGACGTCCTTGTCCACGCTGTCGTGCTTTGGCCGTCGCCAAGCGTATTTCCGGGGCGAATTCTTCGCCACTTTGAAGATCATCCAGGACGAGCACATCGCACCGGAACGGCTGGTGGGGTCCTGGGCGGGCGCCTTCGGCCAAACGCAGTTCATGCCGTCCACCTATCTGCGGCTGGCGGTTGATTTCGATGGCGATGGCCGCCGCGACCTGGTCGATAGCGTGCCCGATGCGCTGGCGTCCACCGCCAACTTCCTGAAGCGCGCGGGCTGGAATCCGCAACTGGCCTGGGGTTATGAGGTGCGCCTTCCTTCCGGGCTGGATACGGCGGGCGCGGGGCGCAAGAACAAACGTCCGATGTCGGCGTGGGCCAAGCAGGGCGTGACGCGCGTGGACGGACAGGCCTTGCCCGGGGGCGAGACGCCGGCCGGCCTGTTGCTGCCGGCGGGCAGGAAAGGCCCGGCGTTTTTGGTCACGCGCAATTTCGACGCGCTGTATTCCTACAACGCCGCCGAAAGCTACGCACTGGCCATCGCCCATCTGTCTGACCGGCTGCGCGGCGGTGGGCCGTTGGTCCAGCCTTGGCCGACGGACGACCCGGGCCTGTCACGAGCGGAACGGCGCGAATTGCAACGCCTCTTGATCGCCAAAGGCTATGAGCTGGGTGAACCCGATGGCATGGTCGGCGCCCGCACGCGCCAGGCCTTGCAGGCCGCGCAGCGCGAGCTGGGCTTGCCCGCGGACGGAAGGGTCGGGCAGAAGGCGCTACAGGCGCTGCGGGCCTCGGCTTCGGCCCGCGCTTCGGCCCCCGCTTCGGCCACGCCGCGCTGACCGGTCCAGACCCGCCAGATTTACAAGTTTTGCAAAGATCCCGCGCCAGGTAACCACCCTGACATGCGCGCCGCCAGCCGGGGCCCTATACTGGTTTTCCCAATTTTCAGGAGCACTGCGATGAGCCTGTTGGATACCTTGGCCTCGATGGCCGGCGGCGGTCAGCAAGGAGGCTCGGCGACGTTGCTGCCGGCGCTGATCGAGCAATTGAATAAATACCCGGGCGGCCTCAGCGGCCTGATCGCCAGCTTCCAGAAAGGCGGCTTGAGCGAAGTGGTGGCGTCGTGGGTAGGCCCGGGCCAGAACTTGCCCGTCAGCGCCGACCAGTTGGGTTCCGTGTTGGACCCCGGTGTTGTCAACGAGCTGTCCGCCAAGACGGGGCAGGACACCGATTCTGTGCTGTCTTCGCTGTCTTCGCTGCTGCCGCAATTGGTGGACAAGGCCACGCCGGAAGGCGAGGTGCAGCCCGGCCAGCAGTTCAACCCAACCGACCTGCTGGCGTCGCTGTCCGGCATGTTCGGCAGTCGCGGCTAAGGGCGGCACGGGGCTTTCCCCTGACGTACCGTCTGCTTTCATCCCCCTCGCGTCGGCGCCTGCTTCAGGCGCTGGCGCTTGGCGCGTTGGCTCCCTTGGTCGCCTGCGCGCCGCCCTTGTCCTTGAACGCCACCTTTCTGCAATTGTGGCGCAGCCACCTGGACCTGAGCCCCGACGACTGGCGTGTGCGCTTGTCGGCCTATCGCCGCTTGGGATGCCGCGAGATCTTCCTGCAATGGGTGGGCCTGGAAGGTGGCCGGCCAGACGATTGGATGGCGTCCGACGCCGTCCTGCGCATGATCTTTGACGAGGCCGAGCATCAGGGCCTGGGCGTGCATGTGGGCCTGCCCTACGACCAGCGCTGGTGGGACGTGCTGGCCAAGCCGGATCAAGCGGCGCTGACTGCCTATCTGGAACAGACGCGGGCACGCGGCGTGGCCTATATGCAGGCCGCGCCCTGGCCCAAGCGCAGAGCTTTTCGCGGTTGGTATGTGCCTTACGAGCTTGAGCAATACAACTGGGCGTCCGCCGAACGGCAGGCGCTGTTGCTGCCCTGGCTGGATGCCTTCTCTCGCACGGCGCAGGCCACCAGCCCGGGCGTGCCCTGCATATCCACCTACTATTCCCGCTTGCCCGGCGAAGGCTCGTTGACGAAGCTGTGGAGCAACATTCTGGACCGGGTACGTATCCACCCCATGATCCAGGACGGCGTGGGCGTGGCCGGCTTGGCCAACTACCAGTCGCTTGCCCCCTTGCACGACATGCTGCTCGCACGGCGCGCCTCGTTCGACTTGATCCTGGAACTGTTCGAGGAGCTGCCTTCGGGCAGTACGGACGGGTCCACCTTCAAGGCGCGCTCGGCGGATTTCGATCGCGTCAAACAGCAATGGGAAGTGGCGCGCGGCTACGGCGCCAAGCGGGTGGTGGCGTTTGCGATAGACCCTTGGGTGATCGACAACACGCCCGAGGCGCGGGCACTGATGCAGGCTTGGTTAGCGGCGCGCGTCTGATGCCTGGGCGTAGGGCGGCAGCGCCCATGCGCCGTCAGTACAGCGTTCAGTAAAGCCTTCAGTACGACAGGGTCAGGTTGATGAACAGGCCGCGCGCCCGGTCGGCCGAGCCGCCGCCGATGTTGAAGCGGTACTGCGTGGTCAGGTCCAGATAAGACCGTGGCGCGTTGTAGTGGTCTTCGCGGAACCAGTAACGTACGTTGACGCCGGGCCCGGCGCCCAGCGACCACGACGAGCCATTGCCTAGCTGATCTACGCTAAACGACTCGCCCTGGGAGGAGAAAGATGCGCGGTTCTTGTTCCACAGCCAGTCCGCGCCCACCACCGCATAGGGAAAGAGCACCAGCCGGTCGCTGATGGCGTCCAGGCGATAGCTACGGCCCACGCGCACTTCGCCGGCGCCGAACGCCTGGTCGCGCTTCATGCGGCCCGAGATCTTGTCGCCGTCTTCGCCCGTAACGTTGTCGCGCAACCAGAATTTCGCCGGCATGTCCTGCCAGGAATAACCGGCCTGCAGATAGCCTTCCATCGTGAACCAATCGGGCCGGTCGATGCGCAGCGTCGTGCCTTCGTACAGGCCGTAGGTGACGTAGGCCAGCCAGGCGCCGTTGTCGGCGGTGGTTTCGTAGTGCGGCGATTTTTGGTCATCGTTGAGATGACAGCGAAGATCGGAAGAGGCCGGACTGAAGGAGCCGCGTCGGGTGGCGCTGCCCAGGTTGAACTGGCGTTCGATGCCGAACGTGAGTCCTACCTCCGTGGATGGCGTGAAGCGCATGCCCAGCGATCCGATTGTTGTAGGGAAGCCGGCGACACCTTGGTTTTGGCTTTCGGCAACATCAAAAGCTGCGCCTTCCTTGCAGGGGTTGGCGACGGTCTGTTCCGGCGTTGTGCCGCCCTTGTCATAAAGCGTGTTGGAAACGCGCCCATACAGTTCGAAGGTTTGCGTGGCGGAGTTCATGAAATCCGCTGGACGCCAGAAGATCTCGGCCGTGCTGAAGATGGCGTCGCCCGGCACGGTAATGGCCGCGCCACCCAAGCCCGACGATGCCGGCCGCGCGCCACGATAGCCGGCGGAAACGTAGCCGCCCCATTCACGCGATAGTTCACCGATGCCGCTGCGGGTGTCAAAGCGCTGTTGCGGCGTCAAGGCCAGCTTGCCCGCATCGGCCTCGTCGATGGCCTGCTTCAGGTTGTCGACCGCACCGCGTTTGTCGCCCGCGCCGGCCCGCGCGTAGCCTTCGTCCAGTATCACGGTGGGCGGCGCTTTGCCGGTGGCGCGCGCGGCCTCGAAATCCCGCAGCGCAAGCGCGGGTTGCCTCATGCGTTGATACAGATAGCCCCGCTGCATCAGCAGCGTGGGGTCGCCCGGCTGGGCCGCCAGCGCCTTGCTCATGCGTTGCTCCGCCTCGACCAGTTCGGCGCCCTTGCCCGCCGCCAGCGTGGTTGTCAACAGGCGCTGGTAGTCCTGGTTGTTGGGGTCTTGTGCCACTGCCTTGCGGGCCTGGGCGATGGCTTCGGCGTAATCTTCCCGCGCGTAGGCGGCATAGGCCAGCGCGGCAGGGCCGCCATTGCCGGCGGTGTCGGACGGCAGCAGTTGGCAAACAGTGCCGGCAGGCGTGTCGCGGCAGTCCTGCACAGGCGCGGGGTAATTGCCTAGCGTCAATGTGGCGGGCACGGCGGGGCGGGAGCGCGCGCGTTTTATCCGTGCATTGGCCGCGTCGTCCTGTTGGCCCAAGGGTTCCAGCAAGGCCAACGCGCGCGCATTTTCGCCGGCCGCCAACGCCGCATCGGCGGCAAGCAGGCGGACGTTGCGGCGTTGGGCATCGTCTTGCGGGTCTTGCTTGAGCGCGGCGTCAAAGTCCGCATTCGCCAGGTCGGTTTTGCCTTGGCGTTGGCGCAGATAGCCGCGCATGACAAGCGCCGTGGTGTTGCCGTTATTTTGCGTGATGGCATCGGTGGCGGGCGCTTCGGCGGCGGCCAATTGGTCGTCCAGCATCAGGGCGTTGATCAACAGCAAGCGGTGGCTGGCGGAGTCGGGCGCCAGCGACACCGCTTGGCGCGCCAGCGGCACGGCGTCGTCCGGGCGGTTGGCGCTTAGCGCCTGGTAGGCCGCTTCGGCCTGCTTGGCGGCCATGCGCGCATTCATCGTCTGGCGGCGGGCGGCCAGGTCTTTCTTGTTGGGGGCGCCTAGCGCAATCGCCTTGTCGGCGGCGGCTTCGGCCTGTGCGTACTGATTCTGGGCTTCCAGCGCGTCCAGCCACAGCATGGCCCAGGCGCCTTGCTTGGGATCCATGCGAAAGGCCTGCTCCGCGCCGCGCGCGGCAGCGGCATAGTCGCCGCGTTTGTAGTCGGCGTAGGCGCGGGTGGCGATGGGGTAAGCGCGGCTGTAGGCAGAGGCGGGTCGAGGAGCAGGTGGGGACGGCGTTGCGGTGGATGTGGTGGCGGCTGTGGCGGCGGGTCGGGTGGCTGTGGCCGTGGGCATCGCCGGCGTAACGGCCGGGCCAGGGGCGGGGCGCAGGTTGGCGCGGGCCTGCCGCAACGCGGGGGTATCCACCCCTTCCTTGACGGCGTTGGCGGCGGCCTGTTCCGCCTCTTTCAACTTTCCCTGCTTTTGCAGCGCGTAGATCAGCAGCAGGTGCAGCCGTTCTACGTCGGGCCGCAACACGATGGCCGACTCCGCCTGCTGCGCGGCCAGTTCGTACTTGCCCGCGTCAAAATTCTTGTAGGCCTCTTCGGCGAAGCGGTACGCCGCGCCTTCCAGCGGGGCTTCCGTCTTCGCTGCCGTCTGCGCCGTGGCGGGGGAGGCGGTCCATACGCATGCCAGCGCGGCGGACAGAATGAGCGAGCGGGTCAGCGGGATCATGTCGTCGCGGGTTTGTCGTCGGCGTGGGGTGGCGGCGCCACCTGGCCTGATTGTTGGAAGTCGATGGCTTCGTTCAGCGTGCCCTCGTCCAGCCAGCCTTGTTCGGTCAGAATCTGGCCCAAGGGTTTCTTGTCGCGCGCCTGGATCTCAAGCGCGCGCGCCAGCGTGTCCTGGTCGATGGCCTGCCACGACAGCAGCAGTTCGCCCAGCCGCTTGCGTTGCTGCGACAACTGGTCCGTGCTGGGGAAGTCGTGCATGGTCTTGTCCCAAGCCAGGCGCTTGCCGGTGATCAGATGCACGATGAACAGGCGCCAGGCGCGCCCCGCCGCCATGGCGTTGATGAAGTTGCCCACGATCATGCGGGGTATCGACAGCACCGCGTGTTCCCAGCCATACATATGGCCCACGAAGTACGCCCGCTGCACCACGCGCAGCAGCAGGGCGACGGCATTGAGCCACATCAGCGTCACCAACCAGCCGCCGGGCCGGAAGTACGACGGGTAGTACACCGTCCACCAGCCGAATTTATCCGCCAGGAAAAACAGGAAAAAGTTGGCCAGCAGCACGTAGGCAAGAATCGCGATGAACGACGTGATCAGGCCCTTGCGGTCGCGGAACAGCAGATACCGGTTGGCCAGTGATCCCGTCCAGCCCACTTGCTGCCAGCCTTGCAGGCCGATGCCCAGCGTCCAACGCGCCTTCTGTCGGTACGCGGTACGGAAGGTGTTGGGAAAGTATTCGCGCACACCCAGCGGCATGCGAATGCTGGACACCTTTTCGCGTCCCAGACCGAACCAGGCGCGCCGGCGCGTTACGTACTCCACCTGGAACTTTCCGAAAATCTGCTTCATGCCGCGTTGCGCCAGCCGCGCGCCGATGTCGTAGTCCTCGGTCAGTGTGTCGGTGTTGAAAGGCTGGTTGTTGGTTTCCGCCGCCAGTTCTTCCAGCGCACGGCGCGAAAAGCAGGTGCCCACGCCCGCCGACGGCACCATCTTCGACAAGCTTTCGCGCACCACCAGATCTTTGGTGTGCCATTCGGCGAACTCGTCCATGTAGGTGCCGGCGACCAGCTCATGCCAATGGCGTTCCAGCGACGTGACGGGCAGTTGGATGAAGTCGATGCGCGGCAACAGATAGTTGTAGTACTTCAGTTCCAGCGGGTGCAGCACGTCTTCACTGTCGTGCAGGATGACGCCCGCAAAGGGCTCGGGCTGCTTCGCGTTCTGCGCAAAGATGGCCTGCACAATCCAGTTCAGACAGTCTGCCTTGCAGGTCGGCCCGTCATGCGGCACTTCCACACGGATCAACTTGCGGTATCGGCGTCGCATCCTTTCTACTTCGTCGATCGTGCGCTGATCGTTCTGGTAGGTGCCGGCGAAGATCATGTAGTTCTTGTATTCCAGCGTCGACACCATGGTCTCAAGCATCGACGAGATCACGTCGTACTCAAGCCAGGCGGGCACCATGATCGCCAGCGGTTGTTCCGGTTTGGCGCGCAGTTCTTCGGCGGACAAGGCCGTATAGCGGCGCTTGACCGTCAGCGAACGCCGCAGCTCGCGCAACCAGTACCAGGCGTCGATGAACAGATCGTCCAGGCTGGAGAGCAGGATGATGACGCCGACGATGGCGGTCACCACTTCCAGCCCGCGGTAATAGTCCGCGAGGAAGTAGGGCCAGTAAAGGGAAGACATGGGGGCAGACCTGGCCGGCTTACTTGGTGTCCCTGGTCTTCCTGCGATTCACCCGCCGGGCAAGGATCAGGACCAGGATCAGGACCAGTAACGCGACGCTGATGGCCGGGACGCTCCAGGAGACGTAGCGGCGCCACTCGAAGAAGGCGCTTTCGCCCGCGCCCGGTGGGTGGCTGGCGTCGGGGTTGGCGCTGTCTATCCAGGCAATCGGCCCCGTGGCGCCGATGACGGCGACATTGCCCCGGTTCAGCACGAAAGGCGCGTCCAACTTGCCCGGGTGTTGGCCCAGCGTGTGCCACAGCAGCCCATCCTGGCCATTGCCGCGCACGACTTCCGCCGTGCTCAGGTTTTCCAGCCCGGAGATGTCGAGCCACGTCGCGGTCTTGCCCGCTACCGTCAACTGCTTGCGGTCCGTGACCTTGACGATGGGTTCGGCGCCATCCACCGCCACTTCCATCGCCAGGAACGGGCGGCCGGGCTTGACCGCCTGGCCTGCCGGCGCCACCGACAATTCCGCGCGCGTCGGCGATACGCCGCTTGCCGAGGCAATGCCAATCACGCGCTTGATGTTGTCGGGCGCGTCGGCCAGATAGCTGTCGGGAATGATCAGTTGCGGGTTGCCCGCCATCAAGGGCAGCAGCCCGACAAAGCTGCCGTCCGGCTGCGCCTTACCCGGCTTCACATAGCTGGTCGGCAGGACGTTGACGGGGTAGCCCTGCGGGATCTCATTGCAATCCACCGAGACCGGCTGCCGCTGGAACGTGACGCGCACGGCATTGTTGACGCCCAGGGCATAGCCCGGAACGCGCGCCCTGAGGCGTTCGGGCTTGCCATCCGCGTCCATCTGCTTGGCCGTCAGCAGGATGCCGTTCCAGAAGACAGAGGCCACCGGTCGCGTGGATGAGGCGCCGGGCGCGGCGGCCAGGTCCATCACCAATTCGTCGGGCATGAGGCCGCCCGAGGACACTGCCGACAGCGGGAACGTGGTGGTCCAGTCGCCACGCGACGCAACATCGAAGCTGTCGGCGGAGCCGCCCAACGACGTCAGGCGCAATGCCCCATCCGCGCTTAGCGGCGGCGTCGCGGCCTTGACGTTGACCTGGCGGGTCACCAAGATGCGCCGCCATGCGCTGTCGAAAGCGCCGGCGGCTTGCGCGCCCGCGTCGGCGGCCACCGCGATCACGGCTTGTCGGCCCAGCGGCAGCAGCCGGATGTCCTTGGCGGGCAGGTCGGCGCCGGCCAGCGGCATGCGCGCCTGGCGCCACGTCTTGAAGGCGTCGGCCGCGTCGCTGTCCGAGGCCAGTTGCGCTTGCAGCGCATCCAGCGCTTCGTTGTAGCGGGTGCGAAGTGCGGCATCGACAATGGCGACGTCCGCGCTGACGGCGGGGGCGCCCAGCACCAGCAAGGCGCCCAGTTCCGCCGGGCTGGCCAGCTTGTGATTTTCCTTGCCTGCGATGGCGGCAAAGGCGGCGACCCGTTCCAGACCCGCCGGTACTTGCAGCCCGCGCGTGTCGATTTCGTCGCCCACCGACGGAAACGCCCGGACCGAGACCCGCTTGCCCGTGCGCTCCAGCGCCACGCCAAGGCGCCAGGCACTATCGAAAGCCTGCTGGTCAAGCTTAGGGCTTGCCACCATCAACACGGGCTTGCCGGGCAGGGTGCCCCAGGCGTCATCCAGGTTCTTGAGGGCCGAAGCGTCGTAGCGGTAGCTCAACCGGGTCTGCGGCGAAATGGTCAGCGCGTTGGCGGTGGCGCGGTTGCTTTCGCAGTGGCGCAGCGCGATCTCCGACTGCCAGTCCACTCCCAGCCGCAGGAAGCCGGTCTGGCGGTTGCGCTGCTCGACCGTCAGATTGCGCGCCACCGTCCCGTCGCCATCGGCGATGCGTTGAGCGGTTTGCGGGATGCCGTCCAGCCACAGCACCATGTTGGTCCGGCCCGATTCGCCTTTGGTGTATTTGGCGTCGAAACCCAGGGTGGCGTCCAGGATCGGCACGCCGCGCGGCACGGGCAAAAAAAACTCGTGGTGCGCATCGCTGTTGGTCAGGACAACCGGCTCGGTAATGCCCAGGTCTTGCAGCGTGATGTTGCGCGTTACCCAGTCGTCGTTTTGCAAACGCCGCAGCGCGTCGCCGGCCGGGCTGGCCAGCGTAGCCAAGGGAAGCAGTAGTCCCGCCGCCATCAGTGCGCGGCGTAGGGTTCGGGCAACAGGTAAGTTCGGTGCGGGGTGGTGCATGCGGACTCCGGGGCAGGAATGCGTCGCGGGGGGATGCATCAGGCGGATGGGGTGATGGTGGTCCCGTGGGGATCAAATTCAGAGACGGCGCGGCCGCATAGCGCATCCACGATGCGTTGGCTGGCGCGGCCGTCGCCGTAGGGGTTGATGCGTCTTGAAAACGACGCATGCAGGTCGGGGTCGTCCAGCAGGCGATTCACTTCGGTCACAATGCGCCGGGCATCCGTGCCGACCAGCGCCACGGTGCCGGCTTCAACCGCCTCGGGGCGCTCGGTCACGTCGCGCATGACCAGAACCGGCTTGCCCAGGTAAGGCGCCTCTTCCTGCACGCCGCCCGAATCAGTAAGGATGAGGTGCGCGCGTTGCATGAACCAGACGAAATCCAGGTAATCCAGGGGATCAATCAGGTGCACATGCGACAGTCCGGCCAGGTCCGTCATCACGACATTGCGCACCTGCGGATTCAAATGCACCGGGTAGACGATCTGCAAATCTTCGCGGCGCGCCAGTTCCGCCAGCGCGGCGCAGATGTTCTTGAACCCGCCGCCAAAGCTCTCGCGCCGATGGCCGGTCACCAACAACAGCCGCCGCGTCGGATCCAGCCAGCCGTAACGGGCCTCCAACTGCTGTGCAAGCGGCCCCGAGGGATCCAGCTTGGCGCACGTCATCGCCAGGGCGTCGATCACGGTATTGCCGGTGACGGTGATCCGCCCCGCCAAATTCTCGCGCGACAGATTGCCGCGCGATTGCGCGGTGGGCGCGAACAACCAGTCACCGATCGCGTCGACCACACGCCGGTTCATTTCTTCGGGGAAGGGCATTGCCAGGTTGCCGGTACGCAAGCCGGCCTCGACGTGCCCGATCCGCACGCGCCGGTGAAACGACGCCAATGCGCAGGCCGACGCGGTGCTGGTATCGCCATGCACCAGCACGCAGTCGGGCTGTTCGGCTTCCAGAATCTGATCCACGCGGGCAATGAGCCGTGAGTACAGGCCATTCAAGGTCTGGTTCGGCACCATGATGTCCAGATCATGCTGGGCGCGCAGCCCAAACAGCGCCAGCACCTGATCCAGCATCTCGCGATGTTGGCCGGTGACGCACACCACGCTTTGAATCGCCGGCTCTTGGGAAAGGGCGGTGACAAGCGGCGCCATCTTGATCGCTTCGGGACGGGTCCCAAAGATGGATAGGACTTTCATCACAAGAATGACCTCACAAACGTGGTGGCATTTTCTTGCGTTGATTATGTCTTGATATTTTTCGTAATATGTGACGGATTATTTCGGTCCCGGTGAACCTTGGGGATATACCCCCATTTGTTACTTCCGGTAGCCGGCATGTGTTGCGAACAGGCAAAAAAATGGCCAACCCCGAAGAGTTGGCCATTTGCTAAGCACTGTGCAATAAAGCGGAATTTGGTGGAGCCGGGGGGAATTGAACCCCCGTCCGCAAGCCCTCTGCAATCAGTTCTACATGCGTAGTCGATTTATTTAGTTTTAACTTTGGACTTAGCCAACCGACAGGCCGGACCAAAGCGATTCACGTAATTTAAATCTGAGCCGTGTGACCCCAGCGCAGACCGATTCCTTGTGAATGTCGCTGCTGCGGTTCGAGGGTTACCCCCCTAGGAAGTTGCCTTCCTCCGCCTGACCCAAGGACAGATCAGTGCAGCGGCTCACCGCTTAAGCGGCGAGAGCGAAACGCTCGTCGTTGGCGTTTGTAGTGTTTCCAGTGGTTTAACGAGCGAACTGGTGCTCGGCATGCCCTGAGTTGTTTCGCGACCCACGTCGAATCCGGATCGGCCCCAAGAACTTTCTATTGTACTGGTAAATGTCATAGCCTGCTGTACTGTCCACCGGCCGTCGCCCAGGCGTGGCGCGGCGGACACAAGCAGGGTTCAGGCGGCATTCGCGCAAGCGGTCTTGGGCGACGGCTGCGTGCGCGACGCGACCATCAGCGCCAGCGCCAGGGCGACGGAAATCGCCACGATCAGGGCAGCGGCCCAACCCAGCGAGGCCAGCCCGTACTGGTCAATGACGTGTCCGCCCACCACGGCGCCCAGGCCAATCCCGATGTTGGCGCCTGATATGTTCAGCGATGCCGCGAAGGCGGGCGCCTCGGGGGCGGCCTTCATCAAGCGCACGTGGCAAACAATGAATAGCGCCGCCTGCGCGATGCCCCACAGGCCCAGCGCCACGGCCAACAGGCCATGCGATTGCATCACCGGCGCCACAAACACCAGCCCGGCCGCCATCAATGACGAAAACAGCGCGGTGGCGCCCAGGGGGCTACGGTCCACCATGCGGCCGCCCAGCGTGTTGCCGATCAAGCCCACCGCCCCGAACGCCATCATCGTCCAGCCAACGATCTGCCCGTCGAAGCCCGCCAGCCGCTCAAGCATGTCCGCCAGATAGGTGTAGGCCGTGAACATGCCGGTAAACACCAGCAGGGACACCACCACGTGGCCCAGTACGATCGGATTGCGCAGGATGCGCAGTTGCGTGACCAATTTGACGCTGTCAGCGCGAATTCGGGTGCTGGGAAACGCCAGGAACAACAACAGCGCCTTCGCGAACGCCACGGCCGACAGCACCCAGAACGCCGCTCGCCAGCCGAATGCGTCCGAGATCAGCACCCCGATCGGGATGCCAAACACGGTGGCGGCCACAATGCCGAAAGCGACCATTGAAATCGCCCGGCCGGCGCGCGCCGGTCCAACCAGCTCGACGGCGGTAGCGCTGGCCAGTGACCAGAACACGGGCAAGGCCAACGCGGGCACAAAGCGTGCCACGGCCATGACCCAGATGTTTGGCGCCATGGCGGCAACCGCGTTTGAAACGCCGAACAGCACCAGCACGCCGATGAACAGGCGCTTGCGTTCGATGTTGGCCATCAAGGCGGTCAGCAAGGGGCCGGTTGCCGCAACAGTGAAGGCGAACAGCGAAACGAGCAGGCCGGCTTGGGACACGGTGACCTGCAAGTCGCGGGCCAAGGCGGGCAACAATCCGACGATAAGGAATTCGGTGGTCAGAATCGTAAAACCGGCGGCAGAAAGTAGCAGGATGGGCAAAAGCATAGGCATTCCATTGGCGCGATACCGAATGGCGTCGCGCGGGGTAAGGCGTTGTCAGCGAAAAGGTCGTCTGTGCGCGCAAGCATTGGCCGCGCACGGTGCACGAGGGGGGTTAACCGTCGGCGTGGAGAGGAGTGGTTGCGGAGGCAGGCTCCGCAATACCGGCGTCTGCCGGACCGGCAATCGGGAAGCGCCCGACCGCCTTGCATGGGTCACACTTTAAGTGACTTGGAAATCCGGATAAAGCGTGCAATTCCGGAAATATTGTTCGCCGGGTACAACTAATAGGCGCAACGCCTAGGCGCCGCCGCTTCGCGCGACCCGTTGATACGACGACTAGATACGACGACTCGGTATGACGAATCGGCGTGATGCATTGCAAGCCGGCCGGCGGACCGTGGCGGCCCGCCAAGCCTGGCGCCTTTAGCGCAGGTCGATGGGCAGCAACGGCTGAATGGCCGACCAAAGTTCCTCAGGCGTATTGGCGCAGGTTTCCGCTTCCCAGCTGATGATGTTGTCGTCTTCGCCCACGTAGCCGTAGGCCGCCGCGACGGCGGGCATGCC
The DNA here is from genome assembly GCF_057334535.1 of Achromobacter colocynthidis. Lineage (NCBI taxonomy): Bacteria > Pseudomonadati > Pseudomonadota > Betaproteobacteria > Burkholderiales > Alcaligenaceae > Achromobacter > Achromobacter colocynthidis. The sequence continues at coordinate 167,112 of NZ_JBHFIZ010000023.1, forward strand.
GGCGGCATGTGCAGCCTGAATGTCGCGCAGGTCGTCGCCCACGTAAACGCAACGATCGGTGGAAAAACCGGCTTCGCGCGCGGCATGCTGCAACGGCAGCGGATGCGGCTTGGCATGGGCCGTGGTGTCGCCGCAGACAAGCACGGCGCTGTCGCGGGTCAGGTCCAGGAATTCGACGATGGGCAGCGTCAGGTAAGTGACTTTATTGGTGACGATGCCCCACGACATGCCCCGCCGGCGGATATCCGCCAGCAATTCCTCAATGCCGGGGAACAGCTTGCTGTGCACGGTGGAGTTGGCTGCGTAGTCTTCCAGGAACTGCAAGCGCGTCGGCTCATAGTCCGGATCGCCCGGCGCCAGGTCCAGGGCCACGCGAAGCAGGCCGCGCGCGCCTTGCGACGCGACAGGGCGCAGGGCTTCGAAAGGCATGGGTTCCAGACCACGGCGGGTACGCTGCTGATTGGCGGCGGCGGCCAGATCGGGGGCGGTGTCGGCCAGGGTGCCGTCGAAATCGAACAGAATCAGGGCGCTCATTTGCGGGTAGCCATCAGGTAGTTGACCGAAGTGTCGGACGACAGCGAGTAAATCTGCGTAATCGGGTTGTATTCCATGCCGCGCATGCTCACGGGTTCCAGGCTGGCGGCCCGCGCCGCGGCGGACAGTTCGCTGGGCTTGATGAACTGGTCATAGCTGTGGGTGCCGCGGGGCAGCAGCCGCAGGACGTATTCCGCGCCAATGATGGCAAACAGGAATGCCTTGGCGTTGCGGTTCAGGGTGGAAAAGAACACCCAGCCCCCCGGTTTCACCAGGGTGGAGCAGGCACGCACGATGGACGCCGGATCGGGCACGTGTTCCAGCATTTCCATGCAAGTGACCACGTCGTACTGGCCGGGCTGTTCGGTAGCCAGTTCTTCCACGGGCACTTTGCGGTATTCCACTTTCACGCCCGACTCCAGGCCATGCAGGCGAGCCACCTTGAGAGATTTGTCCGCCAGGTCGATACCGGTTACGTCCGCGCCGCCGCGCGCCATCGCCTCAGACAGGATGCCGCCGCCGCAGCCGACATCCAGCACCTTTTTGCCGGCAAGGCTGCCCGCGCATTCCTGAATCCATTCCAACCGCAGCGGATTGATGGCGTGCAGCGGCTTGAACTCGCTTTCGGGATCCCACCAACGGCTGGCCAAGGCACTGAACTTGTCGAGTTCAGCCTGATCAGCATTGACGGCAGGGCGGTCGGAGTCGTG